>NZ_MAEY01000004.1:0-580851 GCF_002013745.1 Mycobacterium sp. D16Q16
CGGCAGATCAGCGGATTGTGTTGCACGCCCAAGACCGCGGCTGCACCCACCCCGACTGCACCGTGCCCGGATACCTCTGCGAAGTCCACCACATCACCGAATGGGCCGATGGCGGCCCCACCGACATCGACAACCTCACCTTCGCCTGCGCACCCCACCACCGCCTCCTCAACCACGGCTGGACCACCCAAAAACACACCAACGGCACCACCCAATGGATACCCCCACCACAGCTGGTTCGGGCGTAGCGTCCGACCAGCTCCGCCCGGTTCCTGTCGCCCCACTTCTCTAGTGGCTCCAGGGCGGCGCTCATCGACGCCAGCGACGCACGCGGCGAGACCGTCACCAGTTACCGGCTGATACGCGGTGACTGATCGGGCCGCGCCGTGAGGTACGCCCTCGACAACGCGAGGGCGATCACCACCACGACGACCAACACGTACACCGGCAGCAGATGCTCGAAATGCGTGTACCCAATGGCGAAGTGAATGGCCAGGACCGGCACGGTGCCGAACGCGCACCCGATCAACAACGACCACCACACCCAGCGCTCGCCCCGGCGCCAGCCCCACAGGCTGATCAGAAGCACCGCCAATCCGGCGCCCATCAACGCACCACCGAAACCCGCGCGGTCGTGCGCGATGAAGGACGGCAAATGCTGGTTGGCGGTATGCAGCGCCTCAGAGCTGGTACCCAGGAAATCGAGATCGGTGGGGACGAAAACCGATGTCAGCCCGATCGTCGAAATCACCGCTCCGGCAACGAACAACCCACCGCCCACACCGATCATGAGTAGCTGTCCCCACAGCGCGCACCGCCGCTCCGATTCGGGCCCTTCCACGATGGGCGGCCAACACGGGGCCGTGGGCACACGCCACACCGCGAGCAGCAGCAGGGGGAACAACCCGACAACGACGAGCGTGTGCAGTGGCTCGAGGAAACCCGTCACCAGGAAGTAGAAGTACGTCAGGAACGCGACCAGCCCCGAAATCAACAGCGCGTTACGGGCCCAGCGGTGCCCTTCTCTGATCCCACCCCAGGCCAACCCCAGATACAGAACACCGATACCAATCATGTTGCCCGCCATGGTGAGCCGGTCATGCTGCAGAAACCCGACCAGATGATGATTCACGCCGTGCAGGCCGTCGACCGACAGCCCCAGGTAGTCGCGGTCGTACCACAGCAGCACGGGGCCCAAAGAGATGGCGGCCGCCCCGATACCCGCGATAATAAGACCCAGCCCAACTAGTACACCCCATAGCCACGCGGGCCATCCGCGCGGGTCAAACTCGATATCGCGCAATGCCTTTGGCGGCGAAGTCGGCGTAGCGGCCTCGATCACCCGGCTGAACCAGCCCGGCCCGGCGTCAATCAAGACCGCGGGTGTGGCGAGCACGGTCGCCGACGGATCCGCCAGCGCGCGCACCGCGGCGTCCATCGATGGTTCGGTCAGTCGCACCGTCCCGGCATCCCCGGGCCAGGACACCGCGTCGACGAAGGGCGCCACCGCATCGGCCACCTCGGTGGTAGCGACGAGCGCGACAACCCGGCATCTGCGGTCGGCGGCCGCCCGCCGCACCGCGTCCACGTCGGCAGTGCCCACCGGTCCGATCTCGACGACACTGGCCCCCTGTACCGGCAACACCGCGACGGCCTCGCGCGCGATCGACGGCGGAACCGTCGCCCCGAACCGGCCGTGCCATTGCGGCGGAACCGGCGGATGGTCAAACACCCACGGAATCCAGCGCCGCCCTCCGGCGCACGTCACCACCGCCGCCAGGACCTTCATCGCCCAAACTCGTGTCCTGCGTTCACCGAGAACGGACGACGCGATCGGGCTCAGCGGGTGATATGTCCAGTCCGGCATTGGCGAATTCTCGCACCGCGACCAGCAACGCACCGCGGATCTGAACTCGGTATCCAAACTCGATGAGCCGACCACCCTCGAACGCGACTAGGCTCACAACGTGACCCTTCCGGCCGACCCCGCACCTGAATTCGCCGCCTACGCCCACCCAGAACGCCTCGTCTCCGCGGACTGGCTGTCCGGGCACCTAGGCACCCCCGGACTGTCCATCGTGGAGTCCGACGAAGACGTTCTGCTCTACGACATTGGGCACGTTCCCGGCGCGGTGAAGATCGACTGGCACGTCGACCTGAATGACGGCACCGTCCGCGACTACATCGACGGCGTGCAGTTCGCAGAGCTCATGAACCGCAAGGGGATCCGCCGCGAGGACACAGTTGTCATCTATGGCGACAAGTCCAACTGGTGGGCCGCCTACGCACTCTGGGTATTCACGCTGTTCGGCCACCCCGACGTCCGGCTCCTCGACGGTGGGCGGGATCTGTGGATCTCCGAGGGACGCGACACCACACTCGACGTTCCAGCCAAGTACACCGAGGGCTACCCCGTGGTGGACCGCGACGACGCACCGATTCGCGCGTACGCCGACGACGTGCTGGCCCACCTCGGACATGGACCGCTGGTCGATGTGCGTTCCCCCGCGGAATACACCGGCGAACGCACCCACATGCCCGATTACCCGGAAGAGGGAGCATTGCGGGGTGGACACATCCCCACCGCTGTCTCGATCCCCTGGGCCAAGGCCGCCGCGGACGACAGCAGGTTCCGGCGCCGCGCCGAACTCGACGCCATCTACGGCGATGTCATCGCCGCGGACGGCGACATCGTCGCCTACTGCCGCATCGGCGAGCGTTCCAGCCACACGTGGTTCGTCCTCACTCACCTGCTGGGCGTCGAGGGTGTGCGCAACTACGACGGCTCGTGGACCGAATGGGGCAACCGGGTCCGCACGCCGATCGTCAAGGGCGACAAACCAGGCGCGCCCCCTGCAGCATGAGCCTCCCTGCCGAACTCGCCGAGATCGTCGCCGATTTCAAGGCCGTCGACGGGCAGGACAAGCTTCGCCTGCTACTGGAATTCTCGGCCGAATTACCTGAGTTGCCATCGCATTTGGAACAGGCGGCGATGGAGCCGGTGCCGGAATGCCAGTCACCGCTGTTCCTGGACGTCGACGCCAGTGACCGCGATGGCGTACGCCTCTATTTCAGTGCGCCCGCCGAAGCTCCAACGACACGCGGGTTCGCCTCGATCCTGCACCAGGGTCTGGACGGCCAGTCCGCAGACGCAATCCTGGCGGTCCCCGACGACTTCTATGCGGACCTCGGATTGGCAGCGCTGATCAGCCCGCTGCGACTGCGCGGAATGTCGGCGATGCTGGCACGCATCAAGCGACGACTGTCCTGAACCTACTCGTCAGTAGGTAAAAACTTGGGGCGGCACACCCCATCCCGGATGTGTGTTTGATGCCACGGATGCATAAACTCACTGCCGAGACTCTAAGAAAGCACTAAAACCAGGAGGCCAGGTGCCCAATCACGCCAGCTCGAAGATCAGCAAGGTACTCGTCGCCAACCGCGGTGAGATTGCGGTCCGGGTTATCCGCGCGGCGAAGGATGCTGGACTGGGCAGCGTCGCGATCTACGCAGAGCCCGACGCCGACGCACCCCACGTCCACCTGGCCGATGAGGCCTTCGGTATCGGCGGTAACACCGCCGCCGAGTCCTACCTGGACTTCGGCAAGATCCTGGAAGCCGCCGAGAAGTCCGGCGCCAACGCCATCCACCCCGGTTACGGCTTCCTCTCCGAGAACGCCGACTTCGCCCAGGCCGTCATCGACGCCGGGTTGATCTGGATCGGGCCCAGCCCGCAGTCCATTCGCGACCTCGGCGACAAGGTGACCGCCCGCCACATCGCGGCCCGGGCGCAGGCCCCGCTGGTCCCCGGCACCGCCGACCCCGTTAAGGACGCGGACGAGGTTGTCGCCTTCGCCAAGGAGCACGGTCTGCCGATCGCCATCAAGGCGGCATTCGGTGGCGGTGGCCGCGGCATGAAGGTGGCCCGCACCCTTGAAGAGGTACCCGAGCTATTCGAGTCCGCCACCCGTGAGGCCGTCGCCGCCTTCGGTCGTGGTGAGTGCTTCGTGGAGCGCTACCTGGACAAGCCGCGCCACGTCGAGGCCCAGGTCATCGCCGACCAGCACGGCAACGTCATCGTCGCCGGTACCCGCGACTGCTCGCTGCAGCGCCGCTTCCAGAAGCTAGTCGAGGAGGCGCCCGCGCCGTTCCTCACCGACGCGCAGCGCAAGGAGATCCACGAGTCCGCCAAGCGCATCTGCAAGGAGGCCGGTTACTACGGAGCCGGCACCGTCGAATACCTGGTGGGCCAGGACGGCCTGATCTCGTTCCTCGAGGTCAACACCCGCCTTCAAGTGGAACACCCGGTCACCGAGGAGACCGCCGGCGTCGACCTGGTGCTGGAGCAGTTCAAGATCGCCAACGGCGAGGCCCTTGAGTTCACCGAGGACCCGACCCCGCGCGGCCACTCGATCGAGTTCCGCATCAATGGCGAGGACGCCGGCCGCAACTTCCTGCCGGCTCCCGGCCCGGTCAAGGTCTACGACACCCCCACCGGACCCGGCGTTCGCCTGGACTCGGGCGTGCAGGCCGGTTCGGTGATCGGCGGACAGTTCGACTCGATGCTGGCCAAGCTGATCGTCACCGGTCGCGACCGCAATGAGGCTCTGGCCCGCTCGCGGCGTGCCCTGGCCGAGTTCAATGTCGAGGGCCTGGCCACTGTCATCCCGTTCCACCGCGCAGTCGTCTCCGATCCCGCCTTCATCGGCGACGAGGACGGCTTCACCGTGCACACCCGCTGGATCGAGACCGAGTGGGACAACACCGTCGAGCCGTTCACGGCCGACGCCGCTGAGGCCGACGCGGACGAGGTTCTGCCCCGCCAGAAGCTGGTCGTCGAGGTTGGCGGCCGTCGTCTCGAGGTGTCGCTGCCCGGTGACATCTCGCTGGGCGGTGGGGGCGGTGGCGCCGCGAACGGTGTCATCCGTAAGAAGCCCAAGGCCCGCAAGCGCGGTGGCCACGGTGGCGGCGCCGCCACCGGCGACTCGGTGACGGCTCCGATGCAGGGCACCGTCGTGAAGGTCGCCGTCGAAGAGGGCCAGGAGGTCGAGGCCGGCGAGCTGATCGTGGTGCTGGAAGCCATGAAGATGGAAAACCCCGTCACCGCGCACAAGGCCGGCACCATCACCGGGCTGAGCGTCGAGGCCGGTGCCGCCATCACCCAGGGCACGGTCATCGCAGAGATCAAGTAGGACTTTTGTCGCCGAGCGTGAAGCTGTGGCGGGATTCGCACCGAATTGCCGCCATGGTTTCACGCTCGACGCATTTCTAGACTCATGGAACCCATCGAAATCAACGCGGGCGCGTGGTATTTGCGCGCCCTGCGTGCCGACGAACGCGTGGACGACCGTCCGGCATTGACATCGCTTGGTGTCGACGACTCCGAGTACGTGTCCGCACGCACGGCCGACTGGGACTCCGATCACCTCTACAGCTGGGCCGTCTGTGAACCCACCACAGCCGAGATGGTCGCCGAGGTGCTGCTCGACCCCGCCACCGGCACCATCGAGTCGAGGGCGCGCACCGACTATCCCGGCTCATCGGGCGCAGAGCAGGAAGCCGTCGCCGCGGTGCGTCGATTCGCCGACGCGATGCTCGCGTGACGGAAAGAATCCACTTGACCTCGAGTGCACTTTAGGTACGACGATGGGCGCGTGAACACGTCAACCACCCCACTGCGCCTCGCCGTGATCTGCGCCAGTACGCGTGATGGTCGGTTCGGTCCCACCGTAGCCAATTGGATCGCAGAAAAGGCCCGGCATCATCCGTCGTTCCAGGCCGGATACATCGACCTCGCGGAGTATCCACTGCCCCTTCATCTTTCCCGAAGAGAGGGTGCCGAAGGCACCGCCCAGCTGGCCAAGGTGACGGCACGGTTACGTATCGCCGACGCCTTCCTCGTGGTCACTCCCGAGTACAACCACAGCTTCCCCGCCCCGCTGAAGAATCTGATCGATTGGCATCACAGCGAGTGGCAGGCCAAGCCGGTCGGATTCACGTCGTACGGCGGCATGTCGGGCGGACTGCGCGCCATCGAGCAGCTGCGGCTGGTATTCGCCGAACTACACGCGGTGACCACCCGGGATGTGGTGAGTTTCCATGGTGTGTGGAGCCAGTTCGACGATGCCGGCCGATTGGTCGACAGCCGCGATGCCGAAACCGCCGCCAAGACAATGCTCGACGAGCTGGCGTGGTGGGGCTCGGCGCTGCGGACAGCGCGGGAGCACTCCCCCTACGCCTGGTGAGACAGCACCCTCGATACCGCGGCGACGGCGGCGTCGATCTCCTCGGCGCTGACGATCAGCGGTGGGCGGAATCGGACGCTGTTCTTGCCACTGGGCAGCAGGATCACGCGCTCCTGTGACCATAGACGCTGCACCAGGCGATCGCGCTCGGCGGAGCTCGGCAGGCTGAAGGCGCACATCAAGCCACGGCCCCGCACGTCGCTGACCTCACCGTGCCGCAGCGCGAGGGTCTGCAGGCGGTCGAGCAGGTATTCACCCATCCGCGTCGCGTTGCCGAAAAGCCGCTGCGACTCAATCACTTCCAGAATGCGGCGGGAGCGCACCATGTCGACCAGGTTTCCGCCCCAGGTGGAGTTGATACGCGAGCTGACGGCGAAGACATTGTCGGCCACCTCGTCAACGCGCCCACCCGCCATGACCCCGCACACCTGGGTCTTCTTCCCAAAGGCGATGATGTCGGGGGTCACGCCCAGCTGCTGGAAGGCCCAGGCTGTTCCGGTAAGACCACACCCGGTCTGCACTTCGTCGAAGACGAACAGCGTGTCGTTCTCGTGACACAGCGCACGCATGGCGTGGAAGAACTCCGGACGGAAGTGGTGATCTCCGCCCTCGCCCTGGATCGGCTCAGCGATGAAACATGCGATGTCGTTTGGATTTTCGGCGAAAACGCGGCGCGCCTGCTCCAGCGCCGCGGCCTCTAGCTCTTCGATATCGGCGTCGGGACGCAGGTATGGTGCGTCGATTCGCGGCCAATCGAACTTGGGGAACCGCGCCACCTTGTTGGGGTCGGTGTTCGTCAGCGACATGGTGTATCCGCTGCGACCGTGGAAGGCCTCCCGCAGGTGTAAAACTTTGGTGCCCAACGCCGGATCAATTCCGTGCGCCTCGTTCCAGCGGCTCTTCCAGTCGAAGGCGACCTTCAGCGCGTTCTCGACGGCCAGCGCGCCGCCGTCGACGAAGAACAGGTGCGGAAGCGCCGGATCGCCGAGCACGCGCGCGAATGTGTCGACGAAACGGGCCATCTCGACGGTGTAGATATCCGAGTTGCTCGGCTTGTTGATGGCGGCCCGGGTCAGTTCGGCACGGAACTCGGCGTCCTCGGCAAGCATCGGGTGATTCATACCCAGCGCCGACGAGGCGAAGAAGGTGAACATGTCGAGATAGGTGGTGCCGTCGCGCGCATCCACGAGGTGCGCCCCACGCGAACTCTCCAGGTCGAGTACCAGGTCCATTCCGTCGGCCAGAATGCTGCGCCGCAGCACCTCATGCACCCGGTCCGGTGTCACCGATTCCGGACGTGTTACCTCGCCATCGACCGTGGAACCAGCCTGGGCCCCCGGAAACATTAGTGCGGTCATGAGGCCAGACTAACGCAGTATTTACGACTTCTCTACATCAAGACAAGAATATTTACGGCACAAGCTGGCGGCCATCGTAAAAAGTTTGTAAGATGATGGTGCTTCGGGTGCGAACGTTGGCTGTGGTGCGGATCAGCTGCAGCAGCTCTTCGAGCGCACGAGGCGAGGGCACCCGCACCAGGAGGACGTAACTTTCCTCGCCCGCCACCGAGTAGCACGACTCAATGGCGTCGATGTGCTCAAGCCGTGCCGGAGCATCATCGGGCTGTGAAGGATCGAGAGGGGTGATTGCCACGAACGCCGACAGCATTTGGCCCACCGACTCCGGATTGACCCGGGCCGCGTACCCGGTGAGAACACCGCGAGATTCCAGCCGTCGCACGCGGGTTTGCACCGCCGAGATCGACAGCCCGGCTTTGGCGGCCAAATGGGCGAGAGTCGCCCGGCCATCGCGAGCCAACTCGCGCACCAGAATTCGATCGACGTCGTCGAGCGGACGCTCGGGTGCTCTCTCGGAATCCGCAGTCACGGGGGCAGAGTACCGCGACCAGCGACGACAAGGAACGGACTTGCGCAGGCCAATCACCTCAACTCTGAGACGAATACGATGACGGCACTCATCCCATGCTGGGAACTCCGGGCAGGTTTCGCGGCGGCACTCTCGCGGATGTATGGGACAGAGGTTCCCGCATACAACACGTTGGTCGATGTCAGCACCGAGGTGAACCAGACTTACGCCACAACACATCCGGATGCCGAGCGGCTCGGATCGGTCGAGCGGGTGACCGCCGAACGCCACGGTGCGATCCGCGTGGGCAGCCCACGCGAACTCGCCGCCGTTGCCGACCTGTTCGCAGCGTTTGGCATGTACCCCGTCGACTTCTACGATCTGCGTGATGCCGCGTCCCCGGTGCCCGTGGTCTCCACGGCGTTCCGTCCCATCGACGAAAAAGAATTGGCGCTCAACCCATTCCGTGTGTTCACCTCGATGCTCGCGACGGCTGACCGCCGATTCTTCGATACGGGCCTGCGCACCCGCGTGGAAAACTTCGTGGAGCAACGAGAACTGTTCGATCCCGCGCTGCTGGCACACGCACGAATGATCAGCGCCGCCGGAGGAGCCACCCCGGCACAGGCCGGGGATTTCATTCGCGAGGCCGTCACGTCCTTCGCGCTGTCCAGCACCCCCATCGACCGTGCCTGGTATGACGAGCTTTCCGCGGTCTCACCCGTCGCGGCCGATATCGCCGGTGTGAGCGGCACGCATATCAACCATCTGACCCCGCGCGTGCTCGATATCGACGACCTCTACCGGCGGATGACGGCACGCGGCATCACCATGATCGACGCGATTCAGGGACCACCCCGGTGGCATGGGCCCGACGTTCTCCTGCGGCAGACCTCATTCCGGGCGCTGGCCGAGCCACGCCGTTTCCGCATGAGTGATGGTTCCGTGGCCAGTGACACGCTGCGGGTCCGGTTTGGCGAAGTCGAGGCCAGAGGCATCGCCCTGACCCCCGCCGGTCGCACCCGCTACGACAACGCCATGGCCGCCATCGATGCCGCGCACGCAGATCCCGAACGGGCCGCGTCCATATGGGCCGATCACTTTCCCGATACCGAAGCCGGGCTGGCCGAAAAGGAACTGGCGTACTTCCGCACGGACACCGGCCCCGAAGGTGAGACCGTGCGCAGCCCCATCGTGTACGAGGACTTCCTGCCGCGCTCGGCCGCCGGGATCTTCCGATCCAATCTGGACGACGACGGTTCCTACGGGGACGGCGCAGATCGTTGCACCGCCGACTATTCGAAGGATTGGATGTCCGACGCCATCGGCCGGGACATCCACGATCCATACGCGCTCTACGCCACCATCGCCGCACAATCTGACCTCACGATAGGAGCCGATCGATGACCACCACCCTGCCTACCTCATCCCCCGAGGTGCTGCCGTCCGCCGAGGAGTTGCGCGCGCGGGCCCAGAACGCACTGCGCTGGATCGGCGCTGATCTAGAACTGAGCACGGAGTCGGGCGAGCATGGCGGCGTTGCGGTCCGTACACCCATTACCGGTGACACGCTTTTCACGCTCACGGCGAGTTCCACGGAAGATGTGGACAACGCCATCGCCGAAGCCGCTCAGGCGTTCTCACAATGGCGCACAACCCCCGCCCCCGTCCGCGGTGCGCTGGTGGCCCGTCTCGGCGAGCTGCTGACGGAACACAAGAAGGATCTGGCCGAGCTGGTGACCATCGAGGCCGGAAAGATCGTCTCCGAGGCCCTTGGCGAGGTGCAGGAGATGATCGACATCTGCCAGTTCGCCGTCGGCCTGTCCCGGCAGCTGTACGGCAAGACGATGGCGTCCGAGCGCGCCGGACATCGCCTGATGGAGTCCTGGCATCCGCTCGGCGTCGTCGGGGTCATCTCGGCCTTCAACTTTCCCGTCGCCGTGTGGTCGTGGAACACCGCGATCGCCCTGGTTTGCGGTGACACCGTGGTGTGGAAGCCGTCCGAACTGACACCACTGACTGCCGTTGCCTGCCAGGCACTTCTGGACCGGGCAGCCGCCGACGTGGGGGCACCGCCGGAGGTCAGCCGATTGATCCAGGGCGGCCGGGAGGTCGGCGAACAAGTCGTCGACGATCCGCGCGTCGCGTTGGTGAGTGCAACCGGGTCAGTGCGGATGGGCCAGGAGATCGGTCCGCGGGTGGCCGCACGCTTCGGCAGATCGCTACTGGAGTTGGGCGGTAACAACGCGGCGATCGTGACTCCTTCGGCAGACCTGGATCTGGCGGTGCGCGGCATCGTGTTCTCTGCTGCGGGTACCGCCGGTCAGCGCTGTACTACCTTGCGGCGGTTGATCGTTCACCACTCTGTCGCCGATGTACTGGTCGAGCGCATTGTCAATGCCTACGGCCAGCTTCCGGTGGGCGACCCATTCGACGAGCACACCTTGATCGGCCCACTGATCAACGAGAAATCATTCCGCGATATGCAGAACGCTCTGGAAGCCGCTCGCGCGCAAGGCGGAACCGTCATCGGCGGCGAACATCGGGAGCTGGGTGATGGCGCTTACTACGTCACCCCCGCCGTCGTACGGATGCCCGAACAGAGCGACGTCGTACACCGGGAGACCTTCGCCCCGATTCTGTACGTGCTGGGCTACGACACTCTCGACGAGGCGATCGCACTGAACAACGCGGTACCCCAAGGCCTTTCCTCGGCGATCTTCACCCTGGACATGCGCGAGGCGGAACGTTTTCTGGCGGCTGACGGATCCGACTGCGGAATCGCGAACGTCAACATCGGTACCTCGGGGGCCGAGATCGGCGGAGCGTTCGGCGGAGAGAAGGAAACGGGCGGCGGCCGCGAGTCGGGGTCCGACTCGTGGAAGGCGTACATGCGACGCGCCACCAACACGGTCAACTACTCCACGGAACTGCCCTTGGCCCAGGGCGTTCACTTCGGCTAGCCGGTTCAGCCCCTGGTAGCCGCCACGGTGCGCTACCAGGGGTGAGGCTGAAAGTCCTTCAGGAAGCAGCCATACAGATCGACGCCACGCTCACCCTGAACAATGGGGTCATACACCCGGGCGGCACCGTCCACGAGATCCAGCGGCGCCCGGAACCCCTCTTGTGCCAAACGCATCTTGCTGGTGTGCGGACGCTCATCGGTGATCCAGCCGGTATCGACGGCGGTCATCAGGATGCCCTCGGAAAACAGTTCCCCCGCACTGGTCCTGGTCAGCATGTTCAACGCGGCCTTGGCCATATTCGTATGCGGATGCCCGGGCCCCTTATAGCCACGCGAGAAATTGCCCTCCATCGCCGACACATTCACCACATACTTGCGCGTGGCGGTTGAGGCGCGCAGCGCGGGACGCAGCCGCGATAACAGAATGAAAGGCGCCACGCTGTTACACAGTTGCACCTCAAGCAGTTCCAGCGGGTTGATCTGATCGACCGTCTGCACCCAGCTGTTGGTATCGACGAGATCGGGTAGCAACCCACCGGCATCGACAGCCGTGCCATCGGCGACCCGGTCCGGCGTGGCCGAGCCCGCGGTCAACGCCAACGACACGAGCGAGTGCGCGGCGGCTTCGGATCCCTCTCCGAGCGCCAAGGTGTGCGGGTGCAACTCACTGGAATCACCCATCGCCGTAATCGGGACCCGCGCTGCGGCACCGCTGAGCGGCGCCTGCTCGGCATCGACCAATGACGTGTAGGAGCCCGGGCTGCGACGGACCGTCTGGGCGGCATTGTTGATCAGGATGTCCAACGGACCTTGTGCGGCCACCTCATCGGCGAAACGCGCCACCTGCGCCGGGTCGCGCAGGTCGATGCCCACAATGCTCAGCCGATCAAGCCAGCCCGCCGCATCCGGCAGCTGCGCGAATCTGCGGGCCGCATCCCGCGGGAAGCGGGTCGTAATGGTGAGGCTGGCCCCGTCGCGCAACAACATCAACGCGATGTACATCCCGATCTTGGCGCGGCCACCGGTCAACACGGCCCGCCGCCCGGTCAGGTCGGTACGCTGATCGCGCCGGGACCTGTTGGCGGGCGCGCAATCCGGGCACAGCTGATGGTGGAAGGCGTCGATCTCGGTGTACCTGACCTTGCAGATGTAGCAATGCTGCGGGCGCCGCAGCGTCCCCACGGCGTCACCACCACGCAAGGGCAGCCCTGCCGTCTCGTCGTCGATCCGATCGGCTGAACCCGTGGCCGTCGCTCCGATCACGGCGCGGTCGGCATCCAGCTCGGCCTGGCGCGCCTGGCGACGGCGCTGTCTCTTGAGAATCTTGAAGAGTTTGGCGACACCGCGCTGCACGGCAATCGAATCGGGGTGATCGGGCGCGAGCTCGGCGGCCTGATCCAGGACGCGCCCAAAGATGGCCATGTCCTCGGGGTCGATGTGCTTAGCCACCGAAGCAGTCTAGTTAGGCGGCTGGCGTCTCTCGACATGGCAGATCCGGCGGAACCCGTGTGAACCTGACGAGTGCTCACCGATCGCGCCAAGTGAGAACCCACCGCCTAGTAAAATCTGCTGGATGACCGACGACTCCGATGCAGTTCGCCCGAGCGGCTCATCGCCTCGCCGTCGGCTGACCCCCGAAGATCGGCGCGCCGAGCTCCTCGAGTTTGGAACTCAACTATTTGGCGAACGTCACTATGACGATGTCCGCATGGATGAGGTAGCTGAGCAGGCGGGCGTCTCGCGGGCGCTGCTGTACCGCTACTTTCCCGACAAGCGCTCGTTCTACACCGCGGTGATGCAGGCCGAGTACGACAGGCTCTACGACGCCACGATCTCACTGGACATGGACCCGACGCTCACAGGTTTCGAGCGCCTGCGGCGCACCCTCCTGGTCTATCTGCACTACCAGGAAGAACATCCTTACGCCCCGGTGACCGTCTTCCGCATGATCGATTCCGCCGATCCCACCGTGGCGGCCATCGAGCAGCAGGAATACGACAAGCAGACCGACCGCATTATGGCTGTCGTCAAACACGTCGCCGGCGATGAATTGACACCGGATCTTGTCACCATCTTGCGGGTGGTCATCCGGGCGTGGCTGACGTTCAACCAGGAACTGGCGCGCCAACGGGCCATCAACCCGGATCTCGATGTCGACTGGCTCGCCGATACCTCCGCACACGCCATGATCGACGCCGTGCGGCGGGTGCCGAACATCCCGAAGGCTGTCGTCGATCTCATGGGCGCCGATTAATTGTCGGTCCTTGTTGGCACGATGGTCTGATGAGCAGCGAGTCCGGTCCACTCGCCCGGTTCTCGGCACCCACCCGGGAATGGTTCGCCGAATCATTTCCGGCTCCCACGCAGGCACAGTCCGACGCATGGCAGTCCATCGCCAACGGCGATAACACCCTCGTCGTCGCCCCCACCGGATCCGGTAAGACCCTTGCGGCGTTTCTGTGGGCCATTGACACCCTGGCCGGTGCCGACCGTGTGGCCCCGGGAACCCGGGTCCTGTACGTCTCGCCCCTCAAGGCACTCGCTGTCGATGTCGAGCGAAATCTGCGTGCCCCTCTTGCCGGGATCGCCCGGACCGCACTGCGGAAGGGCCTGCCCGAGCCCTCGATCACCATCGGGGTGCGCTCGGGCGATACGCCAGCGCAGCGCCGCCGCGCATTGATCTCCTCTCCCCCGGACATCCTCATCACCACCCCCGAATCGCTGTTCCTGATGTTGACCTCGGCGGCGCGCGAAACATTGGGAACTGTCACCACGATCATTGTCGACGAGGTGCACGCGGTGGCCGGAACCAAACGCGGCGCGCATCTCGCGCTCTCACTCGAGCGGCTCGATGAGCGTCTTCCCCAGCCGGCGCAGCGAATTGGCCTGTCGGCGACGGTGAAGCCCGCGGCAGAGGTCGCGCGCTTTTTGTCCGGCCGCGCTCCCGCTACCATCGTCGCCCCCGCCAGTCCCAAGACCTTCGACCTGTCGGTGGTCGTGCCGGTTTCGGATATGAGCGCCCCCGACACGTACCCGGATCCGGAAGCCGGCGCCGATTCTCCACGGGCGGGCCGAAACACGATTTGGCCGCATGTCGAGCAGCGCATCGTCGACCTCATCGAAGTGCATCGGTCGAGCATCGTCTTTGCCAATTCACGTCGCCTCGCTGAGCGGCTCACCGCCAGGTTCAACGAGATTCACGCCGAGCGCCTCGGCGTGGACCTCACCCCCGCACCCAATCCCGGCGTACCCGGAGGACCCCCGGCGCACATCATGGGCAGCGGGCAGACCTATGGTGCCGCCCCCCTGCTGGCCCGCGCGCATCACGGCTCGGTGAGTAAGGAACAGCGCGCGAACATCGAGGACGATCTCAAGACGGGCCGGCTCAAATGCGTGGTGGCCACCAGCAGCCTGGAGCTCGGAATCGACATGGGCGCCGTCGATCTGGTGATTCAGGTAGAGGCGCCGCCGTCGGTGGCCAGTGGACTGCAACGCATCGGTAGAGCCGGTCACCAAGTGGGTGAGGTGTCCAGAGGCGTGCTCTTCCCGAAGCACCGCACCGATCTGCTGGGCTGCGCGGTCACGGTGCGGCGCATGCTCGCCGGCGATATCGAGACCCTGCAAGTACCTGCCAATCCGCTGGACATCCTGGCCCAACACACCGTGGCCGCGTGTGCGTTGGATCCGCTGGATGTCGAGACCTGGTTCGACGTCGTCAGGCGTAGTGCCCCCTTCAGCTCCTTGCCGCGCAGCGCGTTTGACGCGGTGCTCGACCTGCTCAGCGGCAAGTACCCCTCCACCGACTTCGCCGAGCTGCGTCCGCGCGTCGTCTACGACAGAGACGAAGGAACGCTCACCGGACGGCCTGGAGCGCAGCGGCTGGCGGTGACATCCGGTGGCGCCATTCCCGATCGCGGCCTGTTCACGGTGTACATGTACGCCGGTGCCGAGGGCGAGAAGCCCTCACGGGTGGGCGAACTCGATGAGGAAATGGTCTACGAGTCTCGGCCGGGCGACGTGATCTCATTGGGTGCCACCAGCTGGCGCATCACCGAGATCACCCATGAGCGGGTCGTGGTGGTCCCTGCCTTCGGGCAACCAGGCAGGTTGCCGTTCTGGCGCGGCGACGCGGTAGGGCGGCCCGCCGAGCTGGGGATGGCGCTGGGACACCTCACCGGCGAGCTGGCCGCCGCACACGATACCGATTTCGAAAGACGTTGTGCTGAAATGGGATTCGATGACTTCGCCATGGGGAATCTACGCAGGCTGCTCACCGACCAGCTGCAGTCGACGGGCGCCGTCCCCACCGATACCACGCTGATCGTCGAGAGGTTCCGTGACGAGCTCGGCGACTGGCGCATCGTGTTGCATTCACCGTACGGACTACGGGTCAACGGCCCGCTGGCACTCGCCGTCTCCGATCGGCTCCAACAGCGCTACGGCGTCAGCGAGTCACCCACAGCCACCGACGACGGCATCGTGGTGCGACTCCCCGACACCGATGACAACCCGCCCGGAGCAAGTCTTTTCGTCTTCGATGCCGCGGAAATCGAGGCCATCGTCACGCGGGAGGTCGGCGGGTCCGCGCTGTTCGCGGCGCGGTTCCGCGAGTGCGCGGCGCGCGCGCTACTACTACCCCGCCGAACTCCCGGCCGCCGATCGCCGCTGTGGCAGCAGCGCCAGCGCGCCGCACAACTGTTGGATGTCGCACGCAAGCACTCCGATTTCCCGATGGTCCTGGAGGCGCTGCGCGAATGCCTCCAGGACGTCTACGACATCGGCACCCTGGTGCGGTTGATGTCCGGTATCGAGCAGCGCCGGATCCGGATCGTCGAGGTGCAGACCGATACACCGTCTCCCTTCGCGGCCGCTCAACTGTTCAGCTACGTCGGCGGATTCATGTACGACGAGGATCGCCCACTGGCCGAGCGACGAGCCGCGGCACTCTCCCTGGACACCGGCCTGCTCGCCGAGCTCATGGGCCGTGTGGAGCTGCGGGAGCTGCTCGACCCGGCCGTCATCGAGGCGACCGAAAGACAACTGCAGCATCTTGCCGACGAGCGCAAAGCTCGCGACCCCGAGGGCCTTGCCGACCTGTTCCGGCTCCTCGGCCCACTCACCGCCGATGAGGTCGCCACACGGTGCACCGGCGTCGGGACCGACTGGCTACGTGAGCTCGTCACGGCACGCCGGGTGGTCGAGACCCACTACGGGCAGCGTTCTTGGTGGGCAGCCGTCGAAGACGTGGCCCGGCTGCGTGACGCGCTCGGGGTGCCCGTACCTCCGGGGGTGCCCGCAGCCTTCACCGACGCGACCGCAGACCCGCTCGGAGAGCTGCTGGGCCGATACGCCAGGACACACGGCCCGTTCGCCACCGGGCAGGCGGCCGAGCGCTTCGGCATCGGAGTCCGCGTCGCTGCCGACGCCCTGGCGGCGATGGCCGCCCGCGGCCAGTTGGTGCGCGGTGAATTCACCAGCCAATACGACTTAGGTGCCACAGATTCTGAGCAATGGTGCGACGCGGAGGTCCTCCGGATTCTGCGTCGACGGTCCCTCGCGGCACTGCGCGCACAGGTGGAACCCGTCAGCACGGCGGCGTTCGCACGGTTCCTGCCCGAGTGGCAGTACCTCGATTCCAGCCTGCGTGGGGTCGACGGAGTGGCCACCGTCATCGACCAGCTCGCCGGGGTACCGATACCCGCATCCGCCTGGGAGCCACTGATTCTGGCGCGCCGGGTTCGCGACTACTCCCCCCAGATGCTCGACGAACTGCTGGCCTCCGGGGAGGCGGTGTGGTCCGGACATGGCTCGATCACCGCACAGGATGGCTGGATCGCATTGCATCCGAGCGGGGTTGCGCCGGCCACACTCGCTGCCACCGATCCGGTTGTTCTCGACGAGGCGCACCGAGCGATCCTCGATGGCCTGGCCGCCGGCGGCGGATTCTTCTTCCGTCAATTCGGCGAGGCCGCGACCAGGGCGGCGTTGTGGGATCTGGTGTGGGCGGGGCAAGTGACGGGAGACACTTTCGCACCCGTACGAGCGCTGCTGGGTACCAGCACTAAATCACGTACCGCGCACCGAAACCGGCGTGCTCCCCGACTGCGCGCCTACACGCCACTCCCCACCGCGGCACCGGTCGATCCCGCGGTCGCGGGCCGGTGGTCACTACTCCCGGAGCGGCTAGCCGACGGTACCGAGCGCTCACATATGCAGGCCGAGTTGCTGCTCGGACGGTATGGCGTGGTGACCAAGGGCAGCGTCGTCGCCGAGGGTGTCGCGGGCGGATTCGCGTGGCTGTACAAGGTGTTGTCGACGTTCGAGGACAACGGACGCTGCCGCCGGGGCTATTTCGTCGAATCGCTCGGGGGTGCGCAGTTCGCCTCTCCCACGACCGTGGACAGGCTGCGTGAATATCTCGACGCCGTCGACGATGAGCGCACACCGTGCCGGGCTACCGTGCTGGCGGCGACCGATCCGGCCAATCCGTATGGGGCGGCATTGGTGTGGCCGCGGGCGGCGTCCGACTCTGGTCATCGACCGGGCCGTAAGGCCGGGGCGCTCGTGGCGCTCGTTGACGGCCATCTGGTTCTCTACATCGAAAGAGGCGGCAAGTCGCTGCTTAGCTTCGTGACCGACCCCACGATGCTGCACGCCGCCGCATTGGGCACGATGGAATTGGTCCGCGAGGGCGGGCTCGATGGTCTGGTGATCGAAAAAGCCGATGGCAGATCGGTCTTCGATATCGGCGAGTCGGCCGTCATCGCAGCCTTACTGGAGGCAGGTTTCGCACGTACGCCGAGAGGGCTGAGGGTACGCCGATGAGCGCCTGCGCGACGAGGAGACGGTACTGGTGAAAGTGACACGCTTCGACCACATCGTGATCAACTGCACCAACGTGGAGGCAACCGCGGCCTGGTATCAGCGCGTCCTCGGCATGACTCGGGAAACCTTCGGCCCCGCAGGCCGGACGGCGCTGACATTCGGCACGCAGAAGATCAACCTGCGGCCCGTCACGGCAACCCAGGACGAGTGGTTCACGGGCCGGGCGGCGGCCGCGGGATCAGACGACCTGTGTTTCATCACCGATGCCTCGGCGGCCGAGGTTCGCGAACACCTCGGCGCATGCGGTGTGGACATCGAGCAGGGCCCGGTGACCAAGATCGGGGCACTGGGCGAGATGACATCGCACTACTGCCGCGACCCGGATGGAAACCTGATCGAGATCGCGGTGTACCCATGACCAACAACCACTACCACCACCTCGCCTTCGGCGCGGACGCGATCGAGCGGCAGCGCGCTAACGGCAGCTATGTCGCCTACGGCACACATCTGGAACGCCCCGACGACGGCCCCGCCGACCTCGGGTCACGGGAGCTACGAATGATCGCCGAGGCGACCCAGTTCTGTCTGGGCACCGTGACCCCGACCGGATGGCCATACCTGCAATACCGCAGCGGCCCCGCAGGATTCGTCCGCCACCTCGGCGGTAACACACTGCGGTTCATCGACCTTCCGGGCAATAGCCAGTTCGTGACGCTCGGAAACCTCGCGGCCGACGATCGGCTGGCGATGTTCATCGTCGACTATCCACGCAAGCAGCGACTCAAGCTGTTCGGCCGCGGCACTGTGCACGACGGCGAACGCCGCGAGATCGGTATCGCGGTAGAAGCGTTCGACTGGAACTGCTCACGCAGCATCATTCCCCGCTATGACCAGCAGTACCTCACCGATCTCGGCAAGGCCTATCAAGAGAAAGCACAGGCCCGCGAGGCCGAGCTGACTGCCGAAATCGACAAGCTCCGCGCCCGCATCGCCGAGCTCGAAGCCGCGCGACCGTGAACCCCGCCACCCATCGGGTGCTGCGAACTCACCCGGCACGGTTCAGGGACTGGCGGATCTACCGGGACGCTACCTGCGGGGCTCCGCCGAACATCTCCAGGCGTCACTGCCGTAGCGCCCTCGCCGATTCGTACCGGACGTCCCTGCCGGTGAACGGGTCGCGGAATGCCAGCGAGCGCGCCACGAGTTGCAGCGGGCGGGTGAAGTCATCCGGAGCCACCTCCACAACCTCGGGATACAGCGGGTCATTGACGATCGGGATTCCCAGGCTGTTCATGTGCACCCGCAGTTGATGGGTCTGCCCGGTGCTCGGGGTCAGGCGGTACCTGCCGGTCGAACCGTCGTGTTCAAGCAGCTCGATATGGGTCTCGGCGTTCACCGGACCCGGCTCCTCACTCGCCTGAAGGATGCTGCGCCGCTTGATGATCCTGCTCCGCAGCGTCACCGGCAGGACGACTTCCGGGTCGACGGGCGCCAACGCCTCGTAGATCTTGACCACCTGGCGTTGCGCGAACAGCGACTGATAGGCGCCGCGGGCCTCGGGGCGCACCGTGAACAGCAGCACGCCCGCGGTGAGCCGGTCGAGGCGGTGTGCGGGCGCCAGTTCCGGCAGGTCCAGCGTCCTACGCAGCCGCACCAGTGCTGTCTCGGTGACATGGCGACCGCGCGGCATCGTGGCGAGGAAATGTGGCTTGTCAACCACGACAACGTCGTCATCCCAGTGCAATACGTCGATGGCGAAAGGAACAGGAACCTCCGCGGCCACGTCGCGATAGGTATACACCGACGATCCCGCGCGCAGATGTGTCTCCGCGGTGACGGCCACACCCTCGGCGTCGACAACCTCGCCCCCGCTCACCTTCTCGGCGGCGGCCGGTCCGAATCGGGACACCAGCTCATCAACCACCCGCCCGTCTGCTCGCAGGCGAATTCGGACCGGTCCCAAGCCGTCCCGAACCGGTAGCGGTGGCTCTGGAGCCCTTCTTCTCGGGCTCATCAGCGGGACTGACTGCCGAGTCTTACTTGGATGGAGACAGTACGTCGGTTACCGGTTCGACGATGAACGAGCGTGCCTCGGGTGCCGCGACCCGGAGCGCATCCGCCGACGCGTCGTCGGGCTGACGCTGCGAGCGCACCTCGGCATCCACTCGCGCACGGTAGGTATCCACCTCGCGCACAATGTCTTCCGCGGACCAGCCGAGCACCGGAGCCACCAGCTCGGCGACCTCCTGGGCGCAGTCGACGCCACGATGCGGGTACTCGATGGCAATACGCATGCGCCGGGCGAGAATGTCCTCCAGATGCAGGGCACCTTCGGCAACCACCGCGTACAGCGCCTCCACCTTCAAGTACATCGGCGCCTTGGCGATCGGCTCCAGCAAGGTGTGATCCGAGCCCGCACAGGCCAGCACCTCGCCGATCAGCGAACCGTACCGGTCCAGCAGATGCCGCACCCGGTAGGGATGCAGGCCGTAGGTCTCCCCCACATGCTCGGTCTGATTGATCAGCGCGAAGTACCCGTCGGCACCGAGCAGCGGCACCTTCTCGGTGATCGACGGCGCGACCCGTGCCGGCACGAACTCGCTTGCCATATCAATGGCATCGGAGGCCATGACGCGATATGTCGTGTACTTACCGCCCGCGATGGCCACCAGCCCCGGCGCCGCCACCGCGACGGCGTGCTCACGGGAAAGCTTGGACGTGTCGTCATCCTCACCGGCCAGCAGTGGCCGCAGGCCCGCGTACACGCCATCGATATCGTTGTGCGTCAACGGCGTTGCCAGCACCGTATTCACCTTGTTCAGGATGTAGTCGATATCCACCTTGGTGGCTGCCGGATGTGCCAGGTCGAGATTCCATTCGGTATCGGTCGTCCCGATGATCCAGTGGTTGCCCCACGGGATGACGAACAGCACCGACTTTTCCGTCCGCAGGATGATCGCCACCTCGCTGACAACCCTGTCTCGTGGCACCACGATGTGAACACCCTTGGACGCGGTCACCCGGAACCGGCCGCGGGTACGCGACAGCGCCTGGATCTCGTCGGTCCACACCCCGGTGGCGTTGACGACGACATGCCCGCGAACCTCGGTCTCGGCGCCGTTCTCGGTGTCACGCACCACCACGCCGGTGACGCGATCGCCCTCACGCAACAGCGAGACCACCTGAGTGGATGTTCTGACGACGGCCCCGTAGTGCGCCGCCGTGCGGGCCACGTTCATGGTGTGGCGAGCGTCGTCGACCACGGTGTCGTAGTAGCGGATACCACCGATGAGCGAGTTGCGCTTGAGCCCCGGCGCCAGCCGCAGTGCACCGGCGCGGGTGAGATGTTTCTGGGCGGGAACAGATTTCGCGCCACCCATCTGGTCATACAGAAAGATGCCGGCGGCAATGTAGGGACGTTCCCACCACCGATTGGTCAGCGGGAACAAGAACGGCAGCGGCTTGACCAGATGTGGTGCCAGCGTCGAGAGCGACAGCTCACGTTCGCGCAATGCCTCCTGGACCAAACCGAATTCGAGTTGCTCCAGGTAGCGCAGCCCACCATGGAACATCTTCGAGGAGCGGCTCGACGTCCCGGCGGCGAAGTCACGCGCCTCGACCAGCGCGACCTTCAGCCCACGCGTGGCCGCGTCGAGAGCCGATCCGGCACCGACCACACCACCGCCGATCACGATAACATCGAACTGCTCGGATCCCAGGCGCTCCCAGTTCAGCGAACGGGCCTGCGGTCCAAGGAACGTGTAGGTCGGTCCACCCGATACCGATGGGCTGGTTGCGTCACTCACGACTGCTCCCTTCCACTCCCATTAACGGGCCCCCGGAGTCCTTCCAGAAAGCCACGTTACCGGCCGGTAGCGCTCTCGTCTGTGATGCACGCCGCTGTAGCGCATGTCGCCCGAGGTCAGTCCAGGTCATCGTGGGCAATCAACTGGCGTGCCGCCTCCGTCACCGAACCGGACAGGGACGGGTACACCGACAGCGTCTGCGCCAAATCATTCACCGAGAGCAGGTTCTGCACCGCCAGGGCGATGGGCAAAATCAGCTCGGAGGCATTCGCGGCCACCACGACGCCACCGATCACCACACCGGTGGCCGGACGGCAGAAGATCTTGACGAAACCACGTTTGAGGCCCGACATCTTGGCCCGGGGGTTCGTATGCAGGGGCAGCGTGACCGTCCGCGCCGGCACCTCACCGTTGTCGATGGCCGCCTGGGACACCCCCACGGCGGCGATCTCCGGGCGAGTGAACACCGCGGCGGCAACGGTTTTCAACTTGATGGGATGCACCGCGTCACCGAGTGCGTGATACATGGCAATGCGACCCTGCATGGCCGCCACCGAGGCCAGCGGCAGCAGGCCGGTGCAGTCACCCGCGGCGTAAATGCCGGCCACCGACGTGCGCGACACCCGGTCGACGGTGAGGTAGCCGCCGGAGCCGAGCGTGATGCCGACCCGTTCCAGGCCCAGACCCGCGGTGTTCGGAATCGACCCCACGGTCATCAGCACGTGGCTGCCGTCGACCACGCGGCCGTCGGCCATCGCGACGCGGACGCCGGTAGCGGTTCTTGTCACCGAATCGGCCCGGGCGTTCTTGACGAGCGTCACACCCCGTTCGGCGAGCGTGTCCTCCAGGACCAGGGCCGCATCCTCGTCCTCGTGCGGCAGCACGCGGTCCCGGCTGGCCACCACGGTCACCTGAACGCCCAGCTCCGTGTACGCGTGGACGAACTCGGCACCCGTCACACCCGATCCGACCACGATGAGGTGCTCGGGCAGCTCGTCCAGGTCATAGAGCTGGCGCCAGGTGAGGATCCGTTCCCCGTCGGGGCGGGCATGAGACAGCACCCGCGGGCTGGCGCCGGTGGCAATGAGCACCACGTCGGCTTCCAGGATGGTGCTTGTCCCATCCGCAGCGGTGGCCTTGACCCGATGAAACGCCATCCCGACCACATGATCGACCAGCTCGGCACGTCCAGGGATCAGACGCACCCCGGCGTTGCGCAGCCGCTCGGCGATATCGGCCGACTGCTCGGAGGCAAGACGCTTGACGCGGTTGTGGATCTGCGGAAGCGAGATCTTGGCATGCTCCACGTCGATGTCAAAGCCCAGGTTGGGGGCGCGCCGCAGGTCGGTACGCACACCGGTGGACGCGATGAACGTCTTGGACGGCACGCAATCGAAGAGCACGCACGCGCCACCGATACCGTCCGAGTCGATCACCGTGACCTCGGTGGCGCTTCGCTCATGGGCGGCGGCCACAAGCGCCGCCTCGTATCCCGCTGGTCCTCCACCAATGATCACGATGCGCGTTGCCACGGCATCAAACCTACAAGTACAGACCCGACCCGGCTTGCCATCGTGGGGCAACCTTGCCGTCATCTCCACCACAGGACCACTAGGCTTGCCCCCGTGCCGCTCTACGCCGCCTATGGCTCCAACATGCATCCCGAACAGATGTTGCAGCGGGCGCCGCACTCGCCCATGGCCGGCACCGGCTGGCTACACGGCTGGCGGCTGACCTTCGGCGGTGAGGACATCGGCTGGGAAGGCGCGCTGGCCACGGTCGTGCAAGACCCCCACTCGAGGGTTTTCGTCGTGCTCTACGACATGACCGGAGCCGACGAGAAGAACCTCGATCGCTGGGAAGGTTCGGAGCTTGGCATCCACACCAAGATCCGTTGCCGGATCGACCGGGAATCCTCCGACACGACCATCGACCCGGTGCTGGCCTGGCTCTATGTCGTCAACGCCTACGAGGGTGGGCTACCGTCCGCACGGTATCTGGGCGTGATGGCCGATGCCGCAGAAATCGCCGGCGCCCCAGAAGATTACGTACACGGCTTGCGCACCCGGGCATCGCGCAACATCGGCCCCGGAACGAGCTAGACGGAGCCCTGTGCGGCGCTTTGTTCGACGAGGTTGACCAGCGTGCGCACACCGACGCCAAGCGCCCGTTCGTCGATATCGAAGTTCGGTTGGTGGATATCGAGCTGCGGGCCCGATCCCGACCACACGCCCAGTCTGGCCATCGCGCCGGGCACCTCCTCCAAATACCAGGAGAAGTCCTCACCGCCACCTGACTGGGTGGTCTCCGCGAGCGCGTCTAACCCGATGTCCTCGATCGCCCGCACGAAGATGTGCGTGGACTCGGGCTCGTTGATGACGGGCGGCACACCCCGGCGGTAGTTGAGGGTGTAATCGATGCGCAGCGGAGCCAACAGCCCCTCGATCACATCGCGCACGGTGCTCTCCAGTGTGATCCACACGTCCCGGCTGCCGGTGCGCACCGTGCCGGCCAATGAGCCGATCTGTGGAATAGCGTTGGCCGCCTGGCCCGCGTTGACGGCCCCCCACACCATGACGGTGCCGGCCCGCGGATCGATGCGCCGACTCAGCATCCCCGGCAATCCGGTGATGACGGTTCCGAGCCCGTACACCAAGTCGGCCGTCAGATGCGGCCGCGAGGTATGCCCGCCCGGGGAGTGCAAGGTGACTTCGACGGTGTCCGCGGCCGAGGTGATCGCCCCCGCACGGACTGCCACCTTGCCCACCTCGAGACGCGGATCGCAGTGCAGCGCAAAAATTCTCGTGACACCGGCCATCGCCCCGGCGGCCACCACGTCGATGGCGCCTCCCGGCATGACCTCCTCGGCGGGCTGGAAGATAAGGCGTACACCCGAGGGCAGCGAGGGAGCCGAGTTCAGCGCCATGGCCGCACCCAGCAGGATCGCGGTGTGTGCGTCGTGCCCACAGGCGTGCGCGACGTTCGGCACCGTCGAGGAGTAGGACGCCCCGGTGCGTTCCTGCATCGGGAGCGCATCCATGTCCGCGCGCAGCGCCACCCGCGGACCGTCCTCGGGCCCGAAGTCGCAGGTGATTCCGGTGCCTCCGGGCAGCACCTTGGGGTTGAGCCCGGCCTCTGCCAGCCGCGCGGCCACGTATTCGGTGGTGGCGTGCTCCTGGCGCGCCAACTCGGGATGTGCGTGGATGTGGCGGCGCCACCGGACAAGCGCCTCGGAGTTCTCGGCGAGCCAATGCTCGGCTATGGCGGACAGGGATGCGCCACCTGCGTGAAGACCATCATGTTCGCTCATACCGTCACCGTCCTGCGCGCCAGCCGATCCAGCACCCGGGAGCGCTCGGCGTCGTTCTCGGCCAGTCGTACCACGGTGCGCGCCAGCATCTTCGCGCCTTCAACCACGGCCCGATCAGCACCTGGTTCCTTGGCGGCCTTCTCGAAATCGGGTTGGTGGATGACCGCTCCGCCCGAATCGATGCCGATGACCGGGTGAATACCGGGCAGCACCTGCGTCACGTTGCCCATATCGGTGCTGCCCAAGGGCACATTGGCCTCGAATTCCGCGGGCACCGGCGTACGGCCGAGCGACTCCATTTCCTCGCGAAACACCTCAACCAGCCATGGATCCGGCGTCAGCTCCAGGTATGGCGGCGAAGATTCGATGAGTTCGTGGCTGCATCCCGTCGCCATCGCGCCCGCGGCGAAGCATGCGTAAACCTTCTCCTCCAGCTCACGCAGAGACGCTGATTCCACGGCACGCATGGTGTACTGCATCGCGGCGCAGGCGGGGATGATGTTGGCCGCCTCCCCACCCTCGGTGACGATGCCGTGGATCAGCTGTCCGGGCGACAGATGCTGACGCAAAAGACCGATTGAAACCTGCGCGACGGTGACCGCGTCGGCGGCGTTGATTCCGAGGTGCGGCGCGACCGCGGCGTGCGATTCCTTGCCGTGGTAGGTGACCATCACGTCGGTCAGCGCGAGAGAGCGCGCGCCCGCGATATCGATCGGCCCAGGATGCAGCATCACCGCCGCGGCGATGTCGTCGAAGGCCCCCGCCTTGAGCAGAAGTGCCTTACCGCCCCCGTACTCCTCGGCCGGCGTGCCGATAACCACCACGGTGAGTCCGAGGGCGTCGGCAACCTCGGCGAGCCCCAAGCCGGTGCCGACGGCGGATGCCGCGATGATGTTGTGGCCGCACGCGTGGCCGATCCCCGGCAGCGCGTCGTACTCGGCGCAAACACCGATGACCAGCGGGCCATCTCCATAAGTGGCGCGGAACGCCGTGTCCATACCGCCCTGACCGGTGACAATCTCGAATCCGCGCTCGGCGAGCAGCCGCTGCGTTTTCAGGGCGCTGCGAACCTCGTGGAATGCCAGTTCTGGTTCGGCGTGAATGTCGTGCGATAACGCCACCAGATCCGTCGCCGCGGCGTCCACGACCGTGCTGACGGTCTGGGCATGCGCGGCGGACGACGCTCCGGTGGTCAAGGGCATTAGATCAGTATCCCATCATGGTTAGGCTCCGTAGCTGTGACCGA
This sequence comes from Mycobacterium sp. D16Q16, assembly GCF_002013745.1. NCBI lineage: Bacteria > Bacillati > Actinomycetota > Actinomycetes > Mycobacteriales > Mycobacteriaceae > Mycobacterium > Mycobacterium sp. D16Q16. The sequence goes on from NZ_MAEY01000004.1 coordinate 26,264, forward strand.
TAAGCGGCCTGCGCGAAGAGCCGACAGCACCGATGAGTCTCCGGATGACGCGGCGTCTGTCGCGGCCGCGGAGATCGCGGCGCGCACCGGCGTCGCATCCCACCCCGTCGCGGTGGTTCTCGGATCGGGCTGGGCTCCGGCGGCAGCCGAACTGGGCACCCCCGCCACGAGCATCCCGATGGCCGACCTACCCGGATTCAGCCCACCGAGTGCGGCCGGACACGGCGGTTCGGTGCTGTCGATCCCCATCGGCGACAGCGGCCAGCAGATGCTGGTGCTGCTGGGCAGGATTCACGCCTACGAGGGTCACGACCTGCGTCATGTCGTCCACCCCGTGCGTACCGCCTGCGCAGCGGGCGCTCGGACCATCGTGCTCACCAACGCTGCCGGTGGATTACGCGAGGACTACACGGTGGGGCAGCCGGTGCTGATCAGCGACCATCTCAACCTGACGGCCCGCTCGCCGTTGGTGGGTGCGCAGTTCGTCGACCTTGTCGACGCGTATGCGCCGCGATTACGGGCGCTGGCACGGGAGATCGACGACAGCCTCGCCGAGGGGGTGTACGCGGGTCTGCCCGGCCCGCACTACGAGACCCCCGCGGAGATCCGCATGCTGCGCACGCTGGGTGCGGACCTGGTGGGCATGTCGACCGTGCACGAGACCATCGCGGCCCGTGCGGCCGGGGCCGAGGTGCTGGGTGTGTCCCTGGTGACCAACCTCGCGGCCGGAATGACCGGAGAGTCCCTCAACCATGAGGAGGTGCTGGCCGCCGGGCGCGCGTCGGCCACTCGCATGGGCCAACTTCTCAGCTCGGTGATTGGCCGGTTATGACGGAGTCCCCGTCGGCAGCGCACGCGATCCAAGAGTGGATCGACCATGACCCCGACCCCGAGACCGCCGCCGAGCTGCGCGCCTGCTCCGATGACGAGCTGGCGCAACGATTCTCCGAGCCACTGGTGTTCGGCACGGCGGGCCTGCGCGGCACCATCCGCGGGGGCCCCAACGGCATGAACCTGGCCGTGGTGCTGCGTACCACCTGTGCGCTGGCCAAGGTTCTCAAGGATCGGTGCCTTGGCGGCTCCACCGTGGTGGTGGGGCGTGACGCCCGGCACGGATCGGAGAAGTTCGCACAGGGCGCGGCGGAAGTTCTTGCGGCCGAGGGGTTCAAGGTAATGCTCCTGCCCCGCCCGCTGCCCACACCGGTGCTCGCGTTCGCGGTACGCCACGTGGATGCGGCAGCGGGCATCCAGATCACCGCATCCCACAACCCACCCACCGACAACGGCTACAAGGTGTACTGGTCGGGGGGTGCACAGATCATCTCCCCTACCGACCGCGATATCGAATCGACAACAGCAGCAGCACCTTTCGCCGATCAGATTCCGCGCACCCCCGTCACCCCCACCGACGGCACCTTGGTGGATGCCTATATCCAGCGTGCCGCCACGGTGCGCCGGGGCTCCGGCGGTGTCCGCATCGCGCTCACCGCGCTGCACGGAGTCGGCGGGGATACCGCCGTGGCCACGCTGAATGCCGCGGGGATCACCGACATCCACGTGGTGGACGAGCAGTTCCAGCCGGATCCGGACTTCCCCACGGTCGCGTTTCCGAATCCCGAGGAACCCGCGGCCTCCGCCGCGGTGCTGAACCGGGCCGCCGAAGTCGACGCCGACCTAGCCATCGCGCTGGATCCCGACGCCGACAGGTGCGCCATCGGCATTCCCACCACGACCGGTTGGCGCATGCTCTCCGGGGATGAAACCGGTTGGCTACTTGGTGATTACATCCTCTCCACGCAACCACACTCATCCACTCCGCCGGTGGTGGCCAGCACGGTGGTCTCCTCCCGCATGCTCGCGCGCATCGCGGCATCTCTCGGCGCTCGACATGTGGAAACCCTCACCGGATTCAAATGGCTGGTCCGGGCAGCAGATTTCGACCTTGTCTACGCGTATGAGGAAGCGATCGGGCACTGCGTGGATCCGGCCGCCGTGCGGGACAAGGACGGTATCTCCGCCGCGGTGCTCGCATGCGACCTCGTGACACACCTGCGCGAGCTCGGATCGAGTGTGGAGGAAAAGCTCGAGAACCTGGCGATCAGGCACGGTATCCATGTCACCTCGCAGGTCTCGCTGCGCATGGACTCTCTCTCCGACATCACCGCCATGATGGCGCGTCTACGGGGTAACCTCCCCACCGCACTGTCCGGGTTCCCGATCACCGTCGAGGACCTCCTGGAGCGACGGGGCCAGCAGCGCACCGACGCGGTGATTCTTTCCGGCGAGATCGGGGGCTCGTCCATCCGGCTGGTGATCCGCCCCTCGGGAACCGAACCAAAGGTCAAGTGCTACATCGAGGTCCGCGAGCCCGTCATCACCGATGCGACCGTCGCACGGATCTGGGCGGGCGTGGTGGTCTCCGAGCTGGAGGCGTACGCCCGCAACATCTAGCTCGGCTCGATCTATCTGGGACCGTACTGACGATCGCCGGCATCGCCCAGGCCCGGCACGATGTATGCCGCATCGTTGAGACCCTCGTCTACAGCGGCCGTGAACAATCGCGCGGACGTCGACGGGCCGTAGCGTGCGACACCCTCCCGGACCGCCTCAACCCCCTGCGGTGCAGCGACCACACACAACATCGTCATGTCGGTGGCGCCGCGGGAATGCAACAGGTCGAGCGTATGGACCATCGACCCACCAGTTGCCAGCATCGGGTCCAGGACGAACACCGGTTGCGTCGACAAGTCGGCCGGCAGAGATTCCAGATACGGGGTGGGTTGCCAGGTCTCCTCGTCGCGGGCCATGCCGACGAACCCGACCCGCGCCTCGGGGATGAGGGCATGGGCCTGATCCACCATGCCCAATCCCGCCCGCAGAACCGGGACCAGCAACGGCGGATTCGCCAAACGGAACCCCGTCGTCACCGCCACCGGTGTGCGCACCGCGGAGGACTCCACCGGTGCCGAGCGGGTCGCCTCATAGACGAGCATCAGGGTCAGATCCCGCAGCGCGGCACGGAAAGCCGCGTTATCGGTGCCGGCATCGCGAAGGGTGGTCAGCCGGGCCGCGGCAAGTGGGTGCTCAACAACGTGCACATGCATGCCCCAGACCCTAGAACAGCCAGCGTCGATCACGTCGGTCCCGGACACCACGGGAATGTGATGGGCATCACGCGCAAAGCAGCGACAGCTTTCGCATCGATATCGTTCCTGGCAAAGCCAGCTAGCGATGCTGAGCAGGTAATATGACGGGGTGGCCACGTTGCCGAAAAATCTTTCAAAAAGTTTCGACAAAGATGGAACCGAATCGCGACTACCCCCGTCGTATCCAAGTACAAGGCAGAACCTGCCCGAAAACAGGCGGTAGCCGAACCACCGAGAAGATGGAGGGGACATGGCAGACGAATTAGCAGCCGACACGGACCTGCTGCGCGGCGTGGGCGGGGTTCAGCTGGGGATGGGCGGAACGCTCGCAGCGGTGGGCACCGCAGTCAGCATCTTTCCGGTGGCCGCGCTGGCGCCGATCTTCGGTCCGATTGGCGCGCACTACCTGGGCGCATTCGCCCTGACCTCCGCCAAGCAAGGGCTGGACGTCGGTCAGCTCGCGATGGGCGTCACCGAGTCCGGTGTCAGCACCAACCTGGCAAGCAAGGGCTACGACGACGATGACGACAACGTCGGCAAGAACATCAGCGCCACCGTCGACGGAATCGGGGCGTAACCATGGTTGAGACGCGGCCAATCCCGTCCGAGCTCCTCGCGGAGGCCACAAACACCAACTACCCGAGCTTTGAGAACAACCCCTTCTCGGCCAACCTGATCAGCAACGCCATGGACATGGCAGGGACCGTCGGTAACGGCCAGTTCAAGGAGGGCCAGGACCCCAGCAAGATGCTGGAGGGCGGCATGCAGGTCATGCAACAGGTCATGCAGCAAGGGATGCAGGCGGGAAGCCAGCTCATCGGCTCCTTCGCCGGTGCGGCGGCTCAGGCTCTGGGGCAGTTCGCCGGCATGGCCGGCCAGGCGTTGAGCAGCATGGCCACCCGCAGCGGCGCCATGGGCACCAATGTCGGACAGGCATCCGAGTCAACCGGCCGGGCAAGCGCTCTGATCACGGAGGCCCTGCAACAGTTCCAACACATCTCCGAGGTGCTGACACCGCTGATCGCCCTTTTTCCTCCCGCGGCCGCTGAGCTCGCCCAAGCGGCAGCCGAATGCACCACCAAGGTCTCGGCGTACACCGCGACGCTGGAGGGTGAGTTGGGCGGACAGGCCGGTGAACTCGCAGGGATGGCGGGCGCCGACATGGGAAACCCCTCGACGCCCGCATCCGGGAGTGTCCAGCCCGCCATGTCGGCCATGCAGGGCGGCATCCAGGCCGGGACTCAGGCGATGTCCGGCGTCGCGAGCGGCGTCACCCAGACCATGAGCTCGATGGGTCAGGGCCTCGGCCAGATCCCGCAGGCTCTTACCGGCTTGCTCGGCGGTGGCGGAGCCAGTGGTGCCAGTAGTGCGCTGGGTGGCGCCAACATGAGCGGTATTGCCGCCGGCGCATTGGCCAACCCGTTCGGTGCCGGTGGCGGCCACGCCTCCTCCACCGCTGGTGGAACCAGTAGCGGATTGGGCGGCGCCAACGCCAATGCGGCCAAGATGCTCCTCGACCCGCGCAGCATGGGCAAGGGTGCGCAGCTGTTCCTGCCCGACGGCAGCACCAGCCAGGCTCCGAATGCCGCCGCGGCAGAGGCCGTGCGCAAGGCGCTCAGCCAGGTGGGTGTGCCCTATGAGTGGGGTGGCACCAAGCCCGGGGTCGGCCTGGACTGCAGCGGTCTGACTCAGTGGGCCTACGGAGAGTCCGGCATCGACATCCCCCGACTCGCGCAGGAGCAGGGTGTCGGCATCCGGATCGATCAGGGATCTGTCATGCCAGGCGACCTGGCAGTGTGGGATGGCCACGTCGCCATGGTGATCGGCAACGGCATGATGGTCGAGGCCGGTGACCCGGTGCAGATCTCCCCGATCCGCACCACCAACGCCGGGCAGGGATTCCATGGATTCTACCGACCCACTTCCTAGCTCAGGAGTGCCGCGGCCCGAGCCGCGCGCGAGCATCGATATGACTAATCGTGCTCGCACGCTGCGGGTCAAGGTGTCCGAATTCGGCTTGCCGCTTGAGGTTCAGGTCGAACCCGACCTGCTCAGTCGCGGCGCTTCGGCACTGGCACGAGAGATCTTGAACCTGTGCGAACTGGGTGCCGCGCGCTGCGGAGCGGCTCGCCGCGAAGAGCTCGCCGAGACCGGCGTCCCGGATTACATCCTCGACAAGCTCGGTCTGGCGACACCTGCGCAGGTCGCCGACCTGGAATTGCGCCAATCCGCCGATCAGATGGAACGGAGATCCCGATGACCGAGCCAGATCTCGCCTTCTTCAAGGCGCTCGAACAGCAGTACCAGGAGACCATGACGAAGGCTCGCGCCGGCGGCCACATCCTGAACAGTGCAGTCGAAGAGCTCAAAGACCTTCGCGGATGGGCACGTTCGGCGCAGGGCCATGTGGAGGCGGAAGCCAACGGCAACGGCGCGCTGACCAACCTGAGACTCGACGACTCGGTCACCAAACTGTCTCCCAACCTCGTCGGGCAGATCGTGGTGGCCACCGCCGCCGCGGCCGCGGGCCAGGCCTTCGATCACCGTGAGCGGGTGTTCGCTCAGCTGATGGTCGATCTGAAGGACCCGCAGCCGTAGCCGGCTTCGGGCTACAGCCCCGCGCGATCTCGGTGTGAATCGGTCAGAAAGACCGTGTTTTTGGCGTCTCGCCAGTCTTGGCTGAGTCCGTCACCTCGATAGGCGTACGGTCGCAGCCCTGCTGGCTGCAACAGGGACACCACTTCGTCCGAGGGCGTCTCGATGATCATCACCGGCTGCGAAGCGGTGATGGTGGCGAGTCCACCACGAATCACCGCGGCCTCCATCCCCTGCACGTCGATCTTGATCACCTGAGGATCCAGGCCGAAATCATCCAGTCGGCGAACCTGTACGGGATGCCGTTCGATCGTCAGTTTTGATTCGTCGAATCCGGCCATGGTGTCGGGGTTGAGCCAACCGCGCGCCTCACCCTCGTCGAGCGAGGCCAGACCGTCGTAGACGAAGTTGCGGTATCGCGGAACGAACAGATCGAAGGTGCCGTCCCCATCGGAGAGTCCGCAGGCATGTACGCGCACGGCGCTGCTCTCATATCGGCGCCTAAGCCGCTGAGCAAGAACGGCATTGGGCTCGAAACTCACTATCGTCTCCGGCGCGGCCGTGCGCTGCAGCGCACAAATGCTCTGACCCCAGTTGCCGCCGATGTCGACCGCCTCGGAGATGGGTCCCAGACGGCCCAGGAGGTGGAATTCGGGATCGATACGCCACCCGAACCATCGAGTGCCCATGTTGTACGCGCCGAACTTAAGTGGCCGCAGAAACGGTAGATAGGTTTGCGCCATTCTCAACGCCGGCATGCTCACGTGGGCAGACTAGTCGACCGATACCCCGCCACCAGCTCGATCGCCGGGCACCCGGTTCAGCACCGTGACGTGGCACGCGGATCTCCAGGGTCGCCGTCACACCTACCGACCCCTCGTATCTGCATCGGTAGGTGCTCGCGGCGACCAAGACGATGAGCTTGTTTGCGGCTGAGCGGCCGCGAACATGGCGCATCCACGCTGCGGGCACGGCCCGAAGGAACAGGGTCCGTACTTAGCCCGCCGATCGCGGGAGCCAGCAGAAAATATCGCGTCTGACCTGCCCCGCGCAACCTTTTAGGAATTCTCGCCGCGCTGCCCCACCTGGGGCGCTGACCGATTGCCGCAGTTGCTCCGCTGATAACATCCGCATGTGGCACGCGAGTGGCTTCTCTTGGAAACACTCGGCGACGAACCAACTGTCATCGCCTCCGGCAACCAGCCGCGGAACATGGTTCCTCTCAGCGCTTTTCTACGGCGTAATCGAAATCTTGGGCTGATTCGCCGGGTCATCGCCGCGGCAACCAAAGCAAATAAGGCCGCCAGCATCGGCCCACCCGACTCCGATTCGGTCATCGACATCCGACCGATCGCCATGCCCGACGGTCGGGTGCACGGAGTGTGGCTGTGGACGGGATCGACGCCTCCTGCCACCGCTCCCCCTGCCGAAGGCGGAGCGGTAGTCCTCAACGCCGATACCGGCGCCCTGCACATGAGCGACGGTGCGGCCCTTGCCATGGGAATGGCTGCCACCGAGCCGCACGCCGAGATCAGCATGCCTGAGCTCTACCGCTACCTGGCACCCAATCCCGGCGAGACGGACGTCCTGGGGCTCATTGTGACCGCGACGGAAGACATGACCTACTGCGCCACCTGGCCCGGGGTGGACAGCGACGGCAATCCCACCCTGTGCCACTTCGCAAGCCGACTGGTCGTGGAACCCAACACCGAGGGGGTCCCCGAGCGGCTGGGGCGCGCGATCAACCTGCGAGTCGGTCGGCCGGCGCCACCGGTTCCGCTGCTCGAACAACAGGTCCTCGAGGCCGCCGCCGAACCCGGCGCGTATCGCGCGCTGGTGATGATCGCTTCACGGAAACTGATCAAGTGGATTGATCCTCCTGCACCGGAATGGCATTGGGAGTTCGACCCGCTGGGCCGCCCCAAGATTCACCCGGACGACGAAGCGAATCTGAACTTCATGATCGACAATGCCGTATTCGGTGCGACCGAGGCGGTAATCCGGTTCCGCTGCCACGATGACAGCTGGGAATCGCTGCACTGCTCGACCAATGTGGTCAAGTTGAGCGAAGACGCCACCGTCGCGCTCATCACGCACCGGCGCAGGCCCGCGAAGCCTCTCTAGCCGCCCATCTGAAGACAGCTACGGCGCCCGCCAGTTCGCCCGAAATTGCTAACATCCGGGCATGTCGCGCGATTGGATGCTGCTAGAGACCCTGAGTGAGGAACCCACGGTCATAGCCATCGGATTGCAGGCCCGAAACATGACGCCGCTCGAGGCGGTGCTGGGCCGCAACCGGCATCGCCCGTTGATCGAGGCGACGATCACCGAATGCCAGCGCACAGGCGAACCGGCGGTGGTTGTCACCCCGGCTGGAGACCGCGTCGTGCGCGTGCATCCGATATCCATGGGGCAGGGAGATATCCACGGCGTCCAGGTGTGGTTCGGCCCGGCAGACCTCGAGCCGCCGCGTCGACCCATCGCGGGGGCTTGCCTGGGCGATTTGGACACATCGGTCACGACGCTCACCGCGGAGTACTTCGATGTGATGGGTTTCGACCCGAGCAACAGATCCGAGAAACAGGCCATCGCCGAAGGCCTGGCACCGGTGTTACCGAGCCCTCACAACGCCGAATTGATGGCGAATGCCGTGAACCCCGAACTCGAGACGACCTTTTGCGGCACATGTCTAGCCGCCGACTACCAAGGAAACGTCCTCCAAGTCCACTACGCCGGACGGGCATCCAAGGAAATCAATGCGGCGGGCGCCGTGGAGCGCATCAACAGAATCGTCTGCACACGGGTGGAGAACCGCCCTGCCGAACCTCGGGTGGGGCTGGCACAGCAGATCCTGCACGCGGTCGCGACCCCCGGCGCGCATCGGCTGCTGATCAATGTCGACACCTTCGCCGTCCTCAAGTGGATCGACGAGCCGTTCCCCGACCTGGCATGGCGCTATGACCCCGATCGACCCGAGAGCATCCATCCCGAGGACGCGGCCGCGGCGCGAAACATGCGGGAGGAGCTTCGGGCCGGATCGACGACCGGGGTGCTCCGCATGCGAGCCGTCTCCGGTGGATGGCTGCGACTGAACGCCTCTGCCACGAAGTTCGCATTACGTGACAACGCTTTTGCGGCCCTGGTCACCCTGACGGCTGCGCCATCGACCCATGCCGAATCGTAGATCGCCGGGATGCGGGCGGCCGTCGCCGCCGCGTGTGTGCCGGTTCTCGCGGTGGGCCTTTCGCTCAACCCAGCCGTTCTGGCTAGGCTTGCCGCATGGCTGCTGACATCGTTCCCATCGAACTCGGGCTCACAGAAGGTGACGTGGTCACCCTGTGGGCCCCGCGGTGGCGCGACGCCGGGGACGAGTGGGAGGCGTTTCTCGGCAAGGACGACGATCTGTACGTGTTCGAGTCGGTGGCCGATCTGGTGGCCTTCGTGCGAACCGACAACGACAACGATCTGGTCGATCACCCGGCGTGGTCGACCCTCGGGGCTCTGTCGGCCGACGAGCTTGAGCCCGATGACGACAATCGCTTCGACCTGATCGGCGTACCGGAGCTGGTTGCCGACAAGCCGAGCGAGGACGCCGTCGACACGCTGCGCGCCACGCTCGCGATCGTGGCCTCCATCGGCGCGGTCTGCGAATTGGCACCCATCAACAAGCTCATCAACGGCAACCCGGTGCTGGCCACACTGTCGGGTGGAGCCGAAAGCTTTACGGGCAAGGACGGATTGAAGCGGTGGAACCAGATCGGTGCCATCGTCGGCAAGTCCTGGGACTCAGTGGTCGACGCCATCGACGAGATCGCCGCGACGCCGGATGTGGATGAGGAGCTCTCCGCCGCCGCGGATGCCGAGCTGCTTGCGGCCGCGGAGAATGCCGTCGACAACGAGGACGACCTCGAGGATGACGACGAACTGGATCTGCTCGACGAAGAATCCGACTCGGAGACCGACGGCTCCGAAAACGGCGAAGACGACGCGGATGACGCCGAGGACGAGTCTGCCGACGAAGACGAAGATGATGACGAGGACGCCGCGGACGACGATCCGGTTCTCGGTGGTGACGAGGATTTCTGGCTGGCAGTCGGTATCGACCCGATCCAGATGATCACCAACTCGGGAACGTTCTACACGCTGCGCTGCTACCTCGACGACGAACCGATCTTCTTGGGACGCAACGGAAGAATCAGCGTGTTCGGTTCCGAGCGGGCATTGGCCCGGTATCTCGCCGACGAGCACGACCACGATCTGGCCGACCTGAGCACCTACGACGACATCCGCACCGCCGCCACCGATGGCTCGCTGCGGATCGACATCACCGACGACAACATCTACGTGTTCACCGGGCTCGCCGATGACCTCGAAGACGGTATCGACGAGGTGGACCGGGACCAGCTCGAGCTGGCGGTGGAGCTGCTCACCGATGTCGCCGAGTACTCCGAGGACGACAGCGTCGACGCGGAGCTGGACAGCGATACCCCCCTGGGCAAGCTGGTCGGGCACCTGCTCGAACCGGATAAGCACGACGAGCCCACGGGCTCATTCGCGGACGCTGCCGAGAGCTGGCGGACGCTGGAGCGTGCGATGGAAGCGCGACTGCGCCGCGAATGATGCGTGCTAGCCGATCTACCGTGACGGCTAGATGATCACCGCGGCTGCTAACCGATCAGGACCGCGTATCCGGGTTTGATCACGTCATCGATGATGGCCAACCGTTCGTCGAACGGGATGAAGGCTGACTTCATCGCGTTGATGGTGAATCGCTGAAGGTCACTCCAGCCGTATCCGAACGTCTCGACGAGTCGCAGCATCTCGCGGCTCATCGAGGTATCGCTCATCAGCCGGTTGTCGGTGTTCACGGTCACCCGGAACCTCAGCCGCGCCAGCAGGTCGAAGGGGTGGTCGGCGATGCTGTCGACCGCTCCCGTCTGCACATTCGAGCTCGGGCACAGCTCCAGAGGCACCCGCTTGTCGCGCAGCAGCGAGGACAGCCGGCCGAGGTGGGCGGTGCCGTCGGGGTCGATATCGATATCGTCGACGATCCGCACTCCATGACCCAGCCGATCGGCACCGCAGAAGGCGATCGCCTCGTGGATCGACGGCAACCCGAATCCCTCACCGGCATGGATGGTGAACCGGGCGTTGGCATTCCGCATGTACTCGAAGGCGTCCAGGTGGCGACTCGGCGGATAGCCGGCCTCGGCCCCGGCGATGTCGAAACCCACGGCACCCCGGTCGCGGAACTTCACGGCCAGCTCGGCGATTTCCCGAGACCGCGCGGCGTGCCGCATCGCGGTGACCAGGGTGCGTACCTTGATGCGCTTACCGTCCGCGCTCGCCTTCCGCTCACCGTCGGCGAACCCGGCCAACACGGCATCCATCACGTCATCGAGGGTCAGACCCGCGTCGATATGAAGTTCCGGCGCGAAACGCACCTCCGCGTACACCACGCCATCGGCCGCGAGGTCCTCGACGCACTCGGCGGCGACGCGATGCAGCGCCGCCGCCGTCTGCATCACACCCACGGTGTGCGCGAAGGTTTCCAGGTACTGCTCCAGGGAGCCGCTGTCGGCGGCGGTACGGAACCACGAGGCCAGGGCACCCTCGTCCTCGGCCGGCAGGTTCTCGTACCCAGATTCCCGCGCCAGATCCAGGACGGTGGCGGGCCGCAGCCCCCCGTCCAGATGGTCATGCAGAAGCGCCTTGGGAGCCTGGGTGATTGACACCAAATCGAGTTCGGCCGTCACACCGAAAGTCTATCGATGATGAGCGCGGCAACGGGGGGCGCCGCACCGATACCCCAGCCACCATCCAGCGCGCCGAGTGCGGCCGGCAGACGTTCGGGGGTGTCGGTGTACAGCGTGAACAGCGGTTCGCCTGCGACAACCGATTCGCCCGGACGGCGGTGAATACGCACCCCGGCGCCGTACTGCACGGTCTCGCCCGGACGGCTACGCCCCGCTCCGAGCCGCCACGCGGCGACCCCGACCGGCATCGCATCGATGTGGTGGATGACACCGCTGGACGGAGCGAGCACGGTCTCCTGACACTGCCCGACCGGCAGTGGCACCGAGAGATCGCCGCCTTGTGCGCGGATCATCGCCCGGAACACGTCCATCGCAGTCCCGTCGATCAACGTCGCGGCCGGGTCTTTGCCGTCGATACCGGCCGCGGAAAGCATTTCGCGGGCCAGAGCCACGGTGAGTGCCACAACGTCATCGGGTCCTCCCCCGGCCAGCACGTCGAGTGATTCCTGCACCTCGACGGCGTTTCCGGCGGTGAGTCCCAGCGGCGTGTCCATCGCGGTCAGCAGAGCGCTGGTCGCGACCCCGTGTGCGGTCCCCAGATCAACCATCGCCGAAGCCAATTCACGCGCCTGCTGCTCGGACTTCATGAAGGCACCGGCACCCACCTTGACATCCAGGACCAGCGCAGCGGTTCCCTCGGCCAGCTTCTTACTCATGATCGACCCGGCGATGAGCGGTATCGATTCCACGGTGCCGGTGATATCGCGCAGCGCGTACAGCTTTCGATCAGCGGGCGCCAATGATGCCCCTGCGGCGCAAATCACCGCTCCGACATCGGAAAGCTGGTGACGTATCTCCTCGTTGGTGAGGTCGACACGGATTCCCGCGATGGACTCAAGCTTGTCCAGGGTGCCGCCGGTATGCCCGAGACCGCGCCCCGACAGCTGGGGCACCGCCGCACCGCAGGCTGCCACCACCGCCACCAGCGGCAGGCTGATCTTGTCTCCCACTCCCCCGGTGGAGTGCTTATCGACGGTCGGCCGGGACAAGCCCGACAGATCGAGCCGCTCACCCGAGGCCAAGATCGCCGCGGTCCATGCCGTCGTCTCGGCGGTGTCCATACCCCGCAGATAGATCGCCATCAGCAGTGCCGCGACCTGTTCTTCGCCGATGCCGCCGCGGGTGTACTCGCCGATCAGCCAGTCGATGGCTCCCGAGCTCAGTTTCCCGCCGTCGCGCTTGGCAGCGATGATCGACGGCATATCGAACGCGTACTCGCCCGGCTCAGAAGTGCTCATCAGATCCGGCCCCGGTCCAGGTCATCGGGGCCGAAGGCCTCCGGGAGTAGCTCCGCGAGTCGTCGCGGCGCATCTGCGTGATCAATCAACAGGTCGGGGCCGCCGTGTTCGAGAAGTAGCTGACGACACCGGCCACAGGGCATCAGCGGCTCACCGCGCGAATCGACACAAGACAGTGCCCGGAGCCGTCCTCCCCCGGTGGAGAACAGGGCGCACACCACAGAACACTCCGCACAGAGACCCAGGCCATATGAGACATTCTCCACATTGCAGCCGACGATCACCCGACCATCGTCGACGAGCGCGGCGGCCCCCACCGGGTATTTCGAATACGGCGCATACGAATGCTTCGTTACGGCATATGCCTTGTCCCGCAACTCTTTCCAATCGATCAACATGATCGGGAAACCTCCCTGTCGGCCCTATGAAAGTCGCGTCGGCTCATCATTTGCTCGTGCAAGGTTTACCTAACTTACTTTGGAGTACGGTGCTTTTCGGCGCTTTTCTATGCTCACGCGATTTCGGCGCCACCTCGGAATGGGTTTAGAGTTCGGGAGACGGTTCGCCGACCACCGTTGGGCCATCGGTTGCGCGTCATGGACGCCCCCATTGACCGCGCCATTTGGCCCCAGTCCACCATTGGTGTTGGAGGCCCACGTGACGACTGCGACGCCCGATACGGCCACATCTGGCCGCGAAGGTAATCGCCTCAAGCGATCGCTATACCGTGGTGATCCAGGAATGTGGTCCTGGGTCCTGCATCGCATTACCGGTGCCACGATTTTCTTCTTCCTCTTCGTCCACGTCTTGGATACTGCCCTCGTACGGGTGAGCCCCGAGGTGTACAACTCGGTGATCGAGACCTACAAGACCCCGATCGTCGGTCTGATGGAACTCGGCCTGGTAGCGGCGGTCCTGTACCACGCGCTCAATGGTGTCCGAGTCATCCTCGTCGATTTCTGGTCAAAGGGCCCGCGTTATCAGCGGCTCATGCTGTGGATCATCGGCGCCACCTGGTTTGTGGTGATGGTTCCCGCGGTAACCCGGATTCTCATGCACATGGCGGAGCGATTCCTGTGACAACACCTCAGACCGGCCCCAATGCGAGCACTCGCGCCAGCGGTCGCCTCGCTCCCGTAATGGAGCGCAACTACGACCGCCCTGCCGCGCTGGACAATCCCCGCGCGCCCCGGCGCGGGTCGGGCATGCCCAACTTCGAGAAGTACGCGTGGATCTTCATGCGTCTGTCGGGCGTCGTCCTGATCTTCCTGGCACTCGGCCACCTGTTCATCATGCTGATGTGGGACAACGGCGTGTACCGCCTGGACTTCAACTTCGTGGCGCAGCGCTGGGCAAGCCCGTTCTGGCAGACCTGGGACCTGACGATGCTGTGGCTCGCGCAGCTGCACGGCGGTAATGGCATGCGCACGATCATCGCCGATTACACCCGCAAGGACTCGACCCGGTTCTGGCTCAATTGCCTGCTGGCGCTGTCGATCATCTTCACGGTTGTGCTCGGCACGTACGTCCTGCTGACCTTCAACCCGAACATCGGTTAGGGGCTTTTCACTATGGGTTCCCCCATCATTCAGGAACATCGGTACGACGTCGTCATCGTCGGCGCGGGCGGCGCGGGTATGCGCGCCGCCGTGGAGGCCGGACCTCGCGTTCGTACGGCGGTATTGACCAAGCTGTACCCGACACGTAGTCACACCGGCGCCGCCCAGGGCGGCATGTGCGCCGCGCTGGCCAACGTCGAGGAAGACAACTGGGAGTGGCACACCTTCGACACCGTCAAGGGCGGCGACTATCTCGCCGACCAGGACGCCGTGGAGATCATGTGCAAGGAGGCCATCGACGCCGTCCTCGACCTCGAGAAGATGGGCATGCCGTTCAACCGGACGCCCCAGGGCCGAATCGACCAGCGCCGCTTCGGTGGTCACACTCGCGACCACGGTAAGGCGCCGGTGCGCCGCGCCTGCTACGCCGCGGACCGCACCGGCCACATGATCCTGCAGACGCTGTACCAAAACTGCGTCAAACATGATGTCGAGTTCTTCAACGAGTTCTACGCGCTGGATGTCGTGCTCACCGAGACGCCCAACGGCCCGGTGGCCACCGGTATCGTCGCCTACGAGCTCGCGACCGGCGACATCCATGTGTTCCACGCCAAGGCAATCGTTTTCGCCACCGGTGGTTCGGGCCGCATGTACAAGACCACTTCCAACGCGCACACCCTTACTGGCGACGGCCTGGGCATCGTGTTCCGCAAGGGACTGCCGCTGGAGGACATGGAGTTCCACCAGTTCCACCCGACAGGCCTTGCCGGTCTGGGCATCCTGATCTCCGAGGCCGTGCGCGGTGAGGGCGGTCGTCTGCTCAACGCCGACGGTGAACGATTCATGGAGCGCTACGCCCCCACCATCGTCGACCTGGCACCCCGCGACATCGTGGCGCGGTCAATGGTTCTCGAGGTGCTCGAGGGCCGCGGCGCCGGACCGAACAAGGACTACGTCTACATCGACGTGCGTCACCTCGGCGCCGACGTGCTGGAAGCGAAGCTGCCGGACATCACCGAATTCGCCCGCACGTACCTGGGCGTCGACCCGGTCACCGAACTGGTTCCGGTGTACCCGACCTGTCACTACGTCATGGGCGGCATCCCGACCAACATCAAGGGACAGGTGTTGCGCGACAACGACAACGTTGTCCCCGGTCTGTATGCGGCCGGCGAGTGCGCCTGCGTGTCGGTGCACGGCGCCAACCGGTTGGGCACCAACTCGCTGTTGGACATCAACGTGTTCGGTCGTCGGGCGGGTATCGCCGCGGCCGAGTACGCCGAAGCCCACGACTTCGTCGAACTGCCGGAGAACCCGGCCACGATGGTCACCGACTGGGTAGCGGACGTGCTCTCCGAGCACGGCGACGAGCGGGTGGCCGACATCCGCACCGAGCTGCAGCAGTCGATGGACAACAACGCCGCGGTGTTCCGCACTGAAGAGACACTCAAGCAGGCGTTGCAGGACGTTCACCGCCTCAAGGAGCGGTACAGCCGAATCACGGTGCACGACAAGGGCAAGCGCTACAACAGCGATCTGCTCGAGGCCATCGAGCTGGGCTTCCTGCTCGAACTCGCCGAGGTGACCGTGGTCGGTGCGCTCAACCGCAAGGAATCCCGCGGCGGACACGCCCGCGAGGACTACCCGAACCGCGACGACACCAACTACATGCGACACACCATGGCGTACAAGCAGGGTGCCGAGCTGCTGTCCGATATCCGGCTGGACTACAAGCCCGTTGTCCAGACCCGGTACGAGCCGATGGAACGGAAGTACTGAGATGACTGCGGTTATCGAGAAAGCCGAAGCAGGCGACCCGCCGCTGCCGCCGGTCCCCGAGGGCGCGGTCATGGTGGAACTCAAGATTCAGCGCTTCAACCCCGAGGATCCGGACGCCGCCGGTTGGCAGAGCTTCCGCGTGCCGTGCCTGCCGACGGACCGGCTGCTGAATCTGCTGCTGTACGTAAAGGGCTACCTGGACGGCACGCTGACCTTCCGTCGCTCCTGCGCACACGGCGTGTGCGGTTCGGATGCCATGCGGATCAACGGCGTGAATCGGCTGGCCTGCAAAGTCCTGATGCGCGATCTGTTGCCCAAGAAGCCCAAGAAGATGCTCACCATCACCATCGAGCCCATCCGTGGTCTCCCCGTGGAGAAGGACCTCGTGGTCAACATGGAGCCCTTCTTCGACGCGTTCCGCGCCGTGAAGCCGTACATGATCACCAGCGGCAACCAGCCGACACGCGAGTACATCCAGAGCCAGACCGACCGCGCACGCTTCGATGACACCACCAAGTGCATCCTGTGCGCCTGCTGCACCACCAGCTGCCCGGTGTTCTGGAGCGACGGAAGCTACTTCGGCCCCGCGGCGATCGTTAACGCGCACCGGTTCATCTTCGACAGCCGCGACGAGGCTGCCGCCGAACGCCTGGACATCCTCAATGACGTCGACGGAGTGTGGCGCTGCCGCACCACGTTCAACTGCACGGACGCCTGCCCGCGCGGTATCGAGGTCACCAAGGCGATCCAGGAGGTCAAGCGCGCGCTGATGTTCGCGCGCTAGCCGGTTTGATCTCTTTGCACGGCCCCTGTCACACATCTGCGGGCTGTCTCGTCATACGGATATGACTGAGACACCACGCACAACAACACGTATCGAGCCCATTGCCCCGCACCAGGCCTCACTGCTCACCCGCATCATGTACCGGGTCGCCAAACGGCGATACGGCCAAGTGCCTGAGCCGTTTACGATCATCGCCCACCACCGCAAGCTGATGGTCGCGGCCGCGATGCATGAGCAGATGCTAGGCAGCGCCTCGCAGGTGCTACCGGTGAGCGTCCGCGAACTCGCGGTGTTCTGGACCGCCCGTACGGTGGGCTGCTCCTGGTGTGTCGACTTTGGCTCCATGCTGCAGCGGCTCGACGGCTTGGATGTCGAGCGCCTCAAGGCCGTCGAGGGATATGCGACATCTCCGCTATTCACCGACGACGAGCGTGCCGCAATTGCGTACGCCGATGCGATGACCGGCAATCCACACGACATCACCGACGAACAGGTCCAGGACTTGCGGCGGCGGTTCGGTGACGCGGGAGTGATCGAGCTGACCTATCAGATCGGCGTCGAGAACATGCGCGCCCGCACCTACGCGGCGCTCGGAATCACCGAGCAGGGCTTCAATTCCGGTGATGCCTGCCGGGTTCCGTGGGCGACTTCCCAGGACTCCCTGGACGCCTAGCCGCTACGCAGCGGTGTGCCGGTGAATTTGTCGGGATTGCTGACGTCCCAGACTGCCAGCACCTTGCCGTCCCGCACCGTGTAGCCACTGACACGGGGCAGCACCGGCCTGAAGTCCGGGTCGGTGTCTGTCTCGGTCAGATACATGCCGAACTGCCCATTCACCAACGCCGGATTGATGGCCTGCATCATCTGCGGGCCGTAACGGTCCAGCAGGCCGAGCAGGAAACGGGCCACCTTGTCGGGGCCATGGATGACCCGGATGGCTGTCGGCGCCTTGCCGTTGGAATCCCCCGTCATCGTCACGTCCGGATGCAGCAGTCGGACAACGGCTTCCAGGCTGCCCGACATGAGGGCTTCGAGCAGCTTGCCGACCACCTCGTTGTGCTCGGCATCGGGCGCTGATTCCGGGGCTGCCGTCACCGCCCGGCGCGCACGCGTGGCGAGTTGCCGCGCCGCCGCGTCGCTGATGCCGAGAATCTCGGCAATCTGCTTGAACGGCACCGTGAATCCGTCGTGCAAGACAAACGCCACACGCTGATCCGGCGCCAGGCGGTCCAGCACCACCATGGCCGCAAAACGAGCATCCTCGCTGGCCACCAGCGCGGCCAGCGGATCATTGCCGTCCAGACCGGTGACCACCGGCTCCGGAAGCCACTCCCCCACATAGGTTTCCCTGCGATAGGCGGCGGATCGCAGCCGGTCCAACCCCAGCCGGGAGACCACGGTGGTCAGCCACGCCGGCAAGTCCTCGATCTCGGCGGTCGCGGAGTACAGGCGCAGCCAGGCGTCCTGGACGATGTCCTCGGCGTCGGCAACACTGCCGGTGAGCCGATAGGCCACCGCCTGCAGCCGGGGGCGCAGCGCCTCGAATTCGTCGGTGCGATCACGAACCGGAACTGCCATCATTTCAGGGTAGGCCTGCAATAGGGTGAGCCCATGGCCAAGCCGTCGATCGCTCCCGTCCGCTGGCAGCCGCCCGGGGTACGGGCGCTATCCCTGAACCCGCAGCCCCTGCCCTCGCTCACGGTGGTGCCGGTCCCCGGTCACGGTCCCGAGGACGTCGTGGCCGACGCAGCGGGCAACATCTGGGCCGGTGTGGTGGATGGAAAGATTCTCCGCATCTCGCCCGACGGTGCCGAGATCACGCATGTCGCAACCACCGAGCACCCACCCTTGGGCCTGCATATCGCGCGCGATGGGCGCGTGCTGATCTGCAGCCGTGACAAGCTGCTGGCGCTCGACCCGGCCTCTGCGGATATCGAGCCACTTGTCACCAAGGTTGATGGACCGCCGCTGATCTTCTGCTCGAATGTCACCGAAGCATCCGATGGGACAATCTATTTCAGCGAGTCGACGGCGCGATTCCCGTTCGAGGAGTACCGGGCGGCGGCCATCGAAGGGCGCGGCACCGGCCGGGTGTTTCGCCGCGATACCGACGGAACCGTCACCACGATCGCCGACGGCCTGTACTTCACCAATGGCGTCACCCTGACCGCCGACGAATCCCGGTTGGTGTACGCCGAGACCATCGGGCGCCGCCTGAGCACGATCACGCTGTCGGGCACCGGGCAGGGAGAGACATCACGGCTCGCCGAGGAACTGCCGTGCATGCCCGACAACATCAGCACCGGATCCGACGGCCGGATCTGGGTGGCGATGGCGGGGCCGCGCAATGCCGCGCTGGAGGCACTGGTGCCGCGCGCACCGATACTGCGGAAACTCATCTGGCAACTACCCGAATCGATTCAACCCGCTGTCACCGCCGATGCCTGGGTTGTCGCGTTCCATCCGGACACCGGAGCAGCAATAGCGAATATCCGCGGCCGCAACCCGGGCCTGCAGACCACCACCGGTGTCGTCGAATCGGGCGGCCGGCTCTGGCTGGGTTGCATCGGGTCATCGGCCGTCGGCCACCTCAGCCTGGCCGATATCGCACCGTCGCCGTAGTCGGCCGGTAAGTCACATCCGACACAGGCGTAACATCCCCCAGTTCAGGGTGGTGTTCACTTACTGTGGCAAGGCGATGACCACCTGGATTTCTGCGCCCGATCGCCGCCCGTCGCTGCGGACCGCCGCGACGCGCCTCGCCGCGGCCACCGCCGCCGGGCTGATCGTCGCCACCTTCCCCTTAAGCACACCACTCGCCACCGCCGAGCCCGGATTCACGCCGCCGGATACCAGCGGGTGCCCCTACAAGGTCGTCACGCCTCCGGCCGTCGATACCTCCGAGGTACCCAAGGCCGGCGGAGATCCACCCGCGCCGCTTCCGGTGCCCGCCAAGCCCATCGGCGGCGAGATGCTCGGGAGCTGCGACGTGATCACTCCGGACGGTGCCGGGCCCATCCCCAACGATATTTCCGCGGAGTCCTGGCTTATCGCCGACCTGAACACCGGAAATGTGGTGGCCGCCAAGGACCCCCATGCCCGGCACAGACCCGCGAGTGTCATCAAGGTGCTGATCGCGATGGATGCCATCAACAACCTGAACCTCAACCAGGCGGTAGTGGGAACCCAGGACGACGCGAACAGCGAGGGCACCAGGGTCGGCGTCGACGTCGGCGGTACCTACACCGTCCGGCAACTGCTCACTGGCCTGCTCATGAACTCGGGCAACGACGCCGCACACGCTCTGGCCGTCCAGCTCGGCGGCATGAATGAGACCGTCGCCAAGCTCAACGACATGGCGCAGAAACTCGGCGCGCGAGATACCCGAGTGGCGACTCCCTCAGGTCTCGATGGTCCCGGCATGAGCACCTCGGCCTATGACCTGGGGCTGTTCTACAAGTACGCGTTCGCGGACCCCACCTTCGCCGATCTGGTGTCGGCGCCGAAGGCGATGTTCCCGGGCCACCCCGCCAAACCCGGTGAGCACGATGACCACCCGCCCTACGAGATGACGAACGACAATCGGTTGCTCTACAACTACCCCGGTGCGCTCGGCGGAAAGACCGGATACACCGATGATGCGCAACAGACCTTCGTCGGCGCCGCCGAACGCGACGGTCGGCGCTTGGTCGTCACCATGCTGCGCGGCACGCGTCTTCCGATCGCACCGTGGGAGCAGGCAGCTCATCTGCTCGACTACGGGTTCTCGACCCCACGCGACGCCTCGATCGGCAAGCTCGTCGACCCCGACCCATCGCTGCTGACCAAGCCGCATGCCGATAACGGGGCCACTCCCCAAGCGGCCGGCCTCAGCACCGACGCGGTGAACAGCGTCCCCGTCCGGGTGGGCGTGACCATCATCGGCGCGATGATTGTCTTCGGACTTATCCTCGCGGCGAGATCACTCAACCGCCGCCAGGCCTAGACCCTATTTACCGGCCTTGGTTGACGGCCTTGGTTTGACGGCCTTAGTCGCCGCCGCGGCCTAGCCACGAAATACCCAGCGCGCCAAGAGCTCCTGCCCCAAAGGCGGCGATAACCCCCAGCTTGGAGGGCCGCTCGACGGTCTCGACCCGCGTGGTGATGACCACTGGGTCGGGCGGCGGCACATACACAAATGACCGGTTCGCATCGGATGTGGCCGCCCACGCGGTGGCATACAACAGCAGGCGGGCCGTGATGTAGGCGAACACCATGATGCCGAGCACCGGACCAAACGTGGAGCCCGCCGGGCCATGCATGATCACGCTCAGGTAGATCGAGGCGACCTGTTTGAACAGCTCAAAACCGATCGCCGCGATGAGCCCGGCCCGCACCGCACTCGAAAACGGCAGCCGCTCCCTCGGCAGCCGCGCGATCATCCAGGTGAATAACGCCCACGACAACACCGTCGCTATCGCGATCGTGACGACTTTGAGCAGGACCGCCGGTATGGAGACGTCATGCAGCCCCACCCAGCCGAGTATTCGCAGGATGGTTTTCTCGTTACCGACGACCGTGACCGCAATGGTCAGGGCCAGCGCCACGAAGGTTGAGCCCAAGGCCACCAAGTCCGACAGCTTGCCCCTCACGAATCCGTCGGAGTCGTTGGGCTGCTCCCACATCGCGCTGAGCGCCGCACGCACATTGGCCATCCACCCCAGCCCGGCCCACGCCGCGGTCGCAAGACCCGCGATACCCAAGCTGGTACGCGAGGCAATGGCCGTATCCATCAGATTGATTAGCTGATTGCCCACGTCGCCGGAGATCGCCCCGCTGATCCGGCCACGTAGCTCCGCAATCGTGTCCGGGCGCCTGGACAACACGAAGCCCATGACCGCGAAGCCGACCATCATGAGAG
The DNA here is from genome assembly GCF_002013745.1 of Mycobacterium sp. D16Q16. Classification (NCBI taxonomy): domain Bacteria; kingdom Bacillati; phylum Actinomycetota; class Actinomycetes; order Mycobacteriales; family Mycobacteriaceae; genus Mycobacterium; species Mycobacterium sp. D16Q16. The sequence goes on from NZ_MAEY01000004.1 coordinate 48,081, forward strand.
GGAACAGCGCAAAAACCGTGAAATATGTGATTCCCGCGGCGTAGAAGTTGCCGTTTACCTTCTGGTAGCGCTCCTGCATGCGCATGATGTGATCGAACCAGGGAAACCGTGCACGATAGCGGTCGAGAATCCCGGGCTTGTCGTCTTCGGCCACCACTCACCGCCTCTGTTATTCGCTACCTCGCGGGCCGGACAAACCCTATCCGGTCATAGACCTCGGTGAGCGTCTTCTCCGCCAGCTCTCGGGCGCGCGCCGCGCCTGCCGCCAGGATGTCGTCTAGCGCCGCGGTATCGGTGAGCAGCTCATTCGTCCGGTCACGCACCGGCGTGACGAACTCGACGAGCGCCTCGGCGGTGTCCTTTTTCAGATCGCCATAGCCGCGCCCGGCATAGCCGTCGACGAGCGTGTCGATATCGGCACCGGTGAGTGCGGACTGGATGCTCAGCAGGTTCGAGACACCCGGCTTGGCCTCCCTGTCGAAACGAATCTCCCGGTCGCTGTCGGTCTGCGCCGACTTGATCTTCTTGGCCGAGACCGCCGGATCGTCGAGCAGGTTGATCAACCCGGCGGGGGTCGAGGCCGACTTGCTCATCTTCACCGTCGGGTCCTGCAGGTCGTAGATCCGCGCCGCGTTCTTCGGCACGAATGTCTCCGGCAGCACAAAGGTCTCGCCGTAGCGGCCGTTGAACCGCTGCGCCACATCCCGAGTCAGTTCAAGGTGCTGACGCTGATCGTCGCCCACCGGCACCACATTCGTCTGGTACAGCAGGATGTCGGCGGCCATCAGCACGGGATAGGTGAACAGGCCGACGGTGGTGGCGTCGTTGCCCTGCTTGGCGGACTTGTCCTTGAACTGCGTCATCCGCGACGCCTCACCGTAGCCCGTCAAACATCCCAGGACCCAAGCCAATTCGGTGTGCGCCGGGACATGGCTTTGCACGAAGATGGCGCTTTCCGCAGGGGCGACGCCAAGCGCCACATACTGGGCGACCACCGCGCGGGTACGTCGGCGCAGTTCGTCGGGATCCTGCGCCACCGTGATGGCGTGCAGGTCAACGACGCAGAAGAGTGCTTCGTATTCATGCTGCAACCGCACCCACTGCTGCACCGCACCCAACACATTTCCGAGGTGCAGGGAATCGGCGGTGGGTTGGATACCGGAGAACAGGCGTCCCCGGAGGGCGGCATCAGCAGTCATAGTGCATCCATCCTGGCATGACCGGTCAACGCGATTCTGGCAGCTGCTCTTCGCGCGAGACGCTCATCGGTATTCGACCGTCACCGGCGCGTGGTCGGACCAGCGCAGTGCGTAGGCGTCCGCGCGCTCGACCCGTGCCGCGTGCGCACGTCGCCCCAGATCGGAAGTGGCAAGGTGATAGTCGATGCGCCAGCCCGCGTCATTGTCGAAGGCCTTACCCCGCCACGACCACCAGCTGTACGGTCCGTCGACATCGGGATGCAGCTGCCGGAAGCTGTCGACCCATCCGGCCTCGAGCAGCGAGCCGACCCAGGCCCGCTCCTGGGGCAAGAAGCCCGCCTTCTTCTGGTTCGCCTTCCACGCCTTGATGTCTCGCTCGGTGTGCCCGATATTCCAGTCGCCGCAGATCACCACGTCGCGTCCACTGCCCGCCAGCGTGGCCATTCTGGTACCCACCGCCGCCATGAAGCGCTCCTTCTCTTCCTGGCGCTCCGTACCGGCTTCTCCGGTAGGCAGGTAGATGCTCGCCACCGTGAGATCGCCGATCTGGGCCTCCAGGTACCGGCCGGCCTCGTCGAACTCGCCGCCGTCGGCGTCCAGCGTCGCCTTGGTGGAGGCAGCCGGGACGCGGCTAAGGATGCCCACGCCGTTGCGCCCCTTCACGCTCGACGAGGCGTTCACTACGTGCCACCCCGCGGCGAGGGCCGGGGCCAGCGCCTCGTGAAGCTGCTCGTCCTCCGCACGTACCTCCTGCAGGCACACGATGTCGGCGGTCGTCTGCTCCAGCCAGGGCAGCAGCCCCCGGTTCTCGGCGGATCGCTCCTTGACGGCGGCACGAATGCCATTGACGTTGATGGTGGTGACGGTGATCATCGGTCGCCGACGATAGTCGAGTGGTGTGACAGTGATGAGCACCACGGGGCACGGTAAGTTGACGCAACAGACAGTAATGTCAACGCCGATGTTGGCGCACTAGGAGGACCGCATGCTGGAAGCCATTTTGTCGAAGCCGTCGAACAGGCGGGCACCCATCGAGATGGGTGAGGGCGAGCCGGTCCTGCTGCTGCATCCGTTCATGCTGTCGCAGTCAGTCTGGGAGACCGTGGCCGAGCAGCTCGCCGACGCCGGGTATGAGGTGTTCGCACCCACCTACCCCGGACACAATGGCGGTGGACCGATGCCCCCGCTACCTCCGCTGTCGCAGCGCTCGGTCGACGTATACCTGGATCAGGTCGAACAGATCATGGACCAGAAGGGCTGGGAGACAGCGCATCTGGTAGGAAACTCACTGGGTGGCTGGATCGCCCTGGGCCTGGCACTGCGTGGCCGTGCCCGCAGTGTGACGGCCATCGCGCCGGCGGGCGGCTGGACCAAGTACTCGCCACTGAAGGCGGAGATCGTGGTGAAGTTCGCGGCCATGCTCCCCTGGCTGGCGTTCTCCCGGCTGTTGGGCCGTCGCGCGGCGGGCCTGCCGTTCGTCAAGTTCGCCACCGCCCGCGCGCTGTGCGGAGAGACCGAGGCGCTGAGCCTTCCGGACTTCCACAGCATCTTCGAGGACATCACGCACTGCCCCGCGTACTTCGCGTCGCTGACGTCGATTCTGCCGGCGCCGGGGCTGCAGAACCTGAACACCATCTCGGTACCGGCACAGCTGGTGTTGTGTGAGAAGGACGAGATCGTGCCCCCGGGCCGGTTCGGGAAGCTCATCGGCCAGGGGCTGCCCGCCGACGCGCGACGGGTCACCCTGGCGGGCATGGGTCACGTTCCCATGCTCGAGGCGCCCGGCCAGGTCACCGAGGTAATCACCGACCTGATCGACCCGCTGGTGGCCGCCAAGCGCGCCGCAGCATCCGACGTCGGCTAGGCATGTCGCCGAGTGTGAACCTGTGGCGGAGTTTCGGCTGATTCACCGCCCAGGTTTCACACTCGACGCGTCGAGCTACACCTCGACGGATGCCAGGGCGGCGTTGAAGGTCTGGCTCGGCCGCATCACCGCAGTGGTCTTCGCGGCGTCTGGCTGGTAGTAGCCACCGATATCGGCAGGGCTGCCCTGCACCGCGGCGAGCTCGGCCACGATCGCGTCCTCGTTCTCCACCAATTGCTTGGCCAGCGGCGCGAACAGCCCGGCCAGTTCCGGATCCTCGGTCTGCGCGGCAAGCTCGGACGCCCAGTACAGGGCCAGGTAGAACTGACTGCCACGGTTGTCGAGCTCACCGGCCTTACGCGACGGGCTCTTGTCGTTCTCCAGCAGCTTCCCGGTCGCGGCATCCAGCGTGGTGGCCAGGATCTTGGCCCGCGGGTTCCCGGTCTTGATGCCCAGGTCCTCCAGGCTCACGGCCAGCGCCAGGAACTCGCCGAGCGAATCCCACCGCAGGTGGTTCTCCTCGACCAGCTGGCTGACGTGCTTGGGCGCCGAACCACCGGCCCCGGTCTCGTACAACCCGCCACCGGCCATCAGCGGCACGATGGAGAGCATCTTGGCGCTGGTGCCCAGCTCCAGAATCGGGAACAGGTCGGTGAGGTAGTCGCGCAGGATGTTGCCGGTCGCCGAGATGGTGTCCAGCCCGCGGATCACCCGCTCCATCGTGTACCGAATCGCCCATACCTGCGGCATGATCTGGATCTCGAGGCCCTCGGTGTCGTAATCCTTGAGGTACGTCTTGACCTTCTTGCGCAGCTCGTTCTCGTGCGGGCGCTCGGTGTCCAGCCAGAACACCACTGTCATGCCGGATTCCCGCGCTCGAGTGACGGCCAACTTCACCCAGTCCTTGATCGCCGCGTCCGTGACGACCGGCATGCGCCAGATGTCGCCGGCCTCCACGTTCTGGCTCAGCAGCACCTCGCCGGTGTCGATGTCGACGATGTCGGCGACACCGGGCTCGGTGATCTCGAAGGTCTTGTCGTGGCTGCCGTACTCCTCGGCCTTCTGCGCCATGAGACCGACGTTGGGCACGGTGCCCATGGTGGTGGGGTCGAACTGCCCATGGGTCTTACAAAAATTGATCATCTCCTGGTAAATCCGGGAGAAGGTGGACTCGGGGTTGACGGCCTTGGTGTCCTTGAGCTTGCCGTCCGCGCCGTACATCTTTCCGCCGGCCCGGATCATGGCGGGCATGGAAGCGTCCACGATCACGTCGCTGGGCGAGTGGAAGTTGGAGATGCCCTTAGCCGAATCCACCATGGCCAGCTCGGGCCGGTGCTCGTGGCAGGCGTGCAGGTCGCGGATGATCTCCTCGTGCTGCGATGCGGGCAGCGCCTCGATCTTGCTGTAGAGGTCGGACATGCCGTTGTTGACATTGACGCCCAGCTCGTCGAACAGCTCCTGGTGCTTGGCGAAGGCTTCCTTATAGAAGATCTTCACCGCGTGTCCGAAGACGATGGGGTGGCTGACCCGCATCATGGTGGCCTTGACGTGCAGCGAGAGCATCACGCCGGTCTTGTACGCATCCTCGATCTGCTCTTCGTAGAAGTCGCAGAGCGCCTTCTTGCTCATGAACATGCTGTCGATGATGTCGCCCTCGCCCAGCGTGACCTCGGCCTTGAGCACGGTGGCCTCGCCATTGGGCGTCGTCAGCACCATCTTGACCTTGCGGGCGCGATCCAGGGTCAGCGACTTCTCACCGTGGTAGAAATCGCCTTCCTTCATGGTCGCGACGTGGGTGCGCGACGCCTGCGACCACTTGCCCATGCTGTGCGGGTGCTTGCGGGCGTACTCCTTGACCGCACGCGGCGCGCGACGGTCCGAGTTACCTTCGCGCAGAACAGGGTTCACGGCGCTGCCGAGACACTTGGTGTACCGCACCAAGATGTCCCTCTCTTCGTCGTTCTTCGGGTCTTCGGGGTAGTCGGGCAGCTTGTAGCCCTTACCCTGCAGTTCCTTGATGGCGGCCAAGAGCTGCGGCACCGACGCGCTGATGTTCGGCAGTTTGATGATGTTCGTCTCGGGCAGCTGCGTCAGACGGCCCAGCTCGGCCAGATTGTCCGAAACCTGCTGGTCTTCGGGAAGGTAGTCGGTGAACTCGGAGAGGATGCGGGCGGCAACGGAGATATCGCTGGTTTGGACGTCGATACCGGCTGGCCCGGCGAAGGCCCGGATGATCGGCAAGAAGGAGTACGTCGCGAGTAGCGGCGCCTCGTCTGTCAGCGTGTAGATGATGGTCGGCTGCTGCGCACTCATGGTCACTCCCGGCGTCGTTGGTCGGTCAGAATCTGAGGTAGATCTGGCGACCGGTGGGTCGCCAGGCTCGTCCTATTCAGTATCACGTCGTCTCCGAGCCTAGGCGGGCGGAGGGCCTGTGATCGCGCTCCCATCGCAACCTCCCGGGCACCGCCGAGTGGCGCCTCGCATACCTGGTGGCAACCATTCGGTGAATTGCGATAGGCTTCTCACTGGTCATGAGCACCAGCGTCAAGCCCCGGCTCGCTGGTCGGCAACCCTCCAACCGCGGTGGGGTGCCCCGGGTGATGACCAGGTTGAGTAGCCGACTGGGTTATGAAAGGACAGTCGGCCACACGGCAAGCGCGGGTCCGATGACGGGCCCCGAGAAGACAGGTTGGCCCGATGAAGTATTTGTCACCCGGGGGTGAATCCCTGCATTCCTGTTGTCGTTGTTGTCGCTGTCGCATGCCCTAAACCGCCAGCCCCGCACCGACCACCAGGAGGTTTTCCATGACCGATATCGATCCCACCGCCCAGTGGGCGTTCGAGACCAAGCAGATCCACGCGGGCCAGTCCCCCGATGCGGCAACCAATGCCCGGGCTCTGCCGATTTACCAGACCACGTCCTACGTCTTCAACGACACCGCGCACGCGGCGGCGCTGTTCGGCCTGTCCGAAGAGGGCAACATCTACACGCGCATCGGCAATCCAACCCAAGATGCCGTGGAGCAGCGCATCGCCGCCCTCGAGGGCGGCGTGGCGGCGCTGCTGCTGGCATCCGGACAGGCGGCCGCGACCTTGGCCATCCTCAACATCGCGCAGGCCGGCGACAACATCGTGTCCAGCCCGCGCCTGTACGGCGGCACCTACAACCTCCTGCACTACACGTTGCCGCGTCTGGGCGTCTCAACCACCTTCGTCGAGGATCCCGACGATCTGGAGTCCTGGCGCCGGGCCATCACCCCGCAGACCAAGGCACTCTTCGCCGAGTCGATCTCCAACCCGCAGAACGACATTCTCGATATTCCCGGCATCTCGGAGATCGCCCACGCGGCGGGCGTTCCCCTCATCGTCGACAACACCGTCGCCACGCCGTATTTGATTCAGCCGCTGGCGCACGGCGCCGACATCGTGGTGCACTCGGCCACCAAATACCTTGGTGGACATGGCAATGCGATCGGCGGGGTGATCATCGACGGCGGCACCTTCGATTGGACGCAGGGCCGCCATCCCGGATTCACCACGCCAGACCCGAGCTACCACGGCGTGGTCTTCGCCGACCTGGGCGCACCGGCTTACGCACTCAAGGCACGCGTGCAGCTGCTGCGCGACCTCGGCCCCGCCATCTCGCCGTTCAACGCGTTCCTCATCGCCCAGGGCTTGGAGACGTTGAGCCTGCGGGTGCAGCGCCATGTAGAAAACGCGGAACGCGTCGCTAATTACCTCGTCGCCCAGCCGGGGGTCACCCACGTCAACTACGCCGGGCTGCCCACCTCCCGCTGGCACGAACGCGCGAAAGAGCTGGCCCCCAAGGGTGCCGGCGCCGTGCTCGCCTTCGAGCTGGACGGCGGCGTCGAGGCGGCCACCACCTTCATCGATTCGCTGACCTTGCACAGCCAGGTTGCCAACATCGGTGACGTGCGATCGCTCGTGATCCACCCCGCGACGACGACGCACGCACAGCTCGCACCCGCCGAACAGGTGGCCTCCGGCGTTACGCCGGGACTGGTCCGATTGGCGGTCGGCATCGAGGGCATCGACGACATCCTGGCCGATCTGGACACCGGATTCGCGGCGGTGCGGAGACTCAAACAGCCCGCGGCGGTGGCATCATCGTGACCTTGACCGACGATCTTCGCGCCAGCGGCTCACACATCACCCTCCCCCAGGGCGATGAGATCGCCTATGTACCAATAGGTTCGATCACGCTGGAGAGTGGCGCTGTCATCGACGACGCGACCGTGGCGGTCCAGAGCTGGGGAGAGCTCTCACCGCGCCGCGATAACGTCGTCTTCGTCTGCCACGCGCTCACCGCCGACTCACATGTGGTCGGAACCGCCGGTCCCGACCACATCACCGGCGGCTGGTGGGAAGGGATCATCGGTCCGGGCGCAGCGATCGACACCGACCAGTGGTGTGCGATCGCCACCAACGTGCTGGGCGGCTGCCGGGGCACAACCGGCCCGACTTCCCTTGCCGAAGACGGAAAGCCCTGGGGTTCACGGTTCCCCGGGGTGTCGGTGCGCGATCAGGTGAATGCCGACATCGCCGCACTCGCACAATTCGGCATCACCGAAGTCGCCGCCGTCGTCGGCGGATCGATGGGTGGCGCACGTGCACTGGAATGGGCTGTCATGCAACCGGATTCGGTGCGGGCGGCGCTGGTGCTGGCAGTCGGCGCCCGTGCCACCGGCGATCAGATCGGCACCCAGAACACGCAGATCGCCGCCATCCAGGCCGATCCGGACTGGCAGGGTGGCGACTACCACGGCAGCGGACGCACTCCCGAAAAAGGGCTGAACCTCGCCCGGCGCATCGCACATCTGACCTATCGCGGCGAGGTCGAGCTGGACACCAGGTTCGGCAACGATCCCCAGGTCGGCCCGGACGGGCCCGAGGATCCGTGGGCAGGTGGCCGATACGCGGTGCAGAGCTACCTCGAACATCAGGGCGATAAGTTCGTTCGGCGCTTCGACGCCGGCAGCTACGTCATCTTGACCGAGGCACTCAACCGGCACGACGTCGGGCGGAGCCGTGGCGGTGTGGAGAACGCTCTGCGCGGCTGTCCAGTACCCGTCGTCGTCGGCGGCATCACGTCCGACCGGCTGTACCCGCTACGGCTGCAGGCGGAATTAGCGGACCTGTTGCCCGGTTGTACCGGCTTGCGGGTGGTCGAATCGGTGCACGGCCACGACGCGTTCCTCATCGAGTTCGACGCGGTGAGCGAGCTGGTGCGGGAAACACTCGCCCTGGCCAAGTCAACACAGGCTTCGTAACGGAACCCGAGGAGCGCGAATGCCGGACGCACACGCAGAGCCATCGCTGTCGTTCGGTTCCCAGGCCGCGGCCTACGAACGGGGCCGCCCCTCCTACCCGCCCGAGGCCATCGACTGGCTACTGCCGGCCGGAGCACACGACGTCCTGGATCTGGGTGCCGGCACCGGGAAGCTGACCACCCGCCTGGTGGAGCGCGGACTCAACGTGATCGCGGTGGATCCGCTCGCGGAAATGCTTGAGGTGCTCAGTAACTCACTCCCCGATACCCCCGCGCTACTGGGTTCCGCCGAGGAGATTCCGCTGCCCGACAACAGTGTGGATGCGGTACTGGTGGCGCAGGCCTGGCACTGGGTGGATCCCGAACGTGCCATCCCCGAAGTCGCTCGCGTGCTGCGCCCCGGCGGCCGTCTGGGGCTGGTGTGGAACACTCGCGACGAGCGGCTGGGCTGGGTCGCCGATCTTGGCAAAATCATCGGCAGCGAGGACGATCCGTTCAACCACGCCGTTAGCCTGCCCGCACCCTTCACCGGACAAGAGCGACACCAGGTCGAGTGGACGAGTTACCTTACTCCGCAAGCACTTCTGGACATGGTGGCATCGCGCAGCTACTGCATCACCGCCCCCGAGGCCGCCCGGAAAAAGACGCTTCAACAGGTACGGGAGCTATTGGCCACCCACCCCGCGCTGGCCCAGTCGACGGGCCTGGCGCTGCCCTATGTGACCGTGAGCATCCGCGCCAACCTGAACCAGTAGAAGCACCGCCGGATCAGGTGCCCCAGTTCACAGAGACGAACCCGCCCCGTGCCGCTACGGTGTACCCGTGCGTACGGATCGCCGCCTGCTGGCAGCCCTCTTTGTCACCACCACACTCCTGATCCCGGCCCTCGCCGGGTGTGGATCCAACGGGTCGTCTTCGGACACCAAGAACGAGTCCGCATCGACCGCCAGTAGCACCCCCGCCGAACGGCACACCCGACAGTTCATCCCCGAGCTGGGTATCTACGTCACGGTCCCGCACGACTGGGTGGCCTTCTCCGACGGGGTGCACGACAACAAGGGGCTGGTGACCTACCAGGTGCGGCCCAAGTGGGAGTCGTCGGAGTTCGCGCAGTATGTGCGCATCCGTAAGTTGGTGGCTTCCGACGAGAACACAGCTGCCCCGGAAGTAAAGGACTGGTTGGCGTCGTCGAACGCCGACGCGGTGAGCGCCTTCGTCAAGACCCGTAAGTCCAAAGTCACTGCAGACAAAAGAGATTCATGGGACGGACCGAACCTGCCCGGCGCCTCGGCCAGCCTGGAACTGGAGAAGCCCGCGGCCGCCGAGGGCAAGCCACCGGCCGACATTACGCCGAAGATCTACGTAGCGTTTGTCGGACAGGGCGATCAACGGTGGCAGATCGCCACGAGCAATACCGGCAGCCCCAGCGGAGAGCCGTCCGAACAGTTCTTCGGCGAGCAGGCCGACACCATCGCGCGCTCGGTGCAACTGCTCAAGTAGGCGCCTATCCGGTGCCCAGCGGGTCGATCGTCAACGCCAGGTAGACCATCACCGCTGCCACAGCCCCAAGGGCACCGACATCAAAAGTCTTGCCGCGTACCGCCAATAGCCCTGCGGCCTCGTCGGTAAGCACCAGCCGCAGCGCTGCGGCCACGCCCACGGCGATGCCCACGACCAGCGCGCCGCGCCGCCAGCGGTCGGCGACCACCAATCCCAATGCCACCAGGAACACCGCGGAGACCACCAGGATCGGCCACTGCTCCCGAGCGAAGCGGCGGATGGCGTCAAGTGTCGCCGCGAGAAGGCCACGTGACTCGGGTTGCAGGGCTGTCACGAATGTTCCGCCCGCTCGATCACGTTGGTGAGCAAGAAAGCTCGGGTCAACGGCCCGACTCCACCGGGGTTGGGCGAGACGTATCCGGCGACGTCCCAGACGTCCGGTGCGACGTCACCAGTCAACGTGTCGTCGACGCGGCTCACGCCCACATCTATCACCGCGGCGCCCGGCTTGATCATGTCGGCGGTCACCATGTGCGGCACCCCCGCGGCGGCGATGACAATGTCGGCCTGCCGGGTCAGCGCGGCAAGATCGCGAGTTCCGGTGTGGCACAGGGTGACCGTCGCATTTTCCGAACGCCGGGTGAGCAGCAGCCCGAGCGGACGGCCCACCGTGACACCACGGCCGATCACCACAACGTGCGCACCGTCGAGCGTGACGTCGTAGCGGCGCAGCAGATACACGATTCCGCGCGGCGTGCAGGGCAGCGGCGCTTCCTTGCCCAGCACCAGCCGGCCCAAGTTCGTCGGATGCAGACCATCGGCGTCCTTATCGGGGTCGATGCGCTCCAGCGCCTCGTTCTCGTCAAGATGCTTGGGCAGCGGCAACTGCACGATGTATCCGGTGCAGTCCGGGTTGGCGTTCAGCTCGTCGATGGTCGCGCACAGCGTGGCCTGATCGATATCGGCCGGCAGATCGCGGCGGATCGAGTTGATGCCCACCTTGGCGCAGTCGTTGTGCTTGCCGCGGACATAGGCCTGAGAACCCGGGTCATCCCCTACGAGGATGGTGCCCAGGCCCGCTGTCCTGCCCGCCGCGGTGAGCGCCGCGGCGCGCGTGGCCAGCTCCACAAAGATCTCGTCGCGGGTGGCCTTACCGTCAAGTCGAGTCGCCGTTGCCGAAGTCACCGAGCCAGTATCCACCACGTGATCACCAGGTGTCCCAGTGCAGGACGTCCGACAGCGGCTGACGCTTGGCCAGCCGGAAGTCGGTACCGACGGTGTATGCGATCGGGAAAAGCCCGCCCTGGGTGACCTTGTCGAACGGGATGCCCAGGATGTCGGCGGTGCGCTTCTCACCGTCGTCCATCAGGTGCAACGTCGTCCAGGCCGAGCCCAAGCCGCGGTTACGCGCGGCGAGCATGAAGCTCCACACCGCGGGCAACAGCGACCCCCAGGTGGACGCCGCCCCGACCACAGGCAGGTTGTCAAGGCGCCCCTCGATGCAGGGAATCAGGAACAACGGTGCCCGCTCGAAGTTCTCGGCGAGATAGCCGGCCGAGTCCACCACCTTGTCGCGTCGCTCACCCCGGGTGTCGCCCTCGGCGTACTCGGGGCCTTGGCCGGTGGCGTACTTGTTCCAGCCCGCGCGGTAGATGTCGGCGATGGCCTTCTTCTTGTCGGCGTCCTCGACGATGACAAAGTGCCAGCCCTGATGGTTGGAACCGGTCGGCGCCTGCATCGCGATGTTCAGACATTCCTCGATAACCGAACGTTCGACGGGCCTGTCGAAATCGAGGCGCTTGCGCACCGAACGGGTGGTGGTCAGAACTTCATCGGCTGACAGATTCAGGGAGGTCATGAGACGAACGTACAACGCGTGGCCGAGCCGAAAAGTAGGAGTGCACATCCAGAATTCGCCAGCCCCTTCCGCGGCGTAATCTCCGGAACGTGGCCGCCGACGTTCGCAATATCCCCGACGTGCTGGCACCCGCGCGGCTTGGCCCCATCACGCTGCGTAATCGGACGATCAAGGCCGCGACATTCGAGGCCGCCTCCCCCGACGCACTGGTCACCGACGATCTCATCGAGTACCACCGCAGGCCCGCGCTGGGCGGAGTCGGCATGACCACGATCGCGTACTGCGCCGTCGCCCCCGAAGGCCGCACGGAGTACGGCCAGGTATGGATGCGCGAGGAGGCGCTGCCAGGGCTGCGGCGCCTCACCGAGGCCATCCACGACACCGGCGCCGCTGTCTCGGCGCAGATCGGCCATGCCGGCCCGGTGGCCAACGCGCGATCGAATGGGTCGCCTGCCCTCTCCCCGATCCGGTTCTTCAACCCGTTGGGCATGAAGTTCGCCCGGCGGGCCAGCGCCTCGGACATCGAGGGCGTGATCGCCGCCCATGCGAACGCGGCCCGTCTCGCCATCGAGGCCGGTTTCGACGCCGTCGAAATCCATTTGGGCCACGGATATTTCGTGAGCTCCTTCCTGAGCCCGCTGTTCAACCGGCGAGGAGACGAGTACGGCGGATCGCTGGCCAACCGAGCCAAGGTGGCGCGCGCAGTGGTCCGGGCGGTACGCAAGGTGGCCGGTAACCGGCTGGCCGTGACCGCGAAGCTGACCATGACCGACGGCATCCGCGGTGGCATCCCCATCGAGGAATCGCTGCAGACCGCACAGTGGCTGCAGGAGGACGGCGGGCTCGATGCCCTCGAACTGACCGCGGGCAGCTCCCTGGTCAATCCCATGTACCTGTTCCGAGGCGAGGTGCCGATCCGCGAGCTGGCCCAGGGCTTCCCCAAACCCCTCGGGTGGGGCGTGCGCGTCACGGGGAAGAAGTTCTTCCGGTCCTACCCCTACCGCGATGCGTTCTTGCTCGACGATGCCCGCCGGTTCCGTGCCGAACTGGACATGCCCCTGATCCTGTTGGGCGGTATCGCCGGCGGCGACACCATGGACCTGGCGATGGCGGAGGGCTTTGAGTTCGTGGCCATGGGCCGCGCGCTGCTGGCCGATCCGGATCTGGTGAATCGCGTGGCGGCCGATCGGGCCGCTCATTCGCGGTGCACGCACTGCAATCAGTGCATGGCCACGATTTTCAGCAGAACCCACTGCGTCCTTACGTAAGCTGCGACGCCAGCGAAGGACCGGCGTCATGCGCCTCCCGGTTGCGCACGATGTGTGCAACGTGGCGCTCCGCCCACGACCTCAACTCGTCAATGGGCTGACGCAGAGAATCACCCAACTCGGTCAGTTCGTACTCCACCGTCGGCGGCACAGTCGCGTACGCCGTGCGTTCTACCAGTCCGTCGCGCAGCATCGACCGCAACGTAGAGGTCAGCACCTTGCCGGTGATGCCACCGATCCGTTCGCGCAGGACGGTAAAACGCAGTGGCCCGTCAACGAGAGCTAGTACCACCAACACAGTCCACTTGTCCCCGATCCTGTCCAACACCACGCGGGTGGGGCAGTTCTGGTCGAAGGCATTCCCCAGCCAGTCACCCACCGCGGGTTGTGATGCAGCAGACATCATGAGACTCCTTTAGTTACCTTGAGGTACCAAGTTACCACTGGATACCTTTGGAGCGTCCACCTCACCTACGGAAGGACCCACACCCATGAAGATCGCAATATTCGGCGTCACCGGGACAGTCGGCTCCCGCATCGCGGCCGAGCTCGCCGGTCGCGGACACGCAGTGACCGGGTACAGCCGTCGAGGCGGGGATCATGCCCAGGCCGGATCCCTTTCCGACGGAGCGCTCGTGGCGAGGGCGGCCGCCGAGCATGACGCCGTCATCTCAGCGATAGGCCCGAGCCGTTCCGGCGCTCCCCACAGCGAGTTCATCGACGCGATCACAACGGCCACTGCCAATCTCCACGGCACTCGGCTGTTCGTCGTCGGCGGCGCAGGGTCCCTGCGGGTAGACGGAAAACGCTTGGTGGATTCGCCAGAATTCCCCGAGTCGTACCGCGCCGAGGCGCTTGCCCACGCAGCCGTTCTGGAATCCCTCGAACTCACCGGCCAAGACGTGGACTGGGTGTACCTCTCACCACCGCCACTCATCGAGCCCGGAGAACGCACGGGCTCCTACCGTGTCGCCGATAGCTCTCCGGCCGGCCAGTCCATCTCAGCGGAGGACTTCGCGGTCGCGGTGGCCGACGAACTCGAACGCCCGGCGCACCGACGGGAACGATTTACGGTCGCGAATTGATACCGGCGGCGCCGGGCGCGATGAGCATTCGCGATCGTGACCGATACCGGCGAGTTGAGGCGATCGGCCGGCAGGGGCGCCGGGCCAGTCGAGACTGTCGTCAGCTGGCTGCTGTGGGTGCTGGTCAGTATCGCGGGGTGCATCGCCGCATTCGCGACCATCTTCCCCGTCGGGTTCGGCGGCGCCTTCCCGGAGCAGGCCGATGAAGCCGGCAAGGTTTTCGTCTGGTCGTTGCTGACGGTGCTGATGTGCATGGTTGCGCCGGTAGCGATGGGCATCGGACACTGGCGTCATTGGCACATTTGGTATTGGCCGGCGTTGTGCGTCGCCGCGCTTGCCCGGACCTTGTTTCTGCTCCAGAGCCTGTGAACCACCCGGCGCGGGAAGGACGGTCCCACGGCGCGACCCGATACAGTCGGTGACGATGACTGGTCGGGAAGCACCCACTCTCACCGTGGTATTCGATGGTGACGAACGAAAGTTCGCACCCGGGCACGACATTCATATCGGCCGCGATATCCACGCCGATGTACGCATCACGCACCCCTTGGTGTCGCGTATTCACCTGATAATCAGGTTTGTCGACGGCAAATGGATCGCCGAGGACCAGCGCAGCCTCAACGGCATCTTCGTCAACGGTCGTCAGGTCGGTTGGGTCGAGGTGCGCGATGACACCGTGATCAACCTCGGTGACCCTGGCGGACCTCGTATGACGTTCGCCCTCGGCGGTCTCGGCGGCGAGACACAGCTGGGGATCGCTCCCCCCACCATGCGCGGTCACGTGTCGGGCCTGCAGCCGGCCGCCTACACCGGCACCCAGCAGCACTACCCGACCGGCGGATACCAGTCGGCGCCGCAGACCTACGGGCAGCCGCCTAGCCAGCAGCACCCGTACAGCGCACCGCCCTCGGGGCCCCAGACCTATGGGACCTCCGGGCCCACCCGTCCGCGCCAGCAGTACCCGTCGGCGCCCACCCCGATACCCGCCCCGCACTCCGCCGAGCCGGTGGAGCCGTTCGGTACCCGCGCGATGCGGGCGCTGGGCATCGGCGGCGGCGCGCCGAAACCGTCACCCGGTGCCGTCACCGTCGGCCGTGCCCCCGACAACACCATCGTCGTCAACGACGTGCTGGCCTCACGGCACCACGCCCTGTTGCTTCCCACCGCTGGTGGCCTGGAAATCCAGGACCTGCACACCATCAACGGCACCTTCGTCAACGGTGTCCAGGTCGAGCAGGCAACGGTGCGCGAGGGCGACACCGTCACCATCGGTAACGTCGACCTCGTCGTCCAGGACGGCACCCTCGTCAAACCCACGATCGCCACCCGTGTCGGCGGTCTTGAGGTGCAGGGCATCGACTTCACCGTCGAGGGGGGCAAGAAGCTGCTCGACAACATCAGCTTCTCGGCGGGCCCCGGCTCGCTCACCGCGGTCATCGGCCCCTCGGGCGCCGGCAAGTCCACTCTGGCCCGGCTGATCGTCGGCAACACCCAACCGTCGGCGGGCAAGGTGTCCTTCGAAGGCCACGGGGTGCACGCCGAATACGCCGTGATGCGAAACCGCATCGGCATGGTGCCGCAGGACGATGTGGTGCACCCGCAGCTAACCGTCAGCCAGGCGCTGCATTACGCCGCCGAGCTGCGACTGCCACCGGACACCAGCAAGGAAGACCGCGAACAGGTGGTGTCCCGGGTTCTCGAGGAACTCGAGATGACCAAGCATGCCGAGACCCGCGTCGACAAGCTCTCCGGTGGACAGCGCAAGCGCGCCTCGGTGGCCATGGAGCTGCTGACAGGTCCGTCGCTGCTGATCCTGGACGAGCCCACCTCCGGTCTGGATCCAGCGCTGGACCGTCAGGTGATGAGCCTGATGCGCCAGCTCGCCGATGCCGGCCGCGTGGTTGTGGTTGTCACGCACTCGCTGACCTACCTGAGCTACTGCGACCAGGTGCTGCTGCTGGCGCCCGGCGGCAAGACCGCCTACTGCGGACCTCCGCGCACCATCAACCAGGAGATGGGCACCACCGACTGGGCCGATATCTTCGCTAACGCCGCGGCCGATCCGGACGGTGTGCACCAGGCCTATCTGACGCGGCACCCCGCCGCGAACAAACCCGTCACCGCCCCGGTGAAACCCGGCGACCTCGGGAAGCCACCCAAGACCAGTCTGCTGCGGCAGGTCTCGACGGTGGCGCGGCGTCAGGGGCGGCTGATCCTGGCTGACCGCGGCTATTTCATCTTCCTGGCGCTGCTGCCGTTCGTTCTTGCCGGACTGGTGCTGTCGGTACCCGGCAGCGCCGGTTTCAACGTGGCGCTGCCCGACAACCCGAACGAACCGGGACTGCTACTGGCGCTGACCAACCTCGGCGCAAGCTTCCTGGGGCTGGCGCTAACCATCCGTGACTTGATCGGTGAACGGGTGATCTTCCGGCGTGAGCAGGCAGTGGGCCTGTCGGCCACGGCCTATCTGCTGGCCAAGATCATCACGTACTGCGGTGCCGCCATCGTGCAGTCCGCGGTGATGACGGCGGTCATCGTGATTGTCCGCGGTGGGCCGACGCAGGGTGCGGTACTGCTCGGCAACGCCAACTTCGAGCTGTGGGTCGCCGTGGCCGCGACCGCGTGCGCGGCCACCGTGCTGGGCCTGGTGCTGTCCTCGCTGGCCACCTCCGCCGAGCAGGTGATGCCGATGCTGGTGATCGCCACCATGACGCAGATCGTCTTCAGCGGCGGCCTCATCCCGGTGACGGGACGTGCGGGGCTGGAACAGTTCTCCTTCCTGTTCCCGTCTCGCTGGGGATTCGCGGCGACGGCCTCGACCACCGACCTGCGCAAGCTGGTACCGGTGGGGCCGCAGGACGAGTTGTGGAATCACGATGCCGGAACATGGCTGTTCGACATGGGCATCCTGGCGCTACTGGCGCTGGTGATGGCGGGGTTCGTACGCTGGCGCATCCGCCTCAAGGGCTAGATTCGCTAGCCGCCGTGCACATCCAGTCCGTGCCCTGCGGCATACGCGACAGCCTGCGGCAGATCGACTTTCGCGGCGACCAGGCTTGCGGTGGTCCACAGCGTCGGGTCGATGCGGGCACCCCGCAGGTCGGCGCCGTCGAGCTTGAGGTTCTGCGTGCGGGCGCCGGTGAAGTCGGCGCCGTGCAGATTGGCCTTGCGCATATCGGTGCCCACCAGGTTGGCCTCCCGGAAACGGCAGTCCGACAGATCCATCTCACGCAGATCGAGCCCACCGAGCGAGGACAGGGTGAAATCGGTCTCGATGAACTTCGACGGACGCACCCGGCAGTCGGTGAGGGTGGAGCCCAGCAGGCTGCACTGGCGGAACTCCGAATGCCATAGGGAGGTGCGGCGGAAGGTGCAGTTACGGAAGGCCGTGCCGATATGCAGCGACTCGGTGAGATTGGCTCCGCTGAAATCGCATTCGGTAAAGACCACACGCTCGGTGCGCAGTTCGCGAAAGTCTTCGTCGTAGAAGGTCTCCGCGGTGATTTCACGGTCAACCCAGTGCTCGGCCATGACTGACATCATGCCCGGAGGGTCCGTCAGACGTTCACATCGAAACCCAGGTCGATATCACAGGCGGCCTGACCGCCACGGATTCCCCAGTTCTCTGTCACGCTCTCGCGCAGCACAATGGTGACGTGATCCGGTGGTATGCCCAGCAAGGAAAGCTGTTTCACAATCTCGGCATAGAGGTTTCGTTTCGCTCCTATCGATCGGCCCGCGAAGCAGTCGATGGAGACGAAGGTGTACAGCTCGGGCCGGGCCAGATTTGGCGCGTGCGAAAACCTATGGGGTTCATGCACAACGAGGCGCACATGCTTGTCCTCTTCCGGTATCTGAAAGGCAGTGACGAGCGCACCGTGAACCGCATCGATGATCGCCACCTCTTCGGCCTCGGTGTAGACCCGGCGGACCTCGACCACTGAACTGGGCATGCCGTGGATCATCACACGAAGGGGCTACACAGCCAACGAATTTATCGTCCGGATCATGCGGTGCGGTGAGCGGCGGCATCTGCATACTTGCTGAGCCGCGCGAAAGCACCGTCCAGAAGTGGCTTTACCGGGCCGTCGCCGCTCTGGTCGCCGTTGTTTGTATCTCACTGGCCCTCAAGAGCGTGCTTGCCGGTTTGGGGATCGGCGCCTTTGTGGTCTTGTTTCTCGCCCTGACGTACCTCCGATACGAGCTCTGGCACCCGACAGGTCGAGTACCGATCTTCGACATTTGAACGAAGACTCCGAGGTTCTTCGGCGTACAGTGCGCTCATTGGATAGGAATTGGGGAGGGAACCATGAGAGCTGTCCTGATTGTGCTGGCCACGCTAATAAGCTGCGCCCCAGTCAGTTATGCCGGCCCCATCGAATTCTTCAACAACACCGACCTCGGTACGTGGCTGGCATCAAACGGATTCAACTGCGTGCCCGCACTCGATTTTCTGCTGTGCTCTTACCAAGAACGTGCACATTCGTGGCAATTTCAGGTAGTCAATGGCGATACCACCGCCAAGCGAAAGGCAAGCTGCGACGCGGGAACTGCGTTGAGCCAAAGCCACCTACAAGGCGACACATGGGCCCTCTTCTCCGGGAAGGGAGATGCGGCCTTATCCGGGATGCTCGAAACGATGAGTACGAAGGGCTTGACCGACGGGAAGATCGTTACTTCATGCCCCTACAACTAGGCTGAACTATGTTCAGAGTTCTGTTTCATGAGCCGACAACCGCCTTCTGCTGAACACGCCACGACTCCTTATCGCTCCGGGCGATTCTGAACTACTGGATGGCTAGCGTCATGAAGATGCTGTGCGGATCTTCGACGTAATTACCGAAGGGGCCACACGCAACAAACCCGTGTTTACGGTAGAACTCCCGCGCGGGGGCGAAGAAGCTCATACTCCCGGTCTCCAACGAAATCCTGTACACACCAAGATGTTTCGCGTCATCGAGGGCATGCGCGAGGAGCATCGAGGCGACACCCAAACCTCGGTGCCGCGGATCAGTGCGCATGCTCTTGAGTTCTTCATGACATGCCGAGATCCGCACCAGTGCAACAGTTCCGACGAGATTTTGTCCGTCGGAAGCGACCCACATTCTGATTCCGGGTTTCTGGAGACCTGCAGCGTCTAGGGCATGCCGACTCCCCGGAGGCGCTGTCGGCGCCATATCGTCCAGGTGAGCCTGCAAGAACGCCAGTAGCGTGGCGTTCTTGAAATCTGCCGCAGTGACTAAAAACGCCACAACCTGCTCTCCATCACTTCCGCCGATGAGACTTCGTCGCCTCTAAACCATAATGGTTGGGTGTTCCGCATCCTCTTCCATGAGCCCCGTATCGCCCCGAATACCGGCAATGCGATTCGGATGGTGGCAGGCACCGGATGCGAGCTGCATCTGGTGCAGCCGCTGTTCGACCTCTCGGAAGCCAAAGTACGTCGGGCCGGCCTGGACTATCACGACATGGCTTCGGTGACGGTCCACGAGAGTCTTTCCGCTGCTTGGGAATCGCTGCGGCCGCAGCAGGTCTACGCCTTCACCGCGCATGCGAGCGTCAGGTACACCGATATCGGCTACCAGCCCGGCGATGTGCTGCTGTTCGGTCCCGAACCCACCGGGCTGGATGCCGAGGTGCTGGCCAATTCACACATCACCGAGAAAGTGCGCATTCCGCTGTTACCCGGCCGCAGATCCCTGAACCTGTCCAACGCCGCAGCCATCGTCGCTTACGAGGCCTGGCGTCAGCACGGTTTTCACGGGTCCATCTAGCGGAAGTCGCGCGAGGTGGATTTGACGCGCAGATCCAGTGGCCGCAGCTGATCGGCCACCACGGTGATGGCTCCGCTGGTGTTCTGTACCTGACCACGAATGATCAACGCCTGAGCGGTCACCGCCAGCTTGCGGTACCTCGCCCACAGGCCCACCGAGCACACCACGTTCACCATGCCCGTCTCGTCCTCAAGATTGATGAACGTCACCCCGGCCGCGGTGGCCGGCCGTTGACGATGCGTGACGGCTCCCGCCACCAGCACCCGCGCCCCGTCCGGAACATCGAACAGTCCCTTGGCCGGAACGACACCCAACTCGTCAAGCTGTTCCCGCAGGAACTGGGTGGGATACGCATCGGGGGTGACTCCGATGGCCCACACATCAGCGGCGGCACGAGTTACCTCCCCCATCGGCGGTAGCTCCGGAATCCGGGAAGACACCCCGACTCCGGGCAACCGGTCGGGCCGCTGCGCGGCGGCCGCGCCCGCGACCCACAGCGCCTCACGCCGGGACATACCGAAGCAGCCCAGCACGCCCCCCGTGGCCAAGGCCTCGACCTGCGCCGTGGTCAGCTGGATGCGGCCGGTCAGATCGAGCAAAGAGGCGAACGCGCCGTGCGCTTTTCGCTCCTGGACAATCGCCTGAGCCAGGTCATCCCCGATGTGACGGACGGCGCTCAGGCCCATCCGGACCTCCAGGCCCGCATTCTCCAACGTCGCATACGACAGGCTGGCGTTGACATCGGGGCCATGCACGGTGACACCGTGGCGACGGGCATCGGCCACCAAGGACTGCGGCGAGTAGAAACCCATGGGCTGCGCGCGCAACAGCGCCGCGCAGAACGCAGCGGGGTGATGCAACTTGAACCACGACGAATAGAACACCAACGAGGCGAAGCTCTGCGCATGACTCTCCGGGAACCCGAAATTGGCAAAGGCATAGAGCTTTTCGTAAATGCGGTCGGCCCGCTCTCCGGTGATATTGTGCAACCTGGCCATGCCCTCATAAAACCTGGCGCGTAATTGCTCCATCCGCTCTGGAGAGCGCTTGGACCCCATAGCGCGGCGTAGCTGATCGGATTCGGCAGGAGTAAAACCGGCCACATCGACGGCGAGCTGCATCAGCTGTTCTTGAAACAGCGGGACGCCGAGAGTCTTCTTCAGCGCCCGTTCCATCGACGGATGCTCATACTTCCAATCCTTTTCGATCCCGTTGTACCGCCGTATATATGGATGCACCGAGCCGCCCTGGATGGGTCCGGGACGGATGAGCGCCACCTCCACCACCAAGTCGAAGAACTTCGCGGGTTTCAGCCGTGGCAGCGTGGCCATCTGCGCACGCGATTCCACCTGGAACACCCCCACCGAATCGGCCCGGGCAAGCATCTCGTACACCGCCTGCTCCTTCAGGTCTATTTGAGCCAAGTCAACCGTGATGCCCTTATGCTCGGCGACGAGATCGATGCAGTAGTGCAGCGCCGAAAGCATGCCCAGACCCAGCAAGTCGAATTTGACCAAACCAACTGCGGCACAATCATCTTTGTCCCACTGCAACACGCTTCGGTCCTCCATGCGCGCCCACTCGACGGGCACCACATCCGCCAGCGGACGATCGCAGATGACCATGCCACCCGAGTGAATGCCCATATGCCGGGGAAAATCCTTGACCTGCTGCGCCAAATGGATAACCTGCGGCGGAATGCCGTCGACCTCGGCGGCGTCAGCCAAACCGCCCCAATGACCCATCTGTTTACTCCAGGCGTCCTGCTGTCCCTGTGCGTATCCGAGTGCTTTGGCCATGTCCCGCACTGCCATCCGCCCCCGGTAGGTAATGGTGTTGGCCACCTGGGCGGCACGTTCACGGGTGTGCTTGGTGTAGACGTACTGGATGACCTCTTCTCGGCGATCGGATTCGATGTCGATATCGATATCCGGTTCACCGTCACGCGCCTCGGACATGAACCGTTCGAACAGCAGGCCCTCCGCCACCGGGTCGATGCTGGTAACACCAAGCGCGTAACAGACCGCCGAATTAACGGCAGACCCTCGACCCTGGCATAGGATGTCACTGTCGCGACAAAACCGCGCAATGTCGTAGACGACCAGGAAGTATCCCGGAAAGTCTTTCCTTGTAATGATATTCAACTCTTTTTCGATCTGGGCGTAAGCCTTCTCAGCACCCGCCCGTGGCCCGTAGCGCCGAGCAGCGCCCTCGATCGCCAGCTTCCGCAAAAAGCTAGCCTCGGTGTGCCCGTCTTCGACGTCAAAGGGTGGCAGCTTGGGGGCAATGAGTTTCAAATCGAAAGCACACGCCTCCCCCAGCTCGGCTGCCGCCGTCACAGCGTGCGGACAATGCGAGAACAGCCGGGCCATCTCATCCCCGGACCGCAGATGCGCTCCCCCCACCGGGGCAAGCCACCCTGCGGCATCATCGAGACTCTTGCGTGCTCGCACTGCCGCCATCGCCATGGCGAGCCGCCCACTATCGGGTGTAGCGAAATGTGCTGCGGTGGTAGCGACCACACCGACACCAAACTTCGGCGCCAACTCGGCGAGCACCGCATTGCGCTCATCCTCATCAGGATGGCCATGCCGGCTGAGTTCGATGCTGACCCGATCCGCCCCAAACCGGTCGACCAAACCAGCCAGCGCCTTTTCCGCCGCGTCTGGTCCGTGAGCGATGAGTGCTCGTCGCACATGCCCCTTACGGCAGCCGGTCAGAATATGCCAATGACCACCGGCAGCCTCGGCCAAAACGTCAAGGTCGTAGCGCGGCTTACCTTTCCGATCCTTGGGTGTACCACCGGACATATGCGCAGCCGACATCTCACGCGATAACCTCCGATACCCCTCCTGGCCACGCGCCAACACCAATAGATGCGTGGAGTCCTCCGTGTTGCCCTGTCCACCAAGAGACAGCTCCGCACCGAACACCGTGGGCAAGCCGAGCTCCCTAGCGGCTTCCGCAAAACGGACCACCCCGTAGAAGCCATCATGATCAGTGAGCGCCAGAGCCTTGAGATCGAGCCGGGCCGCCTCCTGCGCCATCTCTTCCGGCAGGCTGGCGCCGTCGAGAAAACTGAACGCCGAATGCGCATGTAGCTCGGCGTAAGGCACCGACGACCGTCCGCGCTCACGGGTGGGCGGCTCATAGGGTGGGCGCTTTCGGCTCCACGCCGGACCATCCCCGCCATCCCCCGGAGGCGCGTGACGGTTGGGGCGCCCATCAAGCACCCTCTCCATTTCCGCCCAGGTTGGGGGACCCTGCGACCAGCCCATCCCACCAGTGTATCGAACATATGTTCTATACGTGGCCGCTCCCGCAATTCGTACAAGGCAGGTAACTAACTAGATATATACATGTATGCTGGCGGTACTGGCCCGCATCCGACGCGACGGCAAGCAGCTAGACGAGAATCTGGAGAAGCGAATGCCACACCACGGCAACTACACGCCCGAAAAGGTCGTCTTCCCCTCGCACGGCGAGGACATCGTCGGTGTCGTACACCGTCCCCACGGTGACGGCCCCTTCCCCGCAGTGGTCCTGCTGGGCCCCTATTCGTTCGAGAAAGAACAAGCGCCAATCCACTACGCCACCCGTCTCGCTGACGAAGGTTTCCTGGCGCTGGCGTTCGATCCCCGCACCGTGGGCGAGAGCGGCGGCACACCGCGCCGTCTCGAGAACCCGAAGATGAAGAACGAGGACGCCGTAGCGGCCATCGACTACCTGCTGAACCGCGATGACGTCGACCCATCGCGCATCTTCGGGGCCGGTGTCTGTCAGGGTGGGCCCGAGATGCTCGATATCGCCTCCTATGACGACCGGATCAAAGCCGTTGCCTCGGTGACCGGTTACTACCGCGACCGCGAGACCGACCTGTTCATGATCGCCGCCGGCGTCAGCGAGAACCCGTTCGATCCGGCGACCGCGCCCACCACCGAGCAGCTGGAAGCTCTCCTGGACGCCAGGCTCACGCGGGCGCGTGATGCCAAGGCCCGGTACGAGCAGACCGGCGAAGTCCTCTACGCACCGCTGGTCTCCCCCGACCTCGGTGACCCGGTCGCCGGATCCGATGCCGGGTTGCCCGGGCCGCTGGTGTGGAGCTGGTACGGATCGTGGACGCTCAAGGGCTGGGAGAACCGCTACGCCATCATGAGCGACCTCGACCACTTCGACTACACCACCGTGCCTGGTGCCGCCAGGCTGGAGAAGCCCGCATTGGTGATCCACTCCGACACCTGCATGAATCCGGCGGCAGCACGGCGGCATTTCGAGTCGATTCCATCCGCCGACAAGAAGCTCATCTGGGAGAACGGCACCAATCACTTCCAGTACTACGACCAGCCCGACGTCGTCGACCGCACCGTCGGTCACATCGCCGACTGGTTCAACAGCCACCTGGCCTGATGGGGGCGCACCGTCTGGGCTGGCGGCATAACCGCTGCCCCAGCCGGTGCGCTGCCGAAATCGCGCGGCGACATGCCTCTAGGCTTATGGGATGCCGCCCGACGCCTCTGCCACCAAGAAGCGGCTGCTCGATGCCGCGTACGCGGAGTTCGCCGAGCATGGACTGGCCGGTGCACGTGTCGACAGGATCGGTGCCGCGGCAGAGGCCAACAAGCGGCTGCTCTACGTCTACTTCACCAACAAAGAAACACTGTTCGACACCGTGGTCGCCCATTCCATTGAGCGGATGTCCGATGCCGTCCCCTTCACGCCCAGGGATCTACCGGGCTATGCGGGCGCGTTGTTCGACCATCTGATCGACCATCCCGAACATCTCAGACTTGCCACCTGGGCACAGCTGGAACGCCCCATCGCCGGTCCCGCGGAAACTGCCGCCTACGCAGGAAAAGTCCAAGCGATCGCCGAAGCATGCCCTCCCTCAGTGCGTGTGGAACCTGCCGACATCCTGGCCCTCACGCTCGGGCTGACCACCGCGTGGTTCGGTGCATCACCGGCGCTGCGCAGTCTCGCAACTACAGAGCCCTTCTCACCCGAGCGCCTGGCCGCCCACCGGGCCGTACTCATCGCGACCGTCGAGGCTCTCATCGATACCGCCGGACGATGACCGACACCGCGTTCCTCGACTCCATCGCCGACAGCCTGGTGGCACTTCCCGCAGTCGAGGCGGTTACCCTTGGCGGTTCCCGCGCACAGGGCACGCACCGCCCGGACAGCGACTGGGACCTGGCGATTTACTACCGCGGCGATTTCGACCCTGACGAACTGCGCCAGATCGGTTGGGACGGAGAAGTCTCCGAGATCGGCGCTTGGGGTGGCGGCGTGTTCAACGGCGGCGCTTGGCTTCACATCGACGGCCGGGATGTCGACGTGCACTACCGCGACCTGGCAGACGTCCAGAAACAACTGGTGCGCGCGGAGCGAGGCGAGTTCCACATAGAGCCGCTGATGTTCCACCTCGCGGGAATCCCCAGCTATCTGGTGGTCGGCGAGCTCGCCCTCAACAAGGTGTTGCGCGGCATCCTGCCATGTCCGGATTACCCTGCGGCGCTTCGTGAGTCGGCGCCCGAAATGTGGTCTGCGCGCGCCGCGCTGAATGTGCGCTATGCCGAGAAGAACCACGCACCGCACGGCCGGGTGACTCAATGCGCGGGACTACTGGCCGTCGCCGCGATGGAGTACGCCCACGCAGCACGGGCCGCACGCGGCGCGTGGGTAACCAACGAAAAGCACCTGCTCGAGGCCGCCGGGCTTGCTGCCGTACATACGATTCTCGCCGGCTTGTCACCCGATCCGGCAGCGCTCACCAAGGCCGCAGCCGAGATCCGCGCTCTCGGCGAAAGTGTCGGCTAACGCGATATCTTCGCGCGGAGCGGGTCGCAGCGGTGCAAACACTCACGACCTCGTGGTGGGCCAGGAACAAACGTCATCTATTGATATACCGAAGCCTCATCCACCAGCTCGAACAGCCTCTCGACGACCTCACGCGCGGTGTCGACGTCCAGGCCCACGATCCGCAGCTCCCCCTGATCCGCCCGCACCACCACCATCGCCAGCCCCAAGGATCGCGACAGTGGGTCTTGCCGCAGTTCCACGGTCCGCACCAAAGCAAACGGAATCACCCAGAAAGATTTGAGCCACAACGTCTTCGACGCGATATAGGCCAGGTCGTCGTCGAGGACACCCCAACGATATGTGCGATAACGCTGCAGTGGCCGAAGCACCACCCACGCCACCGCGCCCGCGATGCACAGCAGCCCCAACACGCCCACCGCATGCTGCAACGGGGTGCTCGCGTGTGCGGGCGGCGCCGTCACCGCCCACACCACCGCGACCACGACAACCAGAGGGATGCACGCCAACGCGTATTGGATGGCCCAGAGCACGGGCGCCGATCTACTGGCACCGAGTCCCACCGGTGCCATCGACGTCGCAGGCGCCGTGGGCACGGTATCGATCACCGTTCGTCCACCATCGTCGGAGCGAACCGACGCATCCACACCTGCCGTATCGCGACGGCCGCAAGTACAAACACCAGAACCACAGTCGGCGACCAGACGACGGTACGGTCGACGTCCCCAAACGCGTAGCCAATCATCCCCATCGATATGAAGGGGATGACAACCGCCACCGCGGCACGCCACTGCCGGCTGATCGCCATTTCGACGACGGCCGAGGCCACCACGAGCGAAAACGCGGCGAACACCACCACACCCATCAGCTGCACGGTGGAGTCGAACGACGGGGCGTAGTCGGCATAGCGGCGCGGCGCGCCATCGGTGAGCGGGGTGTACGCGGTCCAGCCGAGATCCCAGCCCCAAGGGTTGAGCCCCCGGTTCAACAGCACGGCTACCACGAACGTCCACCAGGCCGCATTGCCCGTGATCCGGGCAGCACTGAACACCTGGATGCGCGACATTCCTGGAGTATCCCCTATGGCTAACTCCCCGATGACGAACTTGTCACACATCGTTGACGAAACACCCCAAAACGGCAACGATGACTCCAACCGGGCCGATAAGCGGCCTAACAGTCTCAGAGGTAGCACGTGAAATACATCGTTACCGGCGGCACCGGCTTCATCGGACGACGGATCGTGACCCGAATTCTAGAGACCCAGCCGGGCGCCGAGGTCGCGGTCCTGGTGCGTCGCGAGTCCCTATCGCGGTTCGAAAAGCTCGCCGAACAATGGGATGACCGCGTGCAGCCGCTGGTGGGTGACCTCACCCAGCCCGATCTGGGCCTGCCCGCCGACGCGGATCCGGTCACCGCCGATCACATCGTGCACTGTGCCGCGATCTACGACATCACGGTGGACGACAAAGCACAGCGCGCCGCGAACGTGGAGGGCACGCGGTCGGTCATCGCGCTGGCCAAACGCGCCGGCGCCACCCTGCACCACATCTCCTCCATCGCGGTCGCGGGCAGTTACGAGGGCGAGTTCACCGAGGAAGACTTCGACGTCAACCAGGATCTGCCGACGCCGTACCACCAGACCAAGTTCGAGGCCGAGTTGCTGGTGCGCTCGGAACCCGGACTGCGCTACCGGATTTACCGGCCTGCCGTCGTCGTCGGCGATTCCAAGACCGGCGAGATGGACAAGATCGACGGCCCGTACTACTTCTTCGGGGTCTTCGCCAAGCTGGCGCGCCTGCCCCGATCCACGCCGATGATGCTGCCAAAAGCCGGGCGCTCCAACATCGTTCCGGTCGACTACGTCGTCGACGCGACCGTCGAGCTGATGCACCAGGAGGGCCGTGATGGGCAGGCCTTCCACCTGACCAATCCCGAGGTGACCTACCTGCGCGACATCTACTCCGGCATTGCCACCGCTGCCGGTCTGCCACCCGTGCGCGGCTCGCTTCCCCATGCCATGGCCACCCCGTTCCTGCGGGCACGGGGCACGCTCAAGGTCTGGCGCAACATGGTGGTCACCCAACTCGGCATCCCGCCCGAGGTCATCGACATCACTGAGATCATGCCCACCTTCGTCTCCGAGGCGACACAAAAAGCCTTGCGGCCCAGTGGAATTACCGTTCCTCCGTTCGACAGCTACGCAGGCAAGCTGTATCAGTATTGGCGTAAGAACCTGGACCCGGAGCGGTACCGCCGTGACGACCCCGCCGGGCCACTGGTCGGCCGGCACGTCATCATCACCGGCGCCTCCAGCGGCATCGGACGTGCGGCGGCCATCGCGGTCGCCCAGCGCGGCGGCACTGTCTTCGCCGTAGCGCGCGACGCCGAGGCGCTCGACAACCTCGTCGCGGAGATTCGCGAGGATGGCGGTAAGGCGCATTCGTTCCCCTGCGATCTGACCGACTACTCGGCCGTCGACGACACCGTGAAGAGCATCCTCGGCCAGTTCGGGCATGTGGACTACCTGGTCAACAACGCTGGTCGCTCGATTCGCCGCTCGGTGGTGAACACTGTCGACCGGTTCCATGACTACGAACGAGTCATGGCGATCAACTACTTTGGCGCCGTGCGCCTGGTCTTGGCACTCCTCCCCCATTGGCGGGAAAGGAAATTCGGCCATGTCGTCAATGTGTCGACGGCCGGGGTGCAGACCCGCAACCCCAAGTACGCGTCGTACATCCCCACCAAGGCGGCACTGGATGCCTTCTCCGATGTGGTCGCGACCGAGACGGTGTCTGATCACATCACCTTCACCAACATCCATATGCCGCTGGTGAAGACACCGATGATTCAGCCTTCGAACAAGCTGAACGTGGTGCGCGGGCTCACACCGGAACATGCCGCCGCCATGGTGGTTCGCGGACTGATCGAGAAGCCGACCCGGATCGACCATCCGATGGGTACCTACGCCGATATCGGCCGGTACATGACACCGAAGCTGACCCGCCGGATCATGCACCAGATGTATCTGGCATACCCAGACTCCCGCGCCGCCCGCGGCTTGGAGCCCGTCGACGATCGCCAAGACCTGTCGACCTCGCGACGTCGCCCCAAGGCCGCCAAGCGTGTTGCGGCCGTGCCGAAGTTACGTGTTCCCGGTCCGGTGATGAAGGTGGTGCGCCTCATCCCCGGGGTGCACTGGTGAGCTAGAAACGGGCCCCAAATCGCGTCGGTGCCCGGATTGGCGAGCTAACTGACGGTAGGTTGACGTCCATGGTTTCCGTTTTTGCCGACGTTGATACCGGAGTCGACGACGCACTGGGATTGATCTTTCTCCTCGCTAGCGAGGAGGTGGAGATCGTCGGTATCGCCTCTACGGCGGGCAATGTCCCGGTGGATCATGTGTGCGCGAACAATCTGGGCCTGCTGGAGCTGTGCAACGCCCCGCAGATCCCCGTGTCCAAGGGCGTCGCCGAGCCGTTGAGCGCGGCGCTACGGACTGCGGAAGACACGCACGGACCCACCGGGCTCGGATATGCCGTGCTGCCGGAGACCACGCGCACACTCACCGATTACGACGCGGCAGAGGCCTGGGTGAGGGCCGCGCACGCACACCCCGGCGAGTTGGTGGGCCTGGCGACCGGCCCGCTCACCAATTTGGCGCTGGCCCTGCGCGCCGAGCCCGAGTTGCCCAAACTCATCAAACGGCTCGTCATCATGGGCGGCTCCTTCGACTACCCCGGCAACACCACGCCGGTGGCGGAATGGAATGTCGTGGTTGATCCGGGCGCGACGGCGGAGGTGTACGCCGCTTGGGGAGCCGCTGGCGTACAGGAACTTCCGATCGTGTGCGGCCTGAATCTCACCGAGACGATCGCCATGACACCGGAGCATCTGGTCAGGCTGGCCGAGGCCACGGGTGCCACCACCGCGCCGTTGTCGGTGCTCGACCTTCCCTCGAGCCGTTCGGCGGCGACCAACTCACTACTGCGATTCATCGAAGACGCGGTGCGTTTCTATTTCGAATTCCACATGAAGCAGGACGAGGGCTTCTTGGCTCATATGCACGATCCGTTCGCCGCCGCGGTGGCGCTGGATCCAGCATTAGTCCAAACACGTTCCGCGACCGTGGATGTGGAGCTGACCGGCGATCTGACCCGCGCGATGACCATCGCGGACTGGAAGGGCCAGTGGGGCCAGAAGCCCAATGCACAGATCGCGGTGGAGACCGACCCCGGGGCCTTCTTCGCGCGATTCATCGAGCGAGTGAGCGTCTTCGCGCGAAAGGTTGACGGCACTCGCTGATTCCGGCCAGACCGTCATTCATAAACACCCTCCACGTACCATCGCTGCCTGCGGAAATGCAGGAGCAGCGCCCGACCGCCGCCCTTGTCTTCCAGCAGCACTTGGGCCCTGGCGGCCACGGATACCGGGGTGGGATTCGGCTCCGGCTCCTCCCACCATCGCTCATCGATCGGCCATGGTCCCGCCCACCAACTCAACTCCCACCGGCCATTACCCCGCCGGACCCCGGCCGGTTCCCCGGAGAACATTCCCCGTCCGGTCACCGTCACCGGCGCTCCATCGATATCTAACAGCTCCACCGGTTCGCCGTCCTCGCCGAGCAGCACCGCCGGAGCCGGATCGGGCAACCTCCCGGGCCACGGGGCATCGGGATCTGCCCGTGGCCTCAGCTCATCCCCTAAGGGCACCAACGTAATTCGCTCGGCCGGACCGCGCCCACCGCTGATCACTCCCACCTGTACCGACTCCTCTCCCAATAAATCCTGAACTCGTGTCAATGCACGGCGAGCGCGCTGGCGTTCCTCGGCGCCCACCGCTCCCCACAACGTCAGCTGCAATGCCTCGGCAGCCACCACCTCGACCGGCTCCAACCGCAACATCGCCACCGGCCCGTCCAGAGACCGGCGCCGGGCAAGCCAGCCGTCAAGCTGCCAGCGCACCCGGTCGGCGGTCGCCTCCTCGGTGAGCGGTTCGGCACACCGCCACACCCGCGACAACTCCTGGCCGTCCACCGTCACCGCGTGAATAGCCAACCGGGAGCAGGCCACTCCAGCCGAGGCCAGCGCCTCGTGCAGGCTCACCGCCAGCGTTCGCCCCGCGAAAGCCGCCGCATCCACCCGTTCGATCGGCGGATCGCACGGCAGCTCCACTCCCAGTTCGGCCGGGACCGCATGACCCGAGGGAGAGCGCTGCGGTTCGGCGCGCGCATGGCGGTGCGCCTGCACCGCGTCATCGTCGAACCGCGAGGCGACATCCGACCGTGCCAGTTCCGCGAAAGCACCTATTGTTCGAATTCCCATGCGCCACAGCAAATCCACCAAGTCTTCACGCTGCGGTCGACACAGGCTGGGTTCGGCGGCCATCTCCTTGATCGACAATGGAGCCAGGAACTCGGCATCCCCACCGGGTGACACCAATACCGCATGCCGCGCGGCGTACACCGCCGTGGACATCTGATCGGCAATGCCCACCTGACATTCGGCCCCGGCCACCGAGACCGCATCAGCCAGCCGTTCCGCCGCGGTCTGCTCACTGCCGAAGTACCGGGCAGCACCGGTCACCGGCAGCGCCATCAGCCCAGGGCGCAGGATCTCGGCCCCCGGCACCAGATCGTCTACCGCGGCGATCATCGGCTCGAAGAACCGCGCATCACGATCGACATCGGCCGCCACGACATGCAGTTGCGGACAACGGGCTTGGGACTCGCGCCGCCGCATCCCCCGTCGCACCCCCAGCGCCCGTGCAGCGGCAGTGCATGCCGTCACCCTGTTGGCCAGGGTCACCGCCACGGGGCGAGTGGCAGGAAGATCGGCCATCGCCGCGGCCGCCACCGCCGGCCAGTCCGGGCACCAAATCGCCAGCACCCGAGGAGCTTTACGCTGCCGTTTATGCAGACCTGATCGAGCCACGGCTGCCACACACCTCCCCGGCAGCTCTGGGCACCCTGCGCCCCGTCGCCCGTACCGCTGTCCGCACCCCACGAATCCGCCCCAGACCACAGGTGGACACTCCGTCATAGCCGGTTATCCGGGCCTGCAACCGCACCGCGGCACCTTCCCAGTCCCCATCGACGGCTAGCAATGTGCATCCGTTGCTATGCGCCCGGGCCACTATCGCGCGCGCGGACGTCGAGGTCACTCGTCGGCCACCCAGACCCAACACCACCAGATCCATCCCGTCCATGAGCACCGAGGCCACCTCCACCGCACTCAGGCCCGGGCGGGGAATCAGCGCCAGGCGGCTCAAGTCCGCTCCCCGCTCCACCGCCGCCAGCACGCTCACCTCCGACATGCCCACGATCGCGGCGTACCCGCCTGCCGCGGTTACCGAAGCCACCACATCCAAGGGCAGCGACCGGGCCCCGCTGGCCACCGCGACCGTGCCGCGCCGCAACACGTGACCTATCGAGCTGGCCAGCGCATCGGACCCTGGTAGCAAAGATTGAGCGTCCGGCAGTGCCTCCTGAAACCGGCCGGCCGACGACCTGTCCCCACCGACCTTTCCCGATATCGACGCCATCTGCTGCCGGAGCTTTTGTAGCTGGTCAGCACGGTTGATCAGCACCTCATCGGCGGCCGACACTGCCGTCACAACCGCACCTCCAGACACACTCGACTAGAACATATGTTCGATACTACGAGTAAACACCCACCCCCCGACAACCGTCAACACGTGATTAGTACCCTGACAACCAGCAAACTAACTCCAACGAAATGGTTGACATGAGTGACGAGCCCGAGTCCCACGAGGTACGTGCCCTCGTCGAGGCATACCTTCACGCAATCAACACCTCCGATATCGAAGGCCTGAAGAAGCTATCGATCGGCCCCGCGTTGGACGAACTTTCACCCAACTACAAAGGGGTGCCAGGCAAGCTGCCGTACTGGCATCACTTAATGATCCGCACCGAGAAAGACAATCCCTGTCACATTAAGACATTCAAAGTTTTGGCACACGGCCCAGAGCACATCACCGTGGAGGTATACACCGAGTTTGCTGATCAGCGCGAAAAGACGTACTACCTGCCCGGCACCTGGGTCAGGTATGATATCGCCTCGGTACGCGGCCGGTGGAAGATCGAACTGATCCGAGATTTCAGCGATTGGAACCGTCATTGGCGCAAAAAAGGCACCGTATTTCTCCGCGTTCCGGAATCCTGCGGCTTCCTTTCCCTGGGAGAAGCGGCTCCACACGCACTGGATAACACCGGCAGCATGCGGGTCACCTTCGATCTTGGTTCTGCCATCGCAGCCGGGAGACCTGCCATGCTGCCCGGTGAACTGGGTTTTGCGTATACCGTCCCAGTGCTGGCCACCGGGAAGAAGCCATTACCCCTATCAACCCTCGACGAGGCCGCACTCAAGGAATATCCACACCTCACGTACCGCACAGGCTACCCAGATACAGAGATCGACACGGTGGAAGAGGCCATGGGGTGGCCAGTCCCCGAACTATGGCGTCAATATCTCACTAGCCCAACCATTCTCCAGACTGGCTGTCTAGACACCGATGACTACATCGATATCTATCCCCCCGCTCAAATCGTCTCCCTAACCCGAGCCTGCGCCGATGGTGGCGCTCACAATCCTGGGTATCTCCATATAGCAGCAGCTGGCGGCGGCGATATCGCCATCGACACCCGCAACCCGAACGGACCCACGTACCTGATGTATGCATCGGAAGGCTGGGAATACCTGCAAGTCCAGACCAACACGCTCGAGGAATTCGTTACGCAGCTGGAATCCCGCACCTTCAAACTCCGATTCGACGAGTCCTAATCGAGCTGGCGGGTGTGCGCCCAACGAGTCAACGCGTTGCGAT
Source organism: Mycobacterium sp. D16Q16 (assembly GCF_002013745.1). NCBI lineage: Bacteria > Bacillati > Actinomycetota > Actinomycetes > Mycobacteriales > Mycobacteriaceae > Mycobacterium > Mycobacterium sp. D16Q16. The sequence goes on from NZ_MAEY01000004.1 coordinate 81,584, forward strand.
TGGACTGCTGTGTCTTACGCAGCACATTGGAGGCATGTGTCTCCACTGTCTTGACGGAGATCACCAGATCCTCGGCGATCTCCCGGTATGTGTATCCACGGGCAAGGAGCCGCAGCACCTCAAGCTCGCGTGGCGTCAATGAGTCCAGCTCCGGATCCAGCGCCGGCTCCGGAGTATTCGACCGTCCCGTGAACGAATCGAGCACGAATCCGGCCAGCCGCGGACTGAACACCGCATCCCCGCCTGCCACCCGGCGCACGGCATCGGCGAGTTCACTCCCCGAGATCGTCTTGGTGACATAGCCCCTGGCTCCCGCGCGGATTACCGCGATGACGTCCTCAGCAGCGTCCGACACACTAAGCGCCAGAAACACCGGTCCGGAACCACCGGCCCCATTGATGACGGCGACCCCTCCACCGGAGGGCATGTGTACATCGAGCAACACCACATCCGGTGCGCTGGCACGTATTCCGGTGACCGCCTCAACTACCGACCCCGCCTCGCCAACGATCTCGATATCCGATTCGCCAGCCAGCTCGGCCCGCACCCCGGACCGGAACACCCCGTGATCGTCGACCAGGAACACCCGCAGCATTACGCACCCTTCTGCGCGTCGTCATGATTGGCATCGTTGTACGGCATGGTAATTCGTACCTCGGTACCTTTGCCGATCTCCGATTTGAACTGAACCTGGCCACCCCGGCGCATCACCCTGGCTTTGATGGAGCGCACGATGCCCTGCCGGTCCTGTGGCACCGTCTCGAGATCAAACCCCTTGCCCCGATCCCTGACGAAAACGCTGATCTGCCCGGGTTCCACCTCGGCATACAGGTTGATATCCGATTGCCCGGAATGCTTGGCGGCGTTGACGAGTGCCTCACGGATGGCGCCGATCAGCGCGCGTCTGGTCTCAGGTTCCGCGGACAGGTCGGCATCGCCGACGATCACCGAACTGACCACCACGGTGTGCGCATCCTCGACCTCTCCGGCCACGGTGCGCAGCTCCTCTGCCAGCGATGAGTCCGAGGACACCCCTGCGGAGAACAACCAGCTGCGCAGTTCCCGCTCCTGGCTGCGGGCCAGCCGCAGCACCTCACTGGGGTTATCCGTCCGCTTCTGGATCAGCGCCAGCGTCTGGAGCACCGAATCATGCAGATGCGAGGCTATTTCTTCGCGCTCCTCGGTACGGATGCGTGCGGCACGTTCGGCACCGAGAGCACGCCACAACCGCAACCACAACGGCACTGTCAGCAGCACCGCACCCACCAGAGTGGCGGCGATCGCCACCAGCGAGTCGCGCAGCGAGGATAGATCCACATTGCGCAGGACCACCACCGCGATCCCGCCGAAGACCAGTGCCGCACCGGCGATCACCCGAACCAAGGTCAGCAGCGACGATTTTCCTGAATCGCCCAGCACCGCCGAACTTGGCCCCTGCGCATCGAATTCGCGCCACACCACGGCGAGCCCGACAAGCGCCAGCACGATCGGGAAGACCAATGCTGCCGTCGAACCACTGACCGTCGACATCAAGATGATCAGCGCGGCAAGACTCAACAGCAAGAGCCCTGTTGCCCGCCTACGGTCCGTCGCGCTGACAGCGGCGACGTCGTCGCCCGGCGGCATCAGCATCCACAACAGCCCGTAGGCCGCAATGCCCATACCGCTGGCCGCCCCGAGCACCGCGAAGGCCAACCGCACCCGAAACACCGGAACGTCGAGATGGTCAGCGAGCCCCCCGGCGACGCCGGCGACCACCCGTCCACCGGTACGCCGACGCAACGGCGGGGCGGCTGTCAGCCGATTCCCGCCGGCGAACGCATTCCGGAACGTGGGACTCACCTCTGCGATACTGCCATGGCAAAGCTCCCCACGGCATCGGGCTTATCCCTGAACCCCACCGTGCAAAGATCAGGGTGAATCCTGATGGCGTACATGCCCGCGGCTGGGCAACATAGCTGTCATGGACACGGATACCACCACCAAACGGACGCCGTCCTCCACCCTCGGAGACATGTGGCGGACGCGGCCGTTGCGGCTGCCGGGGCACGGCAAGCTCGCCGGTGTTGCCGCGGGAATCGGCTACCGCTACAACGTCGATCCGCTGTTGGTACGCGTAATTTTCGTGGTCACAACAATTTTCGGCGGTGCGGGCGCCATCATGTACGTGGCGTGCTGGTTGTTGATGCCCACCGCCCGCTACACCACTCCGTACCACGAGTCCAAGGTGAAGATGGTCTTCTGGATCATCGTCTTGCTGCTTGTCGGCGGGCCGTTCATCGATCCCGATCGCGACCCGTGGGGATTGGTCAGTGCCGTTGTCCTGCTCGGGGGCTGGTATCTGCTCTACCAGCGCCAGACTGAAACTCCGGTGCCTCCGGCGAGTTCGCCGGTGCAGTCCAGCACCGGCGAGCCTCTCACCACTGAAGATGACGAATCGAACAGCAACACCGCGGCCACCGAGCCGCTCTTGCCGCCGCCCCCGCCCACCTGGGATCCGCTGCGGGCGGCCCCTTTCGCCTGGGACTTGCCCGATCAGGCGCCGCTGCCAGCGCCACCTGCCAAACCCAAGTCTCGCGTGGTCTCGGTGACCATCGGAGCGGCGCTCATCATCAGCGCGGTGCTCGTGGCCATCGGGCTACTCGGCGGCACCTGGGTGACACCCGTAGTGGTGACAGCGGCGGCACTGGTTGTCCTCGGCGTGGGCATGCTGGTGGGAGCATGGCTTCGCAGCGGTTACTCACTGCTCTTCCTGGCGGTACCACTGGGCGTATTCGTCATCGTGGCCTCCTCCATTGGCCCGCTGGAGGTATCACTCAACGTTGGCGACCAAAGTTACCGCGTGACAGAGGCTTCCGAAATCGAGGATTACTACGAGATCGGCATCGGCACCATCACCCTTGACCTCACCCAGGTCACGCTCACCCATGATAAGACGGTGAACCTCGACGTCGGGATGGGCGATATCCAGGTGCTGGTTCCTCCCTCGATGAATGTGCGCACCTCATGCGAGGTGAGCATCGGCAGCTTTGATTGCCTGCCCTCGCCCAACGGCACCGGTCCGGTACTGACTATCAACGCAACGGCAAATGTAGGAAGCATTGAGGTGCAACGTGTCTGAGAACATCGACGAACCAGTAACCGGCGCCGAGAATCGAGCGGAATCCTCATCGGAGGCCACCACCGAAGAGAAGGGCAGACCGTCCATCCTGCTGGCGTTGTCCGGGCTGGTCGCCGTGGTCGTCGGGGGCTGGGCCCTCACCGGCCAAGACTTCGGGGCACTGGTGCACAGCAATCTGATCGGCTGGGTCGCTATTGCCGTGGCGATCGCCATCGGCGTTGCGCTAGTGGCAGTTCCGACCCGCCGTAACCGGACCTAGTAGCTCACTCCCATTCGATGGTGCCGGGCGGCTTGCTGGTTATATCCAGCACCACCCGGTTCACCTCGGGAACCTCGTTGGTGATTCGGGTCGAGATCCGCTCCAGCACCTCGTACGGCAGACGCGTCCAGTCCGCGGTCATCGCGTCCTCACTGGATACCGGCCGCAACACAATCGGATGCCCATAGGTACGGCCGTCACCCTGTACCCCGACCGAGCGCACATCGGCCAACAGCACCACCGGGCACTGCCAGATGTTGCGGTCCTGGCCGGCGGCGGTAAGTTCCTCGCGCGCAATGGCATCGGCACGGCGCAGAGTATCCAGCCGGTCGGCAGTGACCTCGCCGACGATCCTGATGGCCAGACCCGGTCCCGGGAATGGCTGGCGGCCAACGATTTCCTCGGGTAGGCCCAGTTCACGGCCGACGGCGCGAACCTCATCTTTGAACAACAGCCGCAGCGGTTCTACCAGGGCAAAGCTCAAGTCCTCGGGAAGTCCGCCCACATTGTGGTGACTCTTGATGTTGGCAGTGCCGCTGCCACCCCCGGACTCGACGACATCCGGGTACAGCGTGCCCTGTACCAAAAACTCGATCCCATCCTCGGAGTTGCCGATCGCATCGGAGACGGCCCCCTCGAACGCCCGGATGAACTCACGGCCAATGATCTTGCGTTTGGTTTCCGGATCGCTGACACCGGCGAGCTCACCGAGGAACTTCTCCGCGACATCAACAGTCACCAGCTTGGCGCCGGTGGCTGCCACGAAGTCGTGTTCCACCTGAGCCCGCTCTCCGCTGCGCAGCAGACCGTGGTCAACGAACACACAGGTCAGCCTGTCGCCGATGGCGCGCTGCACCAGGGCTGCCGCCACCGCGGAATCCACCCCACCAGAGAGCCCGCACAATGCGCGGCCGTCACCGATCTGCGCACGCACCTGCTCGACCAGAGTCTCGGCGATATTGGCTGCCGTCCACGCGGATTCGATACCGGCGAACTCGTGCAAAAAGCGGCTGAGCACCTGTTGTCCGTGCGGCGAGTGCAGCACCTCGGGGTGATACTGCACCCCGGCCAGACGCCGCGCCCGATCCTCGAACGCCGCCACGGGAGCACCCTCGCTAGTGGCGACCACGGTAAAGCCTTGGGGTGCTTCGGTTACGGCATCGCCGTGGCTCATCCACACGGGCTGGACGCCGGGCAGACCATCATGCAGGTCTCCGCCCACCACGTTCAGCTCGGTGCGGCCGTATTCGCTGGTGCCGGTGTGCGCGACAGTTCCGCCAAGCACCTGCGCCATGGCCTGGAAGCCGTAGCAGATGCCGAAAACAGGAACATCCAAATCGAATACACCGGGGTCGAGCTGGGGTGCGCCCTCTTCATAGACACTCGACGGGCCACCCGACAGGACGATCGCGCGGGGGTTGCGGGCCTTGATCTCATCGATGCTCGCCGAATGCGGGATCACCTCGGAGAACACCCGCGCCTCACGCACACGCCGCGCGATCAGCTGCGCGTACTGTGCCCCGAAGTCGATGACCAGAACCGGTCGGTCGCCATGCTGCTCCGTTTGCGCCACCGGCTTAGCTTAGTGGCGCTGGGGGCATCTCCCGCTTGCAGGGGGACTAGCTGACCGACCGCACCGGTTCGATCGGCAGACTCCGCAATGCGCCGGGGGCACCTGCCGGGACGACGGGGTGCGCCGGGGGCACCGCCGCCATCCGCTGATACGGCAGACCCTGCTCCGGGCGCAGGTCCAGCTCGCCCTTGTTGGGCCACAACGACGCCGCCCGCTCGGCTTGCGCGGTGATGCTCAGCGACGGGTTGACGCCCAGGTTCGCCGAGATCGCGGCACCGTCCACCACGTACATAGTCGGGTACCCGTACACCCGGTGGTACGGGTCGATGACGCCGTCCTCCGGGCTGGTTCCGATCACGGCCCCGCCCAGGAAGTGCGCGGTCAGCGGGATGTTGAACAGCTCGCCCCAGGTGCCACCCGCCACGCCATCGATCTTCGCGGCGAGTCGCCGCGTGGCCTCGTTGCCCGCGGGAATCCAGGTGGGGTTGGGTTCTCCGTGGCCCTGCTTGCTGTCCAAGCGCCGCCAGAACAGCGTCTTCTTGGTGAACGTGGTGATCGAGTTGTCCAGGTGCTGCATGACCAGCGCGATGACCGTCCGCTCGCTCCACTGCGTCACATTGAGCATGCGCAACGTACCCCGGGGGTCCGCCCGCGCGGCATCGATGAGCTGGCGCCACCGCGACTTCTCGCCATCGCCGTCGGTCATCAGGGTCTGCAGCAGGCCCATCGCGTTGGAGCCCTTGCCGTATCGCACCGGCTCGATATGCGTGTCGCTGGTCGGGTGGAACGAGGACGTGATGGCCACACCGTGGGTGAGGTCCAAATCGTCCTTGTACTCCAATCGGCCTGCACCGACGATGGATTCGGAGTTGGTACGGGTCAGCACGCCCAGGCGCTGCGACAGCTTGGGCAGCAGACCCTTGTCCTTCATCTTGAACAGCAGGTTCTGTGTGCCCCAGGTTCCGGCGGCCAGCACCACGTACTTGGCTGTGTAGGTCTTGCGCTGCTTACGCACCCAGCGCCCCGTGCTCTTGGTGGAGACCCGCCAAGTCCCGTCGGCTCCCTGCTCGACCGCGGTGACAGTGGTGAGCGGAATGACCTGGGCACCAGAGGATTCAGCCAGCCCCAGATAGTTTTTGACCAGGGTGTTCTTGGCGCCAACCCGGCAACCTGTCATGCAGGAACCACACTCGGTGCAGCCCACCCGGTCGGGTCCGGCACCACCGAAGTAGGGATCGGCCACCTTGACTCCGGGTGCCTTGGCGCCGTCTGGCCCAAAGTAGACACCCACCGGGGTGGCGACGAAGGTGTCGCCGGCACCCATGTCGTCAGCGACCTCCTTGATGAGCCGGTCCGCGTCGGTGAAGGTGGGGTTCTTCACCACGCCAAGCATCCGCTGCGCCTGCTCGTAATGCGGCGAGAGCTCGGAACGCCAGTCGGTGATGCCCTTCCACTGCGGATCGCTGAAGAAAGGCTCCGGCGGTACGTACAGCGTGTTGGCGTAGTTCAGCGAGCCACCGCCCACCCCAGCGCCCGCCAGGATCATGCAGTTACTCAGCAGATGGATCCGCTGAATCCCGAAACACTTGAACATGGGCGCCCACAGGAACTTGCGCAGATTCCAGGATGTCTCGGCGAACTCCTCGTCGGAGAACCGGCGACCGGCCTCCAGGACCCCTACGCGGTAACCCTTTTCAGTCAACCGCATGGCGGTGACGCTTCCGCCGAACCCTGATCCGACGATGAGCACGTCAAAGTCGGTATCTGCTTCAGATTTTACAGGGACTGCTACCGGTGATGACATCGTTGGCCTACCTCCGCATGGTCACGTTACCGACCAGTATGGAATACAACGAGGGGGGTTATGTAAATTAGGTCACCCTAAGTAGACACATGTCTAAGAGTTGACGGTCAACCCGACCTTCTGAAATTCCTTGAGATCGCAGTATCCGGACTTCGCCATCGAACGGCGGAGCCCACCAACGAGATTCAACGTGCCGAACGGGTCGTCGGACGGCCCGGCGAGCACCTCGCTCAGCGGCGGCCGCTCCCCGATCGCCACCTGCAGCAGTGCACCACGGGGCAGCGACGGATGTGCGGCGGCATTCGGCCAGAACCACCCGTCGCCCGCGGACTCCTGCGCGGCGGCCAGCGGTGTACCCAGTACGACGGCGTCGGCACCACAGGCGATGGACTTCGCGAGATCTCCCGACGTGTGGATGTCGCCGTCGGCCAGCACGTGCACGTACCGGCCGCCCGTCTCGTCGAGATACTCACGGCGGGCAGCGGCGGCATCGGCGATGGCGGTGGCCATCGCGACGCTGATACCCAACACCTCACCACTGGTCGTCGCGCCCGCGGTCTGCCCGTACCCCACGATGACGCCGGCAGCCCCGGTCCGCATCAGGTGCAAGGCCGTGCGATGGTCGATCACGCCACCGGCGACGACGGGGATATCCAGTTCGGAGATAAAGGTTTTCAGGTTGAGCGGCTCACCGTCGCGGGCCACCCGCTCGGCCGAGACGATGGTGCCGTGAATGACCAGCAGGTCGATACCGGCGGAGATCAAATGCGGGGTGAGCAGCTGCGCGTTCTGCGGACTCACGCGCACCGCAGTCGTCACCCCGGCACCGCGCACCTCGGCGATCGCCGCCGCCAGCAGCTCGGGATCGATTGGCGCCGAATGCAATTGCTGCAGCAAGCGAATAGCGGCGGACGGCTCCGGCTCCTTCTGGGCAACCTCGACCACCTCGGCGATGCGAGCCTCGACATCGGCGTGCCGGCCCCACAGTCCCTCACCGTTGATCACGCCGAGCCCACCGGCCCGGCCGAGTTCGATCGCGAAGCGCGGCGAAACCAGTGCATCGGTCGGGTGCGCCACCACCGGAATCTCGAAACGGTAGGCATCGAGCTGCCATGCCGTCGACACGTCCTGTGAGGAACGGGTGCGACGCGACGGGACAATGTTCACATCATCGAGTTCGTAAGTACGGCGGGCGCTTCTGCCCATGCCGATTTCGACGAGGTCACGCATGTTGAGTTCCTTTGCGGTGCCGACAGTTAACGCACGTAGTAGTTCGGCGCTTCGGCCGTCATGGTGATGTCGTGCGGATGGCTCTCCTTGAGCCCCGCCGCGGTGATCTGTACGAACTGGGCGTGCTGCAACTCTTCGATGCTCGACGCCCCGGTGTACCCCATGGCAGCGCGCAGGCCGCCCGTCAATTGGTGCATAACCGTCGACAATGGACCACGGAACGGAACCCGGCCCTCGATGCCCTCGGGCACCAGCTTGTCCTCCGACAGCACGTCGTCCTGGAAGTAGCGGTCCTTGGAGTAGCTTCGTCCGGTGTTCCCGGCCGCACCGCGGCCCTGCATGGCGCCCATGGACCCCATGCCGCGGTAGCTCTTGAACTGCTTGCCGTTGACGAAGATCAGCTCGCCGGGCGACTCCGCGGTACCAGCCAGCAGCGACCCGAGCATGGTGGTGGATGCGCCCGCCGCAAGCGCTTTGGCGATATCGCCCGAGTACTGCATGCCACCGTCAGCGATCACGGGAACACCGGCAGGGTGGCAGACCGACGCAGCCTCGAGGATTGCGGTGATCTGCGGTGCGCCGACACCGGCCACCACACGAGTGGTGCAGATGGAACCGGGGCCTACGCCGACCTTCACGGCGTCAGCGCCTGCCTCGATGAGCGCCGCGGCGCCCGATCGGGTGGCGACGTTCCCGCCGACCACGTCGACGCGCTCGCCCACCTCGGCCTTGAGCTTGCCGACCATGTCCAGCACCTTGCGGTTATGCGCGTGCGCGGTGTCCACGATCAGCACGTCGACACCGGCGTCCACGAGCGCCATGGCCCGCGTCCACGCATCATCGCCCACACCGACGGCCGCGCCGACCAGAAGCCGTCCGTCGCTGTCCTTGGTGGCATTGGGGTGCTGTTCGGTCTTCGCGAAATCCTTGACCGTGATGAGGCCGGTCAGGCGGCCCTCCCCGTCGACAATGGGCAGCTTCTCGATCTTGTTGCGCCGCAGCAGACCCAGCGCGGCGTCCGCGGTCACGCCCTGGCGCGCGGTGATCAGCGGCGGCTTGGTCATCACCTCGGCGACCGATTTGGACAGGTCCGCCTCGAACCGCATATCGCGGTTGGTGATGATGCCGACGAGCGAACCTGCCTTGTCGACGACCGGCAGACCCGAGATCCGGAATCGAGCGCACAGTGCGTCGACCTCGGCCAGGGTGTTGTCGGGCGAGCAGGTCACCGGGTTGGTCACCATCCCGGCCTCGGACCGCTTGACGGTCTCGACCTGGCCGGCCTGGTCCTCCAGAGAGAGGTTGCGATGCAACACCCCCATGCCTCCGGCGCGGGCCATCGCGATAGCCATCCGGGCCTCGGTCACGGTGTCCATCGCCGAGCTGACGAGCGGAACGTTCAGTCTGATCCGCTTCGTCAGCTGCGAAGACGTGTCGGCGCCGTTGGGCAGCACATCCGAGGCGGCGGGCAGCAACAGCACATCATCAAAGGTCAACCCGAGCATGGCGACCTTGTGCGGATCGTCGCCGCCGGTGTGGACGGACCCTGCCGCAATGGTCATTCAGGCCTCCATGCCAGATAGCCGTCGTATACATCCCAGGAGTGGGATGGAAAGGAGTAGATCCATCCTATCGGCTCGCCTCGGCTGCAATCTCCCGGACGTGTGCTCGGACATGCGCCACGTGAGCTGGCGCGCGAACCCGCGAACTGCGTACTCTAGGAGTGTGCGCGACCACTTTCCGCCGGGATTGCCGCCAGATCCGTTCGCCGACGATCCCCACGATCCGTCGGCCGCACTCGACGCGATCGAGCCGGGTCAGCCGCTTGATCCGCAAGAGCGGATCGCGGTCGAGGAGGATCTCGCCGACCTCGCGGTCTATGAGGCGTTGCTCGCCCATAAGGGAATTCGCGGATTGGTCGTTTGCTGTGACGAATGCCAGCAGGACCACTATCACGACTGGGACATGCTCCGCGCGAACCTGCTGCAGCTGCTCGTCGACGGAACCGTGCGACCGCACGAGCCCGCCTTCGATCCCGAGCCCGAAGCCTACGTGACCTGGGATTACTGCCGCGGGTACGCCGATGCCTCGCTCAACGAGGCGGCGACGGACCGCGACGGATTCCGCTGATTTAGCTGCTCTGGAACCTATTCGCCGGAGCTCGAACCCGCGCCGCTGCCGTGGCTCGACGATCCACCCCCGGGATTGGCCGGCGCCACCGGCACCGACGTCATCACTGGCATATGCCGTGATGGATTGTCGGAGTCAGAGCCCGCGCTCCCGCCACTGCCGGGGAAACCATGGATGTTCCCGGAGCCCGGGTTGTTGACGGGTGCCTGATAGACCGGCACCGGGTTATCGGGGGTGCGGGTAATCGGGGACGGAGCCTGGATCGTCGTCGGCGCGGTAATGACGGGTGTGTCCACCGCTCCGCGCTGAGTGGTGACGATGGTCACCCCGTCGGGAGTGGTGGGGACGGTCACAACGGGTGCCGTCGAGGGCACCGTGGTGATGACCGTCGACCCCGCCACGGACGTGGACGGCGTGGGCACCGTCGTCGTCACCGGCGCATTGGACGCGGTCGAGGTGGCCGTCGATGTCGAACTCGGCGGCGTCGACGTGGCCGACACGGTGATCGACGTTGATGCCGAAGGGGATGTCGACGCGGAGCTCGACGACGCAGAGCCGGAGGTGCTCGCCGATGTCGAACTTGTTGTCTCCGTCGGTGACGAGGCGGTGGTCGAAGTCTCCGTCGACGATGAGGGCGTTGACGTCGGGGTCGCGGTCGTCGTCGTAGGCGTGGATTCCGATGACGTCGAAGTCACCGAAGTCGTCGTGTTGGTGGCGGTCGTAATGACCGGAGGCGACAGCATGATTCGCGGCGTCTCGGTCACCATCTCCGGCGGCACCGTCGCCACTGGGTCCTTGGCGTCGATCCTGACCTCCGCCTGCTGCACCCGGCTGGCCAGTTCGGCCTTCTGCTGAGCGTCGCCCACCTCGTTGACGCGCGCGGCGGCCACCCCGAGCTGCTGCTGTGCACCCTCCCAATCGCCTTGGGAAATAAGCTTTTCCACCTGAGCGAGCTCAGTCTGCGCCGACAGCACCACGGGATCGGTGCGCACCGCCGGTCCGGCACCGAACAACGAGGTACGCAGCCCGTACAACGCGTCACCGGGATGCGATTGGTACACCGCCGCACCGAATCCACCGAACAGCAATGTCACGGCGGCAGCCGAACCCACCGTGGTGGCCAGCAGCCGTGAACGGCCACCGCGATCACGTAGGGCGTTACGCGCCTGCCCGAGTGTGGGTTTCGCGGGCATTGGCTCACGCCCGACATCCTCGCGCCACGCCGCCAACATCATCGCCACGGCGTACTCGTCGGAATCGGAGGTGGCCACCGGCAGATCCGCCGCGATGGCGTCGATCATCCGGTTGGTGCGCCGCAGTGCCGCCAGGTCCTCGGGCCCCTCGTCACCCTGCCCGCCGGGGAACCATCCGCGTTCATCAGCCACGGTGATCACCCGCCCGGGTCATCTCGGCCTTGAGTCTCTGCAATGCCCGGTGCTGCGCCACGCGCACCGCGCCCGCGCTGCTGCCCACCGCGTCGGCGGTCTCCTCCGCCGACAGGCCGACGACCACTCGCAGAATCAGGATCTCGCGCTGCTTCTCGGGCAGCACCTCCAGCAGGGCCTGCATCCGTCGTGCCGACTCGGAGTTCAACGCCTCCTGCTCGGGCCCCGCGTGGCGGTCGAACTGCTCGGGAAGACTCTCGGTCGGATCGGACTTGTCACGAGCCATCGCACGATGCGCATCAGCCACCTTGTGCGCGGCGATGCCGTACACAAACGCCAGGAACGGGCGTCCCTGATCCTGATAGCGAGGCAGCGCTGCGATCACCGCGAGACACACCTCCTGCGCTACGTCGTCTGCGGAGAGACCACTTCTTTCCGCCGTTCCGACACGCGCGCGGCAATATCGCACCACGACGGGCCGGATGGCACTAAGTACCTCGGAAAGCGCGTCGCGATCGCCCTTGACGGCAGCAGCAACGACGTCGTCGAGCCCGCTCTCCGTACTTGTCATCGACTGCGCATTCCCCAGTGTTACGTGTGGTGCACCGTGGTGGTGCTGTCACCTAGGACAATAGCGTTGGACGCGGAGGGGTAACGCATTTAGTCCACCACCTCGAGGCGCCACCGGCCGCCCGCCTGGGCTATCCACGCGGCACAGTCGCGGCGAATAGCAACGAGGTCTTCACGGCTTTGCCCCACCTCCTCAGCGGCGGGCAGACTCGCCAGCATCGCCGCCAGCGCCCAGCGCAGCGGTACCAGCCCATGGGCCGTCGCGGCCTGCAGCCCTCGCGCCGCGACGGCCGCCGATTCCGCGAGATCGCCCGCACTACTGAGCGCCGCCGCAAGCACCATCTCCGTCTTGACCTGGTGTCTTACCGACGGCACGTCCTGCGCGAGCCGTTCGGCGGTGCGGGCATACCGCAACGATCGCACGCCGTCACCGGACACCATGGCCAGCTCGGCGCGCACCCAGGCCAGCCGCAGGGGCAGGCGCCATGGCCAACGAGGGTCGCCATGCGCGGATAGCCGCTGCGCCTGTTCCAGTAACGCGTGAGCAAGCGGGAATCGCCCCAGCCCCAGCGCATCCGCCGCCAACCCGACGAGCGCGTCAGAGCGAGCCTCCGCGTCCGCATGGGCCATCGCCAACGCTCGGCCGTCGAACCCCCGGGCCAGCGCATGCCAGCCGAGCTGACGCAGGAGCGACGCGCGTGTGCTCAGCGCCAGCGAGGCAATCCGATCCGTGTGACCCCTCGGCACCTCCAAGGCGTTCAAGCCGGCGTGCGCGGCGGCATAGCGTCCTGCTCCCCCCAACGCCACCGCGCGCAGCCAGGCATCCTCGGGTGCCGAGGCAGACGGAAGTGGCCAGATTGCTGGATGCGGCCCAAAGGCGGCATCGGTGAGCTCGGCCGCTGTGGACGTTCGGAAAGTCACCATGGGAGCGGTCACGGTACCAATTCCCTCGAAAATGGAGTTAACAGTTGATGCAGCGGACGTTAAATCCACGTCAACGGGCGTCGTAAACGCTAACCCAACGCAGCGTTAAGGAAACGGAAAACCCACGGCCAAAACCCGCTGACCACGCGGGTGAGCGAACGTTACGTACCAACGAAGAGCAAAGACGATGAACGTGATGTTAATTCTGGACCTAATGGCGTGATGTTGCCATGATCATCGCCTATTGACTGCATTTCGACCGCGCACCTACTTTGTGTACACCGCTTGTCATCGGCGACACGTCTGGTGCACTTCACTCACGCGCAGGTCGACTGCGCGCGCAGCGAGAGGGTTAACCACATGCCGCAGCCACAGCAATTGCCTGGGCCCAACGCAGATATTTGGGATTGGCAGATGAAAGGCCTTTGCCGAGGGGTCGATTCGTCCGTTTTCTTCCATCCCGACGGTGAACGCGGCCGTGCCCGCGCACAGCGGGAGATGAAGGCCAAGGAGATGTGCCGGGCATGCCCGGTGCTGGTGCAGTGCCGCGCACACGCGCTGGCCGTCGCCGAACCGTACGGAATATGGGGTGGACTCTCCGAGTCCGAACGCGAACTGATTCTGCGCCGCGGGATACGCCGCAGCGCCTAACACGTGCAGCATGCGTTGGGCCCCCGCAACCATCCATCAGGTTGCGGGGGCCCAACGTTTGCGGAGGCCGATCTAGGTGGTGGCGCCCGCCGGCTGATCGTCGACCTTCCAGGTGAAGGAAATCTGCGATCCCTGGACATCGGTTGCCGTGACGGTGACGCCGATCGTCTTCCCCTCACCGTCGACAACCGCACACCGCCGCGTGGCGCCCTTCTCCCCCTTCAACGGCCCGTCACACGTGGCGCCGGTGAGCGTGACCCCTGTCTTGTCCTTGATGCCATCCTTGAGCCCCTGCTCCAGCTTCGCCGTGGCGAGCTCAGGGGACGATGACCCCAGACTGAACTGCGTCTCGCAGCCCGAAAGCAACAGCCCAACGAGGATCAACCCCGTCCGTCGCGGCATGTGAGTGGCCATCGGATCAGTAAACCTCCGCACGGCACAGACGAAAACACCCCCGGTCCACACGGGCCGGGGGTGTTTTCGTAGTGCGTTGAGCTAGTGAGCGTGACCGTGGTGTCCGTGGCCGTGGCCGTGGTCGGCCTGCTCAGCCGGCTTCTCGACGATGCTGGTCTCCGTGGTCAGGATCATCCGGGCGGCCGATGCGGCGTTGATGACGGCCGAACGGGTCACCTTCACCGGGTCGATGACGCCATCGGCGATCAGGTCGCCGTACTCCAGCGTCGCGGCGTTGAAGCCGTGCCCGGCGTCTAGCTCGGCCACCTTGCTGACTACTACGGCCCCATCGAGGCCCGCATTGGTGGCGATCCAGAACAGGGGCGCGGACAGCGCGGCCTCGAACACGTCGACACCCTTGGCCTCATCACCCTTGAGCTCGACGCGCAAGCCGTCCAGCGCCGAACGAGCCTGCACCAGGGCGCTACCGCCGCCGGCGACGATGCCCTCCTCCACGGCCGCCTTGGCCGCCGAGACAGCGTCCTCCACGCGGTGCTTGCGCTCCTTGAGCGCGGTGTCGGTGGCAGCGCCCACCTTGATCACCGCGACGCCGCCGGCCAGCTTGGCGAGGCGCTCCTGCAGCTTCTCGCGGTCCCAGTCCGAGTCGGTGGTTTCGATCTCGGCCTTCAACTGGGCGACACGCGCCTGGATGGCGTCCTCGGTGCCGCCGCCCTCGACGATGACCGTCTCGTCCTTACTCACCACGATGCGACGGGCGGTGCCGAGCACCTCGATACCCGCCTCGCGCAGCGACAGACCCACATCGGGGTTGACCACCTGGGCGTTGGTGACGATCGCGAGGTCCTCCAGGAACGCCTTGCGGCGGTCGCCGAAGAACGGCGCCTTGACCGCAACGGCCTTGAGGGTCTTGCGGATCGCGTTGACGACCAGGGTGGACAGCGGCTCGCCCTCGACGTCCTCGGCCACGATCAGAAGCGGCTTGCCCTCCTTGGCCACCAGCTCCAGCAGCGGCAGCAGATCGGGCAGCGAACTGATCTTGTCGCGGTGCAGCAGCACCAGCGCGTCTTCCAGGATCGCCTTCTGCTCGTCGAAGTCGGTCACGAAGTACTGCGACAGGTAGCCCTTGTCGAACTGCACACCGTCGGTGATGACCAGCTCGGTGTTGATGGTCGACGATTCCTCGACACTGACCACGCCGTCCCGGCCGACCTTGGTCATGGCCTGGCCAACCAGCTCACCGATCTCGGCATCACGCGAGGAGACCGTGGCCACCTGGGCGATGGCGTGCTCGCCGGACACCGGGGCGGCGACCGTCAGCAGCCGCTCGGACACCGCGTCCGCGGCGCGGGCGATACCGGCGCCGAGTGCGATCGGGTTGGCACCGGCGGCCACATTGCGCAGGCCGGCCTTGACCAGCGCCTGGGCCAGCACCGTGGCGGTGGTGGTGCCGTCACCGGCGACGTCATTGGTCTTGGTCGCCACCGACTTGACGAGCTGGGCGCCCAAGTTCTCGAACGGGTCCTCCAGGTCGATATCGCGGGCGATGGTGACGCCGTCGTTGGTCACGACGGGACCGCCGAATGCCTTGGCCAGCACCACGTGCCGTCCACGGGGACCGAGCGTGACCTTGACCGCGTCGGCCAGCTTGTTGACCCCGGCTTCCAGGGCGCGGCGCGCGGTCTCATTGAATTCGATCAGCTTGCTCATGTGTTCTCTCTATTCGGCTGATTCAGTACCGGACAGGAATAGGTAAAAACGCGTGCCGCCCCGGAAATCGCCTGCGGTGCAGGCCGATTCCGGGGCGGTCACACGGTGTTACTTGCTAACGACAGCCAGCACGTCGCGAGCCGACAGGATCAAGTACTCCTCGCCGTTGTACTTGATCTCGGTGCCGCCGTACTTGCTGTAGATGACGACGTCGCCTTCGGACACGTCCAGGGGGATCCGCTTGTCGCCATCCTCATCCCAGCGGCCGGGGCCAACTGCGACGACGGTGCCTTCTTGCGGCTTCTCCTTGGCGGTGTCCGGGATGACCAGACCGGAAGCGGTCGTGGTCTCGGCCTCATTGGCCTGAACGAGGATCTTGTCCTCGAGTGGCTTGATGTTCACGGCCACAGTGATCCCTTTCCCTCTCAGGGTGGCTCGGTGGGCCTGATGCCCATGAGCCTGGATTGTCAACAGATGTTTCGGCGGCCGGATGAGTGTCGCGCCGTCGTCGCGGGTGCCGACACGACGTCCAACCGATCGCCATCTAGCACTCTATACATGAGAGTGCTAGCGCTCAAGGCTGGGTTCTGGTTACCCGCTCAGAGTCTCGGGATCCATGAGCAGATGTGCCGACACATCGCCGATCATCTCGACATCCACCCGGCGCGAGCTGAAGTACCAACCCCGCTCGTCCCGGGCGAATGTGTCCCGATATCGGCCCACGACGATCGGCTGCAGCGGCAGCTGCTCGGTGGCCTGCACCACGCAAAACGTCGATCGGGCCGAGGCTGTGCCGTCGTCGGTGACCTCGACGATCGGGTTGAGCACCAGATGCCTGGTGCGCGGTGTGCCGCCGGTCTCGCGGTAGCGGCGGGTGGTGGTGAAGAAAAGTTTGGTGATGGCCGAGGCGCCGGAGACGCTCCCCTGTTCCCCGCCAAAGGAGCCGCGACCAAGGAGCTCACCGACCCCGTCGAAATCGCCCGCGTCCATCAGCTCGGCGTACCGGTACAGCAGATCGGTGATGGCAAGGCGGTCCGCGACGCTTGTCACCGCACCTGGCCCCGGACGACCGGCAGCCCCGGATCCACAGCAGCCTGTAGCGAGGACGGCTGCGCCCCCGCCGCCACCAAGTGCGCCGCGAAGGAGGCGATCATGGCGCCATTGTCGGTGCACAACCGCAACGGCGGCACACGAAGCGTCAGGCCTGCCTCGGCGCACCGCTGCTCCGCCAGCTCACGCACCCGCGAGTTGGCGGCCACACCACCGGCGATCAGCAGCGTCGTCACCCCCAGGTCTGTCGCCGCACGCACCGCCTTCATGGTCAGCACATCGGCCACCGCCTCCTGGAACCCTGCGGCCACATCCGCCGGAGAGAAATCGAGTGCTTCACGGTGTTTTTCCACGTAGCGCGCGACAGCCGTCTTGAGCCCCGAGAAACTGAAGCTATGTCTGTCGTCGCGCGGCCCCGTCATCCCGCGCGGAAACGGAACCGCCGACGAATCACCTTGCCGGGCAAGCTCGTCAAGCGCCTTGCCGCCCGGGTATCCGAGACCGAGGAGCCGGGCCACCTTGTCGTAGGCCTCACCGGCGGCATCGTCGACCGTGGCACCGAGTTCCTCGATCGGCTCGGCGAGCGACCGCACGTGCAACAGACTGGTGTGCCCTCCCGAGACCAACAGCGCCACGCATTCGGGCAGCGGCCCGTTCTCGTAGACATCGGCGGCAATGTGTCCGCCCAGATGATTGACGCCGTAGAAGGGCAGCCCCCAGGCCAGTGCCAGCCCCTTGGCCGCCGAGACCCCGACGAGGAGCGCCCCCGCCAATCCCGGCCCGATGGTCGCGGCGATCACGTCAGGCTTCTGCACCCCCGCGATATCCAACGCGCGCCGGGCAGTGGCACCGAGCGCCTCCAGATGAGCGCGGGATGCGATCTCGGGCACCACCCCACCGAAACGTGCGTGCTCGTCGACGCTGGAGGCCACCTCGTCGGCCAACAGCACCACCGACCCGTCCGGGGTCAGCTCGGCGATACCCACTCCGGTTTCATCGCAGGAGCTTTCAATGGCGAGGATGACTGTCATGGCAGCATCAGCCTATTTCACAGCACCGTGCGCAGGGCGTTTCATGGTAAAGGCGTCTGCCCCACTGCCTGGGTAGTACCGCTTGCGCACGCCGACGGTCTCGAATCCAGTGCCGTGATAGAGCGCGATCGCGGCCTCGTTGTCGGTGCGCACCTCCAGGAACACTGGCCCTGGGTCCCGGTCGGCATGCGCGAGCAACGCATCCAGCAGACGCCGTCCTATCCCCTGCTTCTGATAGGCGGGATCGACGCCGATGGTGTGAATCTCGTACTCCGGTTCCTGATGTCCCAACCGGGAGATGCCGCCGTATCCCACCACCGTGTACCCGTCCCTGGCCGCCAGGTAGTAGATGTGGGTGGATGCGAGCTCCGTGCGGAATGCCGACTCCGGCCACGGGTCGTCACCTGCGAACAGAACCGCCTCGAGTTCGGCGCATCGACGAGCATCGCGCCGGCGAAGCGGCTTGAGCACGACCGTCATCGACGTGGTTCTTTGGCATCGGGGCGGCGCAGATACAGCGGAGTAAGAGCACCCGGGGGCCGGCCCCAGTCCACCGCCTGCACCAGCCTGGACGGCGACGGGTACTGACGGTCGAGCACCGGGAGGTCGAAAAGCACTGTGTGGTCCGGTGATCCGGCCACCCGGGTGAATCCCTCTGACGACACGGCTGCGGGCGCATCGACGGCCGGGCCGCTGATGCGTGTGCCGTCCCGATAACCGGCCCAGTACACCTCACGCCGGCGCGCGTCGGTGACGACGAGAACGCTGCCGCTGGTGCCGTGGCCGATGGCGTCGAGCGTGCACACCGGGTACACCGGAATATCCAGCGCCAGGCCCATGGCCGATGCGGTGGCCATGCCCACGCGCAGGCCCGTGAATGGACCCGGGCCGCAACCCACCACGATCGCGTCGAGCTCGCCCACCGATACGCCGGCGTCCACGCAGGCCGCACCGATGTTGGGCGTGAGCGCCTCGGCATGCCCCTTGGCACCCATGGTGATTCGCTCAGAAAGGGCGTCCACCGATCCATCTGGCGCGCGTCTGACAAGGCCCGCCGTGATGGCAGGGGTGGCCGTGTCCACGGCGAGTATCACGCTCATGGCTCACGGCTCCAATGCCAGGTTGCGGTGCGCTCATCGGAGTCGGCCGCGCGCTCCAGCCGGATGTCCAGATGGTGTTCCGACAGTCGCTCCGCAAGCCCCTCTCCCCATTCGACGACCACCACCGAATCGTCGAGGTCGGTATCGAGGTCCAATGAGTCGAGTTCACCGATCAGGTCGGCACTCTGATGTTCCAGCAATCGGTAGACGTCCACGTGCACCAGCGCCGGGGCCCCTGGGCGGCGCGCCTCATGAACCCGCGCGAGCACGTAGGACGGCGAGGTTACCGGGCCGTCGACATCCATGCCCTGCGCAATCCCCTTGGTCAACGCCGTCTTTCCGGCCCCGAGAGGCCCACTGAGCACCACGACATCGCCCGCGGCGAGGTCGCGTCCGATCCGCGCACCGAAATCCAGCGTGTCCTCCAGCGTCGGCAAGGCGACGCTTCCCGACTCATCGATCACAGCCCGGTCCGATCACGCAGACGCTGTTTGATCGCGGCGAAGAGTGTTGGGGTTGATCGCCTGACTAGCCGATCAATGCCGTCGTTGACGATTCCCGGATGCTCCAGCTGCACCAGATGTCCCGATTCGCGCACCAGGATCAGCTCATCGAGTCCACGTGTCCCCAATTGCGCTGCCATGGACTCCGATTGGACCTGCGGGGTCAGCATGTCCGTATCGCCGCACACCACCAGACTGGGCAGCGGCGCGATGGTTGGCAGCGCCGCGGTCTCATCGTGCTCCTCCAGTGCCCGCAGAAAATCCACGATGGTTGTGACGGGTGTCTGATGGATCATCCGCTCGCTGAACTTCACCAGCGTAGGGCTCACCCGCTGGCCGCCATACGAGGCGGCCTGCAGCACCGGACCAACGAGTGACTTGACCGCGCCGCGGCCGTGGTGGGCGGGACGCGGCGCGTAATGAACGGCCGTCCGCAGGACACGCAGTGCCGGATTGCGCAACCCCTCGCCAATCGCCGTGTGCGAAAGACCTTCGGCCGCACTGGCGATCAACCCGACACCGACAATTCTGCGGCCATACTGCCCGGGATGGCGACCGGCGTGCGCGAGGATAGTCATGCCGCCCATCGAATGCCCCACCAGAACCGCATTGCCCCGGGGCACCAACACCCGCAGCACCGTTTCGAGGTCATCGCCGAGCTGTCTGATGGTGCACGACTTCGGGGCAGGAAGACCCGAACGCCCATGTCCGCGTTGGTCATAGAAAACCATCCGAACCTGGTCGCCCCAGCGGTCGGCGAGCTCGCGGCGCTGGAAATGAAAGGACGCCATCTGCAGACAGAATCCGTGTACGAACACGACGGTCAGTGGCGCATTCGACGGGCCTACCTCGCGAACCGCGAGCGGCACACCGTCATCGGTCATCACGATGCTGCCGCGATCGGTCTCCAACAGGTCGAAGTCCTCATCGCGGTAGGGATCGTCGAACCTGCGCCGACCGATCGAGCGCGCGGTGCCCACACCGGCCACCGTGACCACGGCACCGAGCCCTGCCACGCCGGCCAGCCAGGCGTTCGACTTACTGCTCAACGGACCTGGAATCCCGGTAGGTCCGCACGACCCTGCCCCGCGGGCAGGTGACCACCTCGTAGGCGATGGTGTCGAGCAGCTGCGCCCAGTCCTGCGCGGTCGGCTCTCCGTCCACGCCCGGCCCGAAAAGTGTTGCGACATCGCCCGACTTCACCCCGGCCTCGTTGTCGCCCAGATCAACCACGAACTGGTCCATACAGACGCGTCCGATGTTGGGGTAGCGGCGCCCACCGATGGCCACCTCGAAGCGGTTGCCCAGTCCGCGGATCACACCGTCGGCGTACCCGATGCCGACGAGCGCCGCGTTGGTGTCATGCGGAGCCGTCCATACGTGCCCGTAGGACACGCCCTCACCGGCCCGCACCGGCTTCACCGACGACACCGCACAGGTCAGGGACATCGCCGGGATCAAGCCAAACGACTCGTCACCCGGGCCGGATGTCGCCGACTGCGCGGCTCTCGGCATCGGGCTGATGCCGTACAGCGCGATACCCGCGCGCACCATGTCATATCGGGCATCGGGCCGGGTCAACATGGCCGCCGAATTCGACAGGTGCGCCACCTCGTAACGCAATCCCAGACCACGCGCCAATTCGAGTGCCTCGTTGAACCGGCCGATCTGCGTGTCGATGGTGGGATTACCGGGCTGATCGGCATATGCGAAATGAGACATGATGCCGCGCAATCGGACTGACTGCTCGGCCTGCGCCTTCGCCACGGCCTCGAAGAGGTCGCGGGTGTACTCGGCCGGTACCCCATTGCGATTGAGTCCGGTATCCACCTTGACGGTCGTGATGGCCTGACGCCCGGTCGTTCGGGCGGCCTCGAGCAGCTCATCGAGCTGCTCGAGAGAGGACACCGCGACCTCGACATCAGCCGCCAGAGCGGCGGCGTAGTCGGCGCCCGGCGCATGCAGCCAGGCAAGCAGTGGCGCGTCGATCCCGCCCGCGCGCACCCGCAGCGCCTCGCTGATGGTGGCGACACCCAGCTCGTCGGCTCCGGCGGCGAGTGCGGCACGGGCCACCTGCACCGCTCCGTGCCCATACCCATCGGCCTTGACGACCACCATGAGCCGCGCCGGACCGGCGTACTCGCGCAGCAACCGAACGTTGTGCGCGATGGCGCCGAGGTCGATGACGGCCTGGGCCGTGGTCTCCCCCCTGTTCGGCGGGAGACCGGCTGCTGTCTGCGGAATTTTTGTCACCGCCGCTATTGTCCCATCACCCCGCTAGTGCGCGAACGGCTGCACCGCGTCGAAGTGCCCGTTCGGTTTCAGCTCGTCAAGCCCCTTCAGCACGGTGACCAGGTCGTCGCGCAGTGCCCGGGCAAGGTCACCCGAGAAGCCCTCGCGCACCACCACCCGCAGCACCGCGATATCGGTGACGTCCTCGGGCATGGTGTAGGCCGGCACCTGCCAGCCGAAGGCCCGCAGCGAATGCGAGATATCGAACTCGGTGTACGGGCGCTCGCCCTTGAGCCGGAACGACACCACGGGGATCGCCGAACCGTCGGTGATCACCTCGAAGTGCTCACTCTTGCTCAGCTCATCACCGAACCAGCGGGCAGTCTCGGACAAGCAGCGCATCACCTGTGCGTATCCGGCCCGGCCGAGTCGCAGGAAGTTGTAGTACTGCCCCACCACCTGATTACCCGGCCGGGAGAAGTTCAGGGTGAACGTCGGCATGTCACCACCGAGGTAGTTGACCCGGAACACCAGCTCTTCGGGCAGGTGTTCCTTGCTGCGCCACACCACGAAACCGATTCCGGGATAGGTCAGGCCGTACTTGTGCCCGCTGACGTTGATCGACACCACCCGGGGCAGCCGGAAGTCCCAGTGCACTTCAGGGTGCAGGAACGGCACCACGAAACCACCGCTGGCGGCATCGACGTGCACCGGCACATCGGGCTTGCCGGGCGTGGCCGCCAATGTGTCCAGGGCCGCGCAGATCTCGGCGATGGGCTCCAGCTCACCGGTAAAGGTGGTGCCGAGGATGCCCACCACCCCGATGGTGTCGTCGTCCACCGCACCGAGCACTTGCTCGGGCGTGATGACGTACCGGTCCTTCGCCATCGGCAGGTATCGCGGCTCGACATCGAAGTACCGGCAGAACTTCTCCCACACCACCTGCACGTTGGAACCCATCACCAGGTTCGGCGTGCGTCCCTTCCAGCCGTTCCCGTCGGCGCCGCCCACCTTGGCGCGCCAGCGCCACTTGAGCGCCAGCCCGGCGAGCATCACCGCCTCACTCGACCCAATCGTCGACACCCCAACCGCCGACGACGGATCCTCGGCCGACAGGTCATCGGCGTGGAACAGATCGGCCACCATGGCCACACATCGCGACTCGATCGCGGCGGTCGCCGGATACTCGTCCTTGTCGATCATGTTCTTGTCGAATGTCTCGGCCATCAGCTTCTCGGCCTCGGGATCCATCCACGTCGTCACGAAGGTGGCCAGGTTCAGCCGGGAACTGCCATCGAGCATCAGCTCGTCGTGAATGAACCGATAAGCGGCCTGCGGGTCCATTGGCTCGTCGGGGAGGCGCAGCGCCGGGATCGGAGCCGTCGACAACCGGCCGGTATAGGCGGGGCTGAAGGACGAGGCGTTGATCTTGCCGGCGTGGGCCGAGAGGCTGAACTGATCGCGGGGATTCGACATAAGCCGATTCTCACCCTATTTCGGCGATCGCCCACCGCAGATGTCCAAGAAGACGGGAAGCCGAGATAGGGGCCGTGCCCGGACCCGGATCCGCCGCAGCGGCGGCAGCCGCTCGAGCATGCACGTAGGCACCCATCGCGGCGGCCTTGTCCGCCGGTACTCCAGCGGCAAGCAGGGCACCGATCACACCCGAGAGCACGTCACCCGAACCCGCCGTCGCGGCCCACGATCCGTACGACCGATTTACGTATGCAGTCCCGTCCGGCTGCGCGATGACGGTCACGTTCCCCTTGAGAAGCACCGTGGCGCCCAGTTTCACCGACAGCGACCGCGCCGCGCCGATTCGGTCGGGGCCGGGCAGCACACCTGCGAGCCTGCGGTATTCACCGGCGTGTGGGGTCAGGATCGTGGCCGCCTCGCGCGATGCCACCAGATCCGCCAGCTCGGGGTGCTCGGCGAGGATCGTCAGGGCGTCGGCGTCGACGAGTACGGGCAAGCCGCCCGACAGCACCCGCCGCAATGTTCGCGTCTGGCGCTCGCCGGTTCCGTATCCGGGACCGATCACCCAGGCCTGTACCCGACCGGCCGCCTCTTCCGTCTGGGTGGCAATCACCTCCGGCCAATGCGAAACCACCTCGGCAGCAGCAGATCCGGCATATCGGACCATCCCGGCCGTCGCGGCGACGGCGGCACCCGTGCACAAGATGGCCGCCCCGGGGTAGGTATGTGATCCCGCCAGCACCCCCGTGACGCCCTGCGTGTACTTGTCGTCGGCCGGTCCGGGTACCGGCCACGCGACCGACACATCCTCGGCATCGAGTTCCCGGATCGCCGTCGCGGGCAGATCGAGCCCGATGTCGATCAACCGCACGACACCACAATCACCCAGGGCATGAACGGGTTTATAGCCACCGAACGTCACGGTGACCGCGGCACGGAAGGCCGGGCCGTCCACCATCCCGGTGTGCACGTCGACGCCGCTGGGTATGTCCACCGCGATCACCGGAATGCCCTCGGCGTTGGCCTGCTCGGCGATCTCGGCGGCGCCCGGCCGCAGCGGGCCGGTTCCCGAGATTCCCACCACACCGTCGACAATCAGATCGGTCTCGCCGGGTACCGCGGACACCACCCGGCCGCCGGCCTTGCGGAAGGCGGTCAGGCCGGCGTGATGGGCCCGGTCCGGATTCAGCAGCACCGCACTGGCGGCGACCCCACGTCGACGCAGGAAGGTCAACGCCCACAAGGCGTCTCCTCCATTGTCGCCGGAACCCACGATCGCGCACACACGTCGCCCGGCTACCACTCCGGCCCGGCGTGACAGCTCGTCCGCGACGACCGTGGCCAGTCCATACGCCGCGCGCCGCATCAAAGCTCCCTCGGGCAGCGCCGCCAACAGCGGCGCCTCGGCCTCCCGAATCTGCTCGGCGCTGTAGTAGTGCCTCATGAACTGTGGGCTCCCCTCGCTCCCCCGTCGATGTCGTCGAGGAACTGGTGGGTGGCATCGGAAATCCGCTCCGGGAACTCGCCGTTGAGTGCATGCGAGGCGTCGTTCCACCGCAGGATGCGCGCGTGCGGCAGCAGCAGCGCCCGGGCCGCGGCCCGCTTGGGGCGGTGCACGATGCTGCGCCCCGCGATCACCGCCAACACAGGCAATCTCAACCCTCGGAGCTGCTCGTCGGTAAACGGTCGCGGCACGGGGAGATACATCGCGAAATCTCGCATGCCGGAGGAAATCAGCGCGGCCTCGGGCATCGAATCGTCGACCGGTACGCCGCCAGAAATCCAGCTCAACAAGCGATTTCGGAGCCACTGCGGCATACCGGGGACAACTGCGCCGAGGGATACCACAAGCATCTTCCAGGTGACCGGTGCGAACGTCATCGCTGGATCCAGCAGAGTCAGCGAAGCGAGCCGGTTCGGGTATCGGACTGCGTGATTGACGGCATTCCAACCACCAATGGACAGGCCGAGCATGTGTACGCGGTCGAGCTCAAGTCCGGCGAGCGCTTCCTCCAGCCAAGCAGCCTGATCCTCGGCACCGGTGATCGCCTTGTCTTGCACGCTCATACCGGCCTCCCCAAGCAGATCCAGGGTATAGACGGTACGCCGCGTGATCAGCCGATGCCAGGTTGGCGCGCCACATGGGGGTGGAGGCGTTCCGGCCGGGAAGCAACACCAGCGGAGTCCCCGGCACCGACCCAAATCTGTACGCCCGCACAGTCCCAAGCCGAGTGTCAATGTCGGCACCGGACATCACGGCGGGCAGGTCATCCATTCCGCGCAGATATGCCCGCACGAACCTGTCGAACGCCGCTTCATCGGTGAAATGCCCGACCTTCTCAGGGGCCCAATGCCTTCCGACGCGATGCACAGGTACCGCAACGGAATTCATGCAGACGGCCTACGGCTGTCGCTACTCGACGGTTACCGACTTGGCCAGGTTTCGCGGCTTGTCCACGTCGTACCCGCGGGCCTGCGCGACCGCCGCGGCGAACACCTGCATTGGAATCGTGGACAGCAGCGGTTGGTACAACGTCGACACCGCCGGAATCTCGATGAGATGGTCCGCGTACGGCCGAATCGTCTCATCACCCTCTTCGGCGATGACGATCGTCCGCGCGCCGCGGGCCTGAATCTCACGAATGTTGCTGAGCAGCTTCGAATGCAATAGCCCCATGCCCTTGGGCGACGGCATCACCACGATGACCGGAAGTCCCTCTTCGATCAGCGCGATCGGCCCGTGCTTGAGCTCTCCGGCCGCGAAACCCTCGGCATGCATGTACGCCAGTTCCTTGAGCTTGAGCGCACCTTCGAGTGCCACCGGATACCCCACATGGCGCCCCAGGAACAGGATGCTGGAGGACTGCGCGTACTGCCGCGCGAGCTCGGCGACCGGATCCATCGCGTCGATAACGCGCTGGATCAATTCCGGCATGGCCTCCAGCTCGTGGTACTCGCGTGCCACCTCGTCTGGATACTTGGTCCCGCGTGCCTGCGCCAAGGCAAGGCCCACAATGTAATTGGCGGTCACCTGCGCAAGGAACGTCTTTGTCGCGGCGACACCGATCTCCGGCCCGGCCCGCGTGTACAGCACCGCGTCGCACTCACGGGGAATCTGCGAACCGTTGGTATTGCAGACGGCCAGCACCTTGGCCTTCTGCTCCTTGGCGTGCCGCACCGCTTCCAGGGTGTCCGCTGTCTCACCCGACTGCGAAATGGCGACGACCAGGGTGCTGCGATCCAAAACCGGGTCGCGGTAGCGGAATTCGCTCGCGAGCTCGATCTCCACGGGCAGCCGTGTCCAGTGCTCGATGGCGTATTTGGCCAGCAGACCCGAGTGGAATGCCGTACCGCAGGCCACCACGAACACCTTGTCGATGTCACGCAGTTCCTGATCGGAGAGCCGCTGCTCGTCCAGCACTATCCGGCCGAGGTCGAAGTGCCCCAACAAGGTGTCGGATACCGCCGCCGGCTGCTCGGCGATCTCCTTGAGCATGAAGTATTCGTAACCGCCTTTCTCGGCGGCCGACAGGTCCCAATCGATCGTGAATACCCGGGCGTTGTGGGCGTCGTCGTTACCCGCGAAATCGGTGATGCGGTAGCCGTCGGCGGTGATGACGACAACCTGGTCCTGCCCCAGTTCGACGGCTTCCCGGGTGTATTCGATGAATGCGGCCACATCGGACCCCAGGAACATCTCGCCGTCGCCGATGCCGACAACCAGTGGGGTGGACCGGCGTGCGGCCACGATCGTGCCCGGGTCGTCGGCGTGGGAGAAGACGAGGGTGAAATGCCCCTCCAGCCGTCGCACGACGGCCTGCACCGACGCCACGAAGTCGCCGGCGGTATCTCCGGATTCGTACTGGCGCGCCACTAGATGCACGGCCACCTCGGTGTCGGTGTCACTGGCGAACTCGACGCCAGCGGCCTCCAGCTCAGCGCGCAGCGCCGGGAAGTTCTCGATGATCCCGTTGTGGACGACCGCCACCTTGCTGCTCGCATCCCGATGCGGGTGAGCGTTGCGGTCGGTGGGAGCACCGTGGGTGGCCCAGCGGGTGTGCCCCATCCCCGTCGTCGCGGCGAAGGATTCGCCGGATTCCGCGATCGCGGACTCCAGGTTGGCCAGCCGGCCGGCCTTCCGCTGCACCAGGAGACCGCCGCTGCCGTCGGCCAGCGCAACTCCTGCGGAGTCGTAGCCCCGGTACTCGAGCCGCCGCAGCGCCTCAAGGACGACACCAAGGGCGTCCCGGTGGCCGACGTACCCGACGATTCCGCACATAGCCCACCAGGGTAGTTCAGTTCCCGCTGCAGTCCGTAACGGCAACGATCCGCTACGGTCATGCCATGGCGAGTACCCGCACGCTATTCAAAGCCCTGACCCGCCGCGGTCCGCACAAGGTTCTGCGCGGCGACCTGGCCTTCGCGGGGGTAACCGGCGTCGTCTACACACCGGATTCCGGCTTCAATCTGCCTGCGGTGGCGTTTGGACACGACTGGCTGACCGGTACGGACAAGTATCGAGCGACCCTGGAACACCTCGCGTCCTGGGGAATCGTCGCGGCCGCCCCCGATACCGAGAAGGGGTTGATCCCGTCACACCTCAACCTCGCTGCCGACTTGGCCACAACGCTCGAGATTGTGACCCGGGTGCGGCTTGGCGACGGCAAGATCAGCGTGCACCCGACCAAGCTCGCGCTCGCGGGGCACGGACTGGGCGCCTCGGCGGCGGTCTTCGCGGCGACCCGGTCTCCGGCGCCGGCGGACAAGAAGAATCGGCCCTCGGGGGCTAAGGCCGTCGTCGCACTATTTCCCAGCCAGACCCAGCCACCCGTGGAGAACAGCGCGGCCGCGCTGGCCATCCCCGGACTGGTGGTGACGAGCACCGAGGACACCCAATCGCTGCGCTCGAATGCCCTGGCTCTGTCGCGGGCGTGGCCGGGTGCCGATCTGCGAAATGTCGCCAAGGCGAAATCCGGTGGGCTACCCGAACACAGCTGGCTGCGTAGGTTTGTCGGGCTCGGCGGGTCGAACCGCGCAACCCAGCGCAACACTCGCGCCCTGCTGACCGGCTATCTGCTATTCCAGCTGGCGGGCGACAAGCGCTACCGGGACTTCGCGGACGCCACGGCGGAGCTACCGAACACCTCGCTGCCCGACGTAGCCGAACTGGAGATCAGCGAGATCGATCGCGTGCAGTCGCTGCTGCGGTAGTCAGCGCCTCCACCGCTGCCAGCGGTACAGGTCGTCCTCGTCGAAATCGGACTCGTTCACGTGGACCTGTGTGGGCATCTGAAATTCATGAACGGATTTCACGGTTGTCGCGGGCATCTGTGCGCCGGGCAGGATCTCGTCGCGAGCCGCGTCGGCCTCGTCGCGCAGCTGGTCAAGCGTGCTCTCGAAATCCGAGACGATTCCCGCAAGTGCGTCGGTGATATCGATCATCGTCCGGCCTTGGGCAGCTCGTCGGCGGCAATCTCACACGGCGTCTCGCCCGCATCGGTCCCTGCGGCCTGAGGCCGCGCCGACGGGCTGGTGGGCCCCACCGATGGCACGGGTGACGGCTGCTGCGCCGCGGCAGGCTGAGGCTCGGGCTGCTGAGGCGCGGCGGCCGGTTGTTGCGCATGAACCGGTGGTGGGCTCATCGAGCCCGCGGGTTGTGCCCCCGGGAAGCCGCCGGTGGACGGAGGAACCGCACCCCCTGGCGGCGTCGTGCCCAGCGGTGCACCCGGGGCGGTCTGGCCCGCGGGGGTCAGTGTGGCGTCCGGCCCACTCGCCCCCGCCAACTGAACACCCGGGCCCTGCATCGGCTTGCCATCTGTGGCGAACGTTGCCCCCGCATCGGTGCGGGCCTCCTGGATCGCAGCGTCCTTGGCCGCCGCCATCTTGGCGTCCGGCTCCTTCTTGTCGGCGGCCTCGTCGGCTTTCCCGTCGATCTTGTCGTCGGGCTTCTCGTCCCCTGGTCCCGGCTCGCCGCCCTGCCCCATCTGGTCGAACGGGATGCTGGAGAGGCCCTCGGTGATCGCGCTGACAATTCCGCTCGCCGCCTGGCCGATCGATCCCAGGGCACCTGTCATGGCGCCGGTCAGGCCACTGACGATCTGACTCGGGTCCATGCCCTGCTGTCCTTGTCCCTGCCCGGCACCCTGCTGCCCACCGCCGGACATCTGGCCGCCCTGGGCACCCATCGCGGATGCCGGCGTGGCCGAGCCCTGCGTTCCGCCACCTGTTGCACCGCTGGAGGAACCACTGGCGCCACTGCTCTGGCCGCCGCTGGCGCCGGGCTCCTGCTCCCCGCCCTTGTCCTTGGCCTTGGCCCTGTCTGCGGGGTTCTGCTGGGGCTCGGTATCCGCGTCATACTCGGGCCCGAGCTGGCCGGGCGGGTTCTTGAACTCCGGAGGCAGCTCTTGCTTCAGCGCGCTGGTGAAGGTGTCGTACGCCTCGCCGCCCTTACCCCAGGCAAGCTTCATCGCGGGCAGCCATTTGCCCTCGATGTTCTGCTGAACATGGGGCCCGATCTTCGTCGCGTTGGTCTCATCGGCGACGGACTTGTCGCCAGTGCCGGTCTTGTAGGTCGCGACAGCACTGTCGAAGGACGCGCGGTCGGTGACCAGCCCGTCGACCATGGTCGACGCCTGCTTCTTCAGATCGACGATGGTCCACAGCGCTTCGCGCAGCCCATCCAGACCGGTGGATACCTGTCCGAACTCCTTGGTCACCGCGTCGGCAGTGGAGTTGTGTCTCCTGAGGAATTGGTTAGCGGCCTCCGAACCTTTGCCTTCCCACATCCCCATGAGCTGCTGCAGCTGCCCGTGCTGACGCTCGGCCGCGGCCTTCATGGTGGTCACCGCGCTCTTGAACAGCTCGAGATCCGCGCCGAGCTTGTTCAGATCCATGCCGGCATCCATGTCGTACCAATCGAACAGCTGACGCTCGTTGGCGGTGAGGTCCGGGTTGGTGATCGTGACCGGCGACTTCCCGTTTCCCCGGATCGCGGTGGTCGTGTAGTTCTGCGAGTTCGCGATCGCCTGGATTCCCTCGCTGCGCAGCGACTCGATGTCGTACTTACCGGCCATTGGTCGCAGCCATCCTGGCCTTGTTCTTGGCATCACGATCGGCATACCGCTGCGCGGCCGCACGGAGCTGCTCGGCGATCGCGGTGTTGGTGCGCTGCCAATTCTCCAGATGGGTGACCACCTCGTGCAGACCGTTCCTGACGTCATCACCCTTGGCGGTGTGCCACTGACCGGCCGATGCCCCGCCGAAGGACAAACCACGCAACTGCGTAATCGCTTTGTTCAGCTCATCTGCCACGCTGTCGAACTCCCCAGCGACCCCCCGGACACCAGCGACATTGATCGAGGTTTCTCCCATATTGACTACGACGGGTGCATACCAATTCCGGTTCCATCTTTTTTCGCCGATCTGTGGATCATGCATCTTCCCGTTCAACCGCTTGGTCGGGTAGGGTCGCCGCATGCGCATTGGAACCACGCTGAGCTATGCCGGCGGATTCACCGAAGTCGTTGACGAGCTCGCTGAGCTGGAGAAAGTCGGACTGGACATCGCGTTCGTCGCCGAGGCCTACTCCTACGACGCCGCGAGCCAGCTCGGATATCTCGCTGCCAAGACATCCACCGTAAAGCTCGCGTCGGGCATCTTCCAGCTGTACACCCGCACCCCGACCCTGCTGGCGATGACAGCGGCCGGCCTGGACTACGTCTCCAACGGCCGGTTCGTCCTCGGCATCGGCGCCTCAGGCCCTCAGGTCATCGAGGGATTCCACGGCGTGAAGTACGACGCACCCCTGGGCCGCACTCGTGAGACGGTCGAGATCTGCCGCAAGGTGTGGCGCCGTGAACGCCTGGAGTTCGAGGGCAAGTATTTCACCGTGCCGCTGCCGCCCGAGCAGGGCACCGGCCTGGGCAAGGCCCTGAAGCTGATCAATCACCCTGTGCGCGAGCGCATTCCGGTGCTCATTGCCGCTCTTGGCCCCAAGAACGTGGCGCTGACCGCGGAGATCGCCGAGGGCTGGCAGCCCATCTTCTTCCTTCCGGAGAAGGCCAATGACGTGTGGGGTGCCTCCCTGGCCGAGGGCAAGGCCAAGCGCGATCCGTCGCTCGGCGAGCTTGAGGTCTACGCAGGCCCAGCTCTTGCCATCGGCGATGACGTCGAGGCGCTGTACGGGTTCGTCAAGCCGAGCCTGGCGCTGTACATCGGCGGTATGGGCGCCAAGGGCAAGAACTTCTATCACAACCTCGCGACCGCCTACGGGTACGGCAAGGAAGCCGACCGCATCCAGGAGCTCTACCTGGCGGGCAAGAAGGCCGAGGCAACCGACGCAGTGCCCGACGAGCTGGTCAGAAACGTCTCCCTCATCGGGCCGAAGAGCTTTGTCGCCGAACGGGTAGCGGCCTTCAAAGAGGCGGGTGTCACGACCCTCAATGTGGCACCGCTCGCCGCCGACGCAGCAGGCCGGATCAAGCATGTCGAGGCACTGCGCGAGCTGCTCTGATTCGCCCGCCGTTCGCGTAGCGTTCGGCGTGTGTTCGCGCGGCACCCGGAAAGTGGTGGGATGACAGCCATCCCGCGCCGAACCGTCTTGCGGGCCGCCCTATTGGGACTCGCGGTGGCTCCAGCCGTCGCGTGCGGGCCGACGTTGGTGACAGCGCGGCCGAGGCTTACCCATGGGGTGGCCAGTGGATTCCCCCGCACCGACGGCGCAGTGATCTGGGCCCGCTCCGATCGCCCCGCCACCATGATCGTCGAAACGGCTGCCACCGAAAGCTTTTCGGATGCAAGACGTTTCACCGGGCCGGTGCTCACGCCGGAATCGGACGGGACCGGTCGGCTACGCCTCACCGGCCTGCCCGCCGGCACCGAGGTGCATTACCGGGTGACACTCGACTCGGAGGGGTCACTGAGTGAGCCTGTCACCGGCGTCTTTCGGACTGCACCGACGACCGCAGGAAATGTGCGGCTAATCTGGTCGGGCGATGTCGCCGGACAGGGGTTCGGTATCAATCCGGATGTCGGCGGAATGAGAATCTTCCGCACCATGGCAGACCGAAATCCGCAGTTCTTCATTCACAGCGGAGACACGGTGTACGCCGACGTGGCAATTCCGGAGACACTGACATTGCCCGACGGACGGATCTGGCGAAATCAGGTGTCGGAGGCGAAAAGCGCTGTCGCGCAAACCCTCGAACAGTATCGCGGTCAACACGCCTACAACCTCACCGATGCCAACTACCGATACTTCAACGCACACGTGCCGCAACTTGTGCAGTGGGATGACCACGAGGTGATCAACAACTGGTATCCCGGGGAGATTCTCGACAACGACAAGTACACCGAAAAGAGAGTCGACGTCCTCGCGCAGTACGGACACCGGGCATTCCACGAATGGCAACCGATCGAACCCCGCGAGGCCGTAGATGGTCTTGTATACCAACGGGTCTCATACGGTCCACTGTTGGACGTATTCATTCTCGACATGCGCAGCTACAAGGACCCCAACTCCCCGAACCGACAGCAGCACGGCGCAATCTTCGGCGCCCGCCAAACCGAATGGTTGATCAACGCCATGGCGTCATCGACAGCCATATGGAAGATCGTCGCCAACGATCTGCCGCTCGCACTGGTGGTACCCGACGGCAAGACACATTTCGAGGCCGTCGCCAACGGCGATAGCGGCCCCCCACTCGGACGGGAAACCGAACTGGCGCATATTCTCTCGCAGCTCAAGATGCGACAGGTTCGCAACGTGGTGTGGCTGACAGCCGATGTGCATTACACCGCGGCGCACGAGTACTCACCCGCGCGCGCCGCCTTCACGGACTTCGATCCGTTCTGGGAATTCGTGTCTGGCCCGCTGAACGCCGGCGCCGGCGAGGAGAAGCCGCTCGATGGAACCTTTGGCCCGCGAGCAGATTTCGTTCATGCGGCACGGCCTGATCAGCAATCACCGCTGGACGGTTACCAGCATTTCGGACAGATCGACATCGACGGCGGAAGCGGCGATCTGACCGTCACCCTATGCGATGCCGCAGGGTCCGCGCTGTACACACGCAGCCTGACACGCACCTAGACCGCGCCGACCACTTCAGCCACCCGCTCCGCCAGACGCTGGGCAGTCGACTGCTCATCCGCCTCAACCATGACGCGCACCAGCTGCTCGGTTCCGGAGGGACGCAACAGGATTCGCCCATTACCCGCGAGCTCGGACTCCACCGCGGCAACGGCGGCGAGCACCTCGGGCGCCTGCGCCACCGTGTGCTTGTCCGAGACCGGCACATTGATGAGCGTTTGAGGAAGACTACGCATCGCGGACGCGAGGGTGGCCAAGGACTTACCGGTTTGCGCCATCCTGGACATGAGTCGCAAGCCTGTCACTATGCCGTCTCCGGTGGTGGCCAGAGAAGGCAGCACGATATGACCGGATTGTTCACCGCCCAGGGCGAATCGGCCCGCACGCAGCTCCTCCAGCACGTAACGATCGCCGACGGCGGTCACCTTGACGTCGATGCCTGCGGCGCGCATGGCGATATGCAGCCCCTGATTACTCATCACCGTGGTGACCAGGGTGTTGTCGGTGAGCTCACCGTCTTCGGCCATCGCCGCGGCGAGCACCACCATGATGGCGTCACCATCGATAACGTTTCCGTCGGCATCCACCGCGAGACACCGGTCGGCGTCGCCGTCATGCGCAAGCCCGAGCTGGGCATTGTGTGTCTTCACTGCGGCCTGCAGCGGACCGAGATGCGTTGACCCACAACCGTCGTTGATATTGAGCCCATCCGGGTCGGCGTTGATGTCTATCACGTGAGCACCCGCGGCCCGGTAGGCCAGCGGGGCCGCGTCGGAAGCTGCCCCGTGTGCGCAGTCGACCACCACGGTGACTCCGCTCAGCGGGTGGGTCGCGGCGTTGGCGACATGATGCAGGTACCGGTCCAGTGCGTCGACGGCATCGCGCACGCGGCCGATTCCCGCACCGGTGGGACGTGCCGCAGGATTGTCCAGCTGAGCCTCGATGGCGTTCTCGGCGGAGTCGTCGAGCTTGTGACCGCCGGCGCCGAAGATCTTGATGCCGTTGTCGGG
This sequence comes from Mycobacterium sp. D16Q16, assembly GCF_002013745.1. Classification (NCBI taxonomy): domain Bacteria; kingdom Bacillati; phylum Actinomycetota; class Actinomycetes; order Mycobacteriales; family Mycobacteriaceae; genus Mycobacterium; species Mycobacterium sp. D16Q16. The sequence continues at coordinate 115,841 of NZ_MAEY01000004.1, forward strand.
CATGGGGTTATGCGAGGCCGAGATCATGACACCGAAAGCCGCGCCATACGCGCCCGTCAGATACGCCACCGCCGGAGTGGGGAGCACACCGACCCGGAGAACATCGACACCTTCTGCCGCGATACCCGCGACGACCGCCGCCTCCAACATCTCGCCGCTCGCGCGCGGATCGCGGCCCACGACCGCGGTGGCGCGCCCCTTTGTCAACGACCGCGCCGCGGCCGATCCCAACGCGACCGCCAGTTCGGCCGTCAGCTCGGCATTCGCGACACCGCGGACGCCGTCAGTGCCGAATAGAGATGAGCCGCTTGCGCGAAGAACGTCAGACACCGTGCCCATTCCTTAAATTTCTCACACCAAACTGGCCCAATAACGCGATTGCGCCGACACACAGGTTGTGTGCCGGCGCAATACGCGGACGAACAGAATCGATCAGCGCTTCGAGTACTGGGGCGCCTTACGGGCCTTCTTGAGACCGTACTTCTTACGCTCGATCGCACGCGGGTCACGAGTGAGGAATCCGGCCTTCTTCAGCACCGGACGGTCCTCAGGCTCCACGATGATGAGTGCACGCGCGATGGCGAGACGCAGTGCGCCTGCCTGGCCTGAAGGGCCGCCACCGGTCAGGTGAGCGTAGATGTCCACGCTGTCCACACGGTTGACGGAAACCAGCGGCGCCTTGATGAGCTGCTGGTGGACCTTGTTCGGGAAGTACTCTTCCAGGCTGCGGCCATCCAGGAAGAACTTGCCGGTGCCGGGAACGAGGCGGACGCGGACGACAGCCTCCTTACGGCGGCCAACAGTCTGAATCGGCTTGTCGATCACAATGGGGCTACGAGGAGCGGCCTTGACGACCGTTTCGTCGGCAGTTTCCTCGACGACGACCTCGACGACTGCCTCCACTGTGGCTTCCGCGTTGTCTTCGGGGGTCTGCTCTTCTGCGATATCGGTCACTGAGCCACCTGCTTAATCTCGAACGGGATCGGCTGCTGCGCGCCGTGCGGGTGCTCGGGGCCGGCGTACACCTTGAGCTTGCGCTCGATCTGGCGGCCAAGCTTGTTCTTGGGCAGCATGCCGATGATTGCCTTCTCCACCGTGCGGGTGGGGAACTTCGCGAGCTGCTCGCCGATGCTGCGCTTGCGCAGGCCGCCCGGGTAACCCGAGTGACGGTAGGCGAACTTGTCGGTGAGCTTCTTGCCACTCAGGGCAATCTTCTCGGCATTGATGATGACGACGAAATCGCCACCATCGGCATGGGGGGCGTAGGTCGGCTTGTGCTTGCCGCGCAGCAGGGTAGCTGCTTGAACGGCAAGACGGCCGAGTACTACATCCGTGGCATCGATGACATACCAGCTAGTGGTGATGTCACCCGCCTTCGGCGTGTAGGTAGGCACAGTCTTTCCTTGTCTACTCGGGTGGATCCCCGGACGGTTTCTGCCGTTCGGAGCGCTGGTCGTGGCGAACGGTGGAGGTTGATCTCGGCGACCAGTGGTGACCCGAGCCTCGTGTGCGATGACATACCGCACGCCAGCGGTGAAGCTTACCCGGCCACGTCACCGCAGGTCAAAACGCGGTCGACCCCGCCCTATCGTCAAACCTTCGTACACTCATACAAAAACTGTGGGGCCTTGGTGGCTCTCCTCCACCAAGGCCCCACAGGGTCTTGAAAAACCGTCGGCGATTTAGCCGTGCCAGGCACCCGCAGCGCTCTGGTCGGTGTGCTGCGCGTCCTGGTTACCCTGGTCAACCTTCGAGTTCAGCTGGGTCAGGATCTGGTTGAGGTCCTGGGCGGATTGGTGCCAAGCCTTCTGGTACTCCTGGTACGCAGTCGCTTCCTGACCCTCGGCCTGCTGGACGAGGGGCTGAATGTCGTGCTGCAGCTCCTCGAGGCCGGCCTGGAACTTGTTGATGATGCCCTTGACATCGGCAACCAGCGCGTCGATCTCGCCGTGGTTGTAAGTAATCTGCATGGTCGATCCCCTTTGCTATGTAATGTCTTTGATGACTATTACGAGACGCCTAGAAGGTCTGGCTCTCGTCCATCTCCTGGATGCGACGCTTGTTCGAGTCCATGGTGTCGTGGATCTGCAAGAGCACCTTCTGGATGTCGCCCATCTCTTGATCGAAACGGGCCATCGCCTCATCAAAGGCATGCCGCGCCTGACCCTGCCAAGTGCTGGTGCCTACCGCCACGCGATCCCGCAGCTGGGTCTGCATCGCAGTGAACTCCTGGTACTTGCCGTCGATCTTCTTAGCCGTGGAATCAAGCAACGCCAGGTCATTCTGAAAAACAGCCACTTCGTGTCCTCCCTTGTCTCCAGGCCCGGCCAGTCACGGGTGTGACTTCCGGTTTCTGGCCGGTTTGTCCTTACAACTACATACGATGGCCCTATCGTCAGATCGGTTCCATCTTTTTCAAACTTTTTTCAGCAATCTTATTAGTTACCTGATAGTACCGCATTTGCCGTTCGAATTGCCAGCTCACAGGCCTGCCGAACGGAATCGTAGCTACCCTTTTTGAATTGACAGCCAACACCTATTCGCAGGTCATCGTCCAGAAATACGGCCCACGCGATGTCATGGCCCGCGCGAACCTCCGTGTAGGTGACCGCTGCCCGCCCCATTGTGCGATCGTCGGCCTTGAAGTCCGTGAATACCCCCGGCAACTCCTTCTCCATGGCCACACGCAGCGTCTCGGCGGTTGATGCCAGGGTTTCGGCCGACTTCACCCGCACCTGAGTCACATGCACGGTCGCCTCGGGATCCTTGGGCGAGATCACCTCCACCCGCGCAGAACCAGCACCGCCCGCGGGGATACGTCGCACCGCCCATTCGGCGGGCACCATGAACTGCACACCCCCCTCCACCAGCAGCGATGTCGCCATCACGGGAGTCGTCGGTGACGGTTGCCGCCCCCGTGTGGAGGCCACCGTCAACACCACACCCGCCACGACAACCGCGGCCGCCAGAGCAATCGCGGCAACCGGCCACCGCACGGGAAGTCGCGGAACCGATCTGGCGGATGAGGTGGGTGTCCATTCGGGCCGTCTCGCGCTAGCGGGCTCGTCGGCGGGCTCGTCGATGAAGGCCGAGACGCGGGGAGATTGGCTAACGTCACGGAGCACCGCATCCTCGGCGACCTGCGATACCCCGGGAGTCAGGCCGATCCGATCGACCGCGTCGACGATCGCCTCGCCCATCTCACTCTCGGCCGAGTCGACAAGGATCGCGGCAACTCCGGGCCGTTCGCCCCGGACCACCTCCTCGACAGCACGCGCCACAGCGCGCGCGACATCCGCGGCCGTTTTGGTCTCCCAGGATCGCTCTTCGAGATGACGAACCGCTGATCCCGGCTCACCGGCGGAGCCGTGCCCCACCACGGTGACGGCGACCTCACCCGGCGACACCTCGACCACCACGAGCGAGCGGCCCGACAAATCGGCACGCACGCCGCGCTCGGCGAGGGCGAAAGCGCGCGAACGCACGGTCAGCGTCGCCGCCATCATCCGCGCCGCATTCGACAACAACGTGCGCCGTCCGGAACTCCACGTCGTCGGATAAATCAGCAGCACGGAATCAACGCGGACCGGAGCACTCCGATCGGTAAGCAACGACTCGAACAGGGCGGCCCAGAGTGCGCGAGACGGAACCACGCGACCGGATAGCAGCGCCGTCTCGTCGTCGAGTGCGGCGACCGCCGATCGGACATCGGCCTGTCCGGCTTCCCGGATGCCGTCCCCGATTCGTGCCCGGATGGCGGTCTCGGTCACTTCAATCGCTACCCGCGTCCCTGTCGGCGGGTCGCGATCCAGGATCACTGCGGATCGCTCCAGGCAACCTGGATCAGTTGTTGGCCGCCCGAGCGCATGACCAAAGTGCCGCGACCCGGCGGCTGCTCACCCGGCCGAACCGTGCCGATCAGAACACCTTCGTCCTTGTTTCCGCTCATCTGCAAACCGATGCAGGAGAGGTCCTTCATGCGCGCCATCATCGGCTCGAACATGGCTCGCGAGGCGCCGCTAGTGCGGCGCGCGATGACAACATGCAGCCCGATGTCCTTGGAGTGCGGCAGATACTCCGCGAGCGGCAACAGCGGGTTTCCGCTCGCCAGGGCCACCAGGTCGTAGTCGTCGACCAAGATGTAGATCTCCGGGCCGGACCACCAGGATCTGTCACGCAACTGTTGCTGTGTGACATCGGGTCCCGGCATCCGGGATTTGAGAAGCTCGATCAACACCGGAACCTCATCGACCAAGGTGGTGCTTGACATCGCGTACTTGGCCAGGTGTTCCGTCTCGACGACACCGAGCAAGGTGCGGCGGAAGTCCACGATGAACAGCTGCGCCTGCTGCGGGGTGGTGGTCCGAACAATCTCGCGGCAGATGGTGCGCAACAGCCCGGTCTTGCCGCACTCGCTGTCGCCGAAAATCATCATGTGCGGCTGCTCGCCGAATTCCAGGAACGTCGGAGCCAACTCCGTCTCGTTGATGCCGACGAGGATGCGCAGGTTTGGCAGCTCGTTCTTCGGCGCCTGTGGAACCAGCGCGGCGTAATCGATCTTGTGCGGCAGCATGCGAACCTGCGGAGCCTCCGCCGAGCTGCGCTGCCGCATGCTCGCGGCGGCGGCAGCGAGTGCCTCACCGAGGTCCTGATTCGACGAGACGCTGTCGACGCGCGGCAGTCCGATGAGCATGTGCCGGCGGTCGCGAGTGATACCCCGGCCTGGCCTGCCATCCGGAACAAGCTGTGCCAGCTTGCGGTCGAAGTCCGAGTCCAGCGGATCACCGAGGCGAAGTTCGACGCGCGAGCCGATCTGGTCCTTCAGGGCTGGCCGGATCTCGGCCCAGCGTGATGCCGTGACCACCGTGTGCACACCGAAACCGAGCCCCTGCGCCGCCAGCGCTGTGACCTGCGGCTCCAGCGCCTCGAACTCCTGACGAACCGTGGACCAGCCATCGATGATGAAGAACACGTCACCGAATGGATCGCTCGCGAGTTGCGGGTCACCGGCACCCTTGCGCCGCCGGTACTCGGCCATCGAGTCAATCCCGTAGGCGCGGAAGGCATTCTCCCGAGACCTGACAATCGTCAGCATTTCGGCGAACGTACGCCGGATCAGATCCGACTCCAGCCGGCTGGCCACCGAACCGACATGCGGTAGTTGCGCCAGCGAGGTGAGCGTGCCACCACCGAAGTCCAGGCAATAGAACTGCACCTGCGCGGGACTGTGCGTCACCGCGAGCGACGTCACCAGCGTGCGCACCGCCATGGACTTTCCGGACTGGGGTGCGCCGACGATGGCGACATTGCCCGCCGCGGCGGACAGATCGACGATGTACGGGTCACGCCGTTGCTCGTACGGCCGATCCACGATTCCGATCGGGATGGTCAAACTGCCCACCGCATCGAAGCCGGCGCGACCGTGACGGGGAATCAGATCTCCGAGAGTCGGCGAATCGTCCAACGGCGGCAGCCACACCTCGTGCGCTGGATTGCCATGTCCTTCAACGCGATCAAGGATCGTGTCGATGACCGACCGGCCGATCACCCCTTCGGAAGCGGCAACGGTGTCGTCTTCCACGATTTCCGCGGGGCGCATTTGCAGCGCCACCGGTGCGGCGGTGAACAACCGCGGCGCCGCGCTCGTGCCGCCGGAGGAGACGGCACGACGCGCCGGCCCGTACGGGACATACGCACCGGACACATAGGAGGTCTGGAACCGTGTCAGCTCCCCCGAGTCATCCTTGAGGTAGCAGGAACCCGGGGTGTTGGGCAGGTGGTAGGCGTCCGGGACACCAATCGCAGCACGGGACTCGTTCGCCGAGAAAGTCTTCAGACACAGCCGATAAGACAGGTGAGATTCCAGCCCGCGCAGGCGGCCCTCGTCCAGGCGCTGCGAGGCGAGCAACAAATGGACGTGCAGCGACCGGCCCAAACGGCCGATCGCCACGAACAGCTCCGCGAAATCCGGGTGCTGGCTCAGCAATTCGGAGAACTCGTCGACGATGATGAAGAGTGCCGGCAGCGGGGCGAGGGACGCACCGGCGGCGCGGGCACGCTCGTACTCGGTGACATTGGCGAAGTTGCCCGCGGCGCGCAGCAGCTCCTGGCGCCGGTTCATCTCACCGGCCAGCGCGTCCTTCATGCGGGACACCAGATTTGCCTCTTCGGCGAGGTTGGTGATGATCGCCGAGACATGCTGCGCCCGGTCCAGGCCCAGGAACGTCGCACCACCCTTGAAGTCGACAAGCACGAGGTTCAGGGCATCCGGCGAATGCGTGGCGATCATGCCCAATGTCAATGTGCGCAGGAACTCCGATTTACCCGAACCGGTAGCGCCGATGCACAGTCCGTGCGGGCCCATGCCGTTCTCGGCGGCCTCCTTGATATCCAGTTCCATGGGAGTGCCATCGACTGCGATTCCGATGGGTACACGCAGCCGGTCGCGACCAACCCGGTTGCGCCACACCACTTCCGGGTTGAGCAGACCAGGATCGCCGATCCCCACGATGTCGGACCAGCGCGTGCTGACCTCGGTTTGGATCTGGACCTCGTCGCTACCTCCGGCGAGTACCCGATAGGGCGCCATACGGCGGGCGCACGCCATCGCCTCGGTGATGGTGAGGTGATCGGGGTGTGCGAAGACCTCAGATCCCACATTGCCCTTGGCTCCGAGGCCGCGATCGCTCAGCTCCAATTGCATACCGCGGCGGGCCGCGAGCGGGTCCACCCGCGTGCCGATCTCGACGAGGGTCACCGAATCGATACCGTGATCGATGATGAGGCGTTCGGAACCGATCAACGTGCCACTGTCCACAATGATGAGGATCTGCGGTCGTCCGGAAGAGGGCTGCGCGGTCCGCGAGAACCGTTCACGTTCAGTGATGAGCGAAGCCAACGACTCCTCGACCTCCCCCAGCGAGTGGTAGACCAGCCTGCTGGCGCCGACACCGTCGAACGCGGTCGGATGCTGGGCGTGCGGAAGCCATTTGAGCCAGTCCCAGTGCGGGGCCGCATGCCGGTTCACCACTGCAGCGACCAGGAATTGGTCCGGCCCATGGAACATCGCCAGCTGACAAATCATGGCGCGCAACATGCCTCGCGCCACCTCGGGTGAGCCATCGATGGTGACGGCCGCGAAACCCCTCAGGTTCAACGCGATCGGCAGCTCAGGCACCAGCGAGTGTGTCCGCACGAACCGGCGCAACGCCACGGAGGCCACCGGCTCCAATTCTTCGACCGGACCGATCTCGGGCGCCACCAGCTGCGCGGCCAGACGCTGATCCCCCACCCCGACACGTACATGGCAGTAGTCACTGTCGCCAGGACGCCGCTCCCACATCCGGCGGCCACCGGCGAGCGTCCACAGCGCAGACGGGTCAGGGTTGTTCCACAGCAGGGCCTTACGCTGAGCACCACCGGTATCGGTGACATTCTTGCGCACCACTTCGAGGTACCGCAGGTAATCCTTGCGGTCCTCGTTGATTTCGCTGGTCTTGGCTCCCTTGCCGCCGCTGTTGGAGACCATGCTGACCATCGAGACCATCATCATGATCGGGAACAGCATGAACATCGGGCTGCGTCCGATCCCGCCGCCCGCGCCGCCACCCAGGCTCCCCGAGGTGACAAAGAAGGCAATCATGCCCACCATTGCCACCACCATGACCAGCGGCATGATCTTCGCGATGATCGGCGACGGCACCGGCCGTGGAATCTCCGGCGGTGGCTGCACATTGATCTCGCCACCCGGAACACGAGGCACCGCAAGCCGAGGCCGACGAATGAATATTGTGGTGTTCACCCCACGCTCACCCTGGCCCTCCGGTTTCCCCCGCGCCACATCTCGTGCCTATTTCGCATCCACGCTACCGCCCAAGCCCACAGCGGGCTAAAGGATAGGGCCGTTATATCCGGTGCCGCAACGAATTCGCTCACACGATCGCCAGGGCCGCTGGTTGGTCGGCTGACGTTCGCCTGTATGCGCCGAACCGCTGGCGGCGCTCAGGCGCGTTCGGCTAGTGTGCATGCGCAAAGATCAATGACCGTGGGGGCAGGTAGGGGCACAGCATGACACATGCGCAGTCGGGCGCCGAGCAACGTTCGGCGGTTCTCGAACTGTGCCGCGTTTCCATTCAGGCTGACCGCACTCAGGTCGACCTGGCGCTGCCGACGAGTGTCCCGCTCGCCCTCTTGGTCGGCTCTGTCGTCGACATCATCAACCAGCATGTCGGTGTCCCCGAGCTGACCAGCCCAGGGGACGCCGTGGAAACGCATTGGCGTTTGTCCCGGCCTGGTCAGCCGCCACTGCAGATGTCCAGCACCCTTGGGGAGTTGGAGGTTCGCGATGGCGATCAACTCATCCTCACCACCTCCGATGTCACCGCACCGGATCCGCTGTTCGACGATGTCTTCCTCGCCGTGTCCACATTTCGTACCGTGTCGGCACATCCGTGGAGCCGCACCGCCGCTCGAATACTCGGCGCTTCCGCGTGCGGACTGGCCGCGGTGCTCGGCGCCACGGCGCTCCTACGCGCGGGCGCGACAAATCCCGGCCTGCTCCTTCCGATCATCGCCGTCGCGATCGCCTTGGTGGCGATGACCGCCGCGGTCTTCGCGAACAGGGTTTACGACGATTCGCTCGCCTCCGTGACGCTGAGTCATTGCGCCGTCGGCTTCTCCGCAGTGGCGGGAGCGCTGTTCGTGCCGGGAAAGTACGGCGCCCCGCACGCGATGCTGGCACTGATGGTCGCGATGGTCGTATCCATCCTCGCCATGCGCGCGACCGGCACCGGCACGATGTCACTCGTCGCGGTCGCGTCGGGATCACTGCTCGGGTTCGCGGCAACGCTGGGTTACGTGCTTTTCGAGCCGTCGATCTACAGCCTTGGGGCCGTACTCGGCGCGGTCGGAATCTGCTCGGTGGCCCTTTCGCCGCGTGTGGCAATGGCTCTCGCTCGACTACCCCTTCCCCCGGTGCCCACACAGGGCGCACCATCTCGTCCCGAACATTCGACGGCCCCGATCGAAGCCATCGAGGGTCTGGATGGACTGGATACCGAGGCTGACAACGTCGAGGACGCCACGGCGCTGCCGCCGCTCCCCGATCTGCGCGAGAAGGCGCTGCGAGCGCACGCAGTGCTGACCGGGCTGGTGTGCGGAACATCCGCCGCCACCGCAGCGGGCGCCATGCTCGCGGCGCTGACCTTCCCCGGCGCAGGCGACCACCATCCCACCGGCGCACACCGATTCAGTGGTGTGGTGCTTGCCGGATTGATCGCGCTGGCGATGATGCTGCGGGCGCGCTCGCATGCCGACCTCGCGCAGACAGTGGTCATCAACCTGGGCGGCTTGGCCATTCCCGTCGCGGGATTCGCGTTCATCGCCATCGCGTACCCGACAGCCGCCGTGTTCACTACGGCAATGATGGCGATCGCGGCCGGTTCGGCCATCGCCCTCGGCTTCCTGGTGTCGGCGCGCAAGTACTCGCCTGTCGCGCGTCGCACGGTGGAGATCATCGAGTACATCGCGCTGTCGCTGATCGTTCCGGTGGCCGTCTGGGTATGTGGTGTGTACAGCGCCGTGCGGGGATTGAACCTGCCATGAACCTCGGCGTGGCCCGCCGTATCGCCACCGCTGCAGCCGTTGCAATGTTGGCGATGTCCTCACAGCTGGCGACCGGTTCGATGCACATGCTCGCGACGGCACACGCCTTCGCTCCGCTTCCGGTCGATCCGAGCATGCTTCCCGGCCCGCGGCCTCCCGGTCCCATCGAACCCACGGAGCAGAAGGAACTGTGCCGATTCCCCGGCATCGATCCCAAGCGCGACCTCAACAAGGTGCCCGCGCAGCAGCGTGGACTGGATCTGCCGTTGGTCTGGCAACTGTCGCGTGGTAGCGGCCAGACGGTCGCGGTGATCGACACCGGCGTGGCGCGCAGTCCACGCCTACCACCACTCATCCCCGGCGGAGACTACGTCTTCGAGGGCGGCAACGGCACTCAGGACTGTGACGCGCACGGCACCATTGTCGCCGGAATCATCGCGGCCGCACCGGATCCCACGGGAGCAAGCGCGTTCAGTGGCATCGCGCCCGATGTCAGCCTCATCACCATTCGGCAATCCAGCGCAAAGTTCGCAGTGAAGAACAAGAGCGGCGGAAACGACAGAGACGATCCCTCCAAGATCAGCGGCGTCGGAAACGTCGACACCCTGGCGATGGCGGTGCGCACCGCCGCGGACCTCGGCGCGACGGTCATCAACATCTCCGAGGTGGCGTGCGCCTCCGCCAAACAATTCCTGGACGATCGACCGTTGGGCGCCGCACTGCAGTACGCCGTGGATGTCAAGAACGTCGTGGTGGTGGTCGCCGCGGGAAATGTCGGCGAGGGGCAGTGCAAGAACCAGAACCCACCGCCGGACCCAGCTCGACCCAATACCCCGGACTGGGATGCCGTCCTGGAAACGGTGAGTCCGGCGTGGTACAACGACCTCGTCCTCACGGCGGGCTCAATCGGCCCGGACGGGCAACCCTCCAAGTTCAGCCTCGGCGGCCCCTGGGTCGATGTCTCCGCTCCCGGTGAAGACATCCTCTCCTTGGATCCCAACCGTGATGCGCTGACCAACGCCTACATGGGCGAGCAAGGTCCGGTACCGATTCAGGGCACCAGCTTCTCCGCGCCGGTCGTCAGTGGCGTTGTCGCGCTGGTACGTTCACGTTTCCCTCAGTTGAGCGCTCGTGAGGTCATGGACCGCATCAAGAACACTGCGCACCGCCCGCCGGGCGGCTGGGACCCCTATCTGGGCTACGGGATGGTGGACGCACTCGCCGCGGTCAGCGACGACCTCGGCACCACAAGTGATCTCGCCCGGGCCAACGCGGCGAAAAAACTGCAGCTGCCACCTGCGCCTGCACCCGCCGACCCGCGGCCGCGGCATGTAGCGTTGATCGGAATAGCAGTCTGCGCGGCATTTCTCGCCGCGGCGCTGGCGATGCTGGCGCCGGTGCGCAAGCTGCGGCAAGGCCGGGACAACTCCACCGACTAGCGCCGGTGGCGCGCGGTTTACGCGGGCGCGGTGCTCGATGTTGACGGATTGATCGCCAAACCTGTTTTGTCGGGAGGCATTCCGTCGTGCTCGACGAGCGCGTCTTCCTTGCTCAGCCGGGGCCCTGGCGGGAGCAGCCCGACGACCGGCCACGGTGCCGGAACCGGTTCAACCGTGAGGCCCAGCGATTTCGCGGCCTCCAGGTTACCGATACCGAAGCGCACGCCGGTATCGAGGATGAGATAGAGAGACTCCGCACGCCCGGTGTCCCCGCCCAGGCCGGTGGAGCGGATGAAGGCGCTACGCGCGGGCGGAATGTAGGCAGTGTCGACGTTGGGGCCCTCCTTGTCGGCCTGTGCTAGCACAACCGGTACCTGATCGGTCTTCAACGGCAGCGAGTTTCCCGTCAACACTTTGGTGGTGGCGTGCTCCTGCGTCTTCTCCTGTCCGGGCTTCCAACTGCTGCACAGCACCGACTTCTCCGGAATGTCCACGATCTTCCCCGCGCGTTCCGGAAATGTCTGTACCGCAAGCTGGTTGAGGCTGGGATACCCCGAAATCACGTCGGGAGCCACAGCGACGATGTCCTGCGCACCCTGGGAATCGGAAAATCTGATCAGATCCGCGGTGACCTCGTTGACGCGTTGCACTCCACCGGAGAGCACGACGTAGTACTCGGCGGAGTCCGCCCGGCTCATCTTGATGACCGACCCCACCCGAACGCCCGCGGTTGTAATAGGCGACGGCCCTCCAGCGTCCGGGATGGGCGGCGGAGCGATAGCCGGTACCTCGGGCACGGCATTGAGTACGGACATCGAGATCGGCCGCGGCGTCACACCTTCGAGACGCAGCGCGCGGGTCACCGCGGGATTCGTCAGGTCGACCGCCGCGCGCTTGCCGTCATAGAGCAGGTACATCTGGCTATTCACCGTCACCAGGGCATACCTGTCGTTGGGCATCTCCTGGTTGCCGTTCTCCAGGGTTACCTTGCCCGCGATCACCGTGGTGGTGACGGTCGAGCTGGGCGGGGGTGTCGCGACATCGCACACCGTCCAGATGGTGTCGTCACCCGTCAGCGGCGCCGAAATGGATGCTGGCGCACCGGGAATCCCGACCAACGGGCCACGGCGCGCCTTCGCCAACTCCGAGTCCTTGACCGGCTTGGGATTCTCGTTGTTTCCGGAGATCAGTCGCGCCGACGCCAAATTGAGGGCGGGATGAAGTGTGTCCTGGATCCGGACGTAGACCGCGCCGGTGTCCTTGGCCATGACAATGGGCTGATCGCCCAGCGGCATGTTAGGCCGAAAGAACGCCAAGATCGCACAGCCGGCAACGACGACGGTGGCCAGCACAATGCCGACCATGAGCGAATTGGACTGCGCCCGCATCGGGTCGTGGATCATTCGGACGTCACGACGAACCAGCGCGTGCTCCATACGCCGCACGAGGAACCGGTACCCGCTGACCTGCAACCGGGTTGTCGGTTGTCGCGCCATCGTCCCCCTCCAGGAAATCTGCGAAACTCGCATCTACAACCTAGTGATGCCACCAGGCCGGCCCCCAGATCTTGTTAGATCCTACGTACGGGCCACACGGCCATGCAGCCTATTGCAATACTGGGCAACCACGATAGGTTGCGGGTGGCAGCCGCGGGCCTCAGTCGGGTGGGTGCGGCACAACGGCGGGACAGAAGGGGGAAAGGTGACCTCGAGCGGGGCGGCTCCCGAGCAGGTACGTCGGGCCACGATGCCGATCCAGATCATGGTGATCTCGCAGCTACTGATCCTCGCCGCAGTCCTGATCTCATTACTGTTCGGCTGGCCGTGGTGGGCAGCACTACTGATCGCGATCGTGTCCTTGGCACTGGTCCTAGGCCGATGGGGAGGTCAGACCGTCAGACATTGGGCGGTTACCGGATTCAAGTATCTGACGGGCCGCACTTACCGAAGCTCGGGCAGCATTGCCGACACTCCCAGCAGCCAGGACAGCTGGACCGGAACCCGTTGGGAGAACGGAAAACTCATCACGGTACTGGAGGTCAGTGCAACCCAGCGCCACCCCTCGGTCATCACCCCGGATCACTGCGCCACCGACTCCCTGGTGCCGCTGCGTGTACTGCGGGAGTGCATGCATCAGAACGATATTGAGCTCGAAAGCATCGATGTCATCAGCAATGGCCAGCGCACGGCACAAGGAACAGTATTGCGCGGTGGATACGACCGACTGGTGGGCCCGCTGCCTGCCGTCGCCATCCGCACCGTCTGGGTGGTACTTCGGTTTGACCCCGGCGTGAACGTCGACGCGGTATTCCGACGCGGGGGCGGCCGCCGCGGTGCGGAGAGGTGCGCCGTCATCGCCACGGCACGAGTCCGGCGGGCACTGGCGGCCGCCCACTGCGCCAGCACCATCCTGCAGGCCGGACAGATTCACCGGATCAGCGCCGAAATGCTCCGCCAGTACGCGGGCGCGCCCATGCACGAGGAGTGGAGTGGGCTGATGCTGATCGACTCCTACAACGTCGCCATGGGAATTGACCCGTGGTACATCACCGATGCCACCCTGACGGGATTGTGGGCCCGGCCGACGCTGGAGACCACCGTGACCGTTCGGCTGCGCCCCGCCACGAAGGGCCGCACATCGGTTGGCGCACTGGTTCGGTGGGCAACTGACGAACAACTCCCCGTACGCCACTCCACCGGAATGACCTCACTCAACGGCAGCCAGCGTGATGCGTTCTTCGCCGGACTCCCCGTGGGCGCCATCGGGCTGGAGTATCTGACCCGCAGCATCGAGATGAGCAACGAGGAGCTCGACGGCATCCATCTGCCGACATCGGGCTGCGGACAGTTGATCGGATCGGATATGTCGGGCCGCGCGATCGCGGCGCGGCTGTCCGGGCTGGGCGTTCACACCGTGGTGGTACGCGCCGAGCTCTACGTATGCCAACAGGTGGTGCTGAGATCGGTGGCGATCGGCGCGCTCGTGGTCGTCTACACCGACCGTCCCCACATGTGGGATGTCATGGTGACCTCGATTGGCGACGCCAATCGCATCCAATTTGCCAGTGGCCCGGGCTTTATCGACCCCCGATGCACGCTGGCCGTCGTGGACGGCATGCAGCCGACCGCGTTGCCCAGCAACTGCACGGCCGTGCACATCATCAGCAGCGAGTACGACGCGCTTCCGGCCCGGCCGGATGTCATCATCGACCAGCCCAACGGCTACGGCGACCACATTCTCCTGACCGCGGGCGGGGAAACCATCCAGGTCCGCCTCGTGACGGTCAGCGATGAGCTCGCCTACCTGGGCCGACCGATCCAGGCCTACGCGCAGTAGAGCTTTCGCGCCACTAGGGCTCGTCGCGCATACGCCCCCGATAGGCGGCCACATGCTGCCGGTTACCGCAGTTCCCGGTGTCACAGAACATCCGGGACCTGTTGCGCGACAAGTCAACCAGGACAGCATCGCAATCCGGTGCGGCGCAGGTCTTCAGGCGTCGCTGCTCGCCCGTGCGTACCAGGTCCGCGAGCACCATGGCGGTCTCGGCACCGAGACGGTCCGCCAGTGGCGCATCACTGGCAGCCATATGCAGATGCCAATCGGGCTCCTCGACATGCCGGGTGAGCCAGGGTGAGGCGTGGGTATCGGCGAGCAAGGCGTTGACCTGCCGGACCACATACTCCTCATCGTTGATATGCCCCCAGATATCGCCCAATCGAGTCCGTAGCGCCTTCACGGCCCGCAGTTCCGCCTCGTCGCCGTCGCGCCTGCCCGTCCAGCCGTACCGATCCAGAAGCGCCGGCAGCGCGCCCGGATCCGGGAGTAGCTCCCGGTCATTGCGCGCGGTGTTGATCAGCTCAGCAGCCGACTTCAGCCCTTGCTCCGTGTCATGAGTGAAAAGCATTTGACACCTGACATCCTTCACTTATACCGTCATGACCGTATTCGATTTTACTCATGACATGCGGGAGGTGTGGTGAACGACAAGGCCAATTTCCGGGCCGGCGTGATACTCGCCCTCGTCTCGGCCGCGACCTTCGGCTTTTCCGGCCCCTTCGCCAAGTCGCTGATGGCGTCCGGCTGGTCCCTGACCGCCGTCGTCACCGCGCGCCTGGCCACCGGCGCCGCAGTCATGGTGGTGGCAGCCTGTATCGCGGCCCCCGGCTGGTTCTCCGAGGCCCGGCGCCACGCCAAAGTCGTTGTGCTCTACGGAATCATTCCCGTCGCCGGCGCCCAATTCTGCTATTTCGGTGCGGTCAGGCACATGTCGGTCGGCGTGGCGATGCTCCTGGAGTTCCTGAGCCCCATCCTGGTGATCGCCTGGATCTGGCTGTCCACACGGCAACGCCCGCATGCCCGCGTGCTCGCCGGCGCGGCACTCGCGCTAGTAGGAATGCTGCTGGTGCTCAACATCTTCAGCGGCTCCCGCGTCGAGCCGGTGGGGGTGCTGTGGGGACTGGGAGCGGCGGTCTGCGCCGCGTACTACTTCATCTCGTCACACCGGGCGGGCGGCAAGGCACAAGGGCTGCAACCGATCACCCTTACTACCAGCGGGCTGCTCGTCGGAACCGTTGCGGTGGGAGGCTTCGGGCTGACCGGCATCATGCCAATGACCTTCTCCACCCAGGCCGTGCAGGTCGCGAGCTGGCATGCGCCGGTGTACGTGCCCATCCTCATTCTCGGGGTAGTCACCACCGCGATCGCGTACCTCACCGGTATCGCCGCCATTGCCCGACTCAAACCGAGCTACGCGTCGTTGATCGCGCTGACCGAGGTACTGTGCGCGGTGATCGCGGGATGGGTGCTCCTCGGGGAAACCATCGCGCCCATCCAGTACGCGGGAGCCGCGGTCATTCTCGCCGGACTGGTCCTGGCACACCGGGGTGCGGATACCCCTTCGGACCCCGAATCCAACACAGCCGGACACACAGCTTCTTTACCCGCGGGATTGAAATCACATGGCAGTGACAGCGAATTATCCGTAACCTCGGTGTGTGACGCTACAACCGAATCCACGCCCAGCCAGTAAGTTGCTTACCGCCGCCGCTCGTGCGGCGGTTGTTTCGGTTGCGGCAATCATGTTGACCACGGGTCTCGCGGTCCTTCTCCCCGCCACCGCCTCGGCGGCCTGTCCCAATATCGAGGTGTCGTTCGCCCGCGGCCGCAGTCAGCCGCCCGGTGTCGGAAACATTGGCGACGGCTTCATCAGTGCATTGCGTAATCGCGTCAAAGACGTTGGCGTTTACGCGGTCCGATACGACGCCAACACCGACGTCAGCGGCGGAGCCAACGATCTGAGCGCACACCTGCAGTCGGTGGCCAACTCGTGCCCCAACACCAAGCTGGTTGTCGGCGGGTACTCACTCGGCGCCGGTGTTGTCGACACCGCACTGGGTTTCCAGGGTCCCGTCACGATCGGAGACTTCTTCAACTTCACCAACCCGGTTCCCCCGGAGGTCGGTGACCGCATCCGGGCGATTGTCACCTTTGGCAACATCGTCAACCGCTTCGCCCCCATCCAGAATCTGGCCGGCGCCTACTCCGATCGCGTCCTTGACCTGTGCAATGACGGCGATCCTGTCTGCATGGCCGGCGACAACGAAAGCTGGAAGTCCCACACCACGTACCCGCCGGCACTCTTTGCGCAGGCTGCGGACTTCGCGGCCGCCCGGGTGAACTAACGTCGCCTGGGTGACTGTCTCCCAGATCACCCACCGTCAGCTGCATGTCAATGGAATCGACATGCATGTCGCCGAACAGGGCGAAGGCCCGGCGGTTGTTCTGTGCCATGGCTTTCCCGGGCTCTGGTACACCTGGCGCCACCAACTGGCCGCACTTGCGGCGGCCGGATATCGGGCTATCGCACCGGACATGCGCGGATATGGCCGTACAACGGCGCCGCGGGACCCTACGGCCTATGACCGCGGCACCACGGTCAACGACCTCGTGGGCCTGCTCGACGCCCTCGATCTGCCGGACGCGGTGTTCTGCGGGCACGATTTCGGGGCACATCTGGTGTGGGACATGCCCGCCTGGGCCGGGGATCGAGTCCGTGCACTGATCCAGCTGTCGGTGCCACGTACCCGACGGCTCCCGGTCAAGCCGAGCATTGGCTTCAACTACCTTGCCTCTCAGCACTTCACGCATCTGGAGTACTTCCAGGAGCCGGGCGTAGCGGAGTCCGAGCTGAATACGCGGCCAAAAGCCTTCCTGGCCACGCTGTTCCACGCGCTCAGCGGAGCGAACCGCTATCTGGATTGCTGGGATCACCCGGCCGCAGGTGTATGGCAAGCGCAATGGCTACCTGGACGTACTGCCGACTCCTCCTCCCCTGCCCTGGAATTGGCTGTCCGAACAAGATCTCGACTACTACGCGGCAGAATTCACGCGCACAGGATTCACCGGCGGCCTCAACTGGTATCGGGCCGAGGATCTGGTGTGGGCCCAGAACGAGCACCTGCAGGACACACCCATCGGCATACCGGTGGCCTTCATGGCGGGATCGGCCGATCCGGTGCTGGAAATGCTTGGTCGCGACCCGATGACGGCGATGGCCGATCTGGTTCCCGGGCTGAGGTCGGTTCTGATCGTCGAGGGGGCCGGGCACTTCGTGCAAATGGAGCGGCCCGACGCGATCAACTCCGCGATGGTCGAGTTCCTGGCCTCGCTTCCGCCCAGGTGACGCGACCCATACCGCACCGACATGACAACTAGGTTGACTTACCCGTAGCATTCGCGTGTGACGACGCACAGTGCTGTTTCACCTGCAATCTCGCACGTCCGGCGGCCCGGATATCTCCTCGCTGCCCTGCTCATGTTCATCGGCCTGGTGACCATTTCGCAGCCGGCGCCCGCGAGCGCCGATCCGTGCGCCGCGGTGGATGTCTCGTTCGCCCGCGGCCGTGATGAGCCGGTCGGTCTGGGCCGTGTGGGTCAGGCGTTCGTCGACGCCCTCGGGTCCAAGGTCGGCAGCATGAACGTCTACCCCGTCAACTACAGCGCCGGACTGCTCTCCACCGGAGAAGGCGCCGACGACCTGCGTGGACACCTCAGCGACGTCGCCGCATCGTGCCCCAACACCAAGCTGGTGATCGGCGGGTACTCGATGGGCGCAACCGTCGTGGACGACATCGCCAACAACCCGCCGCCGGACGTCGCGGGCCGGATCAAGGGCATCGCGACGTTCGGGAACATCGACCGTCGCGGTGGCGGCATGACCGGGCCCCTCGCCGGACGGTGGATCGACCAGTGCAATCCCGGCGACCCCGTCTGCCAGGAGGGCGGCCGCTCATGGACCGCGCATCAGACCTACGAGCAGACTAATCTGCCCTCGCAGGCCGCATCGTTCGTGGCGGGCAAGCTTTAGCACGGGCACAGTCCACGAAACGGCGCGCAGGAACTTGCTGACCCGTAGCATCGTGGTGTGACCACGCATCAGCGGGGCACGAGGGTCGGCGTTGTCCTGAGTTATCTTGTCGCCCTGACGGTGTTCGCGCTGTCAGCGGCGAATGTTGTCGGACTTGTCTATGCGTTACCTCAAGCTGCGGCAGATCCGTGTTCGGATGTCGACGTCTCCTTTGCGCGGGGACGCAAGGAGCCCGTCGGGTTGGGCCGAGTCGGCGATGAGTTCGTGGACTCCTTGACCCCACGCATCCAGGCCACCGGCGCCAGCATGAACGTCTACCCCGTCAACTACGACGCGGGTATTTTCTCGGCCGGCGGCGGAGCCAACGATCTCAGCAATCACCTGCAATCGGTGGCCGCCAGCTGTCCGCGGACAAAGTTCGTCATCGGCGGGTACTCCATGGGCGCCGAGGTGATCGACACCATCATCGGCGTCCCGAACGTCGGAATCGGGTTCAGCCGCCCCCTGCCTCCTGCGGTGGGCGATCGCGTCGTCGCCATCGCAACATTCGGCAACGCCACCCACCGAACCGGTGGCCCACTGAGCGGTATTGCCGGCGTATTCGGTTCTCGTGCAATCGATCTGTGCAATCAAGGAGATCCGATCTGCATGGCCGGACCCAACAACAGCTGGGATGCCCACACCTCATACGAACGCACCGGGCTACCCGCCGAGGCCGCGGCCTTCGTCGCCTCGAAACTCAACCGGCACGGCGAAGCCGAGTCCGCCGAGTAGTTAGTCCTGCCGCACTCGAATGTCGCGGGTGATCAACACGCGCGCCGCCATCTCATCGTCTGGCGGATAGTCGACACCGACCAGCGTCAGTCCGCGCGCCGGCGCTGCAGCGAAATCGCTTGAACGCCTTTCTTTCTTCAGCAAGTCGGCGCACCACTGCACCGGCCGCCTACCCTCCCCCACGACCAGCACCGCACCCACCAGCGAACGCACCATCGACCAGCAGAACGCGTCGGCACTCACGTGCGCGGCCAGTTGATGCCCGTCGACCGTCCAGTCGAACCGCTGCAACTCGCGGATCGTTGTGGCACCGTCACGATGGCGGCAGAAGGCGGCGAAATCGTTCAGCCCCACCAGTTTCCGTGAGGCCTCCGCCATGGCGCCGACGTCCAGTGGACGGTGCCATCCGACGACCTCATGCCGCGCGAGAGGCAGCACTCCGAATGGAGCCGTCGATATCCGGTACTCGTAGTGCCGCCGCAAG
Organism: Mycobacterium sp. D16Q16; assembly: GCF_002013745.1. Lineage (NCBI taxonomy): Bacteria > Bacillati > Actinomycetota > Actinomycetes > Mycobacteriales > Mycobacteriaceae > Mycobacterium > Mycobacterium sp. D16Q16. The sequence continues at coordinate 135,507 of NZ_MAEY01000004.1, forward strand.
GCAGAGAACCGTGCATCGAAATGCGCCGGTGCGCGGCAGATATCGAGCACACGTACGTCTTTGGGCAGGAAGCGCGACAGCCGCCGAATCAGCCTGCCGAATTCGGGCGCATCCACGGAGCGGGATCTGCCGAGAATTTCCGGTAGCCGGGCGTGTGGGACGTCCAGATGCGCCACCTGGCCTGTCGCATGCACGCCCGCATCCGTGCGCCCGGCGGCGTATAGCGACACCGGCTCGCCCACGATGGTCGTGAACGCCTCACCCAGCACCCCCGCGACCGTGCGCTGGTTGACCTGAGTCGCCCAGCCCGCGAAATCGGTTCCGTCGTAGGCGATATCGAGCCGTAAACGAACCAGCCCGCCACCGTCTCCGGTAGCGGGCTGGTTGTCAGAGGTGACCAAAGGTCACTCCTTCTTGTCTGCGTCCTCGGCCGTGTCAGTCGCGGCGTCCGCCGCACCTTCGTCCTCGGCGGCCGCATCATCGGCAGTGTCGGTCTCGACCTCGACGGCGTCCTCGGCAGGAGTCTCCTCGGCCTCGGCAGCGGCCGGAGCCTCAGCCTGCTTGGTCGAAGCGACCCGGCGAGCCCGGTCGGCCTCGGAGGTGACCGTCTTCTCCTTCACCAGCTCGATGATCGCCATGGGCGCGTTATCGCCCTTGCGGTTCTCGACCTTGATGATGCGGGTGTAGCCACCGTTGCGATCGGAGTAGAACGGACCGATCTCGTCGAAGAGGGCGTGGACGACGTCCTTATCGCGGATCTTCTTGAGCACCTCGCGCCGGTTGTGCAGATCGCCCTTCTTGGCGTGGGTGATCAGCTTCTCGGCGTACGGCCGCAGCACACGGGCCTTGGTCTCGGTTGTCTTGATCCGGCCGTGCTCGAACAGCGCGGTGGCAAGGTTGGCCAGGATCGCCTTCTGGTGTGAAGACGACCCACCGAGCCGCTGACCCTTCTTGGGCTTGGGCATTGCAACTATCTCCTATTCGGGGCCGGCCCCCGTATCAGGTAGGGCCGGGACGGATTGTGTTAGAGCTGTTCGGTTTCGGCGAAGTCCTGATCGCCGTCGAAGTCGTACGAACCGGTGTCCGACCACGTGCCGGTGGCAACGTCGTATCCGGCGACCTCGGACGGATCGAAGCTGGTCGGGCTGTCCTTGAGCGACAGGCCGAGCTGATGCAGCTTGATCTTCACCTCGTCGATGGATTTCTGGCCGAAGTTGCGGATGTCCAACAGGTCCGACTCGGTGCGGGCAACCAGCTCGCCGACGGTGTGCACACCCTCGCGCTTGAGGCAGTTGTACGACCGGACGGTCAGGTCCAGGTCCTCGATGGGCAGCGCGAACGAGGCAATGTGGTCTGCCTCGGCCGGCGACGGCCCGATCTCGATGCCCTCGGCTTCGACGTTGAGCTCACGTGCCAGGCCGAACAGCTCAACCAGCGTCTTGCCGGCCGAGGCCAGCGCGTCACGCGGGGTGATCGAGTTCTTGGTCTCCACGTCCAGCACTAGCTTGTCGAAGTCGGTGCGCTGCTCGACGCGGGTGGCGTCGACGTTGTACGTCACCTTGAGCACCGGCGAGTAGATGGAATCGACGGGGATACGGCCGATCTCAGCACCCGAGGCCTTGTTCTGCACGGCCGGGACGTAACCGCGACCGCGCTCGACGACGAGCTCGATCTCCAGCTTGCCCTTGTCGTTCAGGGTCGCGATGTGCATATCGGGGTTGTGCACGGTCACGCCGGCAGGCGGCACGATGTCACCGGCGGTGACGGCACCCGGTCCCTGCTTGCGCAGGTACATGGTGACGGGCTCATCCTCTTCCGAAGACACCACGAGGCTCTTGAGGTTCAGGATGATGTCGGTGACGTCTTCCTTCACCCCGGGAACGGTGGTGAACTCGTGCAGCACACCGTCGATCCGGATGCTGGTGACCGCCGCGCCCGGGATTGACGACAGCAGGGTGCGCCGCAGCGAGTTGCCCAGGGTGTAGCCGAATCCCGGCTCCAGGGGCTCGATGACGAAGCGCGACCGGTTCTCGGCCAGCGTCTCCTCGGACAGGGTGGGTCGCTGAGAAATCAGCATTCTTCTTCTATCTCCTTCTCGGCACCCGCTATTTGATGCCGGTCAGTGAGGGCAGCCCGGATAGGCGGCCCGACTTCTTACTTCGAGTAGAACTCGACGATCAGCTGCTCGGTGAGCGGCACATCGATCTGCGAACGCTCGGGGAGCTGGTGCACCAGAATGCGCTGGCGCTCGCCAACAACCTGCAGCCAGCCCGGGATGGGCCGGTCGCCTGCGGTCTCGCGTGCGACCTCGAACGGCAAGGTGTTCAGCGACTTTTCCTTGACGTCGATGATGTCGTACTGCGACACCCGGTAGCTGGGCACATCGACCTTCACGTTGTTGACCGTGAAGTGACCGTGCGACACCAGCTGGCGGGCCATCCGGCGGGTACGGGCCAGGCCGGCCCGGTACACGACGTTGTCGAGACGGGTCTCCAGGATCTGCAGCAGCTGCTCACCGGTCTTGCCGGAGTGCCGGTTGGCCTCGGCGTAGTAGCGACGGAACTGCTTCTCCATGACGCCGTAGGTGAAGCGAGCCTTCTGCTTCTCCTGCAGCTGCGTGCGGTATTCGCTCTCCTTGACCCGCGCGCGGCCGTGCTGGCCGGGAGGGTAAGGACGCTTCTCGTACGCGCTGGAGCCACCGACGAGGTCGACGCCCAGACGACGGGACTTGCGAGTGACGGGTCCGGTATAACGAGCCATTTAGTTCAAACCTCCCTTAGACCCGGCGCCGCTTGGGCGGACGGCAACCGTTGTGCGGCTGTGGAGTGACATCGGAAATCGCGCCCACTTCGAGGCCCGCGGCCTGCAGCGAACGGATGGCGGTCTCACGGCCGGAGCCGGGACCCTTGACGAACACGTCGACCTTCTTGACGCCGTGTTCCTGAGCCTTGCGAGCCGCGTTCTCGGCAGCCAGCTGCGCGGCGAACGGGGTCGACTTGCGCGAGCCCTTGAAGCCGACGTGACCGGACGACGCCCAGGCGATCACGTTGCCCTGCGGGTCGGTGATCGAGACGATCGTGTTGTTGAACGTGCTCTTGATATGAGCGGCGCCGAGCGGGATGTTCTTCTTTTCCCGGCGACGGGTCTTCTGCGCCTTCTTGGGGCCCGCAGCGCCCTTCTTTGCTGGTGGCATGGTTTTACCTGGCCTTCTTCTTGCCGGCGATGGTGCGCTTCGGCCCCTTGCGGGTACGCGCATTGGTCTTGGTCCGCTGACCGCGCACCGGCAGGCCACGACGGTGGCGCAGGCCCTGGTAGCAGCCGATCTCAATCTTGCGGCGGATGTCGGCCTGCACCTCGCGGCGCAGGTCACCCTCCACCTTGAGAGAGGCTTCGATGTATTCACGCAGCTGAGTCACCTGATCATCGGTCAGGTCCTTGCTGCGCTGTTCGGGGCTGATGCCCGTGGCGGCCAGGATCTCCTTGGAGCGGGTCCGGCCAATGCCATAGATATAGGTGAGCGCGATTTCCATACGCTTATCGCGCGGTAGGTCAACGCCTACGAGACGTGCCATGCGGCAGTTCCTCTTTCATTCAACGAAGGTCTGTTCCCAGTCCGCCCCCTCTAGGTTGGGGCCCCGGCCTCCGTTCCGGGGGTGTCTGTCCGGCGTACCCGGTCAGTGGTTCTGGGAGGTCATCATTCAGTTATGTGTGGGCTTGGCCTGACGGCTTAGCCCTGCCTCTGCTTGTGGCGAGGGTCCTGGCAGATCACCATGACCCGCCCGTGCCGGCGAATAACGCGGCACTTGTCGCAGATCGGCTTGACGCTCGGGTTGACCTTCACGTTCTTCGATCCTGTCTTGCGGTTGTAGTTACTTGTACCGGTAAACGATCCGACCGCGGGACAGGTCGTAGGGAGACAACTCCACCACCACTCTGTCCTCGGGCAGGATGCGGATGTAGTGCTGCCGCATCTTGCCGCTGATGTGGGCGAGCACCTTGTGTCCGTTCTCCAGCTCAATGCGAAACATCGCATTGGGCAGGGGTTCGACCACCCGACCCTCGACCTCGATGGCTCCGTCTTTCTTAGCCATATCCTCCGCGATTCTGATTGCCTGCTCCGGCTGTCGCCGGCATGACACGGCAAACTTTACCGACCCTCGAACGTGAGCCGGTAACAGGAAAGTCCAGGACTGGGCACGCAGATAGTCGGCACGTAAGCCGCACCGTTGGTCAAGGATACCCGCGTAACGCCCCCAAACCAAACCGGCGAAGGGGGCGGCCACTGCCCCGCCCACCTCAGGACCAGGTGACTCCCGACCTGCTGATATGCGGAATCGCCGTGGGTCGCACCAGACCCGCTGTCAGCCAGGCACCCGCGATCCAGATATGAGGCGCGGATTTGGCCGCCATCGTGCGTCTGGCCCGCATCGATACGTCCGAACCGTCCAGAACTCGCTGCGCCCGCACGGACAGCATCCGGTTACGCACTCCCGACCGGCGCCGCTCCCGAGCGCTCCTGTTGATCGCCAACCAGGCCGCGGCGAGATCGCTGGACTCGCCCAGCGCCTCCGCGATGGCCTCCGCGGCCGCGACCGCGTCGGACACACCCGAGTTGAGGCTGCGGCCGCCCAAGGGGGCGAACTGATGGGCGGCCTCACCCGCGAGCAGCACCCGGCGATTCACGTCGGTGTAGCTGGCAGCTACTCCCTGAACGGTCTGATGCACCTCGACCGACCTGATGTGATCCGCATACCAGGCATCACCGGTGAGCGCCGTCACCCACGAACGCACCTGCTCGGTCGTCGGTGTCTCCGCGTCGTTGGACAGGAACTGAACATCGAGGCGCAGACCGTCCGGGTACGGCAGGCGAATCGCGTGACGCCCGCCGAGATCGGGATGGTGATATTGGATCTGCACGGGCAGATCCACCGTGACACCGTCCGGATGCGGTTCGACGTCGATCACCACAGACGGCGGCGACGGCGGTCGCGCCGACATACCGATGCCCAGCGCCTGGCGAATGGCCGACTTGGAGCCGTCGGCGGCGATGACGTAGCTCGCGCGCAGCCGGTCTCCGCTGGCGAGGGTGAGCCGTGCGCCGGTGTGGTCGGTACTGATGTCGGTGACGGCGACCCCGCAGTGGTACTCCACGCCCAGATTCAATGCCTCAGCAAGTGTCTCTTCCTCAATGGTGCGCTGCGACAAGCTCATTCCCCATGCCGCGGGGTTCCACGGACCAGGAATTCGCGACGGAGCGTACGAGGACATGACGAATACCGGACGGCCCTGATAGAAGGTTTGGACGCCATGGACCGCGAGCGCCGACTGGCGTAGCCGCGCACCCAGTTCGGGTGCCACCCGGTCATATCGCCGTAACGTCGAGTGCCCGACGAAGGTCGCGCAGTTCCGGTGCCGCTGACGTTCTTTCGAACCCGCGGCCTCCAGCACAACCACGCGAATTCCCTGGCGCGCCAACAAGGTGGCAGCGAGCAACCCGACAGGACCGCCGCCGACGATCACCACGGCATCATCGGTGATGTCCCGACGCGCGTCCGCGGATACTGCCGCTAGGTGAGGCACCCCATGACGGTACCGCGCGTGGCCAATCAGGCGCCCATCGAGATTTGGGTCCATATATTGGGGCCATCACATACCGGCTGAGGGGGATGCCAGATGACGATGCCGCAACCGCAGTTCGGCCATCCAGAGGCCATTAGGCCCAACGATGGACCGTCGACTGTTGTGCGTCTGCTGGTGGTGCCGCTGCTGCTGGTATTCGTCCTCGGCTACGGTCTGGCCGTCTTCCTCACCAGGGATGTCTGGCACAACTCCCGCGAAGGCACCCGCCTGACCTTTACCGCTCAGACTTCGGACGGAGCAGCTCCGCCAGCGGCCATGGTGGCGGAAACCGCAAATGTGGTCAGGGAACGACTCAGAGGTCACGGGGCGACCGTTGCGGTCCAAGGCAGGGATGTCGTCGTCACCGTTCCGGGCCGTGACGTGACGCCAGCTGCCCTGGGCAGCGTGATCAAGACCGGCCGCCTCTACATCCGGCCGGTGGTGCAGATGGTGCCGGCCCAGCCGCAAACCTCACCCCTCCCGCCGAAACCCGCCGACCCTTCTGCCATCGAGTTCGAGAAGCAGATCCGCCAGACCACAGACCCCCGCATGCAGCTGCTCGCGCTGCAGGTTCAGGCCACACGCTGCCATGACCCGGATCCACTAGCGGGTAGCGACGATCCCAACCTTCCCCTCATCACCTGCGGTACTGACAGCGTTGGCGGGGCCGCGGCATACCTGCTCGACCAGTCGATTCTCAGCGGTGCCGATATCGCGAAGGCATCCTGGGGGCTCGACGAACAGCGCGGCGTGTACGTGGTCAGCATGGAATTCACCCCGAAAGCCGCACAGGTGTGGGCCGACTTCACCAGCCGCCATTGGCAGCAGGGCACGCAGACAGCGTTCATCGTGGATACACAGGTCATCAGTGCACCGGCGATTCGTGAACCAATCGTCGGGGGCACAGTCGAGATCACCGGACACTTCACACAGCAATCCGCACGCGAGCTCGCCGAGATCCTCGGTTCCGGCCCGCTGCCAGTGCCCTTGATTTTCACGTCGTCGTCAGAGGGAATCCTCGGGGCGACAACGATGTCCAAAGTGTTGCGGGTGGCGATCGTTGGGCTGGGCGTTGGCATCACCGCAATCGTGATCGCGGCGATGATCTACCTAGCGCGGCGCGCTCCTGACCACGTGAGCACGTAGCCAGCAGGACCGATTCGTGGTACCTATGTCGGTAGTGGCGAACATCGGCGTCGGCAACGGGGAGGGGGGCGAGTGGACGGTCTGACGATCGGGTACCTCGCGGCCTTTGCGGTCGGCGGGATAGCGGTGCTCTCGGCGCTGCTGCTCACCGATATCGGCCACGGCGATGGGATGCCATTTCTGAGCCTGACCTCGGTTTCTGCCGCACTGACGGGTGCGGGCGCCGGCGGATTCGTCGGCTCGGCCCTGGGCATCTCAGTGCTGCCGACAGCAATCATCGCCGGCGTGTGCGCTGTTGCGCTGGTGTCGATCCTGCAACTTTTCTTGACGTATCTGCGACGCCAGCAGGCGAACTCGCACTCGGGGCGCGCGTCCTATGTCGGACGACTCGGCACGGTGACCCTGAAGGTGCCCCCGGGCGGCGGCTGGGGGGAGATCGCGTTCACCGACGCGGACGGCAACCGGGTGCGTTCACGGGCGATCACCGATGAGCCCGAGGGGCTGGCCAAGAACGCCGCCGTCTACATCGCCGACGTTGACTCCGAATACCTGCACGTGGTCAGCGTTCCCGAGGCACGTCTCTGATGACCCCTCCACGTCACACCGTTAGTTCACATCACGAGTTCACACCACAAAGGAAACCCGCATGAGTTCGCTTCTCATCATCGTCACCATCGCCATCGCGGCGCTGGTCATCTTCGTGGCGCTGCCGCTGGTCTACGTACGCAACTACATCAAGGTGCCACCGAACGAGGTCGCGGTGTTCACCGGGCGCGGCCAGCCGAAGGTGGTGCGCGGTGGTGCCCGTTTCAAGATGCCCGGCATCGAACGGGTGGACATCATGTCGCTTGAACCGTTCAACGTGAACATCAATCTGCAGAATGCGTTGTCCAACAACGGTGTTCCGGTCAACGTTGAGGCCGTAGGGCTGGTGCGCATCGGATCGAACGACGAGGCGGTGCAGACCGCCGTCCAGCGCTTCCTCACCGCGGATCTCAGCGAATTGCAGCGTCAGATCAACGAGATCCTGGCAGGCAGCCTGCGCGGCATCACCGCCACGATGACCGTCGAGGACCTGAACTCCAATCGCGACTCTCTGGCGCGCAGCGTCGTCGAGGAGGCCGGCGGCGATCTCGCCCGCATCGGCATGGAGGTCGATGTCCTCAAGATCGCGGGCATCTCCGACCGCAATGGATACCTGGAGTCTCTCGGCCAGCGTCGCATCGCCGAAGTGCGCCGCGACGCGACGGTCGGCACTGCTCAGGCCGAGCGGGACGCACAGATTCAGTCGGCTCAAGCCCGGCAGGCCGGCTCCATCGCGCAGGCCGAGGCCGATACCGCGATCGCCTCCGCCAACCAGAAGCGCGACGTGGAACTGGCCCGCCTGCGCGCGCAGACCGAAGCCGAGAACGCCCAGGCAGACCAGGCGGGCCCGTTGGCCCAGGCCCGGGCCGAAAAGGACGTGGGTATCGCCCGCGAGCAGGCGGAGGCCGCGCGCATGCAGGCCCGCACCGAGGTGGAGCAACGTCGTACCGAGCAGGCCCAGGCCGCGTTGCAGGCCGACGTCATAGCCCCGGCCGAGGCACGTCGCCAGGCCGACATCGCGATCGCGGAGGGCAGCCGACAGGCCGCGATCCTGAAGGCGCAGGCCGATGCCGAGGCCGAGCGGCAGAAGGGTTCGGCAGAAGCCGACGCCCGCAAGGCAGCCGCGGACGCCTTCCGGATCGAGCAGCAGGCTGCCGCCGACGGCACCAAGGCCAAGCTGATCGCCGAGGCGGATGGCATCAAGGCCAAGCTGCTGGCCGAGGCCGACGGTAAGAAGGAAGTCGCCGCGGCACTCAATGCCTACACGCCGGAGGCAGCCCGACTGCTCACACTGCCGGACATCCTGGCATCGGTGGTGCAGGCAACCGAGGCCGCATCAAAACCGATCGGCGAGATTGAAAGGCTGTCCATCATCGGCGGCTCCGGCGATACCCAGGACGCGTTGGGCACCCTTTTAGGAGTAAGCCCGCAGGCAGTGGCGAAAGTGATTGAGAGCCTCAAGATTTCGGGCATCGATGTGGCCGACCTCCTGAACCGCACCCAGCAGGTCAAGGAATCCGCGTCCCCTGCCCCCGCGCCCGCGGCGCATCCGGAAGGATGGGTGGAGGAATAGCGACACCTCCTGCGAAGTTGGGACGCGACATGGGCGAATCGAACCTCAACCGGTATGGAATTTGGAACGGCGGTCCGGTCACACCGGAGCAGGCGAAGGCCATCGAGGATCTCGGCTACGGCTCGGTATGGATCGGGGGCGTGTTCACCTCAGATCTTGCGTACGTAGAGCCGCTGCTCGAAGCGACCGAGAATCTCACGGTCGCGAGCGGCATCGTGAACATCTGGACCTCGCCCGTCGAGGAGATAGCCGCCGCTTTCCATCGCATCGAAGCGAGTTACCCCGGGCGGTTCCTGCTCGGCGTGGGCGCCGGGCATCCCGAAGCATCGGCCGAGTACCGCAAACCGTACGACGCCCTTGTCGAATACCTGGACGGGCTGGATGCCGCGGGCGTGCCGAGGGACCGCCGGGCGCTGGCCGCACTCGGACCCAAGGTGCTGAAGCTGTCCGCGGACCGGACCGCGGGCGCGCACCCCTACCTGACGACACCAGAGCACACCCGAGAGGCTCGAGCGATCATCGGTCCGGACGCCCTGCTCGTTCCCGAGCACAAGGTGGTGCTCAGTACCGACCCGGAGAGCGCACGGGCAATCGGCCGGCGCACCGTGGATTTCTATCTCCAGCTGAGTAACTACGTAAACAACTGGAAGAGACTCGGTTTCAGCGACGAGGACGTCACGTCGCCGGGAAGTGACACATTCATCGACGCCGTGGTGGCGCACGGAACCGCCGAAGAAATCGCCGCGCGTTTGCACGAACACCTTGACGCCGGCGCAGACCAGGTGCTCATCCAAGTTCTGGGTGACAAGGGGTTGGTCGACACGTTGACCTCGTTGGCGGACACGCTTCGGTAATCCCCTACTAGGGTGAGTGCATGCGAATTTTGGTGACCGGCGGCGCCGGTTTCATCGGAGCCAACTTCGTACATGCGACCGTCCGGGAGCGCCCCGACGTCTCGGTGACGGTCCTCGACGCACTGACCTACGCAGGCACTCGCGAATCGCTGGCCCCGGTCGCCGCCTCGGTCGAGCTGGTACAGGGCGATATCTGTGACGCCGAGACGGTGGAACGGCTGGTCGCCGACAATGACGTCGTGGTGCATTTTGCCGCGGAAACGCACAACGACAACTCGCTCGCCGACCCATCACCATTCTTGCGCAGCAACATCATTGGCACCTACACCCTACTGGAGGCGGTGCGGCGCCACGACGTGCGGCTGCACCACATCTCCACCGACGAGGTGTTCGGCGACCTCGAACTCGATGACCCGAATCGGTTCACCGAGACCACCCCGTACAACCCGTCGAGCCCGTACTCGGCGACCAAGGCCTCGGCGGATCTGCTGGTGCGCGCCTGGATGAGATCGTTCGGCATCCGCGCGACGATCTCCAACTGCTCCAACAACTACGGGCCGTATCAGCATGTGGAGAAGTTCATTCCGCGACAAATCACCAACATCCTCACGGATCGCAGGCCACGCCTCTACGGTGCCGGCGCCAATGTTCGGGACTGGATTCACGTCGACGACCACAACAGCGCGGTATGGCGCATCATCGAGGCGGGCGCCATCGGACGTACGTATCTCATTGGAGCAGACGGAGAACGAGACAACCTGTCGGTGCTGCGCACCATTCTCGAACTCATGGGCAAGTCGCCGGACGATTTCGACCACGTCACCGATCGCGCCGGCCATGACCTGCGTTATGCCATCGATCCGACACCGCTGCGTGATGAATTGGGCTGGAAGCCAACACATGGCGATTTCACCGGCGGGCTGGCCGCCACCATCGAGTGGTATCGGGACAACGCGGATTGGTGGCGTCCCATCAAAGATGCCGTGGAATCGCAATACGCCGCGAGGGGGCAGTGACGTGAAGATCCGTGAACTATCGGTACCCGGCGCCTTCGAGATCACCCCGGTGCAGCATCACGACAGCCGGGGCGTGTTCCTCGAATTGTTCAAGGGCGCAGCGCTTGCCGAGGCCATAGGCCACCCGTTCGACCTGCAACAAGCCAACTGCTCGGTATCGGCGGCCGGGTCACTACGCGGAATACACTTCGCCGACGTGCCGCCGGGACAAGCCAAGTACGTCGCCTGCCTGACGGGGTCCGTGTATGACGTCGTGGTCGACATCCGCGTGGGGTCACCGACGTTCGGCGCCTGGGACGCAGTACTTCTCGACCCCCAGGACCGCCGCGCCGTATATGTGCCGGAAGGGGTGGGCCACGGGTTCCTGGCACTCGAGGACGACTCGACGGTGGTCTACCTGTGCTCCGCCGGATACGCCCCGGGCCGTGAGCACGGCGTCAATCCGCTGGATCCCACTGTCGGGATCGCATGGCCGACCAGCCGCCCCGACGGCACCGAGTTGTCACTGGTTGTCTCCGAAAAAGACAGTGCCGCACCATCATTAATCGATGCCAGAGACTCGGGCCTACTCCCGGTCGCCAGCGAGGTTGAGGCCTTCCTGGAGAGCCTCTCTCACTGATCGACGAATCTATCCACGCCACCGCGTGTTTGCTAAAGTCCCTACATGACGCAACCGCCTTCCGGGCCGCCGCCCTCGGATCCCGGGCCGCCGGAGTACCCGCAGTACCCGACGCCAACGGGCCCCGGGTACCCACCGGTCGGGCCGCCACCGGCGGGCGGATATCCACCCGTTCCCCCGGCTGGGCCCGCGGGCGCCGAGCCGTATCCGCCATACCCCCAGGCTGACCCGGCGGGATACCCGCCGCCGCCTCCGGGATACCCCGCTGCGCCATACGGCTATCCCGCGGCGGGCTCCTATCCGCCCGTCGAAAGCGCGCGAAGCACCAACGGATTCGCCATTACGGCGCTGATCTTCGGCATCGTCCCCTGCCTGGGCGGCATCCTGGGCATCATCTTCGGCGTCCTGGGCCTGAATCAGATCAAACGAACCGGTCAGAACGGCCGCGGAATGGCCATCGCGGGCATCGTGCTCGGCTCCCTGTGGGTCGTCGCGTCGATCGTCATCATCGCGGTGGGCATCGGCAACCAGCCCAAACGCGACGAATCCGGACACGTCACCCAGTCCGGCGATATGGACGTCACCAAGTTGCGCGTGGGCGACTGCGTCGCCGATCTCGGCGACAAGGACTACTACACGACGACTAAGGCCATCCCGTGCTCTCAGCCACACAAGGCAGAGGTCTACGCACTGCTACCGCTGTACGGATCCTCGGTGCCCGCGCAGTCCGAGCTGGACGAAAAGGGCAATGAGGGCTGCAGTACCGCGCTAGAAAGCTACTCTCCCAGTGCATTCGAAGACGACGGGGTCGAGATCACCTACCTCTACCCCACCAAACGTTCCTGGACACAGGGTGATCACGCGATCGCCTGCGTGGCCGTCTTCACCACCGAGCGCACTGCATCCATCAAGGGCCAGTAGCTGCTACGGGCGCAATGTCAGAATGCGGGGGCCGTCCTCGGTGACGGCCACCGTGTGCTCCCAATGCGCGGCCCGGGAGCCGTCGGTAGTCACAACGGTCCAATCATCGGCCAGCACCCGGGTCTGCGTGGTTCCCAGCGTGAGCATCGGCTCGATGGCGAGCACCGACCCCACCCCGAGAAGCGGCCCCTTGCCGGGGGCTCCCTCGTTGGGCAAGAACGGATCCAGGTGCATCGAACGGCCGATGCCGTGGCCGCCATAGCCGTCCACGATTCCGAATGCCCGGTCGAACTGCTTCTCCGCCGCCCGGGTGCCCAGCTCGATCGCATGGGACACATCGGTGAGCCGATTCCCCGGGATCATCGCCGCGATACCGGCCTCCATCGACAACCGGGTGGCTTCCGACAACGCCTCGTCGACGGGAATGACTGTCCCGACCGCAAAGGTCCACGCGGAATCCCCGTGCCACCCGTCCAGAATCGCACCGCAGTCGATGGACACCAGGTCGCCCTCAGCCAAGATCGCTGTCGCCGAAGGTATTCCATGAACCACTTGATCATTGACCGAGGAGCAGATCGACGCCGGGAAACCGTGGTAACCCAGGAACGACGGCACCGCGCCGGCATCCCGGATCACGGACTCGGCGACCTTGTCCAATTCCAGCGTCGAAACACCGGCCTTTGCGGCATCACGCACGGCGACCAATGCGGCGCCCACGACGGCGCCCGCGGCAGCCATGGCATCCAGTTCTCCGGTGGTGCGCTGCTCCACCGTCTTCTTGCGGCCGAACAGCCCCACTGCTACCTCGCCTACTACCGGCCCAGAGCCTGCGATGTCCGCGCGAACACTTCGTCCACCGTGCCGACGGCATCGATGGTCTGCAGCACGCTCTGGTAGTACTCCAGCAGCGGTGCGGTCTCGTCGCGGTACACGTTGAGGCGATTGCGAATAATATCCTCGGTGTCGTCGGCGCGGCCACGGCCCAGCAGTCGCTGCACGAGCTCTTCTACCGGCACCCGGAACTCCAGCACGGCGTCGATCTTGACGCCGCGGGCCTCTTCCATCGCGGCCAGCGCATCCGCCTGGTCCACGGTGCGCGGGAATCCGTCGAGGATAAATCCGTCCGCGGCGTCCGCCTCGTCGAGGCGCGCTTCGACCATCTTGTTGGTGACCTCGCTGGGCACCAGATCGCCGGCGTCCAGGTACTGCTTGGCCTGGATTCCCAGCTCGGTGCCCTCACTGATGTTCGACCGGAACAGGTCGCCCGTAGAGATCTGCGGAATGCCGAACTTCTCCGAAATCAGTTGTGCCTGCGTACCTTTGCCTGCCCCTGGCGGGCCGAGTAACACCACTCTCACTTGAGGAACCCTTCGTAGTTACGCTGCATCAACTGGCTTTCGATCTGCTTCACAGTATCGAGGCCGACACCGATCATGATCAGCACCGCAGTTCCGCCGAATGGCAGGTTCTGCATACCGCCGGAGTTCCCGATCTGCAGGAACAGGTTCGGCAAGATCGCGATGATACCCAGGTAGATCGAGCCTGGCCACGTGATGCGGTTGAGCACGTAACGCAGGTAGTCGGCGGTGGCACGTCCGGGACGGATACCGGGAATGAAGCCACCGAACTTGTTCATCTCGTCGGCGCGCTCATCGGGGTTGAAGGTGATCGACACGTAGAAGAACGTGAAGAACACGATGAGCGTGAAGTAGATCGCGACGTACCAGTAGTTGCTGGGGTCGGTCAGGTACGTGCTGACGAATCGATCCCACCAGCCGGTCTTGTCCTTCCCGCCACTGCGCACGAGCTGCGTGATGAGACCCGGGATGTACAACAGCGAGGAGGCGAAAATGACCGGGATAACACCGGCCTGGTTGACCTTCAGCGGCAAGTAGGTGGAGGTGCCGCCGTACATGCGCCGTCCCACCATGCGCTTGGCGTACTGGACGGGGATGCGGCGCTGGCCCTGTTCGACGAACACGACACCGATCACGATGAGAAGCGCCGCCACACAGACGGCGGCGAAGGTGACACCGCCACGGCTGTCGAGGATGGTCTTGCCCTCGGCGGGGATCCGGGCCGCGATACCGGCGAAGATCAGCAGCGACATGCCGTTGCCGACTCCGCGTTCGGTGACCATCTCACCGAGCCACATCACCAAGGTGGATCCGGCGGTCATGACCAGAACCATCACGGTCAGCGAGAAGATCGACTGGTCCGAGACAATCTCGTCCTTGCGGTCACAGCCCTGCAGCAGGTTTCCGCTGGCACCGAGCGCGACGATCGAGGTGGACTGCAGCAGTGCCAGCGCGACCGACAGGTAGCGGGTGTACTGCGTCATCTTGGCCTGGCCCGACTGGCCTTCCTTGCGCAGCTGCTCGAACCGGGGAATGACCACGGTGAGCAGCTGAACGATGATGCTGGCGGTGATGTACGGCATGACGCCGACCGCGAAGACCGACAACTGCAGCAGCGCACCACCCGAGAACAGGTTGATCAGCGAGTAGAGCTGCGCCGAATCTCCACTGCTGACCTGCTCAACGCAGTACTTCACGTTGGCGTAGTTCACCCCGGGAGACGGCAGCGTCGCACCAAGCCGATAGATGAACACGATCCCGATCGTGAAGAGGATCTTCCGCCTCAGGTCAGCTGTCCTGAGAGCAGAGACAAAAGCGGAAAGCACACATCCTCCTGCGCATCCTGCAGCTCGCCATGTGATCTGCTAGATGAATCAGCTGGTGATCCCAGCGTTGGGTAACCGTTTCGGCGGCCGTCAGGGCACGCCCGGGCCGGATACGAGACTAACAGTTCGCTACGAACCGGTGGAGAAGACGGTGTCCTTCTGGTCGGGGACGACCGTGCCATCGGAACGAAGCAGCGGCCCTGTGCTGCCGTCCGGGTTGGTCCTGCCGTCGGTCGCACACAGGTACGGGTCCACATGCTGCGGATAGGGATCGATAAACATCGGGTTGACCAACCATTTGCCGTCGGCGTTGTCATAGGCCCGGCACATGAGCTCGGTCTTGTTCCGATTGATGACGAGGTGCGCGGCGGTGGCGTCGTCGACAAAGGTGACGTCGGTGGTCGAGTCCCCGGCGGCGAGAATCTGCCGCTTGTTGGCGTCGTAGGGCTCGAATGCGGCGGGTCCCTGCACGCCGAAGACCACCTGGTTAGCCCAGCAGCGTTTGCCGTCGACATAGGTGATGACGGTGTCGGCACCGTCGGGCTGTCCGCCACAGCCCTTGACGTGCGGGGTCTGCCGCCCGTTGGTGTCGTAGACGCTGCGCACCCCGATCACCTGGTTTGTGGGGATTCCGATTTCCGGTGACCACACCTTGGCGACCACCTCCGACGACGCCGAGATCACCCAGGTGCTGACACCGTGCGCCTGCAGCGTGGCAATGAGGTCCTTGATCTGCGGATATACCCGTACATACCCCGGCACGGTGGTGGTGCCGATGGTCTGGGTGGCTCCGATCGGCGCGTCCAGGTTCTCGCGCTTGGCCGCCTGCGCGAATTGAGCGACCTCGTCGGCGGTGTACCCGGCGGTCAGCGCGACTGTCCACACGTAGGCGCCATTGCTCCAGCGCTGGTTGTATCCGGTGAAGGCTTCCTGCTCGTCATGGGTCTTGCCCTCGCGGACCGCCAGGATCTCGTCGGCGCATGCGGCGTTGGTTGAGGTGGCCAGCGGCTGTCCAGCGGGGGTTGTGGTGCCGCACGCCTCGCGCAGCGCGGTGGCCGCCACTTCGGTGATGTGTCGGCTGGTGGCGTGCCAGTCGCCGGGCTGACGGATCTTGTTGTGCCGCAGCATCCACGCGAGGGTCGCATCCGAGATGTCGTTCTTGACCTCGGTGTTGTCCCAGTCGAAGAGCGCGACCGCCGTGGTGGAGCGCTTCCAGGTGCCGGTGCACGTGCTGTTGGCGTCGATCGCGGCTTGCAACCGCTCCCTGACCTCGCCGTACCAGGGCAACGCGGGATCCAGCTGGCGGCATCCGGGTGCGGCCTGCGCGACGGGAGTGCTCACGTTCCAGGCTGCGACGAATAAAACGACGGCAGCAATCCAGGTCATCGCCTTCACCGGCCGAAATTACCACCGCGCGTCCGTGACTCGGGGCCGGTCACCGGGCGTTCATCGGCATTTCCCGTTAGTTGAGTTCGGATCTGCGCGGCCCGCAGCCAAATGTGCTCTCGCAGTTGCGAGATATCGGTCGGATGCGGCGCGGACAAGACATCGGCTCGCGCTCGTTTCGCGATGGCGACCTCGCGGCGGTAGTTCAGGAAGATCTGGATCTCGCCTTCGCGATCGGCGAGATATTCGTAATCCGTGTCCCACGGCGCGCCGATGCGCATCAGTTCGGCATGGGTGGCCCATTGCCGCAACGTCTGCGGGCCGCCCGCCAAAACAAGTACCCCGCCGATCCGTTCGACGCTCTCCCACCCGGTGGGTTCGGGTGTGTACGGATACTGCCGTTGGCCACTGGGCATTTCCCGCCACTCACGAAATTCGGCGACCCAGCTGTCCAGGCCATGGGTGCGCCAGCGCACGGTGCCTTCAGGCTTGGCCGGCGGCTGCACCCGCAATGTCTGTGCCGCCTGCCGGGTGAGTACGGTCAGATGCGACGGCAGCAGCACAATCGGGTCCGCCGTCTCGGCGTCGAACGGATTCGGTTCGAGGTGCGCACGGTCGATGAGCACCAGCGTGCCGGGGTGCCGCTGATATGCCAGACCCCACAGCAGCCGGGCCAGCGTCTTGGCGCCCGCCTCATCGGAGATCACATGCCAGGTCTCATGAAACCGATTGGTGGAGAACCGCACATCGGCATCCGCGCGCAGCGTGATGACCGTGTAGGACCGTCCGTCGAGCGTCACGGAACGCCGGTGCAGCTTCATCACGCTGTCTCCGGTGGCGGCCGTACACGGCCGCACTTCTGTTTCGGCCACGTTCACCTCCTGATATCTCGGCCGCCCTCAGTGCCGGAACAGCAAACACCTCGATACGGGTCGCGCGCAACTGAATTTGCGCAGGCCACAGGCCCGGGGGTGCGCAATCGCAGACAGCGGCGCACTATGGTCGGGGCACCCCGACAACCTCCAAAGGAGCCTCGATGACGCGGACCGATGACGACAGCTGGGACTTGGCCTCAAGTGTCGGAGCGACGGCGACGATGGTGGCCGCGCAGCGCGCGCTGGCCAGCCAAGTGCCCAATGCCTTGATCAACGATCCCTACGCGGAGCCGCTGGTGCGTGCGGTCGGCATCGAGTACTTCACCAAGCTGGCCTCGGGTGATTTCGACCCCGAACAGATGGCAGGTCTGGTGCAACTGGGCATCACCGCGGACGGCATGGCCAACGGGATGGCAAGCCGCACCTGGTACTACGACACCGCCTTCGAATCCGCCACCGCCGCGGGAGTACACCAGGTCGTCATCCTCGCGTCGGGACTCGACACCCGGGCCTATCGCCTGGATTGGCCGGCCGGTACCACCGTGTACGAGCTGGACCAGCCGGATGTGATCGCGTTCAAGACCGACACCCTGGCCGAGTTGGGAGCCTCACCGAGCGCCAACCGGCGCACTGTGGCGATCGACTTGCGCGACGATTGGCCAACCGCCTTGAAAGCGGCCGGTTTCGACCCTGGACAACCGACGGTGTGGTCTGCCGAAGGACTGCTGATCTATCTGCCCCCGGAGGCACAGGATCGGTTGTTCGCCTCAGTCACCGAGCTCAGCGCACCGGGTAGCCGCCTCGTATGTGAGCAGGTTCCCGGCCTGGAGACCGCCGACTTCTCCAAGGCCCGCGAACTCACCCGCCAATTCGCGGGCGACACACTGGATTTGGATATGGAGTCACTCGTCTACACCGAAGAGCGTCAAATGGCCGCGGATTGGCTGGCCGAACACGGCTGGTCGGTGGTCACCGAGGAGAACGACGCACTCTACGCGCGGCTCAACCTAGATCCGCCGAACCCTTTGCTGCGCACGATATTCCCCAACATCGTGTACGTCGACGCGATGCTGGGCTAGCTCGCCACGCGCGAGCGGCCCCATTTCCACCAGGCCCGCCTCGGCACCTGCGGCTCGTCGGTATCGGAGTTCGCAAACGGAACTCCTTTATAAACAGCGAGATACATGTCGATCGTGGTCACGATGACAATCATCAGCACCGGGCCCAGCACGATCCCCCAGAATCCGAAGGCCGCGATACCCGAGAAGACCGCTAGAAGCATCAATGCGGGGTCCAGGCGTGCGCCGCGCGGTACGAGGAAGGGGCGCAGCACATTGTCGATGTTGGACACCACCAGCAGGTGCCAGGCGATGACGAATAGTCCAGCGACGGGGTGCCCGAAGAGGATCATGCCGATGCCGAAGGGAATCGTCACGATGCCACCCCCCAGCGGGATGATCGATAACGCGGTCAGCAGTATCGCGAAGAAGAAGAAACCCTGTTGGAAGCCGGCCACGTAGATCGACGCGGCGCCCGCGACACCCTGCGCCATCGCAATGACGAACTGGCCCTTGACTGTTCCACGCACCATTGCACCGATCTTGTCGAGATACAGATCGGTGATCTCCTCCCCCAGCGGATTGAGCTGCCGCAGCAGGGTGAGCACCTTGTCCTGTTTGACCAGGAGCGAGACAAACACGTACAGGAAGATGATGCAGGCCGCGACCGCCGCCGCAACACTGCCGACGGCGCTCTGCAGCACCTGCAGCAGCCCTTGCCCAACGTTCTCCGCCAATGACGCGATCGACTGCCGCAAGCTGTCCGGGGTCAGCTGGACGTGCACGAATGGGATCCGGGCCAAGACATCGTTGATCACCGCGAACGCCTTCTGCCCGAGTGTGGTCATATCGGTGTCCCCCACCCAGTTCGAGACACTGTCGACCATGCGGGTGATCTGAACCGTCGCAACGTAAACCAGCGCACCGAGCGGAACCACCACCGATCCCAGCGCGCACAGCAGCGTCAGCGTGGCGGCCACACCCGATCCGAATCGGCGACCCAGGCGCCGATACAGCGGCGTGAACAGATATGCGGCCACCGCCGCGACGACGATCAGGATGAAGTAGCCGCGCAGAAAGTAGATGCCGACGGCGATGCCCACACCGGTGAGAACGGCGAGCACACGTTTCTGAAACACGGTCAGTTCGGTGTTCACGCCACGCCCTTCCGCCGGCAGCTGCACCCGATACGTTAGTCGGTGTCAGCCCCGGTCCTGGCGAAACATGCTGGTGCCGCGCGACTAGAAGCGGTAGTCGCCCATCATCATGGCCTGTGCACTGCCGATCGATCGCTGGGCGCGCTGCACCGTCTCCACAGCCAGCTGCGCCACTCGCCCCAGCACCGCATCGGTCACGGCCGCGGCGGCGGGTTGCGACGACGCGCGCTGCCGCAACAGCGAGGTGAGCGGCGAACTCGGGAAGCTCGCGATCCGAACCTCGTCGTCGGCATCGATGTCCGCGAGTTCCTTGGCCTTGGCCACCGCGTCACGAAATCCGCCGAGCTCATCGACGAGGCCGTGCTCCAACGCATCCCTGCCCGACCAGATCCTGCCCTGCGCAACCGCTTTCACGGCATCGATGGTCAGATTTCGTCCGTCGGCGACCCGCTGCACAAAATCGTCGTAGTGCATGTCGATCTCGGCCTCGACGAGATCACGTTGCTCGTCGGTGAAGGGTTCATTACTCGACCACGCGTCGGCGTTGGCGTTGGTGCGCAATGTGGCCGACGCGACGCCGAGCTTCTCCTTGAGTCCGCGAGTGATGAACTTTCCGGTGATCACGCCGATGGACCCGGTAATGGTCCCCGGATTGGCGATGATCGCGTCGGCACCCATGGCGACGTAATAGCCACCCGATCCCGCGACGGCACCCATGGACGCCACCACTGGCTTGCCCGCCTCACGCGCCCGGATCACTTCTCGCCAAATGGTTTCCGAGCCGTTGACCGAACCACCGGGGCTGTCCACACGCAACACGATGGCGGCCACCGAATCGTCGGCGACGGCATCGCGCAGCGCCTCGGCGATCACGTCACCTCCGCTGGCCGGCCCCGGCGGGAAGAGCCGGGGCCCGCTGCGGCCGCTCACAATCGGTCCCGCCAGGGTGACCACGCCGATGGTCCGCCGCGACGGACGGCCGGGCAGGGCGGGCAGGCTCGGCACCTGTGGCCGGGTGGCCCGGGCGTAGCGCGCCAGATACAGCAGCGGGGGTTCTTTGTCGGCCTTGACGCCGGTCACTTCGGCGATGCGGGCGTACGCCTCGTCGCGATATCCGATGCGATCGACCAATCCGGCGACCACCGCATCGGTGCGCCGCAGTGGCGCCCGGTCTGCCAGGGCGTCCACATCGGCCGGTTCCAGCTTCCGCGATGCGGCGACGCCGTCGCGAACCTGTTCGGACAGGCTCTCCAGCAGTCGCCCGTCGGCCTCCCGCTGCGCCTCGGTGTAGCCGTCTTCCGTGAAAAGATTTGCCGCCGACTTGTATTGACCACGGGAGAGGAACTGCGCTTCCACCCCGGCCTTATCGAGAGCGCCGCGCAGGAAGGTCCCGTTGGCCGCGAATCCGATGAGTCCCACCGTGCCGGAGGGCTGCATCCACACCTCACCGAACGCCGATGCCAGGTAGTAGGCGAGGGTGCCCGGGTAGGTCTCGGCCCATGCGACGCTCGGCTTGACGGCGCTGAATGCCTCGACGGCGGCCCGCAGCTCCTGCACAGCTCCGGCGGCGGCTGGAGGGATCTGCACACGGGCGATGAGACCGGCGACCCGCGGATCGTCAATCGCCCGGTGGATGGCGGCGATGGTGTGCCGCAGCGACAGGGGCCTACTCGCCCCGGAGAACACGAGGCCCAGCGGATCGAAGCTGACGGCTTCCGGCGGGACGTCGAGCAGGTCGAGCTCCAGGATGCAGTCCCGCGGCACGCCCCGGTGACGCGCGGTGTCGACCTTGGTCAGCAGATCGTGGACGTCCGAGGGCGTGGTGAAAGCGAACATGCCTTGAGCGTACCGACGAATGCGGCAATGCTCCCGGCCACAAATCCGTGCTGCCGTTCTACTCGGCGCGTAGGGTCGAAGCCATTCGCTGGCGGAGGGGCAACGATGACACGTGCACAGAAGATGGTGGCCAAAAAAGTATTGGCCCAGGTCGCTGCGCTGCTCGCGGTGACGACCGTATCCGGGTGTATCGATACCTCCGGGTCACGCGAATTCACACCGCCACCATCGACGTCATCGACCGCGGCAGCACCCACCCGTAGCTACCCCGGCTTGTTTCCCGAATACCGCGGAAAGTTCCATCCCAATCACACCGATCTGGGTGGGCGGAACAACGCCGAGCTCTCCAGCCTGCTGCCGACGGAGGCCGACTTCCCCGCGCAGGGAACGACCCGTCCGCCGGATATCGCCTCCGACGACGGTTCCGGGCTGGGCGTGCACGGACAAACCGATGGTGAGACGCGTCCGCCCGAATGCCTGCACACGCCCTTCGGCAAGTCCTTTTCGCGGACTCCTGATGGCTCGGACTGGAACCTGTACTACGTGGCCTCGACATTTCACGAGGCGGACCCGAACGGTAACCACATCATCGTCACCGTGAATCGTGAACGCGAGAACACCGACGTCTTCGCGTTGACCAGCACCTGGATCAAGAAGTGCGGGCAGTACGACAAGGCGTTCCCGACGTTCGCCAAGCCGGAGGTGCGGAATCGGCACGTCACCGACACCTTCGCGCCCGGTCCGACCGTCGACGGTGTGCAGACCTATGTGTACACCAGTGCGAGCACCGACCTGGATGACGCGTCGGCGAGTGCCCAGCCTTCTGGAGTGCGTGGACAGCGCATTCTGCTCGCCAGGGTGCGCTCGGTCGTGTTCGAGGTGGAAGGCACCGACCAGGTCGACGCCGGTCTGCTGGACCAGCTGATGGCCACCACCATTGCCAACGCCAAACATGCCCCGCCACCGCCCGATCAGAACGCCGGGCGATTGGCCGCACTTCCCACCTGCGACACCGCACCGACCCAGCCCGGGAATCCGCAAGCGGATCCGGCGCTCGACTGCACGATCCGCACCTCGGACGGCAGCGGTGTCATCTTCGAAGTGCTGGGCACCCCCGCCGGGACCATCCGCGTATTCAACGGCAGTGGTGCACAGCTGCAATCCATTCGTGTCCCCAACTCGATCTTCCAGCAGCGCGTGCCCTTCTTGCAGGACCTGGATCAAGACAAGCGCGAAGAGCTGCTGGTGGTCAGGGCAACCGGCGACCCCGCGGGCGATCTCATGGATGTGTGGCGCTCGCGGCCGAACTCCGATCAGTTCGACATGACCGGAACGATTTTCGGGGTCCCGAGATTCTGGCTGACCTCCGATCGATTCATCGGAATCTTCTCGCGCAACGGCGCCGACGCCGGGGTGGCAGCGCTGTTCCGGTTCGTCGACAACAAGTTGGCGGTGCTGGCACTGCTGGACACCCAAAGACGTGTCGACAACAAGCCACTCGACGATCCGAAGTGGCGCCTCAACGCCAACGTCAAATGCGCGATGAACGTGTCCGATGATCCGCCGGGAGCGCTGGGGTCACGGATGGATGCGTTACGCGCAGCCGGCGTCGACCCAGCCACAGCCGCGGAACATTTCTGCCTGCAGCCGTGGGTGCCAACGCTGTACCGGCAGGGCGCACGGTGAGGCGCATATGAAAAAGTGGGGTTTCACTGCACTTTTCGTCGTGGGGATGACCCTGACGGCATGCAGTCACGGCGGTATTCATCGCGCCGCAACGCCGACCAGCTCGGCGCCCAGCCGCCTCGATGCGCTGCCACTGTGCTCATCGATCACGCCGCAAGCGATCGAGCCGGATCCAGACCCGGCTCTGGACTGTGTATTGCGATCCAAGGATTCGGCGAAGCTGACGTTCGAGGTACTGGGCACACCCCCCATCACCATCAAGGTGTACGAGCCCAATGGGACCGAGCGGCAGACCTTTACCGTTCCCGTCAACAAGCCGGAACGAACCCCGCCGCTTCTTGCCGACTTGGATCGCGACGGCCGCGATGAATTGGTCGTGGTGGACACCGTCGGCTCCGATGGCGATGTCCTGGATGTGTGGCGGGTCAACAAGGATTCGGGGAAGTTCTCTCACGCGGGACAGGTAGTCGGTTATCCGGATTTCCGGACGACCGACGAACACTTCGCCGCGTTCTACGCCAGTACCGGCGCCGGATCGGGAAGGGCATCCCTCTACCGGTTCGTCAACGACAAGGTGGTGAGCCTCGGCTCCCTCTTCGTGCAGGCGGCGGACTGGCCGGATCCGCCCGATCCCGCCCGCACCTGGTACACCAACGGAAACACGTTGTGTTCCTTCAACTACGACGACGTTCCCCCTGGACAAGCCGAGAAGACGAACCAAGCCTTGGCGGAAGCGGGCGTGGATCCACCGTCCGCACAGGATCGATTCTGCAAGCAAGCCTGGGTTGCCGATATCTACCGGAAACGCTAGCCGGACGTACCGTGGTGGGATGCGGTTCTCCATCTCGATTCCCCAGTTCGACACCGGCGGCTTCGATGCCGAGGGCGTCCGCTCCTATCTGAGACGCGCCGAGGACCTCGGCTTCGAAGGCGGCTGGACCCTGGAACAGACCATCGGCGCGTCGCCGATCATCGCGCCGCTGGAGTTACTGGCCTATGCGGCGGCATGCACCACGCGATTGCGCCTTGGTGTCGCGGTACTCGTTGCCTCACAACATGATCCGCTACAGCTGGCCTCCGCCATCACAGCGGTGGACCGGCTCAGTCACGGGCGCCTGGACATCGGGGTCGCCCCGGGCGGCGGTTCCCGCAACTTCGCGGCGTTCGGTGTGGACAAGGCGACCTTCATCGCGAGCTTCACCGAGGGACTCGATCTAATGAAGCTGGCGTGGTCAGACCAGGAACGCATCACGTTTCCTGGGCGCTTCCGGCATGTCGACGATCTGGCGATCCAGCCCAAGCCCGTTCAGCGTCCGCATCCGCCCATCTGGTTTGGCGGGCACGCGCCCGCCGCACTCGCCCGCGCGGTGCGCCATGGCGACGCCTTCCTGGGCGCGGGATCCTCCACAACGGCTGCCTTCGCCGAGGCGGTCACGCAGCTTCACAGTGCGTTGCAGGGCCAGGGGAAGGACGCGGCCGGATTCCCGATCGGCAAGCGCGTCTACCTGATGATCGACGACGACAGGGACCTCGCCCACGCGCGTGTCCAGGCAGGGCTGCACCGGATTTATGGCGAGATGACGGGCATTGACGCTGTGCCGGTGTGGGGCACTGCCGATGAGGTCGCGGCTGGTCTGCGCGAGGTCGCCGACGCGGGCGCGGAGATGATCCTGCTCAATCCCGTCGGTGAGGACGTAGCGGCCGATCGTGAGCAGATGGAACGCCTTGCCGCCGAGGTCATCCCGCAACTGGCCTGACACCGAGTGTGAAGCCAGGGCGGAAAAGCGGCCGAATTGTCGCCCTGGCTTCACACTCGGCGCAACAGAAAGGGCGCCCACCCGAAGGTGGACGCCCTCTCCAGAAAGCAGTTACTAGGCCTCGTTGACCGAGCCGCCTGCGGCGGTGATCTTCTCACGAGCCGCATCGCTGAACTTGTTGGCAGTCACCGACACCTTGACCTTGAGGTCGCCGTTGCCGAGCACCTTCACCAGCTCGTTCTTGCGCACCGCACCCTTGGCAACCAGGGCCTCGATGGTGACGTCGCCACCCTCGGGGAACAGCCGCTCGATGTCGGCCACGTTCACCACCTGGTACTCGGTACGGAAGCGGTTCTTGAAGCCCTTGAGCTTCGGGAGCCGCATGTGGATGGGCATCTGCCCACCCTCGAAGGTCACCGGCACGTTCTTGCGTGCCTTGGTGCCCTTGGTACCGCGACCCGCGGTCTTACCCTTGGACCCCTCACCACGACCGACGCGGGTGCGCTCGGTCTTGGAGCCCGGGGCCGGGCGTAGATGATGCAATTTGATGGTCATTTACTTCACGTCCTCGACGGTGACCAGGTGGCGAACCACCTGGAGCAGGCCGCGGGTCTGCGCGTTGTCCTCACGGACAACGGTCTGGCGAATCTTGCGCAGGCCCAGTGTCTTCAACGATTCGCGCTGCTTCCACCGGGATCCGATGGTGCTGCGCACCTGGGTGATCTTCAGATCAGCCATGGCTGCCTCCCTGTGCTGCCGCAGCTGCGAACTCTGCACGGGCCCGGAGCATGCCGGCCGGTGCCACATCTTCGATGGGCAGACCGCGACGTGCCGCAACCTCTTCGGGGCGCTGCAGCTGCTTGAGCGCCGCGACGGTTGCGTGGACCACGTTGATGGCGTTGTCGCTACCCAGCGACTTGGCCAGGATGTCGTGCACACCAGCGCACTCCAGCACCGCGCGAGCAGCACCACCGGCGATCACACCGGTACCGGCCGAGGCCGGACGCAGCATGACGACACCGGCGGAATCCTCACCCTGAACGGGGTGGACGATGGTGCCGCCGATGAGCGGGACGCGGAAGAAGTTCTTGCGAGCCTCATCCACACCCTTGGCGATAGCGGCCGGAACTTCCTTGGCCTTGCCGTAGCCAACGCCCACCAGGCCGTTACCGTCGCCAACGATCACCAGCGCGGTGAAGCTGAACCGGCGACCACCCTTGACGACCTTGGAGACGCGGTTGATGGTGACAACGCGCTCCAGGTAGTTGCTCTTCTCGGCGTTGTCACGCCCACCACGACGGTCGTCGCGGTTGTCGCGGCGTCCACGGCCGCCATCGCGACCATCGTTGGCGCCGCCCGCATTATCGGGAGCGCCAGAATTGCGCTGCGCCATCATGCATTCCTTCCGTTGAAAGTCACGAACATCAGAACACCAGCCCGTTCTCGCGGGCGGCGTCGGCGAGTGCGGCAATCCGGCCACCGTAGGTGTAGCCACCGCGGTCGAACACCACGGTGTCCACGCCGGCAGCCTTCGCACGCTCGGCGATCAGCTGACCGACCCGAGCGCTGCGCGCCTTCTTGTCGCCGTCCACTGCCTGCACGTCGGGCTCGATGGACGAGGCCGCCGCCAGTGTGGTGCCGGTGAGATCGTTGACCAGCTGCACGTGGATGTGGCGGGCCGAACGGTTGACGACCAGACGAGGCCGTGCGTCCGTACCGGACACCTTCTTGCGCAGACGCGCGTGGCGGCGCAGACGCGAGGTCCGACGCGCCTCCGAAACGCTCTTGCCGACGGGCTCGTGCTGCTTCGCTTCTGTCTTCGTTTGAGCCATGGTCACTTACCTGTCTTTCCGACCTTGCGGCGGATCTGCTCACCCTCGTAGCGAATGCCCTTGCCCTTGTAGGGGTCGGGGCGACGCAGGCGGCGGATGTTGGCCGAGATCTGGCCAACCTTCTGCTTGTCGATTCCGCTGACCGAGAACTTGGTGGGGGTCTCGACCGCGAACGTGATGCCCTCGGGCGCCTCGATCAGCACGGGGTGGCTGTAACCGAGCGCGAACTCCAGGTTCGATCCCTTGGCGACGACGCGGTAACCCACGCCGAAGATCTCCATCTTGGTGGTGTAACCCTGTGTCACACCCGTCACCAGGTTGGCGATCAGGGTGCGAGACAGTCCGTGCAGCGAGCGGTTGCGCCGCTCGTCATCGGGACGGGTGACCACGATGGCGCCATCGTCGTTGCGCGACACCGAAATCGGCTCGCTCACTGTCAATTCGAGTGTGCCCTTGGAACCCTTGACCGAAACGTTCTGGCCGTCGATGTTGACGTCCACTCCGGCGGGAACCAGCACTGGCTGCTTTCCAATACGTGACATGTTTGTAGTCCTCCCCTACCAGACGTACGCGAGGACTTCGCCGCCCACGCCCTGTCGGGACGCCTGACGGTCGGTGAGCAGGCCAGTGGACGTGGAGATGATCGCCACGCCGAGGCCACCGAGAACCTTGGGCAGATTGGTGGATTTTGCGTACACACGCAGACCGGGCTTCGACACGCGTCGCAGGCCAGCGATGCTGCGCTCACGGCTAGGGCCGTACTTGAGCGAGACAACCAGGCTCTTGCCCACGCGGGCGTCCTCGGTGCGGTAATCGGTGATGTAGCCCTCGCGCTTGAGGATCTCGGCGATATTGGCCTTGATCTTCGAGTGCGGCAGGGTCACCTCATCGTGGTATGCCGAGTTGGCATTGCGCAGACGTGTCAGAAAGTCTGCGATCGGATCAGTCATAGTCATGACAGAGTCCATCAACCTTTCTCGCCGCGGTTCCCATACAGCACGCTCGTACCGGTTCCCGTAAAGGGCCTGGTACATCCCGTGGTGGGCCTACTGCGAAGTGATCTTCCGTATCTGACCGGGTTCGGTCAGGGGTCGTGCATCGGTAGTGCTATCCATAGAACCCGAAAGCACGTACCGACCGGCCATGGGCGAAACACAGCCCAGGCAACCGGTCAAGTGTAGGTGGCCTGGACGTACGGACCAAATCGGTGCCGCCGACCGGTCAATCGGTGGGTGTCAGCGTGAACGGCAGCCAGTAGGTACCCGGTCCATCATCCGGGCATCCCGGTGCGCCGACCGTGAATGTGCGCTCACCCGAAAAGCTGCCAGCGCCGTTCGGCACCAGGAAGTCGGATCTGGCCGCGATCACCGCGCCGCCGTCGCTGCAGTGAAACGGATAGTCCGAGGACGATTCCCATCGATCGCCGTTCCACCGATAGTCGAACAGCGCGGGTGCCTGGGGATTGTCGGCAAGCTCGGCCAGCCGCAACCAATGCGCCACGCACCCCTGCGCGCCACACAGGGTGGTGAAGCTCGCCGCCTGCGTTGAGGGGTCCGAGGCATCCGGCCGGCCCTCGAATGTCTGCCGTGAATGATCCAGGTAGGTGTCGTAGGTGCCGTACAGCGGCACCGGCTCAGGCCGGTCGGCGCGCGCCACCCCGGCGCCAGACAATGCCGCGACGACCGCGAGCACCAACCCGCCGCACCTGCGCATACGTCACTGATAACACAGCACGCACACGACCGGAGCCGAACGATCGAACACGCTCCTCAGATGACACCGAGGGCGACCATCGCGTCGGCGACACGCGTGTATCCGGCCAGGTTGGCGCCGGTCACATAGTTCCCCGGGTCCCCGTAGTGATCCGCGGTTTCGATGCAGGTGGCGTGGATGGATCGCATGATCGACTGCAGGCGGTTTTCGGTCTGCTCGAACGACCATGAGTCGCGGCTGGCGTTCTGCTGCATTTCGAGCGCACTGGTTGCCACTCCACCGGCGTTCGACGCCTTGCCGGGGGCGTACAGCACCCCCGCGTCCTGGAAGTTCTTCACCGCCTCCGGTGTGCAGGGCATGTTGGCGCCCTCGGCGACGAGCTGCACACCGTTGTCGATGAGCCTGCGGGCATCCTTGCCGTCGAGTTCGTTCTGAGTGGCGCACGGCAGCGCGACCTGGCAGGGCACTTCCCAGAGGGTGCCGTCGGTGATCTGGCGCGCTCCCCCGCCGTGCTCGGCGACATACTCGGAGAGCCGGCCCCGCCGGACCTCCTTGATCTCCTTGAGGAGTTCGAGATTCAGGCCCCGCTCGTCCACGATGTAGCCGTCGCTGTCCGAGCAGGCGATGACCTTCGCGCCCAGCTGCTGCGCCTTCTCCACGGCGTAGATCGCGACATTCCCCGCGCCGGACACCACCACTGTCTTCCCGGCCAGCGATTGTGCACGGGTTGCGAGCATCTCCTCAGCGAAAAGTACGACTCCATAGCCGGTGGCTTCGGTGCGCACCTGAGATCCGCCCCAGGGCAACCCCTTACCCGTCAGCACACCGGATTCGTAGCGATTGGTGATGCGCTTGTACTGCCCGAAGAGATACCCGATTTCACGCTGGCCCACGCCGATATCGCCGGCGGGCACATCCGTGTATTCGCCGATGTGCCGATAGAGCTCAGTCATGAAGGACTGACAGAAGCGCATGATTTCGGCGTCGGAGCGGCCCTTGGGATCGAAATCGGATCCGCCCTTGCCGCCGCCGATGGGCAGTCCGGTCAGCGCGTTCTTGAACATCTGCTCGAAGCCAAGGAATTTCACGATCGACAGGTTCACGCTCGGGTGGAAGCGCAGACCACCCTTGTAGGGGCCGAGCGCGGAGTTGAACTCCACCCGGTAGCCGCGGTTGATCTCGACAGCGCCATCGTCCCTGATCCATGGGACGCGAAAGATGATCTGCCGCTCTGGCTCACAGATCCGTTCCAGAATCGACCAGCGGCCGTAGTCCGGCGTCTTGCCCACCAGAGGAGTCAGACTGGCCATCACCTCGAAAACAGCCTGCTGAAATTCTGCCTCTCCCGGGTTACGTGCGAGAACGGTTTCGAAACGCGGCTGAAAGACGGGGTGCAAAGCCTCTGGCATACCTAATAGAGTGCACCACAGCACATTTGGCTAACGAGGCGGTATCAAACCGCGAGACTACGCGGCAGGCGCGGGCACGATGGCCAGTGCGTTGCCCTTGATGGTGTAGAAGAACGTGCCCTGCTCGGTCTCCGTCTCGATCACACCGGGTCCGGCAGGCACCGGATGCCCGTCGACGACGCCGACGCGCGACAGCTTCGGGTTGCTACCCGACGCGTGCCAGATCGCCCACTTCCCGTCCTTGACGCGTGCGTCTACCTGAACGAGCAGATCGTCACGCCCGTCCTGATCGATGTCGCGCAACTCGACCGCCGCGCCGTTAAGCCAGCCCTTGAACGGCTCGGAGATCGTCTGCACAACCTTGCCGTCGGCGGTGCGCACCGTGATGGTGGTCGTTGCCCCCTCCGGCTGCGGAGTGCTGGTCTTCTCGAACCGCAGGCCGAGCTGATCAGTGGACTGCAGTACCTCGGGGTCGGCACTGGCCACACCGGGAAGTGCCACAAGGGCCAGCGCTGCGAGCGCTGCCACGCCGGTTGTGCGCAACCGCACCTTGGTGATTTCTCGTCGACCCTGCGAGACCTGCATCGGTGTGTCCATTCGTCATAATTTGCTCAGACATGATTTCTTCGACCCCTCTCGCTGCCCAACCCTCCAGATCAGCGAGTTTGTCGAGCCACTGCCGGACTATCAGCAATGCGGCATCACAAAGGTATACCAGCTGGACCACCGTCGCTAACTCAGCCGTTCGTTGCGAGATGCACAACACTGCGCAGAGAACTCCTGCACAGGCCACAGCCCCAGAACGTTCCCCACCGCATGACACACGCACAGCGCCGAATCGGCAGCAAAGTATCCGATCACATGACCCGGAATTGAAACGCACGCCGGTCTCGACTCTCGCGCACCCTCCGGCACAGCAGAGGAGGTTGCTGACTCGGAATCATCTGGGCCGGCGAGGTTGGGCTGGGGTACCGCGTGTCACGTCGTGCTCGTCGACTCACGCACGAGCGTGCTCAGCGATGAGGCGCGTGAATTCCGGCTGCAGTCGTTGAGCTTCGCCCACCGTGATGTGCCCGCCGTCGCGCGCCACCCAGCGCGCACCCAGATTGGTGCGGCATACGCCGCCCGGGCACATCGCTGAACCCAGATCAACGGTGGACACCCCGGGAAGTCCACCGGCGGCACGCTGCTCGGCCGCCATCGCGATGTTCTGCTGGCGCTGAATGTCCGCCAACGCGACGGTGCGGCCACAGTGGGAGGGGGATGTCCAGACCTCGTAACCCGGGCATTTGTACAAATCCCAGTTCACGAAATGCGGCAAGGTATGCACGACGACCACGGGGACCCGCGCCCCCGACAGCTTCTGCAGCACAGCCGCCATCCCCTGCTGCCACAACCGGCCCTTACCGGCATCATCGCCGACCCATTCCTGCGTATCGGGAAGCCGGAAGCGGACATGTTGATCGGCCAGGAAGTAATCGCTTGATGCGGAGGCGATCACCACCAGCCCCGGCCGGACGGCCGCCAGCGCGCTCGTCCAACCCCGCACGAAATCGATGCAGCCGGACGGTGAGGGATCGAGGACGAGCTCAACGAAGGGGCAGGCGGCGTTTGTCGCGAGGATCATCGTCCGGTTTTGCTGTGTCGCCGCCGGGATGAGCGCCTCGGCGAACTGTCCGGCGTTGGAATCACCGACAAGGACGACCGACCGCGAATCGACGTCTCCGCCTCCGGGCCACAGGCAGTCCAGACGAGTCTTTTCGTCATCCGGCATGTTGCCGATGCACCCTCGGACGACATCCAGATGGGCCGCTCGCTGCGCACGCGCGTCACGAATCGCGGGTGTGGCTATCTGTGCGGCACCGAATGTCACCACCGAAACGAGCACCGCCAATCCGACGGAGGTCGCCGCGAGCCGCGGCGCCCGAAGATCGGCCAGCTTTCGACCCGCGCGAATCGGATCTTCGACGTAGCGCTTCGACAACCAGGCCGGAAGCAGCGAGAGCACCCCCGCACAGGGCACCACCCACCGATACTCGGCACTCAACAGATTGTTGGTGAAGACGATGACCGGCCAGTGCCACAGGTACCAGCTATAGGACAAGTCCCCGATCCATTGCATCGGCGCCGAGGACAGCACCCAGCCGATGGGCTGCTGCACCGACACCGACCCCGCGACGATCAGCAGGCCCGAGCCCAGCACCGGGACCAGCGCGTTGATTCCCGGAAACGGGTCCGTCGCCGATATCCCGACGGCGCCCCACAGGACACCGGCCGCACCCAGGACGGCGATCGGCAACGCCGCCCTACTGCTCCATCGGCGTATCCGGCTCTCCCCCAGCGCGATCAGCGCACCGACACCGAATTCCCATGCGCGCGTGGGCGAGCTGTAAAACGAGAATGCCGCGTTGTGCGCGTGAAAAGGGAGACCATCGCTGGCCGTCAGGTAGATCGCGAGCAGCAGCGATGCCACCGACAGCGCCAGAAGCAGCGAGAACGTGACGACCAGCCGACTGGCCCGCCGCCGCGTTGCCACATAGGCGGCCAGCACCATCAGGCCCGGGAATATCAGGTAGAACTGCTCCTCGACTGCCAGCGACCAGGTGTGCAGGAAGGGATTCATCGCCGCCGGCGCGGCGAAGTAGCCCGAGGGTTCCAGGAAAAGCACCGCGTTCGAGACGAACAACGCCGCGGCCGCGGCGGTTCGCGCCGCGACCTGCATTGACCCCAGCGGACTTTGGATGACGGCGGTCACCGGGAGCACCACGATAATCAGGAGCGCGAGCGCGGGCAGCAGACGCCGCACCCGGCGTGCGTAGAAGCGCCGCACGTTGATGCGCCCCGCCCGATCGGTCTCACGCAGCAGCAGTCGGGTGATCACGAATCCAGAGATCACGAAGAAGACGTCGACACCGACGAATCCGCCGGAGACGGGCAGACCGCTGTGATAGGCGACGACGAGGAGAACGGCTACCGCCCGCAACCCTTGAATGTCGCGACGGCGGTCAACCACCGGCCGATTCTAGATGACGAGCGTTTCCAGATTCGCCTGGAGCAGCCGCTACCGCCAGTAACCGCACTGATGGGTGCTGGCGAAACCTTCTCCCGGCTGTGGCGTTGGCGGCGCCAGGCG
Organism: Mycobacterium sp. D16Q16; assembly: GCF_002013745.1. Classification (NCBI taxonomy): domain Bacteria; kingdom Bacillati; phylum Actinomycetota; class Actinomycetes; order Mycobacteriales; family Mycobacteriaceae; genus Mycobacterium; species Mycobacterium sp. D16Q16. Next base: position 168,365 of record NZ_MAEY01000004.1, read on the forward strand.
CAGGAACGCACCTCCGGATAGATATTTGGGCCATTCAGGTTGGCCGTCACCGTTCGGATTCCCGGTCTTCACGAACTGTGTCCAGTACTGGATCATTCGTGTGGACAGGGCAGCGGATTCCTGACTCAACGACCTCGACAGATCGAACAGATATCCCAATTCCGAACCGTGCGAGGCCCCCAGCGGCAACGGCGCGTCCCGGTACTGCTGATCTACCGGCGCGGCAGGGTCGGCGAATTCGTAGGCGTACACCGGCGTCTTTCTGGCCAACGCCTCGGCCAGACCGAGGGTCGGGCACGCGTAGCTGTTATCGGTGTCGATCGCCGCGAGCGCGGCGAGCACATTTCCACCGAACCCGGACAGGGGATATCTCCGTGCGAGTTCGGCAGCCCTGTCCGCGTACTTGCTTTCGAGCACGCGCTGATACTCCTCGGCGGTACTCGGCACGGGCTTGTGCTGGTACTGCTGTGCCTCAAACACCGTGGCCTCGTTGGCATTGCTGCCGATGAGGACAGGGACGGGCGAGGCCAAGCCGCTGGTGAACGCATCCAGTGGCGGCGCCGGAAGCTCTGGCGTCCCGGTCACCGGGCTCACCGGCAGCCCTATGCCGGTGAACTGCGGCGAATCCCGCAGCGCGTCGACCGATAGTGCGCGCAAGCAACCGGCGGTGCCGGGCCCGGCCGGACAACCCACCTCGGCCGCGTAGGCCGCACTATCGCGGACGGCAGAAGAGACCGGGGCCTGCGCCTGGCATGGAGCGCTCTCCATGATCGCGGATCGGAACAGCCCGGCGGCGCTCGGCGCCACCATCAGGTCGCACACCGATACCCCGCCCGCTGATTGGCCGCCGATGGTTACCTGCCCGGGATCGCCTCCGAACGCGGCGATGTTGTCGCGCACCCATCGCAGCGCGGCCTCCTGATCCAGCAGCCCGTAGTTGCCGATCACATCGGACAGACCCGGAGTAGCCAAGAACCCCAACGTCCCTAGTCGGTAGTTGATGGTGACGACGGCGATTCCGCCCTCGGCGGCCAGCTTTCGCGCGTTGTAGCCGACACCATTACCGGAGATGAATGCGCCGCCGTGAATCCACACCAGCACCGGCACTTTCCCCTGGGTGTGCCGCGGCATGGTGACGTTGAGAACCAGGCAGTCCTCGTTCTGGGTCAGATCGCTCTCGGCTCCCGGCTGCGGGCATTCGACGCCGGGGCCCGTCGCATCACGGGTATCCGACCACGGCGCGACAGGCTCCGGCGCGGTGAATCGTCGCGCGCCGACCGGTGGCGCCGCATAAGGGATGGCGGTGAAGACACGTACTTCGTCGTCGGTGTGCCCACGCACGGCACCCGCGCGGGTGTTGACGATCGTCGGATCCGCGGCCGTGGTGGGGCTGCACGACACCACAGCGGCCACGAGTGCAACCAGCACAACCAACAACCGCGGCATCACGTCACGCTTCACTGGCACGGCCGCAAGCGTAATGGCCGTGGAGCCCGGCAGGGCTTCACGGCCATTACAGAGACGCCAATAGGCCGGGACTCGAAAGTCCCGGCCTATGGTGCAGAGGTTTACCAGCTGCTCTTGCGGATGCCGGGCAGCTCGCCGGCGTGTGCCATCTCCCGCAAGCAGATTCGGCACAGGCCGAACTTGCGGAACACGGCGTGCGGGCGTCCACACCGGTTGCACCGGGTGTACCCGCGTACTGCGAACTTAGGCTTCTTGTTGGCCTTATTGACCAGCGCAGTCTTCGCCATTACTTCTTCGCTCCCTGCTCAAGTTCTTTGAAGGGGAAGCCGAGTTGCCGCAGCAGCGCCCGCCCCTCGTCGTCGGTGGTCGCCGAGGTGACGACGGTGATGTCCATGCCCCGCGGACGGTCAATGGAGTCCACGTCGATCTCGTGGAACATCGACTGCTCGGTGAGACCGAAGGTGTAGTTGCCCTTGCCGTCGAACTGCTTGGGCGACAGGCCGCGGAAGTCGCGGATACGCGGCAGCGCGATGGACACGAGGCGGTCCAGGAACTCCCACATGCGGTCTCCGCGCAGCGTGACGCGGGCACCGATCGGCATGCCTTCACGCAGCTTGAACTGTGCGATGGACTTGCGAGCCTTGCGGATCTCCGGCTTCTGGCCCGTAATAGCGGCCAGGTCGGTGACGGCGCCGTTGATGAGCTTGGCGTCACGCGCGGCGTCACCCACACCCATGTTGACGACGACCTTCACGACGCCCGGGATCTGCATCACGTTGGCGTACTTGAACTCTTCGTTCAGCGCGGTCTTGATCTCTTCGCGGTAGCGAGCCTTCAGACGGGGCTGAGTGTTTTCGGTGGTGGTCATCAGATGTCCTTCCCGTTGCGGCGGGAGATACGGACCTTCTTGCCGGTCTCTTCGTCGATGCGGTAGCCGATACGGGTCGGCTTGCCGTCGGAGTCGATCACCATCACGTTCGATACGTGGATGGCGGCCTCCTGGGTAACAATCCCGCCGGACTGCGCGCCACGCTCATTGGCCGACTGCGCGGTGTGCTTCTTGATACGGTTCACGCCCTCGACGAGGACACGGTTGCGCTCCGGGTAGGCCGCGATGACCTTGCCCTTGGCGCCCTTGTCCTTGCCGGCGATGACGAGAACGTTGTCGCCCTTGTGCACCTTCATTTACAGCACCTCCGGGGCGAGCGAAACGATCTTCATGAACTTCTTGTCGCGAAGCTCGCGACCGACGGGCCCGAAGATGCGGGTACCACGCGGGTCGTTGTCGGCCTTGATGATGACAGCGGCGTTCTCATCGAACTTGATGTAGCTGCCATCCGGGCGGCGACGCTCTTTGACGGTACGGACTATGACGGCCTTGACGACGTCACCACGCTTGACGGTGCCTCCGGGGACGGCGTCCTTGACGGTCGCCACAATGATGTCCCCGATCCCGGCGTAGCGTCGCGACGAGCCACCGAGCACGCGGATGCACAAGATCTCCTTGGCACCGGTGTTGTCGGCGACCTTCAGCCGTGACTCCTGCTGAATCACTGGTCTCTCCTACGTGACCTGGAAGTGGATGTGTGCCGGATTCCGACCCGACACACGCGGTCATGTTGTCTCCAGGGCACGCGTCATCCCCGGTTTTCACCTGGTGGGAATGCCTACCTGCCCCCGGGCGCCAAGCACCCACAAGACAACCGCCCTAGTGTAGGCGAACCTGCAGGTCGGATACAAATCCGCGCCGCTTCGCGCACTCCCCTCGCCGAGCACTCTATCGCTGGAACGCCGAGCCCTGCTCGCGGTCCAGGTAGGTCTCCGACTTGTTGGTAAGGAAGAACAGGTAGACCACCAGGGAAATCGCGATGCACACCGTGACGTACCCGATGAACAACGGCACCTGACCGTGTTCCTTGAGGGTTTGGTAGATCAGGGGCGCCGTCCCGCCGAACACCGAGTTCGCCAGCGCGTAGCCCACACCTACGCCGAGTGCGCGCACATGAGACGGAAACAGTTCGGACTTAACCAGTGCATTGATGGAGGTGTATCCGGTCAAGATCACGTAGGCGCCGGCCACCAACAGAAATGACGCGATGGGCGACCGCGTCTGGGGCAGGTACGTGATGAGGACATAGGTGTAGATGAGTCCCCCGAAGCCGAACCACAGCAGCAGCGGCCTGCGGCCCACCTTGTCGCTGATGATCCCGCCGATGGGTTGCAGCAGCATCAGGAAGATGAGTCCCGCCAAGTTGATCCAGGTGGCGGTCATGGCCTGGTCCTTGTAGGCGGTCTTGACGATCGCCGGCGCGTTGACGCTGTAGGTGTAGAACGCGAGGGTGCCGCCCATCGTGATGAGGAAGCACAGCACCAGTGGTCGCCAGTACCGAGTGAGCAGCTCCCGCATCGACCCCGAACTGGTGTCCTCACCAGCCTTGATGGCCGCCAGCTGTTCGTCGCTGAGCGATTCGTCCATGGTGCGCCGCAACCAGTACACGACTATCGCGGCCACACCTCCCACGGCAAAGGCTATGCGCCAACCGAATTCGTGAACCTGCTCCTTGTCGAAGACCGTCAGAATGATCAGCAGCGTGAATTGGGCAAGCACATGGCCGCCCACCAGCGTCACGTACTGGAACGACGAGAAGAAACCGCGCCGCTCACGGGTGGCGGCCTCGGACATGTAGGTGGCCGAGGTGCCGTACTCGCCACCGGTCGCGAAACCCTGGACCAGTCTGCACAGGATCAGCACGATCGGCGCGGCCATTCCGATGCTGGTGCGCGAGGGCACCAAGGCGATGACCATGGAGCAGGCCGCCATCAACGAGACGCTGATGGTCAGCGCGGCACGGCGGCCGTGCCGGTCGGCGAACCTGCCGAAGAACCACGAGCCCACTGGCCGGGTGATGAACGTGACCGCGAAGATCGCGTACACGTACACCGTCGAGTTCTGGTCGGCCTCATCGAAGAATTGCTTCTCGAAGTACATCGCGAAGACGGTGTAGACGTAGACGTCGTACCACTCGACGAGGTTGCCGGACGACCCTCTGATGGTGTTCCAGATGGCGCGGCGAGTGTCAGCCCGGCCCGAAGGAGTTGGCGTGTCAGCAGTCGAAACGGTCATGCAGGCTTACTGACCACCGGATGCCGGACCCGGCGGCGGGCCGTGCCGACCTGGATCGGGCGCAGGGATGCTGCTGGTCGATGCCACTGCCGCAGGAGCATCGGGCGCCGGGCCGTCGGTCGCCGGCATCATCCACGCCGGCGCCTTTCGCGTCGGTGTCGCCGCTACCGGCTTTGGTGTGGACGACGAGGGCTGCGGCGCAGCGGACGAGGTGGGCGGTGTCGTCGTTCCGCTCAACGGCTGGGCGCTCTTAGACGTTGAAGCCGGGGCGCCGGAAGTGCTCGTGGAACTGCTGCTGGAAGCGGCCGCCGCGCTACTGCTGGCAGCGACGGCGGTCAGGCGGCTGGCGACGAAATCGGCGGCACGATCGGCCGACCCGTCCGATTTGTACTGCATGTGCGGACCCAGCCCGCCGCCGGCCGGATCACAGATCCCGTCACCGGGGTTGCAGATGTCGATGACCTTGCTGCGCTGGTCATCCCTGATCTCCAGGTCCAGATTCATGCCGGCAACCTGCCAGTTCTTGGGGTTCCCGATCAATACGATTGCGGCGACACGCTTTTCAAGATCGGCCGGAAGCGGATTATTGAAAGTAAGCCCCGTCCCGTTCTTACCGAACAGCACGTCGACGACCGCCGCGCCCTGGGAAAAGCCCCCGAGCACGAACTGGGTGTTCGGGCAGTTCCGCGCCACTTCCTGGACGTGGAAGCTCATGTCATTGGCTCCGTCGCCGGCACGGACCCAGTCGAAGCTCGCCGGATAATTGACCGCATAGATCTCGACGTTCTTACCGGGGAGCCGATCAACGATTTCGTCGGTGACCGCCTTCCCGACATCGCCGAGCCCGGGTGTGTCGTTGGTCCCGCGCGCGAAGGACACATCCACATCGGGACAGCCCGCCGCGCGAGCGGTTGGAGAGCTCTCCGTGTGTGTGGCGAGCACCGCGGCGGCCGCCGCGGACACCGCGAAAATCGAAACCCCGACCGATCCACGCTTGACGTATCGGTTCATTCGTCCAGCGTAGACAGGTCTGCCCGCACATTGACAGAAGTTGGCGGCATCCGAAAACGACTCTTACCGGCCCCTTACTCGCACCTAATCCGCGTGGCGGAGTCCCCGCGTGCCTTGCCCACTCAGAGGGCACCGCCGTCACCCGAAACTGAAACACGTTCTACTCTTATGTGGTGGACGTGACATACGAGGGCACCAAGAAAGAACTGGCCACCGATCAGGGCGTGCTGCGCTATCACGAGGCCGGTGAGGGCGAGCCGCTGATCTTGCTGCACGGCTCCGGCCCCGGTGTGACGGGATGGCGCAATTACCGCGGGAACCTCGAGGTTTTCGCCAAGCATTTCCATACCTACGTCCTGGAGTTTCCCGGGTTCGGCGTCAGCGATGCCGTGCAGGGACACCCCGTCCTGACGGCCGGCGCCTCGGTGATCCGGTTCATGGACGGCCTCGGTATCGAGTCCGCCGCCATCGTCGGAAACTCGATGGGCGGAGTCGTCGGCATCAATCTGGCGATCAAGCACCCCGACCGCGTCACCAAGCTCGTCACCATCGGCGGTGTCGGACCGAACATCTTCAGCCCGAGCCCCAGCGAGGGCCTGCGCCTGCTGCAGGAGTTCACCGACAACCCCGACCGCGACAAGCTGGTCCGCTGGCTCAACTCGATGGTGTGGAACCCCGCCGTCGTCACCGAGGAGCTCATCGAGGAGCGTTGGGAAGCCGCGATCAATCCGGATGCACATAAGACCGCGCAGCTGATGTACGGCTCCAAAGCCTTTGCGATGCAACAGCAGTTCCTCGCGAACGCCGATATCGCGCCGTACTGGGCGATGATGCACAAGATCAAGTGCCCGACCCTGCTCACCTGGGGCCGCGATGACAGAGTCAGCCCGCCGGACATGGCGATCGTGCCGATGCGACTCATCCCCAACGCCGAACTGCATATCTTCCCCAACAGCGGCCACTGGGTGATGATCGAAGCCAAGCAGGCCTTCGAGCAGACCGTCGTGGACTTCCTGCGCCGCTAAACGCTCAATGCGCGGGGCTACTCCCCCAAAGCAAAAAGCGCGCCGCCCCCTTCGGGAACGGCGCGCTTTTTGCGTATCTGCTTACTTGGCCTTTTCGAGAACCTCGACCAGGCGCCACCGCTTGGTGGCCGACGTCGGACGAGTCTCCATCAGCGAGACGCGGTCGCCGACACCGGCGTCACCGTTCTCGTCGTGGGCCTTGACCTTCGACGTGGTGCGGATGATCTTGCCGTACAGGGCGTGCCGTGCACGGGACTCGAGCTCGACCACGATGGTCTTCTGCATCTTGTCCGAGACGACGTAACCGATGGCGGTCTTACGACGCCCACGCGGCTGCTCGGTGGCCGGGGTGTGCTTAGGCCCGGCGGCCTTCTTGGTCTCGCTCACTTGCTGTCCTCGCTATCGGGTCCTGCGGCCAATCCGAGCTCGCGCTCACGCATTACCGTGTAGATGCGCGCGATCTCCTGGCGCACCGCACGCAGCCGACGGTTGTTGGCGAGCTGACCGGTGGCCATCTGGAAGCGCAGATTGAACAGCTCTTCCTTGGACTCACGCAGCTTGGTGATCAGCTCGTCCTCGTTGCTTTCCCGCAGTTCGCCAGCGGAAATTCCCACTGCCATCAGAACTGCTCCTCTCGTGTGATGATGCGCGCCTTGATCGGCAGCTTGTGGATCGCGCGCGTCAAAGCTTCGCGGGCGGTCTCCTCGTTCGGGTAGCTCAACTCGAACAGCACACGACCGGGCTTGACGTTCGCAACCCACCACTCCGGCGAACCCTTACCGGAACCCATGCGGGTTTCGGCAGGCTTCTTGGTCAGCGGGCGGTCCGGGAAGATGTTGATCCAGACCTTGCCGCCACGCTTGATGTGCCGGTTGATGGCGATACGAGCGGACTCGATCTGCCGGTTCGTGATGTATGCATGGCCCAGCGCCTGAATGCCGTAGTCACCGAAGGCAACAGTGGTACCGCCCGAGGCGGTGCCCTTCTTCTTCGGGTGATGCTGCTTGCGGTGCTTGACCTTACGGGGAATCAGCATGTTTAGCTCTCCGTGGTTTCTGCGGACGGCGCGCTAGCACCGTCCGAGGCAGGGGTCTCTGCGGCGGCACGGCCGGCCTCGGTGCTCGTCGCGGTGGTACCCGATGCGCCGCTACGACGCGGACGGGCACCGGCCGGACGCTCACGGCGCGGACGGTCACCGGCAGGCGCGGCCACCGCGGCGGCGAGCTCACGCTTGCCACCGACGATGTCGCCCTTGTAGATCCAGACCTTCACGCCGATCCGGCCGAAGGTGGTCTTGGCTTCGTACAGGCCGTAGTCGATATCGGCACGCAGCGTGTGCAGCGGCACCCGACCCTCGCGGTAGAACTCCGAGCGGCTCATCTCAGCACCGCCGAGGCGGCCCGAGCACTGCACCCGGATGCCCTTGACGTTCGGCTGACGCATGGCCGACTGGATGGCCTTGCGCATCGCGCGCCGGAACGCCACACGATTCGAGAGCTGCTCGGCGACACCCTGGGCAACCAGCTGTGCCTCAGCCTCGGGATTCTTCACCTCGAGGATGTTCAGCTGCACCTGCTTCTTGGTCAGCTTCTCCAGGTCGGCGCGGATGCGGTCGGCCTCCGTGCCACGACGGCCGATGACGATGCCGGGACGCGCGGTGTGGATGTCGACGCGAACCCGGTCACGGGTGCGCTCGATCTCCACCTTGGCGATGCCGGCACGCTCCAGGCCAGTGGCCAGCAGGCGGCGGATCGCCACGTCTTCCTTGACATAGTCCGCGTACTGCTTGTCGGCGTACCAGCGGGACTTCCAGTCGGTGGTGATACCGAGCCGGAAACCGTGCGGATTGATCTTCTGGCCCACTAGCGCGAGCCTCCCTTCGCCTCAGCGGTGGTCTTGTTGGCGGCAGCCTTCGAGCCCTCGGCCCGGCGGGCACGAGCGGCGGCCTGTGAAGTTCCGGCCTTACCGCCCTTCTCGGACTTGGGACGGCTCTCCACCACCACGGTGATGTGGCTGGTGCGCTTGCGGATCCGGAACGCACGACCCTGCGCGCGGGGACGGATGCGCTTAGCGGTCGGGCCCTCGTCGGCGAAGATCTCCGACACCACCAGGGTGGAGGGATCCAGACCGTCGTTGTTCTGCGCGTTGGCGGCAGCGCTGGCGATGACCTTGGCCACCGGCTCGCTGGCCGCCTGCGGTGCCCACCGCAGGATGTCGATGGCGACGGCGACAGGCTTGCCGCGCACCAAGTCAATGACCCGGCGTGCCTTGGTCGGCGAGACCCGCACGAACCGTGCAACGGCCTTGGCCGATGGGTATTCAGTCGTTGTAGTCATTAGCGCCGCTTGCTCTTTCGGTCGTCCTTGATATGACCCTTGAAGGTCCGCGTCGGGGCGAACTCGCCCAGCTTGTGACCGACCATCGCTTCGGTGACGAAGACGGGAACGTGCTTGCGCCCGTCATGCACCGCGAAGGTGTGGCCGATGAAGTCGGGGATGATGGTCGACCGACGCGACCAGGTCTTGATGACCTGCTTGGTGTTCTTCTCGTTCTGTACGTCGACCTTCTTGAGCAGATGGTCGTCGATGAACGGGCCCTTCTTAAGGCTGCGTGGCATCGCTTACTCCTAGCGCTTCTTGCCGGTGCGCCGGCGACGGACGATGAGCTTGTCGCTCGCCTTGTTCGGCTTGCGGGTGCGGCCTTCGGGCTTGCCCCACGGGCTCACCGGGTGACGACCACCGGAGGTCTTACCTTCACCACCACCGTGCGGGTGGTCGACCGGGTTCATCACGACACCACGGACAGTGGGGCGCTTGCCCTTCCACCGCATACGGCCGGCCTTACCCCAGTTGATGTTGCCCTGCTCGGCGTTGCCGACCTCGCCGACGGTGGCGCGGCAGCGCACGTCGACACGGCGGATCTCACCGCTGGGCATACGCAGGGAGGCGTAAGCGCCTTCCTTGCCCAGCAGCTGGATACCGGCACCGGCAGAGCGGGCCATCTTGGCTCCACCACCGGGACGCAGCTCGACGGCGTGCACGGTGGTACCCGTCGGGATATTGCGCAACGGCAGGTTGTTGCCCGGCTTGATGTCGGCGTTGGCGCCCGACTCCACCACGTCACCCTGCGAAAGCCCGACCGGCGCGATGATGTAACGCTTCTCGCCATCCAGGAAGTGCAGCAGCGCGATGCGCGCGGTGCGGTTGGGGTCGTACTCGATGTGCGCGACCTTGGCGTTGACGCCGTCCTTGTCGTGGCGACGGAAATCAATCAGCCGGTAGGCACGCTTGTGGCCGCCACCCTTGTGACGAGTGGTGATGCGGCCGTGGGCGTTACGACCACCGGTGCCGTGCAGCGGGCGAACCAGCGACTTCTCGGGAGTCGAGCGAGTGATCTCCGAGAAATCGGCGACGCTCGAGCCGCGGCGACCGGGGGTCGTCGGCTTGTACTTGCGAATAGCCATGTCTTCTCTAGTCCTCTACTCCCCGACTACGCGGGGGCTCCAAACAGGTCGATCGGCTTGCTGCCCGGTGCCAGGGTGACGATGGCGCGCTTGGTGCTCTTGCGCTGTCCGAAACCGGTGCGGGTGCGCTTGCGCTTGCCCTGCCGGTTGGCGGTGTTCACCGAGGAGACCTTGACGCTGAAGATCTGCTCGATGGCGATCTTGATCTGCGTCTTGTTCGAGTCCGGGTGGACAACGAAGGTGTACACGTTGTCTTCGATCAACGAGTACGACTTCTCCGAGATCACCGGGGCCAGGATGATGTCGCGGGGGTCAGCGATGGTTGCCATCAGGCCGACACCTCCTCTTTCTTCTTGGCGTTGATGAAGCCGTTGAGGGCCTCGACGCTGAACACCAGGTCATCGGCCTTCAGCACGTCATAGGTGTTGAGCTGGTCGTAGGCCAGCACATGCACGTTCGGCAGGTTCCGGACGCTCTTGACCGAAGTCAGATCGTCGCGGCCCAGCACCACCAGCACCTGCTTGCGGTCGGTGATCTCGGCCAGGAACGCCTTGGCGCTCTTGGTCGAGGGCTCCTGCCCGGCAACCAGTTCAGTGATGGCGTGGATCCGGCCGTTGCGAGCCCGGTCAGACAGCGCACCGCGCAGGGCGGCGGCGATCATCTTCTTGGGCGTCCGCTGGCTGTAGTCACGCGGCTGCGGGCCGTGGACAACGCCACCACCGGCGAACTGCGGGGCGCGGGTCGAACCCTGACGGGCACGGCCGGTTCCCTTCTGCCGGTAGGGCTTCTTGCCACCACCGGACACCAGACCACGCGTCTTGGTGGAGTGGGTGCCCTGACGGCCTGCGGCCAGCTGAGCGGTCACCACCTGGTGCAGCAGCGCGATATTGGCTGGGGCGTCGAACAATTCGGCCGGCAGCTCGATGGAGCCGTCCGTCTTGCCACCCGGAGCCTTGACTGCGATCTTCAAAAAATCCTCAGACACTACTTCTCACCTCGCTTGACAGCGGTGCGGACCACAACCAGGCCACCCTTACGTCCGGGGATGGCACCCTTGATCAGCAGTACGCCGTTCTCAGCATCAACCTTGTGCACCACCAGGTTCTGCGTGGTGACGCGATCGCTACCCATACGTCCGGACATCCGCGTGCCCTTGAAGACACGGCCCGGGGTGGCGCAGCCACCGATCGAGCCGGGACGACGGTGCACGGCCTGTGCACCGTGGCTCGCGCCCTGACCGCTGAAGCCGTGACGCTTCATGGTTCCGGCGAAGCCCTTGCCCTTCGAGGTTCCGGTGACGTCGACATAGGCGCCGTCACTGAAGATCTCGGCGGTCAGCTCCTGGCCGACCTCGTACTCCGCGGCAGCAGCCTCGTCGTCCAGACGGAGCTCGGCCAGGTGGCGACGGGGGTTGATACCCGCAGCACTGAACTGGCCGGTGACCGGCTTGGTCACCTTGCGCGGACTGATCTCACCGAATGCGAGCTGGATGGCGCTGTAGCCGTCCTGCTCCTGGGTGCGGATGCGGGTCACCACATTGGGTCCGGCCTTGACGACGGTCACCGGAACAACCCGGTTGTTGTCGTCGAACACCTGTGTCATACCCAGCTTGGTGCCCAGAATTCCTTTTCTTGCCATGGTTTCTGGTTCTCCTACTGGATGTTCACGTCGACGCTGGCCGGCAGGTCGATGCGCATAAGCGCGTCAACCGTCTTGGGCGTCGGGTCGAGGATGTCGATGAGCCGCTTGTGGGTGCGCATCTCGAAATGCTCGCGCGAATCCTTGTACTTGTGCGGCGACCGAATAACGCAATACACGTTCTTCTCGGTTGGCAGCGGCACAGGTCCAACGACACTCGCGCCGGTACGGGTCACCGTCTCAACAATCTTGCGCGCAGAGGCATCAATGGCCTCATGGTCGTAGGCCTTGAGCCTGATGCGGATCTTCTGTCCCGCCACGCTTCCTACCTCTACTATCACTGGTCCGGAGCACGCCGAAGCGCACAACCCGGTACCGCCGCTGTTTACCTGTCTTAGTTCACCGACCCCCGCGGTCGGGCGTGTCGCCCTCGCGCGCAGTCGTCCGCGTCGAAAATTCTCGTCGCTTGGACCGGGCCGACGCGCCCGTAAGGGCGCTGTAGTTCGCCGTACCCGTTCGCGCGCCACAAAGAGCGTCGCAACCGGTTCACGGCAACCCGAACAGTATGCCTTATCCCGCGGCTGCGGCCAAATCCCTGCTGTACCCACCCGGCAGCGCCAACTGGGAGCCCTTGACCTGCGAATCCGAAGACGTCTGGAACGCTAGTGCAAGATTCGTTGAGGAGGTTGTGACGTGCGCTGGCCGGAGGCCGACGGAGGGCGTTCATTTCTGCGGGCACTGCCCGTCCTCTCCGGCAGCGCCCCACCGTTCAATATCGATGGCGCCCCCGCCGAACCGCTCCCCTTGTTCGTCGAGTGGATAGAGCAAGCAGCGCGGGCCGGCGTACCGGAGCCGCACGCCATGACGATCTCGACGGTCGATGCCCAGGGTGCGCCGCGCGCACGCGTTCTGGCAGGGCTCCCCCGACCGCAAGCACCTGCGCATCGGCTATCAGCGCACTGATGACGGATGGGAGCGCACGCAGCTCTGGCCGTGATCGAGGAGCTGGTTGATGTGCGTGTTCGATGTCATCTTACTTTCGAGTAAGGTACGTGACGTGAGTGCATCTCCGACCTACAAAATCTGGCAGCGTCTGCAGAACAAGCCCGGCGGCTCCGCCCTGTTCTCCGCCGCCATGATGGCCCGTGTCCCCTACTTCGCCTCAGTGGTGCCGCACGTGCACCGGATGGAGCCGGGCTACTGCGAGGTGACCGCCCCCAAGTGGTACTTCGTCTACAACCACCTCAAGACCTTCCACGCGATCGCCGCGTGCAACCTGGCCGAGGTCGCGATGGGGATGCTGATGGAGGCCACCACCCCGTCCTCGCATCGCTGGATTCCCAAGGCGATGAACGTGCAGTACCTCGGCAAGGCCACCACCTCGCTACGCGCGGTCGCCAAGCTGGAGGGCCTCGACTTCGCCTCGATCACCGAGGGCACCGATGTCGTTGTGCCGATCAGCATCACCGACCGCGACGGCAAGGAAGTGGTGAAGGCAGAGATCACCACCTGGGTGACCCCCGCCTAGCCCGCATCCGGCGGCCCGATTCGGCCGTTACGGCCAAATCTATGGTGTGCCGCGCGCACACTCCGGCTATGGCCACTGCACTATCCGAAATCGAAGACGCCGGCCGACTCTTGGCCGATCCGACCGCTTACGCAGACGAGCCCCGTCTGCACGACGCGCTGACCCTGCTACGGCGTGAACAACCCGTGGCGAAGGTCGTTACCGACAACTACCGACCGTTCTGGGCGGTCACCAAGCACGACGACATCATGGACGTCGAGCGCGACAACACGCTCTGGATCAACGAACCGCGTCCGCTGTTGATGAACCTCGAGCAGGAAGCCGAGCTCGACCGGCAGGCGGCGATGGGCATCGAGCTCAAAACCCTTGTCCATATCGACGACCCCAAACACCGCGTTCTGCGCGCCATCGGAGCCGACTGGTTTCGGCCAAAGGCAATGCGGGACATGAAGATCCGCACCGACGAGCTGGCCGCACGATATGTGAACAAGCTGATGGAGGCCGGCGGAACCTGCGACTTCGCCCAGGATGTCGCCGTGCACTTTCCCCTCTACGTCATCATGTCGCTGCTCGGCATTCCCGAATCGGATTTCGACCGGATGCTCAAGCTCACCCAGGAACTCTTCGGCGGCGACGACACGGAATTCCAGCGCGGTGCAACTCCGGAGGAGCAACTGCTGGCGCTACTGGATTTCTTCGGATACTTCAGCGGGCTCACCGCATCCCGGCGTGAAAACCCCACCGGCGACCTGGCGTCGACCATCGCGAACGCCAAGGTTGATGGTGAGCCGCTCTCCGATGTCGACATCGCGTCGTACTACACAATCATCGCCACCGCCGGACACGACACCACCAGTGCCACGATTGCCGGTGGGCTGGAAGCACTTCTGCAGCATCCAGACCAGCTCGCTCGACTGCGCGAGAACCCCGAGCTCATGCCCCTGGCGGTCGACGAGATGATCCGCTGGGTGACACCGGTCAAGGAATTTATGCGAACAGCGACCGCCGATACCGAGATTCGTGGAGTACCCATCGCCGAAGGCGATTCGGTGCTGCTGTCCTACCCCTCGGGTAACCGCGACGAGGACACCTTCGCCAGTCCGTTCACCTTCGACGTGGGACGAGACCCCAACAAACACTTGGCATTCGGGTTCGGTGTGCACTTCTGCCTAGGAGCGGCACTGGCCCGGATGGAGGTCAACAGCTTCTTTTCGGCGCTACTCCCCCGGCTGGAGTCCATCGAGATCGATGGGAATGTCGAGCGGACGTCGACCATATTCGTCGGCGGTATCAAACACCTGCCGATCCGCTACGCCCTGCGGTGACGGCGACTATCAGTTAAGCCGCGCGGAACCATCCGCCGCGACTTCGATTGACGCACCGGCGATATCGGTGTCCACGAGCTGGGCCGCCGCATCGCGGTCGTCGATCTTGGCGAAGGTACGCGCCCCGGTCGGGGTACGCACGCTCACGAACGTCTGGAACGGCGATCCGTCTCGTCCATAGTTGACGGTCCAGGCCTCGACGGTCGCCGCACCCGAATAACCGTCGGCCGCCGCGGTTCTGGGCTCCCGGTCGACCTCGGACTGCACGTCCTCGTACCTGAAACCGGATGCGGGCGGCTCGGTTCCGTAGATTCCGAACGCATGCTTGGTGAGATACCCGCCATTGGCCGTGATCAGCCCCTTCGCCCCGGGACGCTCGCGCAGCCGCTCGGCCATGGTGGCAATGGAGTGGGTGACGTAGTTGCACCACGGGCCGCCGGCGAACGTCAGTCCACCGGTGACCGTGAGCGGCCGTGCCGGGTCATCGAGCGCCAGCCCCAGCTCGGTGGCCGCGACCTGCACCGCCGAGGGGAAACACGAATAGATGTCGATCAGGTCCACGCCATCGGTTCCCAGACCGGCGATATCGAAGACGCGCTTACCCGCAAGGCGGATGGCCGGAGACCGATGCAGTTCATCGCGTTCACTGAGCGCGAAGGTGTCGTTGGCCTGGCTGCCGGCGAGCGGAAATATCCAGCGATCCTTCGGGATTCGGAGCCGTTGCGCCGTTTCTAGCGAGGTGAGCAGCAGTACCGCCCCCTGCTCGACCATGTTGTTGGAGTTCATCAGCTTGGTGTACGGCGAGCTGATCCACCGATTGTCCGGACCGGGAGTGGCGATCTCCTCGGCGGTGTACGCATCGTTAGACCAGGCATGCACGTTGTTCACGGCCACGGCGTTGAAGCGCTGCCACAACTGAGCAATCGCGGCGCGATGGTCGACGACGGATACACCGTTGGCGACCCGAATCGCCTGCTCGAACAGCGGGTACACGTGGCCGGGAGAGATCAGGCCAATGGCGGTCTCGGCGCCACCCACCTGATCCATACGCCCGCCGAGAATGGTTGGTTCGGCGATGGATTCATCTTGAGTGGTCCACGTGGGCTGTACACCGGTAGCCATCATCTTATTGCGCGACCGCCACATCTCCGCGCCACCGATGAGAACCACGTCGGCGTCCCCGGCAAGAATGTCCGCGGCCGCGTGGTTAACCAACAGCTGCGGCGAGTTGCCGCTGGGCCCGGTGTAGAACGTGCGCTTGGGCGCCGCACCCAGACGTTCACCGAGCAGTACCCCGGGGTCGCGATACTTCCAGGAGAAGATGTTCGCCACGGACACCGTGTCGATGGCGGTGAGCAGATCAGCCGCCCCCGCATCCTCGGCCGCCAGCCGGGCCGCTCGCTCCATAAGATCGATGGGCTCGGCGATCTCGGAGAACGGGGTATCGGCGTCTGTCCGCTGGTTGACCTGTCCGGTACCGACGAGGACCGGCGTGCGAGGGTCGAGGGCCATGAGCCGATGGTAACCAACCACCCGGTTGGCCCCGGAGGGCCGCCCCGCTACGTGGACAGAGCGGGCCCAGATCCCTCGATCTGACTATCCGCACCCGTCATGTCCTTGAGGGCAACACCTGATCGGCCGATCTCCCGTGCGCCCGCCACCAGGGCGGCAACGACCTGCGCCGCCTGGTCGTAGCCCAATCCTTCCGGCGGATGGATGTTGGACACGCAATTACGTTGTGCGTCACTGCATCCGACAACAGGATTGTGCGTGAGGTATATCCCGACGCTGTCGGCGACGGAGAGTCCGGGACGTTCCCCGATGAGCACCAGGACGGTGTCGACGCCAAGTGCGACGCCAATGTGGTCACCGAGGGCAACCCGCGCCTGTGTCGCGATGACGAGCGGGGCGATCGAATATCCGCGAAGTCGCTGGTGTAGCGCCTGTAACAGCTGAACCCCGTGGTCATCGAGGGCCCGCGGAGACAAACCGTCGGCCAGCACGATGCCGATATCGGCGGCGGAATCCGCAAACGAATCCAGCGCGCCATCGGCAGGCGTCCGGCCCAGGTCCGGGCGGCGCAGGTACTCGGACCGATCGCCTGCCCGGCTGGTCACCAGCAGCGGCGTGCCCAATCCGAGCCCGTCGATCCGGCCTGCCAGGGCACCCGCGTCCAGGGGCGTATGCACCGCGTCACGAGCGGCAGCGTGCGCGGTCCCGAACTCCAGGACTCGCGTGGTGGGCAGTGCATCACCGCTGCGTCCCAACCCGATTCGTGACTGCGTGGATCGGCGCAAGGTATCCCAGATATCGTGCGCCGCTCCGTTGTTCGCGACATCACTCATAGCAGGGCCCGTAACGGCGAGTCGTTGACCGCGATTTCACGCAGCCCCCCATCCCGTTCCAGCATGCCCATGCGTTCAAGCCAGTCGTTGAACTCCGGGGCAGGTCGCAAGCCGAAAGTGCGGCGCGCGAACAGCGCATCATGGAAGGACAGGCTCTGGTAGCCGAGCATGACATCGTCGGCCCCGGGCACCGCGATGACAAACGCGACCCCCGCGGCCGTGAGCACCGTGAGCAGGACGTCCATGTCATCCGAATCGGCCTCGGCGTGATTGGTGTAGCAGACATCCACTCCCATCGGGAGCCCCAGCAGCTTGCCGCAGAAGTGATCCTCCAGACCAGCCCTGATGATCTGCTTCCCGTCGTAAAGATATTCCGGCCCAATAAATCCCACGACGGTATTGACCAGGAGTGGTTCCACCTCGCGCGCGACCGCATACGCTCGGGCCTCCAGCGTCTGCTGGTCTACCGCAACGCCACCCACCCCGATATGCGCCCCGGCGGAGAGCGCCGAGCCCTGGCCTGTCTCCAGATACATAACGTTGTTACCCACGGTGCCCCGCGCCAACGAACGCCCGGCCTCATTCGCCTCACGCAGCAGCGCCAGGTTGACCCCAAAACTCTCGTTAGCGCCTTCGGTGCCAGCGATCGACTGGAACACCAAGTCCACCGGCAGATTTCGCTCGATAAGCTCCATCGTGGTGGTCACGTGCGCGAGCACGCACGACTGTGTGGGGATGTCGAATCTCAAGCGGATGTCGTCGATGAGGCGCAGCAGGTCGGCTGCGGCATGCGGGGAATCGGTCGCCGGGTTGATGCCGATGACGGCGTCGCCGCACCCCAGGAGCAGACCGTCGAGGGTCGCGGCGGCAATACCGCGCGCGTCGTCGGTGGGGTGATTGGGCTGCAACCGGGTCGCCAACGTGCCCGGCAGTCCGATGGTCGTACGAAAAGCACTATGGTTGCGCACCGCGGCACCGACGGCAATGAGGTCCTGATTGCGCATCAGCTTGCTGACGGCCGCCACCATCTCTGGGGTCAACCCGGGCGAAATATCCTTGAGCGACTGCGCCCCATGGGGTTTAGTGATGGTCTCCAGTAACCAATCGCGGAAATCGCCGACGGTGAGATGCGAGATCACCGCGAAGGCCTCCGCATCGTGACTGTCAATGATCAGCCGGGTGACCTCGTCGGTGTCGTACGGAACAATCTCCTCGGACAGGAAGTCCGCGAGCGGTACCTCGGCGAGCACCCAGCGCGCGGCGGCCCGCTCGGCGTCCGACTGCGCCGCACAGCCCGCGAGCTCGTCACCGGACCGAGGCGGCGAGGCCTTCGCCAGAACTTCGGCGAGCGACCCGAACTGGTACGTGACCGGCCCCACGATGTGGCGAAAGGTACTCATAATGTGCCTATTTCAGTTCGTTCTCGGCTTCTGCAAGCGCCGCGAACTCCTCATCCGGGGAGTTCGCCACCAAACGGTGACGGCTATACAACCCAAAATACGCCATAAACAGGATGAATACGCCGAACGTGGCAAAAGCTGCGGTGGTATCGACGATGAAGGTCGCCACCACCGCAGCACAGGCGATCACCAGCGCGAACCCGCTGGTGACGATGCCACCGGGGGTGCGGTATGGCCGCTGCATCTCCGGCTCGCGAATACGCAGCACAATATGGCTCACCATCATCAGCACATAGCTCAGCGCCGCACCGAAAACCGCCATGTTGAGCAACATCGCGCCTTTACCGCTGAGCGACAACAGGAATCCGATGATTCCCGGCACGATCAGCGCCAGTACCGGAGCCTTCCGGCTGTTGGTGACCGACAACCCGGTAGGTAGGTAGCCTGCCCGGGACAACGCAAAGGTCTGGCGACTGTAGGCGTAGACAATGGAGAAGAAGCTGGCGATGAGTCCGGCCAGCCCGATGTAATTGACCGCCTTGGCCACCGTGGTGGTTCCGAGCGCCTCGACCAAGGGATTCCCGGACTGCCCCATCGCTTCGGCACCGCCCGCGCCCGGCACCAAGATCAGCACGGCAGTACCGGTGATGACGAGCACCAGCATGGCCATCACAATGCCGCGCGGGATGTTCTTGGCGGGATCGCGGGCTTCTTCGGCGGCCAGCGGTACGCCCTCGATCGCCAGGAACAACCAGATCGCGAACGGCACCGCCGCCCAGATTCCCAAATATCCGTAGGGCAGGAATGCCGATGCACCCGTTGCTGTTTCATCGACGGGAATGTCCGTGAGGTTATGCGCGTCGAATCGGCCGACAGCTCCGATGGCAAAGGTGATGAGGCCGACGAGCGCGATCCCGGTGATGATGAACATCGTCCTGAGCGCCTCACCGGCACCGCTGAGGTGGATGCCGATGAAAATCGCGTACACCGCCAGATAGATCCACCACCCGTCCTTGAGACCGAACAGATGCAGTGATTCGACGTAACTTCCGATGAAAGTGGCGATGGCGGCCGGCGCGATCGCATACTCAATGAGAATCGCCGTCCCAGTGGCGAATCCGCCCCAGGGGCCCATCGCACGCCGGGCGAAGGTGTACCCGCCGCCCGCGGTGGGTAATGCCGACGACATCTCCGCCATGCTGAGCACCATCGACAGATACATCGCGGCGATGACGACGGCCGCGATGGCCATCCCGCCGAAACCGCCCTTGCTCAGCCCGGTGTTCCAGCCCGCATAGTCTCCGGAAATCACGTAGCTCACGCCGAGCCCGGCCAGCAGTACCCAGCCCGCGGTGCCCGATCTCAGCTGCCGCCGGGCGAGGTAGTCGGCACCTTCGAGGTGTGATTGGACGCCGGCATGATCAAGCGGCGCCTCCGTACGTGAACTGACGGCGTCATCGGGAGTTGACATCGTCCAATTGTGCGACCGATGACGTGCGCGCGTGCGGTAGACGCCAAGATTCGCGCTCCCGTTACGACCACGCAACAAACTGGGCCGCGCGATGCCCGATCATCGCGATCGTGGCCGCTGGCCCTCGGCTCGGAATGGTCGGCATGATCGACCCATCGATGACGAACAGCCCATCGATTCCCCTGACGCGACAGTACTTGTCGACGACCGCATGCTTGTCCTCGTCATTGCCCATCGGGGCGGTCGCGCACAGATGCTGCGACGTGGACCACCGCGGGCCACCGAACCGCCGTCCGTACAGCTCGGATACCAGACGCACGCCGTCGCGCAAGCGATCCATGTCTACGGGTTCGCTGTCATACCTCAAGTCGATGTACACCGGCGCCGCGGGATCGGTCGAACGTAGCTCAAGCCGGCCGCGACACCTTGGCGTCATCAACGCGACACCGATCTGCCGGGCATCCGCGCCGCTCAGTGCCACCCCTGCCATGGCTGCGAATCCGGTTGTATACGGCCGTATTTCGATGCCCATCTGACGATCGGTGTGCAACACGGTGTCCAGAACCGGATAGCCTTGCTGCCCCTCGTCACCCGTGTCCAGCACCCATTCCGCGTGGTCCATCAGCCGCGTACCGACGCCGGGCAGGTCGACCACGGGCTGAACCCCCACCGCACGCAGGTCATCCGCGGGCCCGATCCCCGACAGCAACAGCAGCTTTGCGGTCTCAATCGCCCCCGCACTCAAGATGATTCGATCGGCGGTCAGCGTCCGCACCGAATTTCCGACCGCCACCTGCACCCCAGTGGCCCGCCCGGCGCCGCAGAGAACCCGCAGTGCGCGGGTACCGGAGTACACCGCGAGATTAGGCCGCCAGCCCGCCCCCTCCAGATAGGCGCGCGCGGGCCCAACCCGCATCCCGCTATCGATGTTGAGCGGCACCAGCCCCACCCCGACGCCGGCCTTGCCATTCAGGTCCGCCACCACCGGGTATCCGCCCTTGACCGCGAGCTCCGTCAATTCCCTTCCAGCACTGCTTTGTTCGTGCTTCCGGCCGATCGGTATGGGCCCCGACGACCCATGTAACGGATGGTCCCGAAAGTCGCGGTCGGTCTCCATCGCGCGGAAGTGATCACGAACATCCGCCCAGGCCCATCCCGGCACCGACCATCCGTCAAAATCCGCGGGCCGGCCACGCACGAAGTAGCCGCCGTTGATCGCGCCGGAGCCGCCCACCACCGATCCCCGCACCAGCTCCGCCTGATCACCCGTGGATGTCAGCGTCGCCCAGTAGTAGGTGGCTATCTGACTGTCGGGACCAATCGGGAGGCGGTACCCGTCGCGTACGCCGTCCTCGTCCGCGGAGGACGCTGGCCCCGCCTCGACCAGCACCACCCGGAACGACGGATCCTCGGAGAGGCACCCGGCCAGAATCGATCCCGCGCTGCCTGCGCCCACGATGAGCACATCCGCGTGTATCGGCCTGCTCAGGGCCGTAGTTCCGGTCGGAGCGCACCGAGATCGCGCTCCTGCACGATCCCGGACCACAGGCCAATCCCATAGGCGATGTCGTCGAGACGCTTCAGCAGCACGTACTCGAGCAGGCCGATCCGATCATCGGGCGAAGCCGAATTGTCGTTGCGCTTCATCCAATCCACTACGCCGTCGACAATCGCTGCCACCACGAGCACCTGGCGGCTGCGCCGCGACAGCGCGGCGGCCACCAACGCCAACGGCCAGTAATGACGGCACAGCGCCGACGCGATCTGCAGCGCCGCGCCGCCCACACCCTGGGCAGCGACCCTGACGACATCCCGTGGCGGGGTATCCACTCCCCGGAGAGTCCGCGCCACGCGCCCCGCCGCGAGCGCAGCCATGCCCGCAGCGGCCAGATAGCCCATCCCTGAGCCCACCGCCACGAGAATCCACACCAGCAGCGTCCACCTCGAGATGACCATCGGCGCGACTTTGTCGGGATGGCGCGTCGACAACGGCGCCGCGCTCTTTCCATAAAATGTCTTGCGCGCGAACCATTCTCGAAGGGTGAGCCGATGGTCATGTGCCACATGGGACACGGGTTCATACCTCAGCCGCGACCCCGCCTCGATCAGCCGCCAGCACAGATCCACGTCCTCACCGCACTGCAGCGACTCGTCGAACCCGCCAATCTCGTCAATCGCGGCCCGCCGCACCACGATGGCCGCACTGGGGACGTACGACACCGGGCCGTACGGTACGACCGGCGCCTCACGGAGACCGAGATCCAACGAGGACCTGACCGCCTCATACCGGGCAATCGCATTGTCGCTCAACACCAATCCGACAATCCGCGGAGCGACCAGGGCCACCGCCGGATCGCTGAAGTGTCCCAGCAGCCCCTCCAGCCAGCCGCGCCTGGGCACCACGTCCGAATCGAGGAAGGCGACAAAATCCGTGGTCGCCAACTTCAGTCCGGTGTTGCGGGCCGCCGCGGGACCCTGACTGTCGGCGTGGCGCACCACCCGCACGTCACAGTGCATGCCCTCCAGCTCGCACTCCACGATCGGAATGGTGGAACCGTCATCGATGACTATCACGCGCATTCCACGCAGGGCGCGCAACAGTCGACGCAATCCAAATCCGTTGTTACGACAAGGAATAACGACGGTCACGTCTCGATAGCCCGGCCCGCCTGTCGGGCGCGGATGCGCAACGGTCGCATCCAGCAGCGTCCGGGCGAGCTGAGCGCTCGTCGCATCGCGCACCTCAAGCCGTCCGCCGGAAAGCAGCGTGCGCGCCGCCGGGGCCAATCGCAGGAGCCGAGTCGGCGAGCCACCCAGCAGCGCCGAACCCTCGTCGAGAACCCGAACTCGTCGATCCACCTGAACCGCGAATCCGTCGGGTAGCCGTCCGTGTGGTGCGGACGCGCCCTGCGCCGCGTCGTCGCTCGTGGTCATACCAGCCGCCCGTCGGCATCGGGTAGCCAGCGGCGCACCGCGTCGGCGCAGCGTCGGGTCATCGCCGCGAGCATCCGCGCGCCGTCCTGGCTGCTGGCCGTCGTCGGATCTCCGAGCACACCGATCGCGCTCACGGCCGCCACTCCGCCCGCACGCATCGGTGCCATCAGCTCATGCAGCGGCGCCGAGTTTCCGGCGAGCACTTCCTCCCGCCGGACGGTATCTGGTGAAATATGTAGCAGCAGAGATGTTTCCGCATGCCCAGCGTGGGCGTCACCGCCTTCGACCGCGCACGCCCACCACCCGATATCGCGGCCCTCCGAACGCAGGAGCCGCACCGCGGAGACCGTCGCCTCGACGTTGCCGCCGTGACCGTTCACGAAGACGATGCGTCGGCACCACTGGGTGGCCGATCTGCCGTACTCCACGAGGACCTGGGTCAGCGCCGCGGTACCGATCGAGATGGTCCCAGCGAAGGACTGATGTTCTCCACTGGACCCGTACGCGATGGCAGGGGCGAGAGCCGTCCGGCCCGCACCCGCATCGGACGCGAGTTCCTCGGCCGCAGCGGTAGCCACAGCACCGGCAATCCGGGTATCGGTATCCAACGGCAAGTGCGGCCCGTGTTGTTCGGTCGAGCCAAGCGGAGTGAACAGCGTGATGGCCTCGTCTGCGAGCTCCGGAGAGATGGCGGTGCTCAAGACAGTCGGAACAGCCACCCGCCGATGGTAGGCCGAATTCACGTCAAATGCATCCAAAGTTGGCGCACCCAAGTGAGGTCTTTACATCCTTGCTGGCCGTCGGCTTAGGTGCTACGCGCTCTTTCGCACCTGTTGTCACGCCAGTCCCTGCCGCCCCATCGACTCTGCCGACGCCGTGTTCAATTCGCGATGCGCTGAACTAGTGCCGTCCGAGGCCCCGGGCAAAGCCCTCAGGGATGAGAAGGTCATCTGGGGATAGCTCGTGCACAGACTTCTTGCCGAGGCCCATCAGCGCCGAGTCGATGCCGCCACGCATGATGTCCAGAACGTTCTCGACCCCGGCCTGCCCCGAGGCCGCCAGACCCCACAGATACGCCCGGCCGATCATCACCGCACGCGCACCAAGGGCCAACGCCTTGACGACATCGCTGCCCCGCCGAATGCCGCCATCCAGAAGCACCTCGACATCACCACCGACGGCCTCGGCGATGCCCGGCAACGCGCGGATCGAGGCGGGCGTTCCGTCGAGATTGTTGCCGCCGTGATTCGACACCGAAATCGCCGAAACTCCGCAATCCACAGCCCTTTTAGCGTCATCGATGCGCATGACGCCCTTGAGCATGAACGGACCGTCCCATTGTTCGCGCATCCATTGAACGTCGTCCCATGTCGGCGCGGGAGTACCCATCCACTGCCCGTAGGCGTCGAAGAACGGCGGTCCGGCCTCGCCCCGGGCCGCCTGGTTGGGCACCCGCAGATCCGGAATGTTCATCTTCTTCCCGAACGACCACAGCCACCCGGGTTTCGTGACCACTTCCGGCGCCAGCCGGACCATCGCCCGCAGGTTCATCTTCTCGGGTATGGACGGGCTGCCCCAGTCACGACCGTGCGAGAAGCTCCAGTCAAGAGTAGCGATAAGGCCCACTGCACCAGCATCTTTCGCGCGCTGGATGCGCTGGGCCACATCGTCACGCCCGCCCAGCCAGTAGATCTGGAAGTGCGTCTTCGGATTCGCGGCCACCACATCCTCGATGGGCTTGCTCGCGAAGGAGGACAACCCCATGGCGGTGCCGCGCGCGGCAGCGGCACGCGCCACCGCCACCTCACCGTCGGGGTCGACGGCCTGAACACCGGTCGGCGAGATCATCACCGGCAGGGAGATCTCTTGCCCCAGAACGGTTGTCGATAGCTCACGATCCGGCTGAATGCCGACGACATGGGGCTCGAATCCGAGCTCTCCGAACGCCTCGACATTGTCACTGACGGTCAGCCCTTTTTCACTGGCCGAGATCAGGGAGCTGTAGACGGACTTCGGCAGTCGCTTCTTGGCCCGCTGCTGGGCGATCGCGACCGTCTCGAACCATGTGTTGCGGGCCATCTACCGTCCTGCTCGTAGGTTGGAAATCGGGTTCTCATCGCAGGCGCGCGAAGGTGGCCGACGCGTCAGGGTCAGGGCGACGGGCCCCGCTGACGGAGCGCGCTTGCCCTTCGAATGCGAATGGTCCCCACTGGGTTTGGGTACTACGCGATCGGCGGCCAGGGCCGCCTCTCCGTAGCCCTGCACGCATTCCGGGTCGGGCCCGTCCATCGGCAACCCGGTGAAGAACTTGGCCGCCATGCAGCCACCCCGACAGCTGTCGTAATGCCCGCAACTGCCGCAGGCGCCCGCGGATTGTGGCTCACGTAGCTCGTTGAACAGCTGCGAGTGTTTCCACACCGCATCAAATCCACCATCGGACACCACATTTCCGGCACGGAATCGGTCATGGATGGCGAATGGGCAGGCATAGACATCGCCCACCGGGTCGATCAGACACACCACCCGTCCGGCGCCACACATGTTCAGGCCCGGCAAACCCCCGGACCCGTCGCCGTATGCCGACAGGTGGAAGAAGGAATCGCCCGTAAGCACCCGCTCACCATTGAGCACCAGCCAGTCATAGAGCTGGCGCTGTTGCGCCGGGGTGGGGTGGAGCTCGTCCCACACATCGGCGCCACGACCGGACGGACGTAGTCGTGTAATCCGCAGTGTGGCACCGTATTTTGCGGCTAGATCCGCGAATTCGTCGAGCTGGTCCACGTTGTGACGGGTAACCACCACCGAGATCTTGGCGTCCTTGAATCCGGCGGCGGCAAGGTTCTCCAGCGCGCGTACCGCCATGGCGAACGATCCCGCACCGCGCACCGCGTCGTTGACCTCCGCCGTCGCACCATCCAGCGAGATCTGTACATCGACGTAGTCGCTCGCGGCCAGCCGCGCCGCCACCTCCTCGGTGATGCGCACGCCGTTGGTCGAGAACTTGACTCCTACGTGATGCTCGGTCGCGTAGTCAACGAGTTCCCAAAAGTCCGATCGCACAGTGGGTTCGCCGCCGCCGATGTTCACGTAAAACACCTGCATGCGTTCGAGCTCGTCGATGATGTCCTTGCACTGCCCGGTGGACAGCTCACGTGGATCGCGCTTGCCCGACGATGACAGGCAATGCACGCAGGAAAGGTTGCAGGCGTATGTCAGCTCCCAGGTGAGGCAGATGGGGGCATCCAGTCCCTGCTCGAACTGATCCACCAGTCTCGGAGCCGCAACGGCGGCGACATTGAGGCGGGGCACTGCGGGAGCGCTCATCGGGCGTCCTCTCGGGTCACGATCATCTTCGAATCCGCCAATACAGCCAGGGCACGCTGGTACGCGGCAACCTGAGCCTCCTCGACACCAGCGGCCCGCCAAGCATTCTCGGCGCTGCTGTGGTCGGTGAGGGATTGCACGATCTGCAGCAGAGTGCGGTTCTTCAGGAAGGACAGCTTGCGGGTGCCGAAGTGGTAGAGCAGCGCCCCGAACGGCTCCGGGCGCAACGACACCTGGGGGTGTAACTGCCAGGGCCGGGTCCAGTCGAAACCGGCGGGCGCCTCGTCAATCATGGCGCTCATGGAGGTGGGGCGTCTCAGTAGACGCCGCACATCCCGTCGATCGATACCTCTTCGACCAGCGATTCCTGCACCAGCTCGGTGTCGGTGGTCTGTCCGGCGACAGTGGTGGGCTCGGCCATCTGTTCACTCCCTTGTGAGTCTGGACTGTGGCAACGATCACGATAATAATGGCATCGAGTGCAGAAAGGGAAGAGGGTGTCAGGAAATGGCGGAGTTCTCGGCATGAATGCGCAGCCGGCGCGCGTAGGACGACGCCCTTCCACAACACGGGACGAGATCACCGCGGTTGCCATGGCGCTGTTCACGCAGCGCAGCTTCGACGACGTCAGCGTCGACGACATCGCCGCGGCGGCCGGCATCGCGCGGCGCACGGTGTTTCGGTACTACAGCTCCAAGAACGCAATCGTGTGGGGCGATTTCGATTCTCATTTGGAGGTGATGCGTGCGCTGCTGGACGAGACTCCGGACACGGTGGATACCAGCACCGCGCTGCGTCAGGCGTTGTTGACATTCAACGACTTTCCGGCCGACGAAGCCCCGCGACACCGTATGCGGATGAGACTGATTCTGGAGATCCCAGCACTACAGGCGTATTCGATGCTGATGTATACGGGCTGGCGTGATGTCATCGCGCAGTTTGTGGCCAAACGCAGCGGCGCGGATCCCGCCGCCCTCTTGCCGCAGACCGTTGGCTGGACACTGCTCGGCGTGGCGCTTGCCGCCTACGAACAATGGCTCGCCGATGAATCTTCGGCCCTTACCGCGCTACTCGGCAAGGGCTTCGACGCCGCCGAGGCGGGGTTGCGAGCCCTCCGCTAAGTCTCGCTACTCCAGTACCTCGGCGATGGGCGTCCCCGCCGCGATCTTGGCCCGCATCTTCATCACCGGGCCGGCCATCCCACAGCCGACAACTCCGGTCAGTACGCCATCGCGCTCCAGGTACGCCAGGAACTTGCGACCGTCGTCGGAGATGAGATGCACGGTATCCGAGCCTCCCAGATGGCCGAGCGACTGAATCTTCACGTCGTACTGATCACTCCAAAAGTACGGCACGGCAGCGGCATTAGCGGCGGGCTCCTGCCCAAGCAACGCTGGCACAAGCGCGCGAACCTGCTCGGCAACGTTGCTCCAGTGCTCTACTCGACTGGGAAGCCCGGCAGCATCTGCCCATGCGGCGACATCACCCAGCGCCCAGACATGCGGGGTGGCGGTACGGCCAACGGCATCGCACACCACGCCGTTGTCCACCTGGACACCGGATCCGTCGAGCCAGTCTGTCGCGGGCCGGCTCCCGATCCCCAGCACGACGAGATCGGCGTCCAGTCTCGTGCCGTCCGACAGCGTGACGGACCGGACGCGCTCCTCGCCCTCCACGGCGTCCACTCCGACACCCACTCGAACATCGACACCCTCGTTGCGGTGCAGCCGGGCGACCAGGTCACCGAGCTGCTGACCGATCGCGGCGAGCAGCGGGGCCGGCTGCGGTTCGACCAGAACCACGTCAACCCCGTTGGCCCGCAATGTTGATGCGACCTCGCATCCGATGAAGCCCGCCCCGACAATCACCGCGCGCCGCGCATTGGCGGCGTCTCCCCGCAATGCGAAGCTGTCGTCGGCGGTCCGCAGGACGTGGATGCCGTCCAAGTCGGGGAATGCGGAAATACGCCGGGGAACGAGGCCGGTCGCGATGATGACTTCCCCGTACTGCAGCGTGGTTCCGTCATCCAGCGTGACCGTGCGAGCGGCGGGATCCAATGCCACTACCCTCGCACCGAGTCGCAGCTCGATCTGCTTCTCGTCATAGAACTCTCGTGGCTTGAGTACGACGGCGTCGATGCTCTTCTCCGCATCACGCAGGACGTCTTTGGATAGCGGCGGGCGATCGTAGGGCAGATGGGTCTCGCCACTCACAATGGTGATCGGCCCGGTGAACTCCGCGCGGCGCAGCTGCTCGGCGGTTCGCACCGCGCCCAGCCCGCCACCGATGATCAGTACACCCTGCTCTGCGTCGCTCCCAGTCGCATCACTCACGGTCTACTTCATACACGACTGGACATGCGCGGTGTCAGGCCTATATCGACCCTGCCTCCTACCCCTGGACCTGCGCTCGGTCCACCAGGTTGGAGAGCACCACGATGCTCTCGGTGCGGTCGATGTCCCCACTGGCACGGATGCGTTCCAGCGCGCGCTCGAGGTGCTGAATATCGCGGGCAAGCACGCGCAACATCGCGTCGGAGGTTCCGGTCACCGTTGCCGCGCTCACCACTTCGGGAATATCGATCCACGCCCGCCGCAGGGCTTCCGGGGTGATGGTGCCCTGGCAGTAGACCTGAACGTAGGCCTCGGTATTCCATCCGACGGCAGCGCGATCCACCACGGTGGTGAAACCCTTGATCACCCCCGTCGCGACCAGGCGATCGACACGACGCTTGACGGCGGGTGCCGACAGGTTCACCTCCTCGCCGATCTCGGCGAACGTCGCTCGAGCATTGCGCATCAACAGCGTCACGATCCGCTCATCGGTGGCATCGAGCTCGGCCATTCGCGATCCTCCTCCGGCGATCCCATCTATTCCTGCAATAGAATGCCAAATTGACCATCTAGACGCAATGGATCGCACTCCACCAGACAACGTATGGAGATTGATTGCAGGAAGCACCTCTCATACGCTCACCACATGACCGTTGTGCACGAGGGTGGACACCCGGCCGGCTCCCCTATCCAACATTCAGACAGAACACCGACGACACGTCACTACGTGATGGTGCCGCCGACGTATTACACAGTCGAATACGCGATCAATCCTTGGATGGACGTATCCAATCCCGTCGACCCCACGCTCGCAGTCGCGCAGTGGGATGCGTTGCGCGCCACCTACGAACGTCTCGGGCACACGGTGGACATCCTGCCCCCGGTGGCCGGTCTACCGGACATGGTCTACGCGGCTAACGGTGGAATCGTGTTGCGGGGCAAGGCTGTTGTCGCGCGATTCACGCACGCGGAGCGCGCGGGTGAATCTGCCGCACATGCCGAATGGATGCATGCGCATGGACTGCGCCCCATGCACTCGCGCTACACCAACGAGGGACAGGGCGACTTTCTACTGGCAGGCGAGACCATGCTGGCGGGCACGGGTTTTCGCACCGATGCCAGATCGCACATCGAGGTGGCACGGATGCTCGACATTCCCGTCGTCACACTGGAGCTCGTCGACCCGCGCTTCTATCACCTGGATACGGCGCTGGCCGTGCTGGATCCGCAGACCGTGGCGTACTACCCGCAGGCGTTCAGTGAGGCCTCACAAGCCAGGCTGCGGTTCCTGTACCCCAACGCGATCATCGCCAGCTCGGACGATGCCTGCGTCCTCGGAATGAACGCCGTCTCCGACGGTCGCCACGTCATGCTGCCCGCCGCGGCTACCGGATTCGCCGAACAGCTCCGTGCCGCCGGCTTCGAACCGGTCGGCATCGACCTTTCCGAACTACTCAAGGGTGGCGGATCGGTGAAATGCTGCACACTGGAGCTGCACTCGTGACCACCACGGAACAGGCTCCCGGCATGTCGCCCGATTCCTACAAGAGTTCTGAGTACATCGAGTTGGCCGAACAGTACGGCGCGCACAACTATGCGCCGTTACCGGTCGTCGCTCACCGCGCCGAGGGCGCCTGGATCGAGGACGTGGACGGCAAGCGGTATCTGGATTGCCTGGCTGCCTACTCGGCGGTGAACTTCGGCCACGGGAACCCCGAGATCCTCGCGGCCGCGCACGCACAGCTCGACACGGTGACCCTGGTGAGCCGGGCGTTTCATTCCGATCGTCTCGGCAGGTTCTGCCGCGATCTCGCCCGCCTCTGCGGCAAGGGCATGGTGCTACCGATGAACACCGGGGCCGAGGCTGTGGAGAGTGGCATCAAGGTTGCGCGCAAGTGGGGCACCGATGTCAAGGGAGTGCCCGCAGGACAAGCCAATATCGTGGTGGCACACAACAATTTCCACGGTCGAACCATCAGCATCGTGAGCTTCTCCTCCGACGAGACGGCGCGCGGCGGGTTCGGCCCGTTCACTCCCGGGTTCCGTGTTGTCCCGTTCGGAGATATCGACGCCCTGGCACGGGCAATCGACGACAACACCGTCGCCGTCCTCCTCGAACCCATTCAGGGTGAAGCCGGCATCGTCATCCCGCCCGACGACTACCTCCCCGCGGTCCGCGCAATGTGCACCGAGAACAATGTTCTGTTCATCGCCGACGAGATCCAGGCCGGGCTCGCACGCACCGGCCGGATGTTTGCATGCGACCACTGGAACGTGGTCCCGGATGTGTACCTGCTGGGCAAGGCACTCGGGGGCGGCGTGGTTCCGGTGTCAGCCGTGGTCGCCGATACCGACGTACTCGGCGTGCTGCATCCGGGCGAGCACGGTTCCACCTTCGGCGGTAATCCGATGGCCGCGGCCATCGGATCCACCGTCGTGGCAATCCTGGAGCGTGGCGAGTTCCAGCGCCGGGCAGCCGTTCTGGGCGGACACCTGCGAAGGCGTCTCGACGCCCTGATCGGCCATGGCGTCACCGAGGTGCGTTCGCTGGGGCTGTGGGCCGGGGTCGACATCGATCCGAATGTGGCAACCGGAAGACAAATCAGTCTGCGCATGGCAGAGTGTGGCGTCTTAGTGAAGGACACGCATGGCGCGACTCTCCGGTTTGCACCACCCCTTGTCATCACCGAGGACGAAATCGATTGGGCGATAGACCAGTTCGCCGATGCGCTGGCCAATAGCCGATAGATTTCGCCCGGTCACAGGAGGCACTATGGCACCCTCGTCACCCAGTCTTGCCCAGCAGCTGCTGCGTCGCCGTCCCACGTCCGGGGCGCCCACCGCGCACGGCGCCGGCGGGCATCTGCGGCAGTCGATGGGAACGTTCCAACTGACCATGATCGGCGTCGGTGCCACGGTGGGCACCGGCATCTTCTTCATCTTGGCCGAATCCGTGCCCAAGGCGGGCCCTGCGGTGATGGTCTCGTTCTTGGTCGCCGGTCTCGCCGCGGGGCTCGCCGCGCTCTGTTACGCCGAGTTAGCCTCCGCGGTACCGGTATCGGGTTCCTCGTTCTCCTACGCGTACACCACCTTGGGCGAGCTGGCCGCGATGGTGGTGGCAGCCTGCCTGCTGCTGGAGTACGGCGTATCGGCGGCCGCGGTAGCGGTGGGCTGGAGCCAGTATCTCGACAAGCTCCTGGTCAACGTCTTCGGAACACACCTGCCACACGCGATCAGCGCCGCCCCCTGGGATAACGCCGATCCAGGGATGCCGCATGCCTGGCTCAACCTGCCCGCAGTGGTCCTCATCGTCATGTGCGCAATCCTTCTCATCCGCGGGACGAGTGAGTCGGCACTGGTGAACACGGTCATGGTGCTGCTCAAACTTGCCGTGCTGACGGTGTTCGCGATCATCGCGTTCACCGCGTTTCAGGCGGGTAACTTCGCCGACTTCGCGCCGTTCGGCGTCAGCGGCATCGGCGCCGCGGCGGGGACGATCTTCTTTACCTACGTCGGGCTGGACACCGTGTCCACCGCGGGCGAGGAAGTGAAGGACCCACAGCGGACCATGCCACGCGCGCTCATCGCCGCACTCCTGATTGTCACCGCCTTCTACCTCGTGGTGGCCCTTGCCGCGTTGGGCGCGCAGCCGTGGAGGGAGTTCGAGGGACAGTCGGCGGGCCTGGCGCTAATTCTGGATAAGGTCACCGGAAGCACCTCTGCCAGTACGTTCCTCGCGCTGGGCGCGGTCATTTCGATCTTCTCGATCACCCTGGTGTCGATGTACGGTCAGACCCGCATTCTGTTCGCCATCGGCCGCGACGGCCTGCTGCCCTCGGTCTTCGCGCAGGTCAACCCCCGCACGCTCACACCGGTGAACAACACGATCATCGTCGCGATCGTCGTGGGCCTCATGGCCGCATTCGTCCCCTTGAACAGCCTCGCGAACATGGTGTCGATCGGCACACTCACGGCATTCATCGTGGTCTCGATTGGCGTCATCATCCTGCGGGTGCGGGAACCCGATCTGCCGCGCGCCTTCCGTGTTCCCGGCTACCCGGTCACACCCGTCCTATCCGTCATCGCCTGCGGCTACATTCTGTTCAGCCTGCCCTGGGTCACCTGGATCGCCTTCGGATCCTGGGTTGTCGTGGTGCTGGCGTTCTACCTGGCGTGGGGCCGGCACCACAGCGCGCTGAACGACTTACCCAGCGACCCAGCCGAATTGATTGAGGAGCCGGTGCGATGAGCCGCTTGCGCGAAGAGCGTCAGATATGACCGTCGTCGTCGGATATCTCTCGGGCAAGGGCGGTAAGGGCGCGCTGCATCTGGCTGTCGAATCTGCCCGCGTCCTGGAGACCTCGCTGACTGTCACCACGGTGGTGCCCAAGCCGTGGACCACACTGTCGAAGGCCAAGATCGACGCCGAGTACGCCCAATGGGCCCAGAAGCTCTCCGAAGACTCAAAGTCCGAAGCCGCCGCGTATCTCGAAAAGATCAGCGCCGGAATAGATGTCTCGTTCCACAACGTGGCGCATCGCTCAGTGTCCGGCGGGCTGCTGGAAGCCGTCGAGGCATCTGACGCGGATGTGCTCGTCGTTGGCTCTGCCTCGGAGGGAAGCCTCGGTCAGGTGGTATTGGGCTCGACCGGTGACCGGCTGTTGCACTCCTCCCCTGTCCCGCTGGCCATCAGCCCCCGCGGCTATCGGGGCTCGAAGGCAGGCACGGTCAGCCGGGTCACCTGCGGGTACCCCGGCACGGAGGATGCGGTCGACGTTGTGCAACAAGCGGTTCGACTGACCGAGCGCCTCCACGCACCAATGCGCGTGGTCACCTTCGCGGTGCGCGGCCGCACGATGCTGACCGCCGGTGTTGGCCCCGAGGCCGAGGACGCGGTGCTCGCCAGCTGGGTCGCCCAGTCCGAGGAGGCCCTGGCCGCGCTGCGCCACGAGGGAATCCTCGAACCCGGCGTGGAGCTGAAGGTCGTCACCGGCGACAGCTGGGATGACGCGTTGGACAACGCCGAATGGCTCGACGGCGAGCTACTGGTGCTCGGCAGCCGCCCACACAGCACCGTCGCCCGCGTCTTCCTCGGCTCACGCGCAACCAAGATCGTCAGGCACAGCCCGGTCCCCGTCGTCGTGATGCCGGGCTAATACGTCAGGTGCCCCTTGTCCACCGGCACCTGCGCGCCAGCTAGCGTGCCCGACGCATCGCCCGCCAACCACAGCACCACGTCTGAGATCTCGTCCGGCTCAAGCATCTTGGTGGGTGACAACGGCATTGGAGCAATGCTCGGCAGGTAGTTGGGGTGCTCGGCGAGCAGCTTCATCATCGCGTCGCCGGTGATCATCGGGGTGGTCACCCCATACGGATGGATCGAGTTGACCCGGATCCCGTATTCGGCGAGTTCGATCGTCAAGGACTTGGTGAGTCCGGTCAGGCCGAATTTCGAGGCAACGTAGGCGCCGTTACCCGGGGTGCCCTTGAGCCCGGACACCGAGCTCACGATCACGATCGAACCACCGTTACCGGCCGTGATCATCGTCGGTACAACGGCTTTCACTGTCTTCCAGGTACCGGTGAGATTGGTATCGATGATGTCTTCCCATTGCTGGTCGGGCATCTCCCACAACCGGCCCCAGCTGAGCACTCCCGCATTGGCAATCAAGATGTCGATGTGCCCGAACTGGGCGACAGCCTCCTCGACCACGCTCTGCAGCGCCGCACCGTTGCGGACATCTGCCTGCTCGGCGATGATCTTGCGCCCGGCGGCCTCGACGAGTCGCGCGGTCTCCTTGAGGTCTTCAGGGGTGGCGGCGTCATACCCCGCGTACTCCGACACGGGGGCACAGGCGTCAATCGCGACAATGTCGGCGCCGGCCTGGGCCAGCCGCACGGCGTGCTGGCGTCCCTGGCCACGAGCCGCACCGGTTACGAACGCCACTTTTCCGGACAAGGTCTGATGGGCCGGCTGATCCGCCATGTCTGCTCCTTTGCAATCGACACCAGGCTAGCAGCCGTTCTAGAACGTGTTCCAGATTGAGGACCGCTCAGCGGGCGGGAAAGAAGCGGACCTAGAGGTCGCCGAGGATATCCGCTCGTTTGGTGTTGTACTCCGTCTCGGATACCAGCGATGCGCGCTTCAACCGATCGAGCTCGGCAAGTCGGTCGGCCACCGATCCCGTAGGCGCAGGGTCGGCAGAGGGGGCCCGCTCGGCGCCCTCCGTCTTACGCAGGATTGCGTCGATCTGTTGGCGGACAACCGGGTTGGAGCGGATGTCCACCACGCCGTCGGTGCCTATGCCGTTGGCCTTGAGAACCTTCATGATCTCGAAGAGCGGGCCGGCCTGCCCAGTGAGGTCATACTCGCGGCCTTGCGACGAGCTGGTGAACTTGGCCGGCACCTGACCGTTGAGCAAAGCACTGCGCTGCCAGTCGATCTGAAACTGCTCAGTACCTGGCGCGACGAGCACGACGAGCTTGCCGCGCGAGAGAGCCGGCACCTGCAGCACCGACACCCGCGTTCTCGTCTCGGCACGGAACGGACTGATCCCGTCTCCGTGTATCTGCAGCGTCAGTTTGATCACCGGCTGATCATTGACCCTCATCCCCGTCTCGTTGGCCGCCACCACGTCGGCAAGCGCCAGAATGCCGTTGGCCTCCAACAGCTTGCGTGCCTCATCGGTCCTGGTGAATAGCAATGTCAACACGAATGCCAACACCACGATCCCGATAGTGATACCGACGCCGCTGTACAGCATCCAACTCGTCGCGGGTTCGTCGATCACGTAATACATCACGATGAATATCGGCCCGACAATCCCGCAGAGCAGCGAGAAGGCCAGGATTTTCAGAAAGCGTGCGACCACGTTCATGGCGCTCATCATCCTCCACCTGCGCGGCATCTTGTGTGGGATCTGAACAGGCCCTAATATTGGCAATAGATGTTGTCAACGATGCCGACATCGCCGGACAGGAGGCGCCCGCCATGCCCAAGCTCACAGCCGCCGATCGCTTGTCAGCACGTGATCCCCACCCGCACGACTACTACTACCGGCCGGGCATGGACCTACGCCCAATCCCCGAGGGCAAGAACGAATTCGGCTGGATCTGGCGCCACTGCCGACACACATTGTTCGACAACTGGTTCGACGTCGAAGACAACGTCACCCCGACGCCGCTGACTCGCTTATTCGATGACCACATGTGGCAGGGCGACGAGCTGATGGATGCCGTGGTGACCTTGTTCGACCGGATGGGCTCCTCACAAGCCCGCGCATTGTTCGAACAGGCCATCACCGAAGGTATCGATTCCCTGGATGACCCGCCCGACGAACTGCGTGCACTTCTGGAGGATGCGTATCGGGTTCCGGAATGGTGGGACCCGGCCAAAGCGGAGCGGGGAAGAGTTCGCCTGAACCAGATGGGGGCACCCACCGTGCTTCTGATGACCTCGTTCGGGGTCTTCGACACCGTCATGAACTCCGACGTGTCGTCCACCACCGGCGCCTCCGGCCGGTTCCGGGACCAAGGCCAACAACGGCTCCTTGAGACCGCGCGCTTTTTCGCGGCTCTGCGCGACCGCGATGCCATGCGACCCGGATCGCCTCAGATACAGATGACGCTACGCGTGCGCCTCGTACATTCATTGGCCCGCAAGGGGCTTCGCGCCGCATGGGGAACAGAGAACTTCTCCGACTATGGCGTGCCCATCTCCAACTCATCGATGTGCGGATTCATCGAAGCCGAATCACTGGGACAGATGCTCATTGAGCATCGGTTCGGCCGGCCCTGCACCCCCGAAGAGTTGGATGACGCCTGGCATTACATGACGCGATGGGCACTGCTTTTCGGCATTAGCGAGGAACTGTGCCCCAAGACCGGGACCGACGCCATGCGCAATCTCGACTACCTGCTGGCGCGCTCCGGCGATGCCTCGCGCTGGCGCGTTGAACTCGTCGAGGTGCTCTCGGCGCTCCCCTCGGCGGTTATTGCCCCGCTCCCCATAGCGCGCCTGCGCAAGTTACTCAGCGACCTGATGTTTGTGGCGGGCATTGGCGCACCTGGCTGGGTCTTGATGGGGCCCCAGGCGATGGACGAATTCGTGCGCGGCACAAGCTATGAACGGCTCCCCCGGCAGCTCCCCGGTGTGGCGCTGCAGGCCGCGATGTCGATGAGCGCGCGAGCGGCGGCGATCCGCGACAGAGTGCCCGGCACACGATTAGCACGCAGGATTGTCTACGGGACCCTGCTCCCCAACCCCAGCGCGGTGCTCAATCCAGCGTTCGACATTCTCGAGAAGCTCAACAAGGTGAGCTCCACGTACACGATGCACGACACCAACACCTCCGGGCACGCCTTCGCGCGGTAGGCGAAATCTCAGCACTTGTAAGCCTCCGCCATGCGACCTAATATTGACAATGCACGTTGTCAATGATGTCGACGTCAACATCTCAGGAGGCGCCCGGATGCCCAAGCTCACCGTGGTCGACAAACCACCGCCAGGCGATCCGCACCCGTACGACTACTACTTCCGCCCGGGAATGGACCTACGTCCAATTCCGGAGGGTAAGAACGAATTCGGCTGGATCTGGCGCCACTGCCGGCATTACTTGTTCGACCCTTGGTTCGATGTCGAGGACGAGGTAACCCCCACGCCGGCGACCCGCTTGTTTGACGATCACATGTGGCAGGGCGACGAGCCGATGGACGCCGTGGTCGAGCTATTTCAGGAGCTCGGGTCCGCTCAGGCCCGGGCACTGTTCGAACAGGCCGTCGAGCACGGCATCGACAGCCTGGACGACCCTCCCGAGGCGCTGCGGGCATTGTTCGCGGATGCCTACGGCGTGCCACAGTGGTGGGATCCGGCCAAAGCGGAACGAGGCCGGTTGCGGGCACGCCAGGTGACCACGGCGACCACCGCGGTCATGGCGACCTTCGCGGTGTTCGACACCGTCATGAACTCGGACGTATCGGCTGCCACCGGAGCCACCGGCCGGTTCCGCTATCAGAGCGCCCAACGGCTGGCCGAGACAAACCGGTTCTTCTCCATGATCTTCGACCGCGACGGGTTGGTACCCGGCTCCGAACAGATCAAGCTCACCATGCGCGTTCGATTGGTGCACTCGCTGGCCCGGCGGGGTCTACGGAGCGCCTGGGGCGAAGACAACTTCGCCCAGTACGGTGCCCCCATCTCCAACGCGTCCATGTGCGGGTTCATCGAGGCCATGCTCGGAGCGCTCCTCGTTGACTATCGGCTCGGAAGATCTTGCACACTCAGGGAAATCGACGATGTGTGGCATTACTTGCTGCGCTGGGCGCTGATGTTCGGCGTCACCGAAGACCTGCTGCCACGCACGGGCATCGACGCCATGCGCAATCTCGACTACCTGCTGGCCCGTTCCGGAGATGCCTCACGCTGGCGCGTCGAGCTGATCGAAGCACTGGCCACGGGCATGTCCGGCGCGCGTACCGGACCCGTCCGGCGCCTCTTCGCGGAAGTGCTCGCCGGACCCGGCTCCATGCTGATGGGACCCGCGGCAATGGACGAATTCTTCCAGGGCACAACCTTTGACGGCATCAACCATCGGCTCTCGGGCTGGCTGTTCAGCAGGGCCGCCACGGTCAATGCCAACGCGTCCGCGGTGCTGGACCGGCTGCCCGGAATCGGCTTGGTGCGCCACCGGCTGGATGCCTTCAACCCCAATCCCAGCGCGGTGAACAATCTTTTATCCGAATTGATCGAGAAGCGCGCCAAGGTGGCCTCGACATACACGATGCACGACAACAACACCTCCGGGCACGCTTTCGCCCGCTGACCAGTTCCGCCGAGCAGGAGTCTCACGGGACGAAACCGGCCAAGGCCCTCGCCAGATCCCCGCTGGGCGAGGAGAAAACACGAAAACGGCGCCCACCCCTGAAGGGTGAGCGCCGTTTTCTTGGCGTCTTTAGATCACTTGTGGATCTTGGTCACGCGACCGGCGCCGACGGTACGGCCACCTTCACGGATCGCGAAACGCAGACCCTCGTCCATGGCCACCGGCTGGATCAGCTTGACGGAGATGTCGGTGTTGTCACCGGGCATCACCATCTCGGTGCCCTCGGGCAGAGTCACCACGCCGGTCACGTCCGTGGTACGGAAGTAGAACTGCGGGCGGTAGTTGTTGAAGAACGGCGTGTGACGGCCTCCTTCGTCCTTGGACAGGATGTAGACGCTGCCGTCGAACTCGGTGTGCGGGGTGGTGGTGCCGGGCTTGACCACAACCTGGCCACGCTCGACGTCCTCACGCTTCACACCACGGACCAGCAGACCAACGTTGTCGCCGGCCTGACCCTGATCGAGCAGCTTGCGGAACATCTCGACACCGGTGACGGTCGTCTTGGTGACGGTGTCCTTGATGCCGACGATCTCGACGTCCTCGTTCACGTTGATCACGCCACGCTCGACGCGGCCGGTCACCACGGTGCCACGACCGGTGATGGTGAACACGTCCTCAACGGGCATCAGGAACGGCTTGTCGGTCTCGCGAACCGGGTCCGGGATCGACTCGTCAACAGCGTCCATCAGATCGCCAACGGTCTTGGCCCACTCGGCGTCGCCCTCGAGCGCCTTGAGCGCGGAGACGCGAACCACGGGAGCGTTGTCACCGTCGAAGTCCTGGCTGCTCAGCAGCTCCCGGACCTCCAGCTCGACAAGCTCGAGGAGCTCCTCGTCATCCACCATGTCGGACTTGTTCAGCGCGACGAGGATGTAGGGCACACCCACCTGACGGGCGAGCAGCACGTGCTCACGCGTCTGCGGCATCGGGCCGTCGGTCGCGGCGACTACCAGGATCGCACCGTCCATCTGGGCGGCACCGGTGATCATGTTCTTGATGTAGTCGGCGTGGCCGGGGGCGTCGACGTGCGCGTAGTGACGCTTCTCGGTCTGGTACTCCACGTGAGAGATGTTGATCGTGATACCACGAGCCTTCTCTTCGGGAGCGTTGTCGATCTGGTCGAAGGCAGATGCTTCGTTCAGAGTGGGGTACTTGTCGTGCAGCACCTTGGTGATTGCCGCAGTGAGAGTGGTCTTGCCGTGGTCAACGTGACCGATGGTCCCGATGTTGACGTGCGGCTTCGTCCGCTCGAACTTCGCCTTCGCCACTGTTGTGTC
The DNA here is from genome assembly GCF_002013745.1 of Mycobacterium sp. D16Q16. Taxonomy (NCBI): domain Bacteria; kingdom Bacillati; phylum Actinomycetota; class Actinomycetes; order Mycobacteriales; family Mycobacteriaceae; genus Mycobacterium; species Mycobacterium sp. D16Q16. The sequence continues at coordinate 207,911 of NZ_MAEY01000004.1, forward strand.
CTCCTGGACTTTCTGTTGTCTCTGAGACTTTCTCAGAGACAAGGGTTTTCATTTGCCTAGCGGACTCACTCGCGCAAGTCCGAATGGGTTGTGAGCTTTCGCTACTCCCCAGTCGCCTTCGCGATGATCTCCTTCGACACGTTCGCCGGAACTTCGGCGTACGAATCGAACACCATGGAGTAGTTAGCCCGGCCCTGGGTCTTCGACCGAAGGTCGCCGACGTAACCGAACATCTCCGACAGCGGAACCTGTGCCTTGACGACACGTGCACCGCTGCGCTCCTCCATAGCCTGGATCTGGCCACGGCGGGAGTTCAGGTCGCCGATCACGTCACCCATGTAGTCCTCGGGTGTGGTGACCTCGACAGCCATGATGGGCTCCAGGATGACCGGCTGTGCTTGTCCGGCAGCCTTTTTGAATGCCTGGGAACCCGCGATCTTGAAGGCCATTTCCGACGAGTCAACGTCGTGGTACGCGCCGTCGAGCAGCGTGACCTTGACGTTCACCAGCGGATAGCCGGCCAGGATGCCGTACTGCATGGCGTCCTGCGCACCGGCATCCACCGACGGGATGTACTCGCGCGGGACACGGCCACCGGTGACCTTGTTCGCGAACTCGTAAGTGGCGCCGTCCTCGGCATCCACCAGCGGTTCGACGGAGATGATCACCTTGGCGAACTGGCCCGAGCCACCCGTCTGCTTCTTGTGGGTGAATTCGACCTTCTCCACCGCGCGGCGGATGGTCTCGCGGTAGGCCACCTGCGGCTTACCGACATTCGCCTCGACCTTGAATTCGCGGCGCATGCGGTCCACCAGGATGTCCAAGTGCAGCTCGCCCATGCCACCGATGATGGTCTGGCCGGTCTCGTCGTCCTGCTTGACCTTGAAGGTCGGGTCTTCCTCGGCGAGCTTCTGGATCGCGGTGCCCAGCTTTTCCTGGTCGCTCTTGGTCTTGGGCTCGATGGCCACCTGGATCACCGGATCCGGGAAGGTCATGGACTCCAGCACGATCTGGTTGCTCGGGTCGCAGAGGGTGTCACCGGTAGTGGTGTCCTTCAGACCGATCGCGGCGTAGATGTGGCCGGCGCTCGCCGAGTCCACCGGGTTCTCCTTGTTGGAGTGCATCTGGAACAGCTTGCCCAGACGCTCCTTCTTGCCCTTGGTGGAGTTGACCACCTGGGTGCCGGAATCGACCTTGCCCGAGTACACGCGGATGTAGATCAGCTTGCCGAAGAACGGGTGGGTCGCGACCTTGAACGCCAACGCGCTGAACGGCTCGTCGGTGTTGGGCTCACGCGTGATGAGCTCGTCCTCTTTGCCGGGCACGTGGCCGGTGGTGGCACCCACGTCCAGCGGCGACGGCAGGTAGTCGATGACGGCGTCAAGCATGGGCTGTACGCCCTTGTTCTTGAACGCGCTACCGCACAGCACCGGGTAAGCCTCGGACGTGATCACGAGCTTACGAATCGCGCCCTTGATCTCGTCAATGGTCAGCTCTTCGCCGGCAAAAAACTTCTCCAGCAGCGCCTCATCGGTCTCGGCGACGGCTTCAAGCAGAGCCGCGCGGTACTCGGCTGCCTTGTCGGCCAGCTCCGCGGGGATCTCGACAACCTCGTACTGCTCGCCCATCTTGGTCTCGCCACGCCACACCTTGGCGTTCATCTCGACCAGGTCGATGATGCCCTCGAAGTCGTTCTCGGCACCGATCGGCAGCTGAATGGGCAGCGCACGCGCACCGAGGCGATCCTCGATGGTCTTCACCGTGTAGTAGAAGTCGGCGCCCAGCTTGTCCATCTTGTTGACGAAACAGATACGCGGCACGTCATAGCGGTCGGCCTGACGCCACACCTGCTCGGACTGCGGCTCCACGCCCTCTTTGCCATCGAAAACGGCCACCGCACCGTCGAGCACACGCAGGTTGCGCTCCACCTCGACGGTGAAGTCGACGTGTCCCGGGGTGTCGATGATGTTGAGCTGGTTTTCTTTCCAGTAAGCGGTCGTCGCGGCGGACGTGATGGTGATGCCGCGCTCCTGCTCCTGCTCCATCCAGTCCATGGTGGCTGCGCCATCGTGGACTTCACCGATCTTGTACGTGATACCGGTGTAGAAGAGGATGCGCTCGGTCGTGGTGGTCTTGCCGGCATCGATGTGGGCCATGATGCCGAAGTTGCGGACCTTGTTCAGGTCGGTCAGCACTTCCTGTGCCACAGAAGTTTCCGCTCTTTCGCTTCGAATTGGGGATGGACGAACTGGGCGGGCCTCGCCGTGCGGTGAGGCCCGTCAGATCACCAGCGGTAGTGCGCGAACGCTCGGTTGGCCTCGGCCATCTTGTGAACATCTTCGCGGCGCTTCACCGAGGCACCCAAGCCATTGCTGGCGTCCAGGATCTCGTTCGCCAGACGCTCAATCATGGTCTTTTCGCGACGTGCCCGCGAGAAGCTCACCAACCAGCGCAGGGCCAGGGTGGTGGAGCGATCGGGGCGGACCTCGACCGGCACCTGGTAGGTGGCGCCACCGACACGGCGGCTGCGCACCTCAAGGGCAGGCTTGACGTTGTCCATGGCGCGCTTGAGGGTGACAACCGGATCGGTGCCAGTCTTGTCGCGGGCCTGCTCCAGTGCGCCGTACACGATGCGCTCGGCGATGGACTTCTTGCCATCGAGCAGCACCTTGTTGACCAGCTGGGTCACCAGCTGGGAGCTGTAAACCGGGTCGTTGACCAGGGGGCGCGACGGCGCGGGTCCCTTGCGTGGCATTAGCTCTTCTCCTTCTTGGCGCCGTAGCGGCTGCGAGCCTGCTTGCGGTTCTTGACTCCCTGGGTGTCCAGCGAGCCGCGGATGATCTTGTAGCGCACACCGGGGAGGTCCTTCACACGACCACCGCGCACGAGCACCATCGAGTGCTCCTGCAGGTTGTGACCCTCACCCGGGATGTAGGCGGTGACCTCCACCGCGCTGGTCAGCCGCACACGGGCCACCTTCCGCAGCGCCGAGTTCGGCTTCTTCGGGGTGGTGGTGTAGACGCGGGTGCAAACGCCACGGCGCTGCGGGCTGCCCTTGAGGGCCGCAGTCTTCACCTTGGCGATCTTGTCCCGGCGACCCTTACGGACCAGCTGGTTGATGGTTGGCATGTACCGGCTTTCTGTTTCTCTCTAGCTACTTCAAACTACGTACGTGGGGCTCTAGCGTCGCGAGCCCGTCAAAAGGCCCTGTTGTCCTGCAGTTCTCGCCCATATCGGTATCCCGAGGCCGGGCGTGTCGCACACACCGCGGACGCGAAGAAAAACTCCTTCACCCTCTGGGCATGCGAATTGACCTGGCGCCCTATCTGACCCCCACCGAGTACCCCAGCGGTGGCCATTGGCCAGGCACAGCGCCCTACCATACCAGGGCTGATCACAGTGAGACAAACTCGCCTACCAGCGACAAAGCGCAGGTCATCGATAACTCACCAATGCGCGGGCAACATGCCTGACTGAGCGGCCCACTCTTCGCGCCGAGCGCTCATCGGCGAGGTCTGCTCTTCGCGCCGAGCGCTCATCGCCGCTCGGCCAGACCCGACGCAAAGCGGTGCACCATCTCCGTAAACGCGATGTCGGGATCCATCTCGATGCCCGCCATGAAGCCCGTCATCTCCAGCATGACGAACCCGTGCATCGCAGCCCAGAGCTCGACGCCCGCGTGAAAGGCGGTGTCCTCGTCGAGCCCGTACACGCCGATGGCCTCGGTTGCGGGCTTGGCCAATTCACGGGCGTCGATCGTCGGGCGGTTGACATCGTCCAGGAACGGCATGCGGGTCAGCGCGGCGTATCTGCCTGGATGGTGGTGCGCATAGCTGCGATACGCACCGGCCATGGCCAAGATTGCGTCCTCGCTGCTACGACCCGAACTCACGGTGTGCAGCATGCCGACAATCTCGACCAGCACCCGACCGCGCACCTCGTGGCGCAGGTCATCGAGGCTGTCCACATGGTTATAGAGCGACGGCCCCTTCGTCCCCAGCTCGACGGCCAACGCGTTGATGGTTAGCGCGTCCCAGCCGGCCCGGTCGAGAAAAGACAGCGCGGCGTTCACGACGGTGTCCCGGTTGAGCCGTGTTGCCCGCGCAGGACTTCTGCGGTGCGCGGTTGCGGGCTCGGTCGTCACGTCTGGCCGCCTTCGGGGGTGAGTCGTTCTAGTTCAGTGCTATCTGGCGCGGCCTCCAGGGCAGATGGCCTGCTATGACCCTATCTCTCCCCGCCGTCACCTTTGTGTTTGTCAGCCTACCGAGCCTGTCGTGGCGCGCCGTGGCCTATTCTCATAACGTGATCGGGACGCTGAAATGACACACGTTCTAGTTTCTGCTGGGCGGCACTTGCTGGTCGCCGTCCTGGTAACCGGCGGCATCGTCACAGTGATGGACTCACCCGAGGGCCCTTCGCGCCTCGCCGACAACATTCGCCTGGCCAAGAACGGCGACACACACATCACCCAGTACGGGCTCGTCACCACCATCGATTGCGGCGACTCCACTGTCTTTGTGAACGGATCGCAGAACGTCATCACCGCTCTCGGCAGCTGCTACGCGATCTCGGTACAGGGGTCCTCCAACACGATCATCGCCGACAACGTGGTCAACGACATCACCGTGTACGGCTTCAACCAGAAGGTGCTCTACAAGTCCGGCGAGCCCGCGGTCATCGATCGTGGGCGCGAGCTGGGCATGATGAACTTCATCGACCGCGTCCCTGGTTGATCCCCTCCCGACACCCAAATCTCGGGATAATCGACTCCATGTCCCGCCACAGTGCTCTCCCCGCGACAGTCCTTGCCCTCGTCGTAACCGCTCTTGGACTCGCGGGCTGCGGCGTCATCAAGCCGGGTTCGAGCAATCCGACACCCGGCACCTGGACTCCCCCATCCACCTCGGCTTCCCCCAGCCCCTCCACGCCGACCTCCGCCAAGGTCGACATCGGGGACGAGACCGTGATCGGGTACTTCGGCCAGACCACGACCGCCGTATGCCAGGAGGGCAAGCGCCTGAACATCACGGGCGCCAACAACACACTCACCATCACCGGGGCCTGCGACACGGTCACCGTCTCGGGCTTCTCGAACACCATTGCGTTCGACGAGCTGAAGACCGAGGTGACGGTCACCGGCTATGGCAACAAACTCACCTATAAGGCGGGCGGGCCCAAGGTCAACAACTACGGAAGCAACAACACGATCGAGAAGGCTTCCTAGCCCTCACCATTAGCCCGCTCAGAGCACCGTCTGGACAATGTGTTCGACCAGCTGACGGGCCGCGGCGCAACTGTCGCCGCCCTTGCGGTACTGAACCCACCAGGTCAGGGAACCGGTTCCCGCCGGAACGGTCACTCCACATCCCGAGCCACCGGGGCCGGTACTGGTGAATCCCTTGCGGCCGTTGATCGTAATGTCGGCAGTCTTCTGCCCCATCCCGTCGGCAGACGTGCGATCGCGGTCCACATCGCCACCCTCGTAGTACGCGTACAGAAGGTCGATGAGGCTTCCAGCATCATCGGCGGCGACCCAATAACACAGTGCCCCAAAGAAATTCTGGTAGATCTGGGCGGCCTTGACGGTTTCGACGATCGTCTTCTCATCGAGCGGACCGCATTGGCCGTTGGCGAAACCGTACGGGTCCAGTTTGTCGTTCTCACCCCGCTCGCTGGAGTTCAGCGTCTCGCCCGGGGCGACAGCGGCGCCGTCGACGGTGCGCGCACACCCGGTCGGCCCCGCGAGCAGTAACACCGCGGCGGCAAGTGCGCCGACAGTCCTTTTCATTGCTTGCCCACCTTGCTCAGCAGCGAGTCCATCAACGTCTCGACGGCCTTGCACGGGTCGTTCTTGACGGCCCCCGATTGCAAAGACCAATGCAGGAAGTCCGGCCCCGATCCCGCGGACAGTTCACACAGCCCGACATTGCTCACGCGGTAACCGGGATAGGACTTGGTGGTCACCGTTTCCACCGTATGCCCGAGGTTTCGCGCGACTGACGCTTCTTTCTGCGCCGAGCTGCCCCGGTACCAATACAGCGACAGGGACGTATCCCCGCCTCCAGGACCGGTGGACCACCGACAACCCAGCAGGCTGTCCACGTCGCGTTTGAGCGCCGGATTGCCCACCGCCGCAGTGACTTCCGCGTCAGTCATGCCGCCACAGTCGCCAAGTTTGAAACCCTTACCGGGCCCGTTGTTCACCTCGGGCACGGTGGTCACCTGCACGTCGGGGGATCCGCCGTTGTCGTCGTCACCACCGGAAGAGGGCCGGGGCGAGCATCCGGCCAGCGCCACGGCCACGACCATCAAGGCCGATACCGGAAGAATCCGCACACTCACGGTGTCCACAGTACGTCCGTATCCCGCAGGTCTCCCATATGTCCGAGTGTGTCGGCACCGCCGAACGCAGCGTGTCAGACCCCAGCGCCGTGCCGACCCGCACCCGCGGCGAACCTACCGGCACCCTCAAGCGCTTCGGCCGCGACCCGCTCGATGCTGCCAAATTCGTTGTCCAACGCCGCTTCCTCGGTCATCCCCCACTGCGCGATGGCTGAATCGCGGTCTGCCCGCACGCATTGTTGCGGGAATGCGGCGATCTCTGCGGCCAGCGTCTCCGCCACCGCACGAGCCTGCCCGCGGGGGACCACTCGATTGGCGAGCCCGATGTCCAGCGCCTCAGGTGCCGCGACGGGACGTCCGGTGAGGATGAGGTCCATGGCGCGCGAGTGTCCGATCAACCGGGGCAGCCTGATCGTCCCGCCGTCGATGAGCGGCACACCCCAGCGTCGGCAGAACACACCCAGTACGGCGTCCTCCTCGACCACCCGAAGATCGCACCACAACGCCAGCTCGATACCGCCCGCCACGGCGTGCCCCGAGATCGCCGCGATCACCGGTTTAGACAGCCGCAGCCGAGACGGGCCCATCGGACCGGGGCCGTGCGGGTGCAGTTCATTTCCGCGGCCGGTTCCCATTGCTTTGAGATCAGCTCCGGCACAGAATGTTCCGTTGTCACCCCAGAGCACCGCCACGGACGCCTCGGGGTCCGCGTCGAATTCGGTGAACGCTGCGAGTAGCGCCGCTGCGGTCGGGCCATCGACGGCATTGCGGGCGTGGGGCCGGTTGAGAATCACCGTCGTCACCGGCCCCGCCTTCTCGACGCGAACTGCGTTCTGACTCATGGGCTCGATCACAGGGAAGCCTCCTCCATCTCAGCGTTGTCGCGCAGCGTCACCAATTCATCCTTGAATTCCCGGTATCTGGACCGTATTTCGTCGGCGGGCCAATCCCTGGGCAACAACTCGTCCGGCAGTACGGGGTCGGCGAGTAGATGCCGCACCATCGCGGCGGCCAGCACAAATCGCGCGGGAATCGCCTCAGCCTGATCCCACCACCGCAGCAGGGCGGTCGCATACAGAGACCAGCCGGGCAGATCCCACAGCTGGGCGGACAGGGCTTCGGGGTCCGGGGTTCGGGTGTGCAGAACCCAGACGTGGTCGGTGACCGACGACGGAAGATCGATCTCCAGATTGTCCGGGCGCAGCCACACGCCCTCGCGCAGTTCTCCGAAACGCCTCTGCCGCAGGGTAGTTCGCAGGTCATTGCGGTCACGTGCGTCGCGACCCACGCTGGTGATCACCAACTGGGTCCAATTGCCGTCCCAGGAGCGCCGATGCGGATCACAGGCCTCGTCCTGACGAAGCTGACGGGCCTGCAGACGCTCGGCGAGCCGGTATCCCGATTCTGTTCTCGCAAGATCTCCCGCAGCGACCATCCGGGTGAGCGCCACCCGCACCGTGGTGTCACTGATTCCGAACAAGATGGTCAGCGCGCGGATTTCCCGCACCGACAGCTCGGCGGGGTGTGCGCCCAGCAGCAAGCTCAAGATGACCGAGCGAGCGGTCATCGGGTGATGATCGACCGGGTTGTCCATCGCTACAGATCGGTCGGCCTGCGGCCGAAATCACCGAAGGGCTCGTCGCGATGCCGGACTGCCTGCCGGTAGCCGTTCTTCACGGCATCGGCCGTGAATGCGTGGGCCTCCGCGGTATGCCGGGATATACCGTCGAAGACGGTTCCCACCATGGCGCTGTTGGCGATCCCTTGATTGATGAGCACCGAGTTGCAGGCGAGCTTGACCATCATCAGCTGGTTCAGTGGCATCGCCGCGATCCGCGCCACCAGGCGCTCGGTGCGCTCGTCCAGGTCATCGGGCTCCGGCGCCTCGACCGCCAGACCCCACTCGTAGGCCTGCTTACCCGAGAGGCAATCCCCTGTCAGCAGAAGACGTTTCGCACGCTGATCGCCGAGCTTGTGCGCCCACAATCCGGTGGCCGGTACGCCCCACACCCGGGTTGGCGGGTATCCGATCTTGGCATCGGCGGCAACGATCAACTGATCGGCATGCAAGGCGATGTCGGTACCACCGGCGACGCAGTACCCGTGCGCCTTCACCACTGTTGGCTTGTTGGCGTGCAACAGCGAGGAGAAACCGCGCGTGAACCGGCTCATCATCTGGTAGTCGAGCATGGGGTCCCAGTTGATGTTCGGCAGGTGGTTGCGCAGCTGCACCTCACCATCTAGCGCGGTGCCTGAATACTGCGCCGTGCCTTCATCGTTCGCCTCAGCATAGGCACTGAGGTCGAAGCCCCCGCAGAATCCATCTCCCCGGCCCGACACCAGGATGACGTGAACCTGCGGGTCCAGGTCGGCGCGCTCTACGAGAGCCGCCAGCTCCAACGGGGTCTCGGCGATGATCGCGTTGCCTTGCTCGGGCCGATTGAAGGTGATGCGCGCGATGCGATCAGTGACCTCATAGGTCATCGTCTTCAAGGTGTCCATAGCTGTTAGCTGCCCGACTTGACGGTCGCCCGCTCCAGAATCGGCGACAGGTCCAACCCCGTGGGGAGCGTGCCGAATGCACCACCCCAATCGCCGGCCAATCGCGTGGCCAGGAATGCCTGTGCGACCGCCGGATGACCGTGACGTACCAGCAGCGCCCCCTGAAGGGCCAGGCAGATGTCCTCGGCCACCTTGCGGGCACGGTAGGTGACGGAGTCCAGATCACTGAGCTGCGTGTGCAATCCGTTGATATGACGGTCCAGACGCTCGTCCTGCCCCTGGGCTAGCGCGAGCTCCTTGAACAGCACCTCAACGCATTCAGGCTTGGTGGCCATGGCGCGCAACGTGTCCAGAGCGCTGACGTTCCCGGACCCCTCCCAGATTCCCATCAGCGGTGCCTCGCGATAGAGACGTGGGAGGCCCGAATCCTCGACGTACCCGTTGCCGCCCAGACACTCCATGGCTTCGCCGGCATGCGGGGTGGCGCGCTTGCACACCCAATACTTGCTGGCGGCCAGCCCGATACGACGCAGCAGCGACTCGGTTTCATCGCCACGGGTGGCGCGGTCCGTGGCACCCGCCATCCGCATCGCGACCATGGTGGCGGCCTCCGCCTCGATCGCGAGGTCAGCGAGGACGTTGCGCATGAGCGGCTGATCGATGAGGTACTCACCGAAGGCCTTGCGGTGCTCAGCATGGTGCATGGCCAGCGCCACGCCCGCACGCATGCTGGTGGCCGATCCGAGTGTGCAGTCCAGCCGCGTCATGTTCACCATCTCGATGATGGTCTTGACGCCCTTTCCTTCCTCGCCGACAAGCCACGCCGTGGCCTCGTCGTACTCGACCTCCGAGGATGCGTTGGAATGGTTACCGAGCTTGTCCTTCAAGCGCTGCAACCGCATCCGGTTACGCGTGCCGTCCGGTAGTACCCGCGGCAGGAAGAAACATGACAGGCCGCCGGGCGCCTGCGCGAGCACCAGAAACACATCGCACATCGGCGCCGAAGTGAACCACTTATGCCCCACCAGCGTGTAGCTGCCATCGGCATTCGGCGTGGCGGTGGTGGTGCCCGCCCGCACGTCTGAGCCGCCCTGCTTCTCCGTCATCGACATACCCGCCGTCAGCCCCGCCTTGGTGGCGGGCACCGCGAGCACCGGGTCATACACCCGGCTTGACAGCAGCGGCTCGTAGATCGCCGCCAACTCGGGATTGGCACGCAGTGCCGGTACCACCGCATAGGTCATCGAGATGGGACACATGTGGCCGGGATCGGCCGTCCACACACCGGTCTTGGCGGCGCGGACGACATGAGCGCCCGGGCGCTCATCGGCCCACGGCGCTCCGTGCAGCCCGTGAGCGACCGCCTCGCACATGAGCTCGTGATAGGCCGGGTCGAACTCGATTTCGTCGACGCGATGACCCCAACGGTCATGGGTGTGCAGCACGGGGCGGTTCCGGTTCGCCAGCTCCCCCGCGCGCTGCATGCGATCGGTGCCATTGAGCGAGCCAACCTGGACAACCTCGTCGACGCCCCACTGCCCGCCTTCTCGAATGAGGGCTTCCATCAGCACCGGACTGCTCGCGGCGTTGTAGTCGTGCAGTGCTGGGACCTGATTGGTGACGACATGCGTATCGGCCATACCTTCAGTGTTACATTTCCACGACAACCGCACAAGATCTGTTCACATGGCCTTCGGCGGGCCACTCCTGCGCTACAAAGAGAGCGTGGAGAAGGTCATCTTTGTGTTACGCCAGCCGTCCGATGCCGCCACCGACGAGTGGTGCGAGCAGCTGCACACGGCCGCCGTCGACAAGATCCGGGCGGCAGGCGTGCACGGCCTGACCCTGTGCACGCATGACGCCGCGGTGCGTGCCGCCAGCCTGCGCTTGGTGACCCTGGACCCACCACTGGCCGCCGTCGCCAGCGTGTGGGTCCAGCAGTCATACGGCCCGGCGGTACGGGAGATCGAGGAAATTCTGGCCGCGGCGTCGGCCCGTGTGCACGGATATCTCGTCACAGAGTCGGTGCCACTGCCTCCCCCCGAGTCCGAACCCGGCTCGCGGTCAACGGGTTTCACCAACATCGCGCTATTGCGCAGGCCCACCGACATGCCGTTCGACGCGTGGCGACAGCAGTGGCAGGGTGTGCACACCCAGAACGCACTCGACCTGCAATCGACCATCGGCTACGAACAGAACCTCGTAGTCCGCGCGGTTACCGATGACGCCCCCGCGATCTCGGCAATCGTCCTCGAACAGTTTCCCTCGCCCGCCCTCACCGATCCACTGGCCTGGTACGGCGCCCTGGATCAACAGCAGCTCGGCCAGCGCGCGATGGCCATGCTGGAGAGCGTCAAAGCCTTTGGTGCTCATACCAATATCGACACCGTCGCGACCAGCCGGTACGACATGGTTCGCCCTTTCGGGTGACAGCCCTCGCTACCGCTCAGATAGCATCGTGTTGACATACAACCAAATGGTTGTACATTGGGATTCGTGACCGCCCCGGATGAGGACAGGGCCGACGCCATGTTCCATGCGCTCTCCGACCGCACCCGCCGCGACATCTTGCGGCGCGTGTTGGCCGGTGAGCACTCGGTCTCAGCGCTTGCGGAGAACTACGACATGAGTTTCGCCGCAGTGCAAAAGCACGTCGCCGTGCTGGAAAAGGCCGGGCTGCTGACAAAACGGCGTAACGGTCGCGAGCAGTTGGCCAGCGGCGATGTGGATGCGGTTCGCTCGGTCGGCGCCATGCTCGCCGAGCTGGAGCAGTTCTGGCGCGGCAGGATCGCCCGCATCGATGAACTCATCGCACTAGAACCACCGACGCCCAAACCACCGAGGAAGGACTGAATCATGCCCGTCACCAACGTTACTCACGATATCGACACCCGAACCATCACCATTGACGCCGAATTTGAGGCGCCGCTCAGCCGGATCTGGCAGATCTACGCCGACCCGCGCCAGCTCGAAAAGGTGTGGGGCCCGCCGAGTTGCCCGGCAACGTTCGTCGATCACAACTTCACGCCGGGTGGCCGAGTGAACTACTACATGACAGGGCCCGCGGGTGAACGGTACGCGGGGTGGTGGGAGATCACGGCGATCGATGAGCCCAACAGCTTCGCGTTCAGGGACGGTTTCTCCGACGAAAACCTGAATCCGGTGGACAACATGCCGGTCTCGGAAAACCTGTACACATTCATCGAGAAAGACGGCCGCACCCTGGCAACCTACGTCAGCACATTTGAGACTGCCGAGGCGCTGCAGCAGGTGCTGGACATGGGCGTCATCGAGGGCGCATCGTCTGCGATCAACCAGATCGACGACCTCGTCCGCTCTTGAGTGGCGGGATGGCCCGCACCACTCACTGCCGGTGTGGGCCATCCTTTACGCTCACGTCATGGTGGAGTACCGCAACCCCGGCGCTATCACCTTTGAGGCGACCATTGAGAAACCCGAGGGCCCCGGTGCATTCGTCGAGGTCCCGTTCTCCGTGATCGACACCTTCGGAGTCAAGGCCCGCGTACCGGTGCTGGCCGTGTTCGACGGCTCGGTGACGTACACGGGCTCCCTGGCACCGTACGGCGGCACGCACCTGCTCGGGGTGCGCAAGGACATTCAGGAACAGTTGGGCAAGGGCCCCGGAGACCGAGTGACCGTGGAGATCAGGCTCGATACCGACCGCACCTAGGCGTCTTGCTTTTCATGCCGCGCGGGTTCGCCGTGGTGCACAAAGTAACCAAGCACCACAATCACGAACCAGACCAGGCCCACGAAGATCGCGGTACGGCCGTCCTCCGTGAAGAACAGAAGCACCACCACGAGCGCCAGGAAGGCCAGCGCCAACAGATTTGTCACCGGAGCCCCGGGGAGCTTGTAATCCGAGGCGGGTAGTTCCCCGGCGGCAACCCGCTTCCGGTAAATCAAGTGGGACACCAGGATTGAACCCCACACAAAAATGATGCCAATAGTGGATACCGACGTGATGTAGGCGAATGCCTTGTCCGGCGACAGCCAGTTGACGAACACGCCGATACCCATGGCCAGCGCCGAGAAGCAGATGGCCAACATCGGGACATGACGTGAGCTCAACGACTGCAGACCCGCGGGGGCATCGCCGCGCTGCGCCAGGCTGCGCACCATCCTGCCGGTCGAATAGATGCCCGAGTTGCAGGAGGACAGTGCGGCCGTCAGCAAGATGAAGTTCACGATGTTCGCCGCCTGCGGAATGTTGAGGTACTCGAACACCGCGACGAAGGGGCTCTCACCTTTGTGATAGTTCCGCCAGCCCTGGATCGACAGAATGACGATCAGCGCACCCACGTAGAACAACCCGATGCGGAACGGCAGCGTGTTAATCGCCTTACGCAGAGTCACTTTCGGGTTCTCGGCCTCCCCCGCCGTGACACCGACGAGCTCAACGCCCACATAGGCGAACACCACGATCTGCAGGCTCAGCAGGGCCTGACTGAATCCCGTCGGGAAGAACCCGCCGTCGTTCCAGAGATTGGCGACGGTGGGGCCCGATTCCGGCCCAAGTCCCGCAATGGGAAGCAGTACACCGATGCCGATGATGATCATGCCGACGATCGCCGTCACCTTGATCATCGAGAACCAGAACTCCGCCTCACCGAAGATCTTCACCGATATCAGGTTGGCCCCGAACAGGATGAGAAGGACGGCCAGGGCAGTGACCCATTGCGGGATGCCAGGCCACCACCGTTGGATGTACACGCCGGCGACGGTAATCTCCGCCATACACGTTGTGGCCCACACCGCCCAGTACGTCCAACCGTTAGCGAACCCGGCGAAACGCCCCATGAATTCCTCGGCATACTCGGAGATGCTGCCCGAGACCGGCCGATAGACCAGCAGTTCACCGAGTGCCCGCATGATCACGAAGATGGCCAGACCCGCGACCAGGTAGGCCAAGATGAGCGCGGGACCTGCCTTCTCGATCGCACCACCGGCGCCGTAGAAGAGGCCCGTGCCGATGGCACCGCCGATCGCGATCATCTGCACCGTGCGGGCAGAGAGCCCGCGTGAATATCCGGCGTCGGGCGTCTCGGACTCGGAATTGGCAACGGTCATCGGAACATCATTGCGTGAGCAGACGCTTATTGCACGGGAAACCCGGACACACCATCCACAACGCGCGTGGAATTGCGTGGCCTAGCTAGGTATTTGTGCGCTGAACCGACTTCTCTTACGCACATAGGCTTCTGGCATGCTCAACCCACAGTTCATCGGACGCGTGGCATTGCCGATATTCACCGCGGTGTTTCCGTTCATGATCATCGCCGGACAACTCGGTCTGGATATTTGTCGCTGGTGGATCGTCTACGGCACCGCAACCAGTGTGGCCGCCCTGATGGGCATCACCACGTTCGGCATGTGCAATTCGAACGGCCCAGGGCTCGCGGTCGGTCGGTCCTGGGTGCTCTTTTGGACAGGCCTGGCGGCACTCACTGCGGCGCAGGGCTTCTTCTACGCGCAACTCCGTCATCAGTGCCCGGCAGTCGGGCCGATCATCGCGATCGACGCCTTCCTCGAATGGCTCATCGCACCCGTGGTTCTCGTCGTCGTGGCCGGGAGTGCATTCCGGCGGGCGTGGACCGCCGCGCGGCGAAATGGGAAAGGCCCCCGGGGTGTAACCCGGGGGCCCTTCTCGTGCTTACGACCTAGCGGTAGTCGCTGTACCCGTAGTCGTCCAGCGGCACCGCAGCACCGGTGTTGGAACCGAAGTCGGGGCTGTAGTAGGCGTCCTCGTACGACGGAATCGTGTACGCGGCGGCCCGGGCCTCTTCGGTCGGTTGCACCGAGATGTTGCGGTAGCGGTTGATACCGGTACCAGCCGGGATCAACTTACCGATGATGACGTTCTCCTTCAGACCATTCAGTCTGTCGCTGCGGCAGTTGATGGCCGCATCGGTCAGCACGCGAGTGGTCTCCTGGAACGACGCCGCCGACAGCCACGAGTCGGTCGCCAGCGATGCCTTGGTGATACCCATCAGCACCGGACGGCCGGCCGCAGGCTCGTTGCCCTCGGCCACCACGCGACGGTTCGCGGTCTCGAACTCGCCACGCTCGGTGAGCGAGCCGGGCAGGAATTCCGTTGCGCCCGAGTCGATGATCGTCACGCGACGCAGCATCTGGCGCACGATGACCTCGATGTGCTTGTCGTGGATCGACACACCCTGGCTGCGGTACACCTCCTGCACCTCGTTGACGAGGTGCACCTGCACCTGACGCGGGCCCATGACACGGAGCACCTCGTGCGGGTCAGCCGCACCCTCCATGAGCTGCTGTCCGACCTCGACGTGGTCGCCGTCGGCCAGCGGACGCTCGGAGCCGTCCTCGTGCTTGAAGACGCGCAGGCGCTGACGCTTGGAGAGCTTGTCGTAGACAACTTCCTCGCCACCGTCATCCGGGATGATGGTGATCTTGTAGAAGCGCTCGCCCTCTTCGAGGCGAACCCGTCCGGTGACATCGGCAATAGGCGCCTTGCCCTTGGGAACTCGCGCCTCGAACAGCTCGGTCACACGCGGCAGACCGCCGGTGATGTCGTCACCGACGCCACCCTGGTGGAAGGTACGCATGGTCAGCTGGGTGCCGGGCTCACCGATCGACTGTGCGGCCACGATGCCCGCTGCCTCACCGATGTCGACGAGCTTGCCGGTCGCCATCGAGCGGCCGTAGCACATCGCGCAGACCCCGGTACCGGTGGTGCAGGTAAGCACCGACCGGACCTTGACCTGAGTGACACCCGCGGCGAGAAGCTTCTCGATCGCCGGATCGCCCAGATCGTGTCCACGCTCCACCAGCACGTTGCCATCGGCATCCACCGCGTCGGCGGCGAGAGTCCGTGCGTAGGCGGAGGTTTCGATGTGCGCGTCGCGGATCAGCGTGCCGTCGTCCTGCTTCTCGGCGATGGTCACGTTGATGCCACGTTCGGTACCGCAGTCGTGCTCGCGGACGATGACGTCCTGCGAGACGTCCACCAGACGACGGGTCAGGTAACCCGAGTCGGCGGTACGAAGCGCGGTGTCCGCCAGGCCCTTACGGGCGCCGTGCGTGTTAATGAAGTACTCCAGAACGGTCAGGCCCTCACGGAACGAGGACTTGATCGGACGCGGGATGTACTCACCCTTCGGGTTTGTCACCAGACCCTTCATGCCTGCCAGGTTTCGCACCTGGGTCATGTTGCCGGTCGCGCCGGACTTGGGCAGCAAGGTAATCGGGTTATCGGCCGGGTAGTGCTCCTCCAGCGCCTTACCGACCTCGTCGGTGGCTTCCTGCCAGATCTTGACCAGTGCGTCGCGACGCTCCTGGTGGTTCAAAGCACCACGCTGGTACTGCTTCTCGATCCGCTCCGCTTCCTTCTCGTAGCGGTCCAGGATCTCCGCCTTCTGCGGCGGCACCAGCACGTCGGCCATGGACACCGTGACACCCGAGCGCGTGGCCCAGTGGAAACCGGCATCCTTGAGCTTGTCGACGGTCTGCGCGACCACGATCATCGGGAACCGCTCAGCGAGGTCGTTGATGATCGCCGACTGCACCTTCTTGTGCATCTGCTTGTTCACGAACGGGTACCCGTGGGGCAGCAGCTCGTTGAACAGCACACGGCCCAGGGTGGTCTCGGCAACCCAGGCATCGCCTGGCCGCCAACCGTTTTCGAAGAGCTCGGCCTCAACCTCGGCCGGCGGACGCTGCTGCGTCAGCCGTACCCGGATCGGTGCACGGACGCTCAGCGCGCCACGGTCGAGGGCCATGATGGCCTCGGCGGGCGAGCTGTACACACCGGTCTCCGGCTGGTCCTTGGCGGCCGGGGTATGCGCACCGGTATCACCGGGGACCTCGGTGGTCAGGAAGTACAGACCGGTCACCATGTCCAGACGCGGCATGGCCAGCGGGCGGCCCGACGCGGGCGACAGGATGTTGTTCGAGGACAGCATCAGGATGCGCGCCTCGGCCTGCGCCTCCGCGGACAGCGGAAGGTGCACGGCCATCTGGTCACCGTCGAAGTCGGCGTTGAACGCCTCACACACCAGCGGGTGCAGCTGAATTGCCTTGCCTTCCACCAGCTGCGGCTCGAAGGCCTGGATACCCAGGCGGTGCAGCGTTGGTGCACGGTTCAGCAGCACCGGGTGCTCGGCGATGACCTCTTCGAGGACATCCCACACCTGGGCGCGCTGACGCTCCACCATGCGCTTGGCGCTCTTGATGTTCTGCGCGTGGTTCAGGTCGACCAAGCGCTTCATCACGAACGGCTTGAACAGCTCGAGGGCCATCAGCTTGGGCAGACCGCACTGGTGCAGCTTGAGCTGCGGGCCGACCACGATGACCGAACGGCCCGAGTAGTCGACGCGCTTGCCGAGCAGGTTCTGACGGAACCGGCCCTGCTTGCCCTTGAGCAGATCCGACAGCGACTTCAGCGGACGGTTACCCGGTCCGGTGACCGGACGTCCACGACGGCCGTTGTCGAACAGCGCGTCCACGGACTCCTGCAGCATCCGCTTCTCGTTGTTGACGATGATCTCGGGCGCACCCAGATCGATCAGTCGCTTGAGGCGGTTGTTGCGGTTGATGACGCGGCGGTACAGGTCGTTCAGGTCGGAGGTGGCGAAGCGGCCACCGTCGAGCTGAACCATCGGGCGCAGCTCCGGTGGGATCACCGGCACCGCGTCGAGCACCATGCCACCGGGGCTGTTGGTGGAGTTCTGGAACGCCGCCACCACCTTCAGGCGCTTGAGCGCACGAAGCTTCTTCTGCCCCTTACCACTGCGGATTGTCTCGCGCAGGTTCTCGGCCTCGGCATCGAGATCGAAGTTCTGGATGAGCTTCTGCACGGCCTCGGCACCCATGGCACCGGTGAAGTACTCGCCGTAACGGTCCACGAGCTCGCGGTAGAGCAGCTCGTCGACGATCAGCTGCTGGACGGAGAGCTTGGTGAAGGTGGTCCAGATCTCGTCGAGCCGGTCCAGCTCACGCTGGGACCGATCACGCAGCTGACGCATCTCGCGCTCGCCACCGTCGCGCACCTTGCGGCGCACGTCGGACTTGGCACCCTCGGCCTCGAGCTCGGCCAGGTCGGCTTCGAGCTTCTGGGCGCGGGCCTCCAGGTCGGCATCGCGCTGATCTGCGACGGCCTTCTTCTCGACCTCCATCTCGGCCTCGAGTGTCGAGAGCTCGTTGTGACGCAGCTCGTCGTCGACCGCGGTGATGACGTAGGCGGCGAAGTAGATGATCTTTTCCAGATCCTTCGGCGCCAGGTCGAGCAGGTATCCGAGACGTGACGGAACACCCTTGAAGTACCAGATGTGCGTAACCGGTGCGGCCAGTTCGATGTGGCCCATCCGCTCACGGCGCACCTTGGCGCGAGTTACCTCGACGCCGCAGCGCTCACAGATGATGCCCTTGAAGCGCACGCGCTTGTACTTGCCGCAGTAGCACTCCCAGTCGCGAGTAGGTCCGAAGATCTTCTCGCAGAACAGGCCGTCCTTCTCTGGCTTGAGCGTGCGGTAGTTGATGGTCTCCGGCTTCTTGACTTCGCCAAAGGACCAGTTACGGATGTCATCCGCCGACGCGAGGCCGATACGGAGTTCATCGAAGAAGTTGACGTCGAGCACGTAAACTCCCTTTCCCCTTGCGGGATAGAATTCGGTTAGGCGAAGTCCTCAATGGACGCAGATTCGTTGCGGGACAGGTTGATTCCCAGGTTCGCGGCAGCGCGCTCCAGGTCCTCGTCATCGCCGTCGCGCATTTCGATGGTGGTTCCCTCCTTCGAGAGCACCTCCACGTTCAGGCACAGCGACTGGAGTTCCTTGAGCAGAACCTTGAACGACTCCGGGATCCCCGGCTCGGGGATGTTCTCGCCCTTGACGATCGCCTCGTAGACCTTCACACGACCGACGGTGTCGTCGGACTTGATGGTCAACAGCTCCTGCAGCGTGTATGCCGCACCGTAGGCCTGCATGGCCCAGCACTCCATCTCACCGAATCGCTGACCACCGAACTGCGCCTTACCACCGAGCGGCTGCTGGGTGATCATCGAGTACGGCCCGGTCGAACGCGCGTGAATCTTGTCGTCGACCAAGTGGTGCAGCTTCAGGATGTACATGTAGCCGACGGTCACCGGATACGGGAACGGCTCGCCGCTACGGCCGTCGAACAGCCGCGCCTTGCCGTCGCCGTCCACCATGACCTCGCCGTCCCGGTTGGGCAGCGTCGAGGACAGCAGTCCGGTCAGCTCCTCCTCGCGGGCACCGTCGAACACCGGGGTGGCCGTGCGGGTGTCGGCCGGGGCCGACTGCAGATCCTCGGGGAGGTTCTGCGCCCACTCGGGGTTGCCTTCGATGTTCCAGCCGGTCTTGGCCACCCACCCCAGGTGGGTCTCCAAGATCTGGCCGATGTTCATACGACGCGGCACACCGTGCGTGTTCAGGATGACGTCGACCGGGGTGCCATCGGGCAGGAAGGGCATGTCCTCGACGGGCAGGATCTTGCCGATGACGCCCTTGTTGCCATGGCGTCCGGCCAGCTTGTCACCGTCGGAGATCTTGCGCTTCTGCGCGACGTACACGCGAACGAGCTCGTTCACGCCGGCAGGCAGATCGTCGTCGTCATCACGCGAGAAGACGCGGATGCCGATGACCTTGCCGGACTCACCGTGCGGCACCTTCAGGGAGGTGTCGCGAACCTCGCGGGCCTTCTCACCGAAGATGGCACGCAGCAGGCGCTCCTCGGGGGTCAGCTCGGTTTCACCCTTCGGGGTGACCTTGCCGACGAGGATGTCGCCATCGCGGACCTCGGCGCCGATGCGGACGATGCCGCGCTCGTCGAGGTCTGCCAGCACCTCATCGGAGACGTTCGGGATATCCCGGGTGATCTCCTCGGCGCCCAGCTTGGTGTCACGCGCATCGATTTCGTGCTCTTCGATGTGAATCGAGGTGAGCACGTCCTCTTCAACCAGACGGTTGGACAGGATGATGGCGTCCTCGTAGTTGTGGCCTTCCCACGGCATGATCGCCACGAGCAGGTTCTTACCGAGGGCCATTTCGCCGTTCTCGGTGCAAGGACCGTCCGCGATGACCTGACCGATCTCGACCCGCTGACCTTCGTCCACAATCGGGCGCTGGTTGGCACAGGTGCCGTGGTTCGATCGCGCGAACTTGCGCAACCGGTAGCTCTGCCGGGTGCCGTCGTCTGCCATCACGGTGACGTAGTCGGCGGACACCTCTTCGATGACACCGGCCTTCTCCGCGACGACAACGTCGCCGGCGTCGATGGCAGCGCGCAGCTCCATACCGGTACCGACCAGCGGGGCCTCGCTACGCACCAGCGGAACCGCCTGGCGCTGCATGTTGGCACCCATCAGTGCGCGGTTGGCGTCGTCGTGCTCCAGGAACGGGATCATCGCGGTCGCGACCGACACCATCTGGCGCGGCGAGACGTCCATGTAGTCGACGTTGGTCGACGGCACGAACTCGACCTCGCCACCCTTACGGCGCACCAGGACGCGCTCCTCGGTGAAGCGGCCCTTCTCGTCGGTCGGCGAATTGGCCTGCGCCACGACGTGGCGGTCCTCTTCGTCGGCGGTCAGGTAGCGGATCTCGTCAGTGACGACACCCTCGACCACCTTGCGGTACGGCGTCTCGATGAAGCCGAACGGGTTAACCCGCGCGTACACCGACAGCGAGCCGATCAGGCCGATGTTCGGGCCTTCCGGAGTCTCGATCGGGCACATGCGGCCGTAGTGCGAGGGGTGCACGTCGCGGACCTCAAGGCCGGCGCGGTCACGGGTCAGACCACCCGGGCCCAGCGCCGACAGACGACGCTTGTGGGTCAGACCCGAGAGCGGGTTGTTCTGGTCCATGAACTGCGACAGCTGGCTGGTTCCGAAGAACTCCTTGATCGCCGCCACGACGGGACGGATGTTGATCAGGGTCTGCGGGGTGATCGCCTCGACGTCCTGCGTGGTCATGCGCTCACGCACGACGCGCTCCATGCGGGACAGGCCGACCCGGATCTGGTTCTGGATCAGCTCGCCCACGGTACGCAGACGACGGTTACCGAAGTGATCGATGTCGTCGACCTCAACGGGAACCTCGAGACCGCCGGGGGCGGTCATCGTGGTCTGGCCCTCGTGCAGACGCACCAGGTACTCGATGGTGGCGACGACGTCTTCCTCGGTGAGCGTGGTGGCAGTCACCAGAGCCGGGTTAGCACCACCCAGGCCCAGCTTCTTGTTCACCTTGTACCGGCCCACGCGGGCCAGGTCGTAGCGCTTCTCCTTGAAGAACAGGTTCTCCAGCAGGGCCTGCGCGGACTCCTTGGTCGGCGGCTCGCCCGGACGCAGCTTGCGGTAGATGTCCAGCAGCGCCTCGTCGGGACCGGCGATGTTGTCCTTCTCCAGGGTCCCCATCATGATCTCGGAGAACCCGAAACGCTCGACGATCTGCTCGTTGGTCCAGCCGAGCGCCTTCAGGAGCACGGTGACCGGCTGACGGCGCTTGCGATCGATGCGCACACCCACGGTGTCGCGCTTGTCGACATCGAACTCGAGCCACGCACCACGGCCGGGGATGACCTTGACGCTGTGCAGGGTCTTCTCGGTCGACTTGTCGATGTTCTCGTCGAAGTAGACGCCGGGCGAACGGACCAGCTGCGACACGACCACACGCTCGGTGCCGTTGATGATGAAGGTGCCCATGTCGGTCATCATCGGGAAGTCACCCATGAAGACCGTCTGGCTCTTGATCTCGCCGGTGTTGTTGTTGATGAACTCGGCCGTGACGAACAGCGGAGCCGCGTACGTCATGTCCTTGTCTTTGCACTCGTCGACGGGTGCCTTGACCTCGTCGAAGCGCGGGTCGCTGAATGACAGCGACATCGAGCCCGAGAAGTCCTCGATCGGCGAGAGCTCCGTGAGGATCTCCTCAAGGCCGCCGGTCGGGTTCACCTCACCGCGAGCAGTCGCAACCTCACGCCACCGGGGTGAGCCAACCAGCCATTCAAAAGAATCCGTCTGCACATCGAGCAGGCCGGGAACCGCAAGCGGTTCACGCAGCTTGGCGAAGGACAGTCGGCTGGGCGCCCCAGGTACGGAGTTAGTAGTTGCGTTATCGGTCTTAGTCTGGCGAGAGACTGCCAAGATCGGTCCTCCAGTGTTGCCGCGCATCTGCGTTGTTTTGCGCAAGCAACGACCAAACACACACCCGATCGATCACAACATGAACCAACACCGTCGTGGCGAGGGAAGGTGGGCAGGAGGCAGCCAGCGCAACGTCTAACAATAGCGTACTATCGCGCAGCCTTCAACTGCCCGGTCAAATCTGCGGATCAGTGCTGGCTGGCGGCCTCACTGCATTCGCAAACGTCCGTGCTGCCAAACAGAGTGACTCGTCACGCGCCGCCCGTCAAGAGATAGCGCCAGTATTTTCGGTGTTTCTTTTTTGCTATTTCGGCCGCCTCAGCCGGGCTTGACCGCGCCGAGCGTCTGACTGAGCCCGGAGACGTACTGCCGATGGTCGGTCAGCCCGTGGCGGATGAGCAGAAGCGGGTAATGAACACGGTCGAACATGCGAAAGGACATCGGTCGCGCGAACAGACGCTGAAGCCCGTGGGTGAACGCGGGCCCGCGCAGGCAGGAGGTGAGAATGGCGATCCGCCCACCCGGTCTGAGCACTCGGATCATCTCACCGACCACCGCATCCGGGTCCTCCATGAAGTACAGCGCGCCGTAACAGGACACCGCGTCGAAGGTGTCGTCGGGAAACGGCAACCGCAGTCCGTCGGCACGCAGGAATCCGAGCTGTCGCGCCTGCGCCCGGTGCGCAGGGTTGGCCACCGCCTCGGCCAGCATGTTTGCCGCAGCATCCAGCCCGACGACCAATCCGCCTACACCGACCGACCGTACCGCCCGGCGTGCGGTGTTTCCCGGCCCACAGGCGACATCGAGCACCCGGTCGCCCGGCTCGATCGCCAGCAAGTGCAGCGCCCGCTGAGCCTCGTGGGTTCCCGACCGCGCGGTCAGGACCGCGAACGCGAACGACCGCCAGAACCTGTCGTACACCCAGCTGAAAACGGCGTTCTGCATCGTCTGCTGTCCACGGTGCAAGCAGACGTTCTGGGGGCCCATGACATCGAGGTAGCCCTCGCTCCTAGCGCGCACCGGGACCGTGAGCAGCCCTTCGATCTGCTGCACGGCGCTACCCGCCCCGGGCGTTCGGCCCTGCGCACCCGTCACACGCGCTCCACCCTGACGGGCACCCCGTTAAGCCGTGCCATCCCGGCCAGCGCCTCCAGGTCCGCCGGCTCGCTGGACATCAGCAGGTTGACGTTGGCGCCGGGGTTCGCATTGGCGGTCTGCCACGCACCGCCCCGGTTATGGCCCCACCCGTGCGGTACGGCGATGACGCCGGGAACGATGTCCTTGGTCGCCACGGCGGGCAGCTCGATCTCTCCGTGCGCCGAGCTGATCCGGATCCGGTCATCGGTGGCGATCCCCAGACGTTCGGCATCGTCGACGTGAAGCTGAGCGCGCTGCATCCGCGCGCCACGCATGAGCATCGGCGAGTTGTGCATCCATGAGTTCTCCGACCGCATCTCCCGCATCCCGATCAGCCGCAGGGGGTAGTCCGGATCGCTGCGCCGCCGGGACAGCGAGGCGATCTCGCGCTCTATATCGTTGTGCTGCAGCCGCACTCGGCCGCCGCGGTGCACCACCGCCCGCCGCAGGCCACCCTCGGGCACCATCGGCGCCACCACCTTGCCGTGGGGATGCTGCTCTACCAGGTTGCGGAAGCTGACCCCGCCCCGCCGCAGCCCGAACCAGTCACCGCCCTCCCCGAGGCGAATCACCATGTCGATCATCGGGCGCGGAGTGAGGCGCCTACCGAACAGCGACATCAGCTTGCGAACGCCCTGGACCGCGCCCAACAGCGGGGTCATGCGCCACAGCCGCGCCGTCAGATCGTCGATGATCTCCCATTCCTGCCTGGCCAGGCCTGCCGGGGGGACCACAGCCTCACTGGCCTGCCGGAACGGAGTGGGCTGCATCGATGGAAAGGCGACCGGAAAATCGTCGCGCTCATACATGGTGGTGGCCGGCAGGATGTAGTCCGCGTGGGCATTCGTCTCGTTGACGTAGAGGTCGATCGCAACCATGAGATCGAGCTGCCTGAGGGCGCCTTCGAGTTCGTCACCGTTAGGCACCGAGAGCACGGGGTTTCCGGCGCTGACAAACAACCCGCGCACCTGGCCCTTTCCCGGCGTGGTGATCTCCTTGGCCATCAGGGCCGCGGGTTCGGATCCGAGCACCGAGGGGAAACCGCCGATGCGCGAGCGGCGACGGCGGTAGATCGCGCCGAGTGCCCGGCCCGCGACCTTCATGGCGTACCGCTCCCCCGGCATCCCGTACCCACCGAACACCTGCCCACCGGGGATATCGGCGTTACCGGCGACGAGGTTCACGACATTGAGCAGATAGCTCGTCAGCGTCCCGTTCTCGCCGAGACAGATCCCGACGCGCCCATACACGGCCGCACAGGAGGTGCCGGCAAGATCTCGCGCCAACCGGCGCACCGTCACCGCGTCGATCCCCGTCTGCGCACGAGTCGACTCGGGCGTGAATTCTCGAGAGACCGCCTCGATCCAATCGATTCCATTGGCTTGCTTAGTGATTCGCTCACGATCAACCAGGCCCTCGGCGAACATCACCTGAATGAGCGACAGCAACAGGAAGGCGTCCCCGTCGGGGGTGATACCCATCCACTCGAACTCCGAGGCCGTCTCGGTACGGCGCGGATCGATGACGAGCACACGCCCGCCACGCTTGACCACCTCGCGCATCCCGTCCTTGATTCGCGGCATCGATAACGCGCTTCCGTGTGACACAACGGGATTCGCGCCGATCACGACCAGCAGGTCGGTACGCGGGATGTCGGGGATGGGAAACACCAGCGGCGACCCGTACAGCAGCTGACTAGCGACGAACTGATTATTGATGTCCTGCGAGCCGGCCGTGAACAGGTGAAACCCCCCGCCCATCCCGTTGGTCATCAGCTGAAGCCACAGGACATGCGAGTAGCTAAATGCCCCGGGGTTTCCGAAGTACCAGGCCAGCCCGCCCGATCCGTGCGTGTGGTGGATATCGCGCACCCGGGCCGCGATATCGCCCATCGCGGTCTCCCAGTCCACCGGCTCGAACTCGCCTGATGCGGTGCGCCGCAAGGGGACAGTCACCCGATCCGGGTCGTTATGTACCTCGGCGAAGGCAATGCCCTTCTGACACGCAAAGCCTGCCGAGAGCGGATTCTCCTTATCGGGACGTAGCGAGAGCAGCTTGCCGTCCTCGACCGTGGCCACCATCCCGCACAGCGGCTCACAGATACGACAGAAGGTCGCTTTCGTTTCGACTGTCATAGTCGGCACCGCTTTCACACGTCACAGGGCTGACCCCTATTCGATAACGCGTGTTCGCAAATATCAACCCCGGATTCCCCGAGGCCGCTACTACCCCCGGACGGGCGGGATCTGGCCCGTGGGAGCGTCGTCGTCGACCGTGTTGATGGTCTGGGTGGGCTGCTCGGTCTGCGGCGGCGCCAGCGTGGCGGTGGTGACACCGGCGGGTTCGTCGCCGAAGTCGTGCACAGGGAACTGGTGGGTGCCGGCGAGGCTGTCCTGGATCGCGGCCTGAGCGTTGGGCGGCAGCTGGTGCATGATCTCGCGCACCCGCGCCTGACGACGCCCGACAGCCGCACGTTCCGGCATACCCGGGGTGGCCTGAATCTGCGGCGGTACGCCCTCGATCTCCTCTACACCGCCGTCGTGGTGTCCGGCGTCGAGGTGCGCCTGCTCCTCGGCCATGGTGGCCTCGTCCTTTTCCTCGGACATACCGATCGGACCGATACGACGGCCGTTCAGGAACTGCTTGATCACCGGCTCATCACTGGTCAACAGCACCTCACGAGGGCCGAACATGACGAGCTGGCGGCGGTACAGCATGCCCATGTTGTCCGGCACGGTACGGGCGATGTTGATGTTGTGCGTCACGATCAGGATCGTGGCGTCAATCTGGGCGTTGATGTCGATGAGCAGCTGGCTCAGGTACGCGGTACGCACCGGGTCCAGACCGGAGTCCGGCTCGTCACAGAGGATGATCTGCGGATCCAGCACCAGCGAGCGGGCCAGGCCGGCACGCTTGCGCATACCGCCGGAGATCTCGCCGGGAAACTTGGTCTCGTGGCCGGTCAGACCCACGACGTCAAGCTTCTGCATGACGATGTCGCGGATCTCGGATTCCTTCTTCTTGGTGTGCTCACGCAAGGGGAAGGCGGTGTTGTCGTACAGGTTCATCGAGCCGAACAGCGCGCCGTCCTGGAACATCACACCGAAGAGCTTGCGGATCTCATAGAGCTCCTTGGAGGAGCACTCCATGATGTTGGTGCCGTCGACGTAGATGGCACCCTGCTCCGGGCGCAGCAGCCCGATCAGCGACTTCAGGAAGACGGACTTACCGGTACCGGACGGCCCCAGCAGCACGCTGACTTCACCCGGCGGCAGGGACAGGCTGACGTTCTCCCAGATTCGTTGTGAACCAAAGGACTTGGTCAAACCCTCAACGGAGACTTCTGCACCCACCAGGCGATCCTTCCGCGACACGCACACTTCACCACCAACCCGGCCAGGCTGTGGTTCGGATCACTTTAGCGCATGCCCAGGAGCTGCATCGCGTTTGTGCCCAGACCAGCCCATCGACTGGCTAACTGTGATAACCAGGCACTACGCGTCTAGTGCACGCTACTGCCGGTCTTCCGCGAGTCCGCCCGCCCTCGCGTCCACGACTACTTGTCGGCGGGCTCCGCGTCCGTAGATGCATGCCGTCGACGCTCAACGATGAGCAGTGCCCCGGCCAGTAGCGCGATGAGCACGACGATCAGCCCGACGATGTCGGCGAAGACACTCGGATGGGCGAGGCCATATCCGGTCAGCAGATCCACCTCGGCACGCTGCCGAACGAACTGACCGAGGACTACACCCAGCGCAGAAGCTGTGACCGCCAGGCCCCCGACCACCGTCAGCTGCACCGGCGAAACCCCATGGAACACCGCGTAGAAAAGGTAGACGGCCAGCGTCGCGATACCAGCCCCGGATAGCAGCAAGCCCAGTAACAATCCGCCCTCTGTCGTCGCGGCATCCAGTTCGATGACGGTCGCCACCACTCCGGCCACCAGCAACGCCACGCCCAGCACCGCGACGAGCGTGCGCTTGCCCGCGTCGATGAGGTACCCGGCGACCGGAGCCAAGACCAGTCCGGAGACGAAGAGGGCGAACGCGGGGGTATCTGAGGGTGCCTGCTCGCGATCGATCGACCACCACATGGCCGCATGATCGAAGTCGGCGAACCGCACCAGGAAGGTGAGCACGGTGATGGCCAACAGTGCCGCCAGCACAACCGGACGGGTCAGCACGTCCGCGGCGATCAGTGCCGCCGAGCCCCTGCGCCGCGTCTGCGCGAAGAGCGCACCGAAGGACACCACAGCGACGATCGCGAGGATCGCGGCGCGCACCGGCGAGGCTTCGTCGATCAGGAGCCAGGCCAGGGCGGATACCCCCACTAGCCACAGCAGGGCGCCAACGAGGTCGAAGGTGTCGAAGGTGCCGACGAATTCGCGGTGCGGCTGGGTGAGAACCACCACCAGCACCACGACGGTCGCCGCGAGGATCCCGTAGGTGATCGGGCGCCAGTTCTGCGGCGAGTTGATATCCAAAACCTGACCCGCCAGCATGGCCAACGGATACATGGCCACCCAGAATCCCAAGGACAGACCACGCCCCTGTCTAGGTGTCGAATGCAGCACGATCAGCATCGAGGCCACCACGGTCAGCCCAGCGCCCAATGCCGAAACCAGCATGACCCAGGCAAGTAGTGTCGCCGATCCCGGTATCAACGACCCGGCCGTCGATAGGCCCAGGATCACCAGTCCGGCGGCCAGGAAGGTCGTCGGCCGAATGTGATTTCCCAACCGGGCGAACACAAGCAATGTCACCACTGCTACCACGTCACCCGCGACGGTCGCCCACTCCACCGTGCCAAGGGCGTCATCACCCCGGTCCACTCCCCACACCGCCGCCAGACCGTGGTCCAGCATGGTCACCCGCGCCACCAGTAGCGCGGCGCAAGCGATAAAGACGTGCCGTACGGCCAGATTCATGTCACCTTCATTCTCTCGTCTTGATCACTCTATGAGCCCCATCCACATTCGTCCTGCGATAGCCGTTATCGCGAGAGCTATCTACGGGCCGGCCGAGTCGGTTCTGCGCCTGCCACGCGCCCAGCGGATCGCCCGGAAGGCCACCCATCCCAGTGCGACCGCAAGCACCAGCACCACGACAAACGCAAGAATCGGCACTGCCAAAGCGAGGATCGTCAGCACCAGCGAGGTGCCGTCTTCAGCGGTCGAGACCACTGGATTCCCCACGCCGGCAGTGGTGCCCGTCACAAAGGGGCGTGCGACCGTTCGGCCGGCATGCACACTGCCGGCGGTGATGGCGCCGAGAATCGCGCCTACCGCCGGTGGCAGATTCGCGGAAAGGCTCGTTTCCGCGGTGAACAGAATGGCTCCCGACGCCGGTGCGATAAATGTGCCGATCGCATGCAGGACCGAGTCGAGGGCCGGAATCTTGTCGCCGATGAGGTCGAGCACGAAGATGACCGCAAGGACGATCAGCGCCGGAGTGGAGGACAGCCAGCCGTACGACTGCCCGAGCTCGATCCACCCGAATCGGTCGGCGGCACCCACCGCGAGCAGCGGCAGCCAAGCGTTCAGTCCGGCGGCACCCGAGAGCCCGAACGCCCCGAGGATGGCGCTGATGGCCGAGGTGATCTCCATGTCACGAGTGTGACGCGATCGCGCGGTTTCAGCGGCGATTTCCCGACGGCGTCACGCGCGTGTGTCGAGTTCGACGACGAGTGGTGTCCCGCCCTCGAACCAGGCGCGATGCAGTTCAACAATCTTGCGTCGCGATGGCAAGCCCGTGCGGTGGAACATGTTTTCGACGTAATCGAAGGGATGTACGACACCACAGAATCGCTCGCGAGCCGCGTCATACACCGGGTCGCCGGGTGCGATCGGCCGAGCCACCCCGGAGTACGTTCCGTCGGTGAGCCTCAGGCTTACCTGCGGGTTGGCCTGAATATTCTTGACCCACAGGGTGTGCCGACCGGTTATCGCGGCCAGATATGCCCTATCCCCGTGGCGCACCGCCTTGACATACGTGATGCGCGGACTCCCGGATCTTCTGCCGATGGTCGTCAGTATGCCCACCCCGCGAGGCACCCGGATCGCGAACCATGGCCGGTGTATCGCGTGCAGCGCCCCGGCGAAACGCCGGCGCTCTGCCAGCGGGGCTGCCGTGGTGTCCAGTCCCGGTCGCCGCTCGAACACGTACCGTCCGTCCGTGTAGCGCAACGACTCCGGCAAGGGGCCGTCCACGGTCTTAGCGGGGGTCCCAGTTCCCATGGAATCCTGCCGGCACTCGCTGTGGCAGATCGACCGTTGCCGCAAGCTCCAGAGTCTGTGCGTCCAGCACCACGAACTTGCCGTCGGACGTCCCGGCGCTGAGACCGAACCCGACGAGCACACCATCGTCTTCGGCAGTTCCCGAAGGATTCGGCACAAACGACATCTCACCCACCGCGAGCGAATCAAGCGCAGTCCGGCTGTCGGTGCCCGTCTGGTAATCGAACTTGACCAGGCTGCCGTCCACCTTGCCGTCGGACTCGAATGCCCCGGCAATGCAGGGCAGATATCCGTACCGGTGCTTCTTACCCGTCAGCTGCTCGTTGATCCGGGGGAACTCGAGATGGCGGTCATCACGACGCTCCATGGTGACGGTGCCCTTGGCCAGGTTGATAACCCAACGGTCAAGCAGGCCGCGCGCATCGCTGGGGCCGAGTACGTCGGCGGAGAACATGGAGTCATAACGGACCAGATCGATCACCAGGACTTCCTGGCCGTCACGCATCTCGGAGTATCCGTTCAGCGGGTGGAACACGTAACACGGCTCGATCTCGAACCAGCGCACATCGGATTTTCCTCCCTCACGCGGCATCACACCAATTCTGGCCGGGTACTTGGGATTCCACGAGTACGGAATCGAGGGCGACTTCCCCGAGAGTTGACTCGCCCTGGCGGCGATCGGGCCGGGGATCTTGATCTTGCCAATCAGGGATTGCATGACCAGCTGGGCGGGCTTGCGCAGAATCGCCGGCATTGGCACCGACTTGGTGATCATCGAGGTGTCCAGGGTGACGGGCAGGTCGTAGAAGACGACGTACTTCTCGGTGAGAGTGAAGTCGTGCATCATCGGAGAACCGTGGACCTTGATGTCAACCGTACGGCGGGCCCTGCCCGAGACGTCGATGACTGAATACTGCACGGTGTTCCCGCGCGCGAAAGAGTATGAGACGGCATGCATTTCACCCGTATCGGGATCAATTTTCGGGTGGGCGGTGTATCCACCCGGCAGTGTCCCCTGGAAATCGCAGGTCCCGACGGTATCCAGCTCCTCGGTGAGCTCGTAGTTGGCGATACCGCCCTCCACCAGCGCCAGGGTGCGACCGGCATGACTGAGCGCATTGGTGTTGGGTCCGATCAGCGATGTGCCGGCCGAGGTACCGACGGCGACCGCCGCCTCCCCCAATGCCTTGCGCACCGACGCGGTGCGCACCCAGCGATTGCGGTACCACTGCGCCTTCCCGTCGCGTAACGACAGGCCGTGCACCATCGCATCTCCGCTGAACAGGTGGTAGGTCGCGGGGTCCACCTCGGCGGCCGGGTTGGGACCGTTACGCAGGTAGCGCCCATCCAGGTAGTCCGGAATGGTGCCGGTGACTTTCAGGTCGGTACTTGTCACTTCCTGCTGAACCGGCTCCCAGACTCCGGTCAGATACAAGCTCTCCACGGCGGTGGGCTGGACTGTGGCGGTCATCGTGTCCTCCAGGGCTGACTGGCTGGCATAACATCGTTATTACGCCGTTATGGTGAACCTACTCCCGTTGTGCGAACATGGCAAGACCATGAGCTCATCCATACCGCGAAACAGTCAGGGAAACGACCGGGCCGTCGCACGCAATCCCCGGGTCGACCTGGTATCCGCGGCAGTGCAGCTGCTAAACGAGCAGGGCCCCGATGCACTGCAGACGCGGAAGATCGCCGCTGCCGCCGGCACCTCCACCATGGCGGTCTACACCTATTTCGGTGGCATGAGCGAGCTCATCGCCGAGGTAGCCGAGGAAGGCCTGCGCCAGTTCGCCGCAGCACAGTCCGACGTGCCCCAGACCGGTGACCCCATCGCCGATTTCATGGTGACGGGCATGGTCTATCGCCAGTTCGCCATCGACCACCCGCACATGTACCGACTGATGTTCGGCGTCACGAGCGCGCACGGCATCAACGCCCCCAGCCGCAACATGTTCAACACCGTGCACCTGACACCCCAGCACGCCAGCGCCACACGGCTCTATCGCAGCGTGCAGCGCGCCATGGCCGCGGGCCGGATCGACGGCTCACCCGACGACGCCGCGAAGGTCGCCGCGACCGCCGCCAAGTTCTGGACCATCATGCACGGGTTTGTCATGCTGGAACTGGCCGGATTCTGGGGCGAAGACGGCGCTGCGGTCGGCCCGGTACTGGGCTCCATGACCACGGATCTGCTGATCGCACTGGGCGATACGCCCGAACAGCTCAGCAGCTCGGCCGCCAACGCCGCTGCCCGAATCGCCGCGCTGGCCTAGCGCCGATCTAGAGCGGCGCCCAGGACAATTCGTCGGGATCTTCGTGGCTGATCGGCACGGTGGTCGGTGCCGGTGCCGACACCGCGGTATCCCGCAGGGCCGCCACTGCACGGACCGCTGTCGCGGTGGGAGCTCGCATATCCCGGGCAAGACGCGTTAGCAGTCGCCTGCGTAGCTCGTCATCGGTGGACGTCTGCGTTCGCGGCGTGGGTGCGACCGTCTCGGGAGTGCGACGACGCCGGGCGCGAAGCGCCGCGAGGAGCAGCAGGAAGCAGCTCACGCCGATGAGCAGAGAGACGATCACGGAATCGAGTGTGCGGGGTGAAAACGAAACCGGCCCCCGGAAGTCCGAAGACTCCCAGGGGCCAGGTTTCGAAACGTACTGCGAACTACTTGACGGTGATCGTCGCGCCGGCAGCCTCGAGCTTGGCCTTGGCGTCCTCGGCGGCCTCCTTGGCAACCTTCTCCAGCAGCGGCTTGGGGGCCGCGTCGACCAGGTCCTTGGCTTCCTTCAGACCCAGGCCGGAGACGATCTCGCGCACAACCTTGATCACGCCGATCTTCTTGTCGCCGGCGCTCTCCAGGATGACGTCGAACTCGCTCTGCTCCTCGGCAGCCTCGGCGGCCGGGGCAGCGCCACCGGCAGCGGCGACGGCGACCGGAGCGGCAGCGGTGACCTCGAAGACCTCTTCGAAGGTCTTGACGAACTCGGACAGCTCAAGCAGCGTCAGCTCCTTGAAAGCATCGATCAGTTCCTCGGTGCTCAGCTTTGCCATGATGTTGGTTCCTTCCTTGATTTACAACAGGTTTGGTTGGTACTGGCGGATCGAAGGGGCGCTTCTACGCCGCCTCTTCGCTGGCCTTCTTTTCCTGCAGGGCGGCGGCCAGGCGTGCAACCTGGGACGCCGGGGCGTTGAACAGCCCGGCGGCCTTGGCCAGGTTGCCCTTCATCGCGCCGGCCAGCTTGGCCAGCAGCACCTCGCGCGATTCCAGATCGGCGATGCGCTCAACCTCGGCAACTGACAGGGCGCGGCCATCCATGTAGCCGCCCTTGATGATCAGAGCCTTGTTTTCTTTCGCGAAGGTCTTGATGGCCTTCGCAGCGTCCACGGGCTCACCCTTGATGAACGCGATTGCCGTTGGGCCGCTGAACAGTTCGTCCAGGCCCTCCACACCGGCGTCCGCAGCCGCACGCTTGACCAGCGTGTTCTTGGCGACGGAGTAGGTGGCGGAAGCTCCGAGGGAGCGACGCAGGGTGCCCAGAGCGGACACCGACAGGCCGCGGTACTCGGTGATCACGGTCGCAGTTGAATCCTTGAACTGCTCGGTGATCTCGGCAACGGCGGTGACCTTTTCAGTCTTGGCCATGTATTGCCTCCTCATCTCGTTTCGGTCGCTGCACCTGGGACATGACGGCCTGAGATCGAGAAGGAGTCTGAAATGACGAACGCCCCGACGCAGACAGGTCGGGGCGTGAAAATCCGCGGACTTTTGGTCCGCGAGTCTAAACCTCGTCCTCCTGCGTGGGCCGTCAGGACATGTCCTGAACCTTCAACCTCGCGAGAGGTGACCGACGGTCTTCGGTGGAGCTCTGAGAGATTACCGCAGATGGGGGCGATCATCCAAAACGGCGTGGTATCCAGGAATGGTGCCGTTGTCCTCCGAAGTTCCCACCCGATCAGGCATCGCACGTAACGGCGATATCGAGCTCTTCTACGAAGACCTCGGCAACCCGGGCGATCCCGCGGTCATCCTCGTCATGGGTGTAGCGGCGCAGCTCCCGATGTGGCCGGACGGGTTCTGCCAGCGACTCCTCGATCGAGGCTATCGCGTGATCCGCTTCGATAACCGCGATTGCGGGCTGTCGACGAAGCTGGACGGGCACAAGGCGCCCGGATCGGTCCAGCGCCGGGTGGTCCGCTACGCGTTCGGCGTGGGCAGTGCGGTCCCGTACACGCTCCTCGACATGGCCGAGGACGTCCGTACCCTCATCGACCACCTTGGCCTGGACACCGTGCATATAGCGGGTGCCTCGATGGGTGGGATGATCGTGCAGGTCTTCGCGGGCACCTACCCCGAGCGCGTCAACTCCGTCGGCATCATCTACTCGGCGACCGGCCGCCCATTCTCACGGTTGCCGTCCTGGGCACTCATCAAGACCGCCATGACGGCCCCAGGTAAGAACGCGACGCCCGAGGAATGGCTCGAGTTCGAGGTGAACACCGGCATCGTCTACAACGGGCCCGACAACCTGCCCTCCCGCGAGGCACTGCGACAGCGCATCCTGGAACACCGGGCCCGCAGCGACTACAAGGTGGGTACCGTGCGCCAATTCGACGCCATCCTCGGCACCGGCAGCCTGCTGCGCTTCACCCGCGCCATCACCGCCCCGACGGTCGTGATCCACGGCCGCAATGACCCGCTGGTGCCGTATCAGAACGGGCGGGTGGTGGCCAAGAACATCCGGAACTCGCGGTTCGCGCTCATCGAAGGCATGGGCCACGATCTGCCCGAGCCCGTGTGGGAGCCCGTGACCACAGAGTTGTTGGCAACTTTCGACAGGGGCACCGCCCGCCCGCGGGGCTCTGTGTGCAGGACTGACTAGGGCCGCACGGCCATGATGCGGCACACTTGCATTTCATGACTGCCCAAGAACGTTCCGGCCGGAGCGTAGGTGAAGGCCGTGGACGTCAGGTTGCACCGCTCGGGCGCGTGGCGTTGCTCTCCGAGGCCGCGCGGCTGGGCACCACAGGCTGGCAGGTCGCCCGCACCGCAGGCCGAGTGCTGGGCAAGATCACCAAGAAGGGCAGCTTCGAGCAGAAGGTCATCGCCGAGCTTCCCCAGACCTTCTCCGATCTGGGTCCCACGTACGTCAAGCTCGGCCAGATCATCGCCTCCAGTCCCGGCGCGTTCGGCGAGCCGCTGTCCCGTGAATTCCGGGGCCTGCTCGACCGCGTCCCGCCCGCCGATTCAGCCCAGGTTCGAGAACTCATCATCTCCGAGCTCGGCGATGAACCCGAAAAGCTCTTCGCCAGCTTTGACTCCGAGCCGTTCGCATCCGCGTCGATCGCCCAGGTGCATTACGCGACACTGCATTCCGGCGAGGACGTGGTGGTCAAGATCCAACGTCCGGGGATCCGCCGCCGGGTCGCGGCCGACCTGCAGATCATGAAGCGCGGAGCGGCGCTACTGGAACTAGGCAAGGTGGGCCGGATGCTCTCCGCCCGCGACGTGGTGGACGATTTCTCCGGAAACCTTTCCGAGGAACTGGATTTCCTTGCCGAAGGCCAGGCCATGCAGACCTGGGTGGAGCACCTGCACACCTCGTCGCTCGGCAAGAACATCCGGGTACCGGACGTGCACTGGCACTACACGACATCCAAGGTGCTCACCATGGAGCGGGTGCACGGCATCCGGATCGACGACGCGCCGGCCATCCGCAAGGCGGGCTTCGACGGCACCGAGCTGGTGAAGTCGTTGTTGTTCTCGGTGTTCGAATCCGGTCTGCGCCAAGGCTTGTTCCACGGCGACCTGCATGCGGGAAATCTTCTCGTGGACCACGAGGGCCGGATCGTATTCCTGGACTTCGGCATCGTCGGATTCATCGACCCACGGACCCGCTGGCTGTTGCGCGAGCTGATTCACGCGCTACTGGTCAAGAAGGATCATCGCGCCGCGGGCAAAATCGTGGTTCTGTTGGGCGCCGTCGGCAATCCCGGCGACGCCGATAAGGGCACCCAGGACATGCAGGCCTTCGCCACTCCACTGACCATGAAATCCCTTGGGGACATGTCATATTCGGAGATCGGCAAGCAGCTGTCCGCACTCGCTGAACAATACGACGTCAAGCTTCCGCGTGAGCTGGTACTCATCGGCAAGCAATTCCTGTACGTCGAGCGGTACATGAAGCTGCTGGCGCCGCGCTGGCAGATGATGGAAGACCCCGAACTCACAGGCTACTTCGGCAACTTCATTGTCGACATCAGCCGTGAGCACAACCGCGAGGGAGACATCTGAGATGACGGCCAGCACCGCCAAGGTCGGCGATATCGAGCTGTGCTACGAGGAGTTCGGCAACCCAGCCGACCCCGCGCTGCTACTCATCATGGGCATTGGCGCGCAGATGGTGTTCTGGCGCACCGAGTTCTGCCAGCAGCTCGCCGGCCAGGGCTACCGTGTCATCCGCTTCGACAACCGGGACTGTGGCCTGTCGACCAAGCTGGACGGGGTGCGCGCCGGGGGCGGATCGCTCCTTCCCACGATGGCGAAATTCCTTGCCGGAGTGAAAATTGCCGGCACCGCGTACACCTTGGTGGACATGGCGGCCGACGCGGCCGGTCTACTCGATCATCTCGGCATCGAGCAGGCACATATCGTGGGCGCTTCGATGGGCGGCATGATCGCGCAGGTTTTCGCCGCCGAGCATCCTGATCGGACCGAGACGGTCAGCATCATCATGTCGAGCAACAACCAGCCGTTCCTGCCGCCGCCCGGACCACGTCAGCTGATGGCGCTGTTGACGCCTCCGCCCGCCGGCGCCACCCGTGAGCAGATCATCGCCAATAGCGTGCAGGTGGGCCGGACCATCGGCAGTCCGAAATACCGCCAGTCCGAGGCGAAGTCATATCTACACGCTGCCGAGTACTACGACCGTAGCTACTACCCCAAGGGTTTCGCCCGGCAATTCGCCGCGATCATGGGGACCGGTAGCCTGGTGCCATTCAACAACCGAATCACTTCGCCCGCACTGGTTTTGCACGGCAGGGCCGACAAGCTGATGCGTCCTTCGGGTGCGCGCGCCATCGCTCGCGCCACCCCCGGCGCACGGTTGGCACTGATCGACGGAATGGGCCACGATCTGCCCGAACCACTGTGGAACCGGGTCATTGCCAAGCTCACCGAGAACTTCGCCCGATCAGAGCCCGCAGAGGACGCAACGGAATCGGAGGCCGCGGACCGCTAATTAGGTCCCGTAGGGAACGATTTCGCCGGGATCAAGCTGGCTGTTAATTCTGCGCGGAATCCTTGTACCTGCTGCGGTCATGCTTTAACCTCGGCACGGGGTAACAGCCACCCCTAGATCCGATCAATCGCACGCGCGCCGTTCGGGGCACAGCGCCATCTCTCGCGAGAGGCCTTCGCATGTCCAGATTGACCCCTAAGTTCTCTGATGTACAAGCACATTACGACCTGTCTGACGACTTCTTCGCGCTGTTTCTCGACCCCAGTAGGACCTACAGCTGCGCATACTTCGAGCCCGAGAGCCTGACACTCGCGCAGGCACAGCAGGCCAAGATCGACCTCGCGCTCGGAAAACTGGGTCTAGAGCCCGGGATGACCCTGCTGGATGTCGGCTGCGGTTGGGGTTCCACCCTGAAACGCGCCCTCGAGCACTACGACGTCAATGTCATCGGCCTGACCCTCAGCAAAAACCAATTCACGCACGTCACCAAGCTTCTCGACTCCACTGAAAGTTCGCGTACGCACGAGGTTCGGTTGGCCGGGTGGGAGGAATTCGACGGCACCGTCGACCGAATCGTCAGCATCGGCGCCTTCGAGCATTTCGGCCACGAACGGTACGCCAGCTTCTTCGAGATGGCCCACCGGATACTTCCTGACGATGGAAAGATGTTGCTGCACACCATTGTCAGCTTTCACCCGGAGGAATTGAAGCGCAGGGGAGTTCCGCTACTGATGTCGCGGGTTCGATTCATGCACTTTATGCTCACCGAGATATTCCCTGGTGGTCGTTTGCCTTCCATACCGATGGTGGACCAGCATGCCGCGCAGGCGGGCTTCCGTATTACCCGCCACCAAGCGCTGCAACTCCACTATGCGCGCACCCTGGACTGCTGGGCCGAGAACCTGGTCGCACACAAGGGCGAAGCGATTTCCCTTCAATCCCAAGAGGTTTACGACAGGTACATCAAGTACCTGACAGGTTGCGCCGATGCCTTCCGGGAGGGCTGGATCGACGTAGTTCAGTTCACCTGCGAGAAGTAGGAGTCGACCAGGCCCTGAACCGCGCCGACGGCCAGTTCCTTGTCGGCGGGCACGAGCCCGATACGGGTACGACGATCGAGGACATCATCGGTGTCGAGCGCACCCTCATGAGTGAGCGCGAATTCGACTTGTTCACAGGTGATATCGACATCGTCGACCACCCGGGTACCGACGGCACCCGGCCAGTCGTCCACCACGGTCAGGTTCTGCGTCACACACTCCGAGGCCGCCAGCGGCCGGCGTTCCAGACCCGCGTCGAGGGCGTCCTCGGCCATCTTGCGATAGGTAGTCAGCTTGCCGCCCACCACGCTGACGACACCCGACTCAGATACCCGGACCGCGTGCTTACGGGACAGGTCCGCGGTCGCGGAGTCATCACCGTCGAGAAGTGGTCGCAGCCCCGCGAAACGTCCCGCCACATCCGATTCGGACAGTGAGGTCTGCAGCACCGTATTCACGGTGTCGAGGAGGAACTGCTCCTCCTCCGCAGAGGGTTCGGCCACATCCGGTACCGGACCGGGCGCCGGCTCGTCCGTGAGCCCGAGGTATACCCGATCGTGGATGGCGGGCAGGGCGAACACGAAACGGTTGATCGTGCCGGGCACCGGAACAGTCAGGGCGGCGGTAAGTCCGCCGAAGCTTGCCGCGCGGAACACCAGGTGTGTCCCACGGCTAGGACGCAGCTTAATGTCATGGTCGACTTGGCCGGCCCATACCCCGGCGGCATTGATGACCAAACCCGCCTGTACCGCAATGGTATTGCCGGTCAGCTCGTCGCGAAGCACCGCGTCGTCGCCGGTGACCTGCTCGGCGGACACTCTGGTGAGGATGCGGGCACCCAGACCCGCCGCCGTGCGCGCGATGGACACCACCAACCGCGCATCGTCGACGAGCTGCCCGTCGAAGGCCATCAATCCACCGCGAAGTCCGTTGCGCCGCACGGTCGGCGCCCGGCGGATGACTTCACCCGCGTCGATCGCGCGCGAGCGGGGCAGCACGTCGGCCGAGGTGTGCGCGAGCTTGCGCAACCCATCCCCCGCGACGAATCCCACCCGCACCAGGGTCCGGCTGAACATGCTCACCGCCGGGTGCAGCGGAACCACCTGCGCGAGCGGGTGAATGAGGTGCGGGGCGGTACGCGTCATGAGGATGTGCCGCTCGATCGCGCTTTCCCTGGCAATACCCACCTGACCCGACGCAAGATAGCGCAATCCGCCGTGCACCAGCTTGGAACTGAATCTGCTTGTGCCGAAGGCAAGGTCGTGCTTCTCGACCAGCGTGACACGCAGGCCGCGGCTCGCCGCGTCGAGTGCCACTCCGACGCCGGTGATACCACCGCCGATGACGAGGACGTCAACCGGAGCGCCACCGGCCAGCGCGGCGAGATCGGCACTGCGTCGTGTGCTGTTGAGCTGGGTTGTCATGAACTCTCCTAAGGGGCGGATCAAGCCGTGAGATATCCGTCTATGGCAGCGGCCAATTCATTCACCAGCTCATCCGGCGAGAGAATGTCGGCGACGATGCGCGCCGACTGGAGAACCGATTGGCCGATCAGCAGCACCATCGCCGCCATCTGCTCAGGGCCGCCGGCGCGAATCGATCCGTCCGCCTGACCCTCGGCGATGATCAGCGCGGTCCAGCCGATGAGTGCGCGCTGGCTGGTGCCCAACCGCCGCACGATGTAGGTCAGCAGGAGTTCGGGATCGGACCGCAGGATTGCCGCGAAAATCGAGTGCTCACGCACCTGGGTGACTAGACCTGCCACCGACTGGACCAGGCGATCGCGCGCATGCCCCTGTCCGGTCGCGGGCAGGATCGAGGCCATTTCCCGCGTCAGCAGATCGGCGACCAGGGAGCGCACATCGGGCCAGCGCCGATACACCGACGGACGGCTGACACCGGCACGCTTGGCGACCTCCACCAGTGTGGTCCGACGCACCCCGAACTCGGTGACGCAGGACAGCGCGGCATCCAGGATGCGTTCAGTGACGGGATCCGCCGGGACCTCCGCGACCCCGGCGATGTCTGTCGTCTCGACCGTCATGTCACCTCACCTTCACCAGAAAATCTGCGTTACAACTTGCCATCGTATGTAATACTGTAACGCATGATGGAGTGGGACGCCTGGGGCGTGGCCGAAAAACGACAGACTCTCTCACCTGAGGTGAAGACGCTCTTGGCGTCTGCGCTGGGCATTCCCGAACGGGATCCGGTCAGCCGCGACGAATCGACCGTCACCCTGTCCCCCGGCTCTCTCACCCACGAGCAGTTGACCGCCCTGTCGGATCTGCTCGGCGCTGAGCATGTGCGCACCGATCACGGTTCCCGGCTGCGACACTCGGGCGGCAAGAGCACCCCGGACCTGCTGCGCCGGCGCTCCGCCGGCGTCCAGGAGGCGCCCGATGCCATCGTCTACCCGGCATCGCATGACGAGGTGTCCGCACTCCTCACGCTCTGCGGTGAGCAGGCCATCGCGGTCGTACCGTTCGGCGGCGGCACCAGCGTGGTCGGCGGGCTGGACCCCGAGCGCGGCGAATTCACCGCAGTCATCGCGGTGGACCTTGGGCGGATGTCCGGCCTGGTCTCCCTTGACGAGGAATCCGGAACGGCCGTGCTGCTGCCCGGAACGACCGGGCCCAAGGCCGAAGAACTCCTTGGCGCCAAAGGTTTTTCGCTCGGACACTTTCCGCAGAGCTTCCGGTTCGCGAGCATCGGCGGTTTCGCCGCCACTCGCTCTTCCGGGCAAGCCTCCAGCGGATACGGGCGCTTCGACGCGATGGTGGATGCGGTCCGGATCGCCACACCGCGCGGTGATCTCAATCTGGGCAGGGCGCCCGCCTCGGCGGCCGGCCCGGACCTGCGGCAGCTCTTCCTGGGATCCGAGGGCGCACTCGGCATCATCA
Organism: Mycobacterium sp. D16Q16; assembly: GCF_002013745.1. Lineage (NCBI taxonomy): Bacteria > Bacillati > Actinomycetota > Actinomycetes > Mycobacteriales > Mycobacteriaceae > Mycobacterium > Mycobacterium sp. D16Q16. The sequence continues at coordinate 248,462 of NZ_MAEY01000004.1, forward strand.
CCGAGGTGACCGTGCGCGTGCACCGACTCCCCGAAGACACCTGGTACCAGGGTTGGTCCTTCCCCTCCTTCGATGCTGGGGCTCAGGCGCTGCGCACGCTGGTCCAGTCCGATGCCGCACCCACCGTGCTGCGGCTGTCCGATGAAGCCGAAAGCGGGCTCAATCTCGCGCTGGCCAAGGACATCGGCGGGAAGAACCCCGCCACCGGAGTGCTGGCGATCACCACGGTCGAGGGCACCCGCGGGCACGTTGAGGCCCGCTCGGCCGAAGTAGCGGCCGTTCTCACCGCGGCCGGTGGCACCGCGCTCGGCGACGAGCCCGGCAAGGCCTGGGATCACGGCCGGTTCGATGCACCGTACCTGCGCGATGCACTCATCGATGCGGGCGCTGTGGTGGAGACGTTGGAGACCGCGACCTCATGGCGGAACCTGGCCACCCTACGTACGGCGGTCACTACAGCACTCTCCGAAGCCCTTGGCGCCCAAGGCACTCCACCATTGGTTTTGTGCCACATTTCGCATACCTATCGCACCGGCGCCTCGCTCTACTTCACCGTGGTGTGCGCGGCCGCCGAGGATCCGATGATCCAATGGGGTAAGGCGAAGAAGGCGGCGGGTGATGCCATTGTCACCGCGGGCGGCACCATCACGCACCATCACGCTGTCGGACGCGATCATCAGCCGTGGCTTGCCGATGAGGTCGGCGAGCTCGGCATCGAGATCCTGCAGGCGGTGAAGCGCACCGTCGATCCGCGGGGAATTCTCAACCCCGGCAAGCTTATTCCTGTTAGCGAGTAGCGCCGATGACCCATCTCACCGTCCTGACGAACCCGGCCGCGGGCCACGGCGCAGCACAAGCAGCCGAGGCCGCCATCGCGCATCTGCGTGCGCGCGGACTGACGGTGACACATCACGCGGCCTCATCGGCATCGGAATCGCATGCCCTCGCACAGGAAGCCGCCCGCACGGGCGCCCGCGGAATCGTCGCCGCGGGCGGGGACGGTCTGGTGAGCATCGCGCTACAGGCGGTCGCATCCACTCCGGTGGCGCTCGGCGTGATCCCGATCGGCACCGGAAACGACTGCGCCCGCATGCTGGACATCCCGCTGGGCGATCCGGTGGCCGCCGCCGACGTGATCGCGACCGGCGATACCCGGGTGATCGACTGCGGGCGTGTGCAATACAACGGACACACAACCTGGTTCGCCACGGTGGTGGCATCGGGATTCGACTCGTTGGTCAACGATCGCGCCAATCGGATGAGCTGGCCCCGCGGCCGTCGCCGTTATGACATCGCGATGGCGTTGGAGGCCGCGAAGCTGCGGCCGCTGCCGTTCCGCATCGAATTGGACGATCAGGTGATCGAGACCGATGTCACCCTGGTCGCGGTCGGAAACGGAACCTCATATGGCGGCGGAATGCGCATCTGTCCCAACGCCATTCTGGACGATGGGCTACTGGACGTGACGGTGGTGGCGGCCGGTGGGCGGCTGCGCCTGCTGCGGCTGTCCCCCACCGTCTACAAGGGCACACATGTCAACCTGCCCGAGGTGAGCACCTTCCGGTCGCGGCGAGTCCGACTGTCCGCCGACAACATCACCGCGTACGCCGATGGGGATCCGGTGGCACCACTGCCGATCGATATCGACGTGGTTCCCGGCGCCCTGACCGTCTTCGCCTAGCCAGTTTTCTCCGCGATCAGGAATGCGGAGTTCGGGGTCGCGTCGGGCAGATCAGCGGGGATACCCCGACCGTGACGCTCCAACAGTGCGGTCGTGGTCTCGCTGGCCACCTGCCATCCACGGCCGGCCAGGAACTCCCCCGCGTCAGTACGTTCCTCCAGATACCACAGTTCCGCCACATCGGGAATGTCCTGATCTTGGATACTCTCGGCGGCACGCCGGAACACCTGCCCCCGTTCTCTTTGCCGGGCAAGTGTTTCCGGATCAAAGAAGCCTTCACCGAAGTTCTCCACGGCGACACGGCTGCCCGGCACACTGAGTGAATCAATCCGCTCGAACAGCAGGTCCTGGGCCGCGGGCGGCAGATACGGCAGCAGGCCCTCGGCGATCCAGGCCACCGGCTCGCTAGCATCAAACCCGCTGGCCGCCAACGCGGCGGGCCAATCGTCGCGCAGGTCCACCGCAACCGGGACATGGCGAACGCGCGCCGTCGCGCCCTGCGCGTCCAGGGTGTCGGCCTTGAAGGCGAGAACCGTGGGAAGGTCCAGCTCGAACAGCACCGCATCGGCGGGCCAGTCGAGTCGCCACGCGCGTGCGTCGAGACCGGCAGCCAGGATCACCGACTGTCGAATACCGGCCCCGGACGCTTGGCGGAAGAAGTCGTCAAAGAACTTGGTGCGGCACGCGACATAGGACCGCATGGCGGCAATGCGCTCGGCCAATCGGGGCTCGGCCGCTAGCAGCGCAGCGGGCGGTTCGCCGTCGAAGCGGTACACGCTCCACACTCCGTCGCCGGCAGCCTCGAGAAAGAGACCGGCGTACGGATCACTGATCAGCGGGTTCTCGCTACGCGTTTCCGCATCTCGGGCGCTGGCCACCCCCAACGCCGTGGTGCCGACACTCTCCGTGATCTCCCAGCTGTCTCCATCACTTCGCGCCATGAGTTCCTTTGTACGCCAGCCTGGATAGTGTGCCGACGGAACTGGCCGCCATAGTTTGTCAGTGCGGACCCCTCACGCCGCACATCCCACCACCGCGAACCAGTGAGGCCAGTCCGGAAGAACCACGGACGACCAGCTCGCACTATTTATAGAACAGCACGATATATTTGTCTAGTAATTCCAGGGATTGAGATACACGGTGACGGACCACACGGGAGCTGCCGAAGCAGGACGTGGCCGCGGTCGGCCCATCAAGGACGGCAAGACCTCCACAGAAGTGCAATCGCACTTGCTCGACGCGACTGAGCGTGTGCTGGCCCGCGTTGGCGTCACGGCACTCAGCATGGGCGCCGTAGCCCGTGAGGCCGGGTACAGCCGCGGGGTCGTGTATCGCTACTTCAACAACCGGGACGAGGTACTGGACGCGCTGATCGTGCGCAGGGCGACAACGAACATCGCAGAGACGGCTCCCCGGCTGATGGCGCTTGGGGACTGGTCCGAGATGGTGGTGGAGTCCATGGTCATCGTCGCGACCGAGACGACACAAGACCCCTTGCTCCGCGCACTCGCGGACCCGGATGGCACCCATAGCACCGCCGCCAGCCTGATATTCGGCTCACCCGGGCTGTCACAGATGCTCACGGCACTGTACGAGTCAATGTTCAGCAGCGGTCTGGCGCCGCTACGCGAGGGGCTCAGCGCCGGCGACGCCTCGCGCTATGTGTTGTCAGTGGTCATGAGCCTGCTGTCGGGTTCCATACCGGGCTGCGACGACGCCGATCAGGTACGCCGTTATGTCCGGACCTTTGTACTTCCCGCACTGCTGCAGACACCACCCCCGCCCGAGCAGGTCTTCACCCAGTAGTACCGAAAGTGTCTGATCGGTGATGCGCGGTTCGTCAGACAGGTAGAGAGTGGATCGCAGAGTTCCGCTCATTGATACCGACGGAGGGCTCCACCATGCATTATCTCGCGCTACTCGTAGGTCCCCAGCAAGAACGCACACCCGACGAGGCCGCTCAAGAAATGACGGACTACTTGAACTTTCAGGCCAGGGCGGCATCGGCGATCCGCGCAGGCGACGCGCTGTATCCGGAAGCCGACAGCGTGCGCATCACCGGCGGACCTGATGCCCCTGTCATCACCGACGGTCCGTTCGCCGAGGGCGCGGAGGTCGCGAACGGCTACTACGTATTGGAGGCGGACAACCTCGATGAGGCCCTTGCCTTGGCCCGGGATATCCCGGAGGCCAAACGCGGCGCGGTCGAGGTGTGGCCGCTGGTCCACTGCTCGCAAGACTTCGGCGGGCAGGGGTCCACGAGCTGGCTCGCACTGCTGCTGGAGCCCGGAGAACGCGCATATGTGCCCGGCAGCCCCGAATGGGAGGCGGTGGCGGCCAAGCACGGGGTGTTCGGCGCGAAGGCAAGCGAACACATCAAGATCGCCGGGCCGCTGCATCCCCCGTCCACAGCGACCACGGTCCGGGTACGCGACGGAGAGACCGTTCTCACCGACGGCCCGTACATCGAGGGAACCGAGATCGCCAACGGCTTCTACGTGCTCGCCGCCACTGACCGCGACCAGGCTATCCAACTGGCCTCGCAGCTGCCCGCATCCGCGGTGCATCTGCGGCAGCTCACCGGCGTCTCGGGTTTCTAACACCGTATGACCGGCTTGGACGGCGTCTTTCGGCGGGAGTGGGGGCCAACGGTCGCCGCCATCGCACGATGGTCAGGGGACCTCACCGTCGCCGAAGACGCCGTCCAGGAGGCGTGCGCCGACGCGGTGCGCACCTGGCCGCGAGACGGCGTACCCGACAATCCGGGCGGGTGGTTGTTGACGGCCGCGCGGAATCGGGCGCGTGATCGGCTCCGGCGCGAGACACTGCGCCCCGGAAGGGAATTGGCTGCCGTGCTCGATGACATCACCGCCCGCACCGACGTCTCCGATCCCCGCTCCGTGCCGGACGACGAGCTCCGGATGATGTTCACCTGCGCTCATCCATCCCTGGAGCGAGTGTCACAGCTCGCCCTCACGCTACGGCTGGTATCGGGACTGACGGTGGCCGAGATCGCCCGGGCGCTGCTGCACAGCGAGGCCGCGATAGGTCAACGGATCACCCGCGCCAAGGCCAAGATTCGCGCCGCCAACATTCCGCTGCGGGTGCCGCCCGCCGAGCTACTGCCCGAACGCACTCCGCACGTGCTCAGCTGCATCTACTCGGTGTTCACCGAGGGCTACTGGTCGACGTGCGGACCGTCCGCCATCCGCGACGAGTTATGCGACGAGGGTGTGCGCCTGGCCGGTGAGCTGTGCAAGCTCATGCCACAGGAACGGGAAGCTAATGCGCTGGCCGCGCTTGTACTGCTTCATGACTCGCGGCGCCTGGAACGTGTGGATCACGACGGCGCACTGGTGCCCCTGGACGAGCAGGACCGCACCCGGTGGGATCACGGTCGCATAGCCCGCGGGCTCAGTCAGTTGCGGCAAGCGGCGGGCTCGACGGGCCCCTACCTGCCGCAGGCGGTCATCGCCGCGCTGCATGCCACCGCCCCCACCTGGGAGGAAACCGATTGGCAGGCAATCTGCCAGGCCTACGACCGGCTCGCGTCCATGACGCATTCGCCTGTGGTGCTGGTGAATCGGGCGTTGGCGATCGGCCTGCGCGACACACCTGACGCGGGATTGGCGGCGCTGGAGAAGGTGGCCCACGATCCACGCTTAGCGCGATCGAACCTGGCGGCTACCGTCCGCGCCGATCTGCTTCGGCGTGCCGGCCGTCACGCCGAAGCCGCCGACTGGTACCGGACGGCCTTGTCCACCAACGGGTCCGATCCAGGGAGCGAGTTTCTGCGGCGCCGCATCACCGAATGCGAAAACCGGTACGAGAACTAGACAGCGTCGAGGACGCTCTCCAACCACAGGCCAACATCGCGCTGCACGCGATCCTTCTCCGGCTCGTTGAGGATCTCGTGACGGCCTCCCGCGTAGAACCTGTACTCCAGCCGCCGGTGACCTTCGGCCAAGTAGCGAGTGATGAGACCCTGGATCGTCGCTGTTCGGCCCCCGACCGGATCCTCACTTCCCGCGATGACGAGGATCGGCAGCTCGACCGGAATGCGCGATTCATTTCCCGGCACCCACAATGCGTGGAATCCCTTGATCACCGAGTAGGTCATCGCGTTGGAGAAAGGTTTGCCGCACAAGGGATCCGACTGAAAGACACGAATCTCTTCGGGGTCGCAGGTCTGCCACTCCGACCCAGTCGGTGTGACACCGCCGACCACGAAGGGAGCATTGAACCCTGCCAGGAGTGAACCGAAGAACTCGCTCGGCGCCATCGCGTTCGGACCAGTCGCGACGGCCTCGAGTTCGGCGATGGCCTGCCGATAGGCCTCCTCGGTGAGACCCGGAACCGCGCCGAGCGTCCCGCACAGGACGGCCCCCGCGAGCAGGTCCCCGTGGTGCTGGATGTGGAACTGCGTCAACGCCGAACCCATGCTGTGACCGAAGGCGATCAACGGCAGACCAGGGTCCTGGGTACGCGCGATCTCGGCCAGCTGTTTGATATCGGCCGTCATGTCCTGCCAGGCCGTGACGCCCAGTTGTCCCAAACCTTCGAGTCCGGCCGTCTGTCCGTGTCCGCGCAGGTCAAGCGCGTACACCACACATCCACGCGCTGCGAGGAATCGGGCCAAACGGTCGTAGCGCGCACTGTATTCGGCGATGCCATGTGTGATCTGCACGGCCGCGCGCGTTTCGATCCCGCATGGCGGCTGCCACATCCGATACCAGATCACCATCTGATCCACCTCGGAGACGAACGTGGAAAATACCGGCCCTCCAATGGGATTCGAAAAGTCCGCGGGCAAGTCCTGACTCATCGCGGTCCTTTCACGAGGTGATTTCCTCGGCATACTTACGGGCGTACATCGCATAGAGCACGGTGTCCTCCGCCTCTTCGACTGCCGAAAACGCGATGTCCACCGCGTATGCCGCATCGGATTCGGCGATATCAGCCTCCTGCTCGGCATGCCTGGCATCAATCTTGTGTTCCTTGTGACCGAATGCGATCGTCACCCTTGCTACATGGGCCTTCCAGCTCTCGACCAGTTCCGCCCAGGCCGAGCCGGCTTTGGCCGCCGCCTTGTCCGCTCGGGTCTCCCATTCCTCCCGACGCGCCTGCACCCTGTCCAGGTCTTCCTGAAGTTGGTCCCTCGTCTTGTCCCGTGCCAGCTCAGCGCTTCGCCGGGCCTGATGAGCTCGCTCAACGATGGACAGATACGACCGGTCAGCCCCCATCGCCAGCCTCCTTAGCCGTCGAGAAGATCGCCGGATATGAGAAATACCGCGAATCAGCAATTCGCATTTTCAGCCACAGTTGGAAACACATTCCGACTACCCGAAAGTGTTCCACTGATTTAACGCCAATGAGCAGGAAGAAAATCTGATAGCAAATTCATGTAAGTACCGTAGTCCGCAGGAATTCGTGCTCATGAACGTTGAACTACCGACGGACTCCAGCGCTGACATCAGCAAGTTAGCACGGCAACTACCCAAGTTCTCGGCGAGGAGTATTACCGATTTAGCAATGGCGTGTTGCCCACAGAGAAACAATGTTGAGCCATCCAAACAACCTCATTCTACCTGCGCGATATGATCACACAGTGGGTCTTCAGAGCCTTGATATATACGATCTTCGCTGCTTTGTCGCCGTGGCAACAACACTGAATTTCTCCCAAGCCGCACGGGATCTTCATGTCTCTCCCCCTCCCCTTAGCCGAAGGATCAGAGACATGGAACGCCTGTTGGGGGTGGCGTTGTTTCTCCGTGACACCCGCCGGGTAAAACTGACCCCGGAAGGCGCCCGGCTGCTGCCGGCGGCGCGACGCGTACTCGCACAGTTCGACGAGTTGCCGGCCATCGTGTCGCCGGAATCCACGACGCCCACACGGTCCATTGACTATGGCGTACCCCCCTTGCTGCACACCGACCTGCGCGCGACGTTGGCGGACCTGGAAAACATGCATGCAGGTGGCTTCACCTTGCGGAAATGGCCACGCGGGAGCGCAGAGATCATTTCCGCACTGAGGCGGGGAGACATCGCATTCGGGCTGGCCCGCCCACCATTCGACTCAGATGGATTGATGAGCAAGGTGGTGTGCGAAGAACCTTTGGGCGCAGTACTTTCCAAGAAGACGTACGGATCGAGGCACTCGATTTCGGTATCCGAACTCACCAACCTCAACTACGTCACCGCGCGGCGAGACACCGACACCGAGTATCGACAGCAGGTGGACCATGCATTGGAGTCCGCGGGGGTGCCTCGACGGGAAAACGTCGACCCTGGCGACTACGTGGGCGCCGCCGATGTCATCGGCGTTGGCGATGGATTCGCCATCGCGCCGCTCGCCCCGACCAGCGGCGCCTGGATGTACAACCTCGCCGAGGATGTCTGTGTACCGATCAACGACATGAAGCTGACCCTCGTCACCTGCCTGGTGTGGCAGGTGAATCTCGCCGAGCAGGACAAAGAGATCCGCGCGGTCATCGACACGGCAGTCGCGTTACTGCACAGACCCGGTACACCTCGGCGATCCGGCTCGATATAGCCATTCCCAGCCGGGCTCAGACCTTTACGGCAGCGGTGCCGACCACACCAACCGGGTGCCCCCGGTGTCCATCGCCGACACACTGAACGTGCCCCCCGATTCCGCGGCCCGGTTTGCCAGCCCGCTCAGGCCGCTGCGTGCGACCACTTCCGGTATCCCGATGCCATCGTCCACCACGTCGATGACCAACTCGTCGTCGACGGACACGGTCACCGACAGCTCCCTGGCACGGGCGTGCCTGACCACATTGCTCACGGCCTCACGCACCACCGCCTCGGCGTCACCGGAGGTGCTGGCGGGTATCACGTCCAACGGTCCGCTCATGCGCACAGATACCCGCAGCCCGGTATCGGCCGTAAGCTCGTTGATGGTGGAACGCAGTGTGGCGCGCAAGGATTCGTCATTGGTGTGCAGATCGAAGATCGCGGTCCGGATCTCTTGGATAACCTCGTGCAGCTGATCGATATGGTCGGAGAGGCGGGCCGCCACCGTCGGATCGACGGCCCGGCGATGGGTGCTCTGCATCCCCAGGCCGACGGCGAACAACCGCTGAATGACGTGGTCATGCAGGTCACGGGCGATGCGATCGCGATCGGCCAGCACATCCAGTTCATGTTTGGCCAGACGAACCTCGGCCTGTTCCAGCGCCAGCGCCGCCTGCCCCGCGAAAGAGGCCGCCATATCGAGCTGCTCTTCGTCGAAGGCCACCGATCCCACCGTGCGCAGCAAGATCAACACACCCGCCGTCGACTCCCCTCGCCCGAGCGGAAGTACCAGGGCGGGCCCGAAGGCCAAGTCCGTACCCTCGGCCAGATTCACGGCGAGCCGGCCCACGTTCCTCGGCTCATGATCAACAAAGGTGCTCCCGGAGGTCGACCCGTCGACAGGGATCACCTTCTCGGACAGTACTTCTGAACCTTCGCCTTCACAGACCGCCACCACCAGTTCGGCGGTGTCCTCCTCGTCACCGACGGGTAGCGCGATGAACGCGAAATCCGCCTCCGCCAGCAGCGCCGCGGAAGAAGCCACCAGGTGTAGCGCCTTGCCCGGGTCCACCCCGCCAAGCAGCTCAGCGGTGATATCGGCGGTGGCACGCTGCCATTGCTCACGACGCCGGGCATGCTGATAGAGACGGGCATTCTCGATCGCGATACCGGCCGCCCCCGCCAGCGCACGCACCACCACCTCGTCGTCCTCGGTGAATTCCTGCCCGTCGAGCTTCTCGGTGAGATACAGCCGTCCGAACACCTCACCGCGCACCTGCACCGGCACTCCCAGGAAGGTCCGCATGGGCGGGTGGTTCGCGGGAAAGCCGACGGAGGCCGGGTGCGCCGCGATATCCCGCAGGCGCAGGGGCTTGGCCTCGTCGATCACGACGCCGAGCACACCGTGGCCCGTGGGTAGCGGGCCTATCAGCTCGCGGGTCGCCTCGTCGATACCCTCGTAGACGAACTCTGCCAGCTTCTCGTCCGATCCCACCACACCGAGTGCACCGTATCGGGCACTGACGAGCTCCGATGCCGCACAGACGATTTCCCTCAGAGTAGCGTCAAGTTCCAGCCCCGAACTGACGGCCATGACGGCGTCGAGAAGGGCATCCATGCGCCCCCGCGTGCCGTCGACAATCTGCTCGATCCGGCCCTGCACCTCCGCGAGTAATTCACGCAGTTGCAGATGAGCCAGCTCGGCCGTCACTCGATTGGGTTGCGCACCAACATCCTCGACCACAATTCAACTCTCGCACACCTTGACCTCGAGTGAGCACGAACCCGTCAGCCGTGCGGCCCCTGGTTCTCGCGCGCGAGTTTGGTGGCGAGCACGGCGACCTGTGTCCGGCGCTCGAGGTCCAGCTTGGTGAGCAAACGCGAGACGTAATTCTTGACTGTCTTCTCCGCCAAGAACATTCGTCCCGCGATCTGACGATTGGTGAGGCCCTCTCCGATCAGTTCCAGCAGCGTCCGCTCCTGCGCGGTGAGCCCGGCCACCGGCGACGGGTTGTCGGCCGCCGCGCGCAACTTGTTCATCAACGCGGCGGCCGCGCGGTTATCCAGCAGCGAGCGTCCCGCCCCGACGGTACGGACCGCGGAGATCAGTTCCATGCCCTTGATGTCCTTGATGACGTAGCCACCGGCTCCCGCCATGATCGCGTCAAGCATGGCGTGTTCATCGGTGAATGAGGTGAGCATCAGGCAGTTGAGATTCGGTAGCTTGGAACGCAATTCGCGGCACAGCTCGACGCCGTTACCGTCGGGAAGCCGGATGTCCAGCACGGCGATGTCCGGTTGTAGCGCGGGGATGCGCGCCATTGCCTCGGCCACCGAGGAGGCCTGACCGATCACCGAGAAGTCCTCTTCCTCCTCAAGCAGGTCGGCCAGACCGCGGCGCACCACCTCGTGGTCGTCGACCAGGAATACCGTGATCATGTCCGTTTCCCTTCCATCTGCCGCACCCAGTGTGGCACCAGCGACGGAATCCAGCACCGGCATCACTGCGGTCCACCCACGGAGAGATCACCGATGTTTTTGTCGCTGTGCGATATCGCGTCCAACAGATGACGGGCCGACACGATGTCCGGGATGCGCTGCGAACCGTCAGACGCAAGCAACGTGCTGTCGATCAGTGCCGACGCCTGCACCAGCGCTCCGGCGGTCACGCTGCCCGGCAGTGGGATAGAGCGCGCCAACATGGCATTCCTTCCCGTGGTACCCCGTTGTTCAACGGTAGGACGGGAAGGCTGCGAGCCGCTACGGTCTTTGGTCCCTACTCACGACAAAGCCCCCATTTCCTCCCTCGATAGGAAGGGGAAATGGGGGCTTGTGCAGATAACGCGCGTGGGAGGTTACTGGACTTCGAGGAAGTTCCGGGTAACGCTCGGGTCAACCTGGATGCCCGGGCCGGTCGTGGTGGTGACGACAACCTTCTTCAGGTAGCGCCCCTTGGCCGACGACGGCTTGGCACGCAGGATCTCGTCCAGCACGGCACCGTAGTTCTCCGCCAGCTTCTCGGCATCGAACGAGGCCTTGCCGATGATCAGGTGCAGGTTGGAGTGCTTGTCGACGCGGAAGTTGATCTTGCCGCCCTTGATGTCGGTGACGGCCTTGGCGACGTCCGGGGTCACGGTGCCGGTCTTGGGGTTCGGCATCAGACCACGCGGTCCCAGGACACGGGCGATACGACCAACCTTGGCCATCTGATCCGGGGTGGCGATGGCGGCGTCGAACTCCAGCCAGCCGCCCTGGATCTTCTCGATCAGGTCGTCGCTACCGACAACATCGGCACCGGCAGCCGCGGCCGCTTCGGCCTTGTCGCCCACCGCGAAGACGATGACGCGGGCGGTCTTACCGGTACCGTGCGGAAGGTTCACGGTGCCGCGGACCATCTGGTCAGCCTTGCGGGGGTCGACGCCGAGGCGCATCGCGACCTCGACAGTGGCGTCGTACTTCTTGGACGCGGTCTCCTTGGCCAGCTTTGCGGCCTCAAGAGGGGTGTACAGCTTCTCGCGGTCCACCTTCTCGGCGGCCTCGCGATATGCCTTGCTGTTCTTGCTCATGGGTATCCAATCAATCGTTGGTTCGTGGTCGTGCAGGCCGAAGCGGGCCTTACCACTGGGTGTTCGGTATTACTCGGTGCTGTGCGTGCTACTCGACCGTGATGCCCATCGAGCGCGCGGTGCCGGCAATGATCTTGGCGGCGGCGTCGATGTCGTTGGCGTTGAGGTCTTCCTTCTTCGTCTCGGCGATCTCGCGCACCTGGTCCCAGGTCACCTTGGCGACCTTGGTCTTGTGCGGCTCACCGGAACCCTTGGGCACACCGGCGGCCTTCAACAGCAGCTTGGCGGCGGGCGGGGTCTTCAGAGCGAAGGTGAAGCTGCGGTCCTCGTAGACGCTGATCTCCACGGGGATGACGTTGCCGCGCTGCGACTCCGTCGCGGCGTTGTACGCCTTGCAGAACTCCATGATGTTGACGCCATGCTGACCGAGCGCGGGACCGACCGGAGGCGCGGGGTTGGCTTCGCCGGCCTTGATCTGCAGCTTGATCAGCCCGACGACCTTTTTCTTCGGGGCCATTGGGTGTTTCCTTACTTTCCTTCCGTGTTCCGGCCGTTATTCGACCGGAGGTTCCGCGGACCGTGACGCGGTCCGAAGTCTTGTTAGAGCTTCTCCACCTGGGTGAAGTTGAGCTCGACAGGGGTTTCGCGGCCGAAGATGGACACCAGCACCTTGAGGCGCTGCTGTTCGGCGTTGACCTCGCTGATACTGGCCGGCAACGTCGCGAACGGACCATCGGTGACGGTGACCGACTCACCGACCTCGAAGTCGACCTCGATGAGCGGACGCTCCAGACCACCGGTCTCGGCCGCCGCGGCTGCGGTCTCGGCCGCAGAACCCTTGGCGGGCTTCTTGGCCGGAGTCTGCGGCAGCAGGAACTTCACCACGTCGTCGAGGGACAGCGGCGACGGACGCGAGGTCGCGCCGACAAATCCGGTGACACCGGGGGTGTTGCGGACAGCACCCCACGACTCGTCGTTCAGTTCCATCCGGACCAGAATGTAACCGGGCAGCACCTTGCGGTTGACCTGTTTGCGCTGGCCGTTCTTGATCTCGGTCACCTCTTCGGTGGGCACCTCGATCTGGAAGATGTAGTCGCCGACATCCAGGTTCTGGACACGGGTCTGCAGGTTCGCCTTGACCTTGTTCTCGTATCCGGCGTACGAGTGAACGACGTACCACTCGCCCGGCTCACGACGCAGCTGAGCCTTCAACGTGACGGCCGGGTCGGCATCCTCGTCGGTCTCGGCCTCAGCGGCCGGCACATCCGCGGTCGGCTCCTGAGCCGTCTCCTCGGTCTCGGTGCTCTCATCCACCACGTCAACCGATACAGCGGTATCCGCGGTGTCTTCTGGCTCGCTCGTAGCGTCGCCGTCGAAGGTCGTCACCGTTCGTCCTCTCTCGTCTCTCTACTACCCGAACACCAGCATGACCAGCCGGGCCAGGCCCAGGTCGATCACGCCGATCAGGGTCACCATGAACACCAGGAAGACCAGCACCACCGAGGTGTAACTGACCATCTGCTTGCGGTTCGGCCAGATGACCTTGCGCAGCTCGGCAACCACCTGCTTGAGGAACACCCAAAGCTGGACGAGCGGATTGCGCGACGGCCCCGTCTTGTCCTTCTTGGCGGCCGGCTTCTTAGCCTTCTTCTTCTTCACCTCACCGGTCTCGGAGGCACCTGAATCGGTGAGCTCCGTAGCCGCGATCGAGGCGTCAGCACGGCGGGTCCGCTTACCCGTCGGACGAAGCGGCTTGGTCGAGGTGACGGCCCGGTCGCTGTCGACTCCGGACTCGTCTAGCTCGTCGCTCATGCCCTTCCGTACCTCTCTTACCTTTCGGCGAGTGATCTCGTCGTTCCCTAGTGCGTACCCCAGGATGTTGCAGGGGTGACAGGACTTGAACCTGCAACCTGCGGTTTTGGAGACCGCTGCTCTGCCAGTTGAGCTACACCCCTATGGCTGGCATGCCAACCCGGTTGGCCGGGGCCTCACACAACACACGCGCCTCCCGAGTACCCGACAGGCGCGTTGTGGTGGGAAAACCCCGAATCTCGAGTGTACCCCGACGCTATCCCCAGACTGAAATTGCCCGCCGATCAGCACAGACTGGCAACCAAGATTTTCAGATGAGCTTGATGTCGGCCATCCGCTCCGAGTCGCGACCCATCAGGGTCGTGAACGCCTCCATGACCAGCTCGTCGTTCTGGTTGCGGACGACATTGCGCGTGGTCACGATGTCCACGCCGAAAGCTTCCTTGTGAGAGTCCACCTGGAAGTCGCAGGACAGCTCGTCGCCTTCGGTGATGGGCTTGTGGTACACGAACCGCTGTTCGGAGTGCACAATCTGCATGGTTTCCATGCCGACGTCATAGGTCCGGAAAAACTCCTTCTGCACCAGCAGCGCCATGACCGCCGGGAAGGCTAGAGGCGCGATGAGACCGCCGTGTCCGAGTTCGGCCGCCGCCTTGGGATCGTGGCTGGCCGGGTCCACGGCTTTGACCGACTTCGCGAACTCGCGAATCTTCTCCCGGCCCACCACATAGGTCTGGGAGTACTTGTGCGTCATTCCGACGACGTCGAGTTGGAGCGCCACGACTACGCCAGCGTCGCAGTCGCGATAGCGCGGCCGAAGATCTTCTTGCCGTTGGTGGTGGCGGTCAGCGCGATGGTCACCGACTTGGTGTCCTGATCGACTGACTTCACGCGACCGTTGAAGACGATCTCCGCACCGACACCGTCATTGGGGACGGTGACGAAACTGGTGAAGCGCACGTTGTACTCGGTAACCGCTGCCGGGTCGCCGATCCACTCGGTGACGTAGCCGCCGCCGAGGCCCATGGTCAGCATGCCGTGGGCAATGGCGCCGTCCTCGAGCCCCACCAGCTTGGCGGTCTCGTCGTCCCAGTGGATCGGGTTAAGGTCGCCGGAGACTCCGGCGTAGTTCACAAGATCCTGCCGTGTCAGCGGAATCATCTTCTCCGGCAGCTGGTCTCCCACGTTGACCGAACTGAACTCACGCAGTGCCATCAGTTGAACCCGCCTTCTTCTCCGTCTTCTGCAGTGCGCCCGGCAAGAGTCGTGATCAGCTCCTGCACCAGCTCACCCTTGTCATTGGTGATGAGGCTCTTGGTGACGATGATGTCGGCACCGAACGAGCGTCGGATTGAGTCGAGGTACACATCGCAATACAGCTTGTCGCCGGCCGTGATCGGGCGCAGGAGTTTGAGTTCCTGGTCAACCTGGACGATCTTCTCGTCCTTGATCCCGATATTCGCGTTCTCGAAGAAAGCTGCCTGAGCGGTGTATCCGAAGATGCAGAGGAAGGTCGGGGTAGCGACCAGCGAGTCGTAGCCGAGGGAAGCAGCACCAGCCTCTTCGTGATGGGCGGGGTGATCGCTCTTCACGGCTTCGGCGTGCTCGCGAATCTTCTCCCGCTCAACCACATAGTGGTCGGGGTATCGGTAGTGCGTTCCGACGAGATCTTGCGATAAAGCCACGGGGCGGAACCTACCTACTGATGTTGACCGATACCAAGTAAGGCTTGCCTATTCGTGTCGCATTCGGATGACACGGGAAGGCCAAAGAGAAGCGCGATCAGCGCGACTCTTTGTGGGGCTGGTGCGATCCGCAGTTCGGGCAGAACTTCTTCAGTTCCAGCCGGTCAGGGTCGTTGCGCCGGTTCTTCTTGGTGATGTAGTTACGGTGCTTGCACGTCTCACAAGCCAAGGTGACCTTGGGCCGGACGTCTGTGCTGGAGGCCACTGCAGTTGCCCTCTTTCATTCGTTGTCTCTATGTTCGGGTGGTAGCGGTGGGGAGGCTCGATCTCCCGACCTCACGATTATGAGTCGTGCGCTCTAACCAGCTGAGCTACACCGCCCCGCAGACAGAGCCGGCGTTTCCGCCTGCCGTCTACCGAGCCCCCTAACGGAATCGAACCGTTGACCTTTTCCTTACCATGGAAACGCTCTACCGACTGAGCTAAGGGGGCATAAAGCCCTCACGAGGGTACCCGGTGACGTCGGCGGATCCAAAACCGCTCTACCGGGAGGCAGACCCCTCAGCTTTTGGTCACGCATCACCCGTGTGAGAGACACCAATGTGGGTATCCAGGGGCCATGAGTGAACCAGGCCTGATCTTCGCAGGTGGTGGCCCGGCAGGCGTCACGGCAGCGAGCGCGCAATCGATCTCATCCGCAACACAGCGATAGATCGCATCGATGTGGGCGAACGTGCCGTGTACGCAGACCACCAGCACTATGACTTCCGGACCCTCATCCTTGCCTGGGGCGCAGCACCCACCCCATTGGCCGTACCGGTGGGCACTGCGCGCTGCCATTGCGCTCATTGACCGACGCCACAGCGCTCCGGGATGCAGCAGACACTGCCGTCGTTGTCGGCTCCGGGGCTTAATGGTTACGAAGCTTGCCAATCAGTTCACTCTTCGCCAGCCGCGAGTATCCCGACATACCAAGCTCCTTGGCGCGCTTGCGGAGCTCGACCACCGTCCAGTCATCGTAGGAACCAGATTTGCCGCCCTTACGCCCTACCGCGGAGCTCCCACGGGCAGCGATCGCATTGGATATCCGGGCTGACTTCTCTCGGGAATCGCCCTGCCTCCGCAGTTCTTTGTACATTTTCTCGTTCTTGATCGACGAGTTCGGCACAACATTCACCTCCGTAGTAGAACCATGTCCGGTGGGCGATTCCCACTCACCTAACGTCCTAAACGTCTGCCCCAGCTGTCGGCGCCATTCCGGTTTCCGCAGTCAGACAAAGACTCACGCCTGTTCCATCCAGGACGGCAAGCCAGCGGCCCGCCCCCTCGCCGGGAACGGGCCGCTGTCGATAGGTAGCTACCGCTGGGCTTTTTCGCGCGCCTCATTGACGTCGGCGGCCTTGCGCGCGGCTTCGGCCTCCGCTTCCTTCTTCGCGGCTTCACGCTGAGCATCGGCCTTGTCCTGCTGAGCCTGGCCTTCGCGCTTGAGGTCGTCGCGGCCCGTTACCGCGCCGGCGACTTCCTTGAACTTGCCCTTTGCGCCCTCAACGACGCCCTCGATACCTTCTTCGGGACCACTCTTGTCAGACATACATTTCCTTTCCTCTGCCGACCACGTATGCACGCGGCAGACGGTGTTCACCGCCCTTACTTGCGGGCTTCCCGTATCCAGTGCCCTTAAACCGCAAGGGAAGTAACCTCCAACACATGCGGCGGTGACCCGCGATCCGGACCGCGCCCGTCACTTGACAGGAGCCCTCTTCTTGGCCTGAGCCGCCGCCTTCTTCTCGGTGCTCGCATCTCCACCGGCCAGCTGACCACCGGAATTCTCCAGGTGCGCACGAACGAACCACTGAAATTTCTCGAGTTCGCCGGCGTGGCCGATCAGCAAGTCCTGTGATACGAGATCTAGATCGTCGAGCGTCTTGATCGCCTTACGGGTGTCCTCGACCACGCCGTCGTACACCAAGTTCAGCGCCGCCAAATGAGCCTGCACCGTGTCACGGCTCACCGAATAGTCATCCCACGTACGGTCTTTCAGGATGGCGCCGGGGGTTCCTTGCGGCGATCGACCCAATGCGGCGATACGCTCGGCGACCTCGTCGGCGTAGCCGCGTACCAGCTCAACCTGTGGATCCAGCATCTCATGCACCCCGATGAAGTTGGGGCCCACGACATTCCAGTGCACATGTTTCAGAGTGAGGTGCAGGTCGTTATAGGTGCTGAGCTGTGTTTGCAGCAGATCGGCGATCTTCCTGCCCTGTGCATCAGAAAGCCCAGGGATGGTGAACGTGGTCATAATCAGCTCCTTCGCTATGTGGCGTCAGAACAGGACTACCCACCGGATGCCGGAACCAAACAGGTCTAGTTCCTAGCTTTCTTGTCGATCGCCGTGATCCGCCCCTGGAACCCCGGTGGCTGCGGCGACCGACGGCAAGAGGCCGACGACGAACACGTCGATGGCGACATCGTCGTCACGATAACGCGCGGCCCGGTGCAATCGGGCCGTCGCACCGATCAGCCGGTTCGCCTCGTCGCCCGTCAACGGATAATCGGCCACCGCATGACGCCAATGCGCGGCCAGGACCGTCGTTCCTTCCCGCATCCGCGCAAGCTCCCGGTCCAACACGTCGCGCAACAGGACGGCGTCGAGATAGTAGGCCACCTCCGACAGCACCACTAGATCGAAATCTTCTGCAGGCCAATCTGAATCCAGCGACCGCCGATGAAAACTCACCCGGGCCGAGTGGCCACACCGAGCGATGCGCGCACGAGCGGAATCGAGCGCCGAGTCCACAAGATCGATGGCGGTGACCTGTTCGCAGCGCGCCGCCAACTGCTCGGTGAGTATCCCCACGGAGCAGCCGGGCTCGAAGACATGGCGATAGCGCAGCTTGGGCAGCATCGCCATCGTGATGGCGTACTTTCTCTGTTCATACCAACGCTGCGCGAGTTGCCACGGATCGTCGGATATCGCGTACATCTCGTCGAAGAAGTCATCCGGTACACGCCCCATCAGCGGAACACCACCTCGCCAAGGACCAGGAGCCGATTCACGACGTGCGGCGGCAGTATCGCCTCCTCATCCGGTTTCCGAGGGCAAAGCTGTGTCCGGAACGCATTGGTGGCCTGCTGTTTCAGGCCGAACGAGGTGTGGTCACGGGGTACCGTGCACAACTGATGCCAGGGCACCTCGTTGTCGTCCGGCACGGCCCAATGCCACATCCACACCGGGTACTCCAGCAGCACCGCACCGGTGCGGCTTGCCGCTGCGGCGGCGGCGCGGCCGACGGCCTCGTGGTCCGGGTGGCCGTCGCCACGCCAGGTCGCCGCGCACCAAACCCCGGGCCGTGCGGCAACGAGAATCTCGACGAGACGGCCACTCATTTCCTCTTCACACTCAGCGAGCGCACCGTCGGCCAGACCGAGCCTTACAGGCGGATCGAGTCCGAGAATGTCGGTAGCGCACAGTAATTCAGCACGACGATCTCGCTCCAGCCAGCGACGCTCCCTCGACGACAAGCCCGGGTATGCGCCGCCGCCATCGCTCACCGACACGACGACGACATCGACTCCCCGTGCGCGCAGCAGCGACGCGGCAGAACCGAACCCCAACGTCTCGTCGTCGGGATGCGGCGCGACCAGGACCAGGGCCGGGCACTCGTCAAGATCTAGGCGCGGAAATTCCCGCGGCCACGCCAGCCACTCCTCAAGAGACGTACCCCCGGCTGATATCGGCCGTTCGGCGAGCCGCCCGCAGTTTCCGGCATTGGCGGCACTCATTCGGCGGCGACTCTCCCCAAGGCCGCGAGATCGCGTTCGGCATGGCTCTGCCGCACGTACATGGTGAGATCGGCAACGTGCTGGGCATGCCTGGCGTCGAGTGCCAGTGGCGCGGGCCCCAACGCCCGGCCAGTGCGCACGATCGCCTCATCCACGGCGTGCTCGACCACAGCTCTGACACGGCGGGCCAGCAACTCCGTGTGGTCACTACGAGGTTCGGCGTCTACATAGATGGCGGCCGTCATGAGAATGGACTCCGCCGCGGCAAGCGCCGCATCCACCGCACCGAGGTGAGCTTGAGCGTGAGGGTCACCGGAAGAGCCTCGATGATTCTCGGCGACGGCCCGGTAGAGGGGTTCGGCCGCACCGCGAGCCCCGCCGAGCCAGCAGGCCGCCACGCCCATGGCGCCATGCCAGAAGCCCGGGCGGTCCAGGTACTGCCCGGGCCTCCCGACGGGCACGCCGATCGCACCACTCAATTGCACCGAACGCGTGTCGCTTTCCCGCATGCCGGCGTTCTGCCAAATCTGCGGCAGCGCGGTCGCCTCCGGCTGGCTCATATCAACGGCATAGAGCCCCCGCGTGTTGTCCTTTCCCCGGGCGGTGATGAGCGCATGGGTGCACGAACCGGCACCCGAACACCAGGCCCTGGTCCCCTCCAACAAGGTGACACCGTCCCGTTGTACGGCGGTAACCATCGTGTTGGGCGCCTCCGCCGCCCACACGCCCCACAGCTGTGCCGGCCCGGGAGCCGGCCCACCGAGTTCGCACAGAATGGCCACCGCATCGCAGTGTGCTTCGGCAAGCCGTCCCGCGGTCACATCGTGCCGAGTCAACGCGGCAAGCTTCCACCACCGCGCCGCGGTATGTCCTGCTCCCGGCATCGGGAGCGCCAGCTCACCGGCGTGCAGCCACCGGCGCACGAGATCGGCCGTCATCCCACACCCTCGCGGCGTGCGAAGGACCTCAGATACGCCGCGAATCCGTCGGGGGCTCTGCCGACGCGACGGGCCGACGTCTCGACCGATAGCCCTTCATCGCGGTGGATCCGGTAGCTCCGCTGTTCGAACCGCTGGGCTAGATCGACATCCTCTCCGCTGCCGATCGCAGCGAATCCGCCTTCTTTCCAGTACTTGTCAGCACGAAATCCCATGTTCGCGCCATGCACGTGGCCATGACCGTCAGCCTTGCGCTTCGCGCGGTACCTACTGAGGTAGCGGCGTACAGCACCTGCCGGGGCCTGCTGCCAATTCTCTACGCGAACCACGCCGAGCACCATGTCCGCTCCCGAATCCGTCTGGCGTACCAGCCAATCGGCGTCAACCCGGCTGTCTGCGTCCGTGGTGGCGTACCACACACGATGCTGCGCAGAGGCCGCCACCCCGCACACCGTCCGCGAATACGCGAAGCCAGCCGCTCTGGCCGCCCCGACATTGCGGGCGTCTACCTCAACGAAGTGCACATCGGAGCCGTATTTACCTGCCAGAAGAACGCTTTCGTCATCGCAGTCATCCAGCACGACGACGGTCAGGGTCGGCGCCGGGAAACACGCAGCTGCAGTCACCACCGCGTTGAGGCATCTCGGCAGATTGGTGGCTTCATTGTGCGCAGGCACCACCACGACCGCTCGCTCGTATGCGAAGGCACGGTGTGGCTTGTCACCGAGATCCCGGCAACCCAGCGGAACGCCTACCGACATGGCAGGCCTTGAAATGAAAAGACGGACATCACTTCTCCTCGCAAGCTGAATCGGCCAGCGCATCCTGGGCCCCACCGTTCCGGACGTTTCATCGCCGGTGTACCCGTTATGGCGCGATTCATGCATGGCGGCGCCGCCAGCGTGCCGACACGACGAAATCCACGGTCAGTGCATAAACGACCGCAAACCGGATATCCAACTTCGATGTTCTGCATCCAACGAAAGGACCGCAACGAGGTCGACTGTGCTCAAGGAGCGGACGATCGCGATACTGGCCGCCGACGGAGTCGAGCGTGTCGAGCTCGAAGAACCGGCTCTACCGGGGGTGACACGGCACCGGAGCGTATAGCGCCTGCCGGCACAATTCCTCGGCCTCGGCGGTCGATCGATCCAGCGGCAGACGCGTATCGATGACATGCGCCTCGCCCCACCCATTGTCCAATCCGGCGAATTCGGCACCCAACGCGGCCGCGATATCGCCGGCGGCATCCGACATCCCGTCATAGCGAGTGGCGACCCGATGTTGTGCGGTGACCAGTGGCGCCATGCACAGAAACTCCACCATCGGCGCGCCCGCCTCATAGGCCAGCTGATGCGCACGCAGCCGGTGCCGAGGGTTTCGCCATGTGCCGTCCAGGATGACGGTGTGGCCGCCTGCCAAGCACAGCCGCGCTCTCCGGAGTACGGCGTCGTACACGGCACCAACGTTCTCCGGCGAATACAGCCCAGCATCGAGCACCCCCTTCCCCCCGGATATCACACCCAATCGATGCAGCTGATGACGCACTTCATCCGTTGAAAGTATTTGAGCACCAATGTCTTCCGATATCCGGCGGGCCAACGTGCTCTTACCGGTGCCCGGTCCGCCGCCGACCAGCACCAGTCTCACTGTCGCGGCCCCCAGGTGGTTCAGGGCCATCGCGAGATGCTTGGTGGCCCGGGCCGAGGCCGAGCGCTGCCCCTGAGTGAACCGTATGCAGTCCACCTTGGCCCGAACCAGCGCCCGATAGGCGACGTAGAAGTGCCGCAGCGGTTCCGGCGCGGGATCCGCAGACAGCTCCACGTACCGATTCATGAAGTAGTCGCCGAGATCTCGCCGCCCCAGGAACTCCAGATCCATGGCCAGGAACGCCGCGTCGTCGAGGCCGTCCACGTGCCGCAGGCGATCATCGAATTCCAGGCAGTCCAGCAGCACCGGCCCGTTGGGCAGGCAGAAGATGTCGCTGGCCAGCAGATCTCCGTGCCCGTCGATGAGCCTCTTATCCGCCACACGCTGGGCGAACAGCACCGCCCGACCCGAAATGAACTGCGTCGCGAGTGTCCGGATCAGCCGCACGTCGTCCGCCGCGAGCACCGTCCCCGCGTACCGCTCCAGGGACGCCAGGGTGTCCTCCCACCGGTCGACAACGGCATCGAGCGCCCCGGCCTCGTCAATCGACGGGCTGCGATCGGCCCGTTTGTGGAACGCCGCCAGTACCTCTGCGATCGCGTCCAGATGCGCCTTGGTCACCCGGCCACTCTTGGCCATCGCCGACAGCCGCGCAGAATCCGGATAACGCCGCATCACCACGATCGGCTCACCTGGCCCACCGTCGGGATCGGCGAGATGCGAGACGCCGATGTAGCTGTCGTGCGAGATGCGGCTGTTGAGTGCGACTTCGCGGGCACAAGCCCTTTCACGAAGTTCCGGAGTGCTGAAGTCGAGGAAGTTGGTGGTGACGGGCTTCTTGAGCTTGTATGCCCGGCCTCCCACCAAAATGACGATTCCCGTGTGGGTTTCGCGGATCTCCGCACCGACGGAGGTGGGACTGACTGGCGATCGTGATGCGCGCATGAGTTCATCGTGGCCGCGTGCTCCACCCGGATATCCGGCCATGGGCCCTCGATCTGTGGGCCGGAAGTCACCAATTCTTCCCGCGATGGGCTCGCCGAGCCCGTCGCACTTCGGTACGTCAGGTACTTCGGGCCGAGCACCGGTGACCAAGTGCCCTGTCCACGCCGGAGTTCGTCACCAAGAGTCGATATCACCACCAGCCGAGCGGAGCCGATATGCCCAAGACCATGGTTCACATCGACGTCGTCCAGACCGCGATCCAACTTGCCTGCCGCGCGCGGGCCGCGAGGCGATCATCAGCTGCGGCGCAGCGCTGGATCATTTCCGGGTCGCGATGGCCTCGGCCGGATGGACGGCCCGCGTGGAACGGATCCCCGACCCCGATAACCCCGATCATCTCGCGACCATCACCTTCTCGCCCAGAAACGTTGTGGTCGTGGGTGATCGGCGACGCGCGGACGCTATCTTGCAGCGGCGCACCGACCGCCTGCCCTTCGGGTTACCGCCCAACTGGTCACAGTTCGCGCGGATGCTCAACTCGGTGATCGCCGATAGGGCGGTGATTCTGGACGTTGTCGACGACGCGATGCGGCCGAGATTGGCCGACGCGTCGGCGCTCAGTGACGCCCTACGTATCTACGATTCGGCCTACCACACCGAGCTCGATTGGTGGACCGCGTCGTTCACGCTGCAGGAAGGTATCCCCCGCAGTGCGCTGGTGTCGGCCGGCGAGAGCGATCGCGTTGACATCGGCCGCACCTTTCCCGTCGTCTCGGAACGGGCCTCGCGATCTGGCCCACAGGAGGACCAGGCCAAGGTGCTGGCGCTGTCCACGGCCCGAGACACCCCCAAGCATCTGTTGCGCTGCGGCGAACTGCTGTCCGAGGTGCTGCTGGAAGCGACGCTGGCGGGGATGGCAACCTGCACCATCACCCACATGCTGGAGTTGACGGCGAGTCGCGAGGCAGTCGGCGCCGCCATCGGGCGCGCGCACCCACAGGCATTGATCCGGGTGGGCCTGGCTCCCACATTCGGCCGCGTTCCGCCCCCGACACCGCGCCGGTCGCTTGCCGACGTGCTCGAGATTCGCGGCTAGGGCACGGCCATGAGCGATATCCGCATTCCCGAACCCGCGGTGGTGGTCGGTATTGACGGCTCGCGGTCTGCCGTGCGGGCCGCGTTGTGGGCGGTCGATGAGGCGCTGCACCGTGAGGTGCCACTGCGCTTGGTCCACGTGGTGCCCGCGCCGCGGTTCCCCGAGTTCAACAACGAGCCAAGTCCCGCCGGGGCCGCCGTAGGGCATGCCTTCCGCGAGATTAGTGCGACACGAAAGCCGGTGAAGGTCCTGGTCGACATCCGGCATGGCCGGGTGGCAGACGTGCTCCTGGACTCCTCGCGCGGTGCCCTCATGCTCTGCGTGGGTGCGATAGGCATCAGCGGCTCCGACACCCGGAAGGTCGGGTCCACCGCTGCTGAAGTTCTCCGATCGGTGCACTGCCCGGTCGCGGTGATCCGTGACGGACAGCCACCCCCGGGTGCGACACCGGCGGTAGTCGTGGAGGTCGACGAGTCCCACGAGTCCGTAGCCTCGCTGGAGCTGGCCGCGCACGAGGCAAGGCTGCGCGGAGCGCCGATGCGAGTCCTGCTGCGCCACCGCGTGCAGAGCGCGGCCGGGCACCGGGTCGCCACCCTGGCGCGTGAGGACCGTCAGGTGTCGGCCGTCCTGCTGGAGCGACGCCTGGCACCGCTGCGAGCCCGGCATCCCGACCTGGACGTCCGCGCCCTCGATCCGGTGGGCGGCACGCTGGATTACCTGGAGCGTCACGGGCATTCCGTGCAGCTGGTCATCGTCGGGGCCGGCGACGCGGCGCATGTGCGGGAATTGGTCGGCCCCCATGGGTGCGGCGTTCTGGGCAGGACGCACTGTTCGGTACTTATTGCCGCGCGGCAACGGCTGCTATAGGCCACACCTCCGCGTGCGGCCCACTGCGCGCACCACGCCCCGTTTGGGGTACCTCGCTACTCGCGTCATCGAGACCGCGTCAGGTCAGGATTCTGTGTATCGCTTTGGCACAACGAAACCGAACTGCACGGCCCTTGCCGGGAGGAGTAGAAATGATTACGCGAACTGCCCCACACAGCGTCTCGCCGGACGTCAACCTGCTCATCCTGGTCGAGGCCGGTCCTGCTCACGACCTTCGTGAGCAGCCGGGTGGAATAAATTCAGCTACACCGATTTTCGAGGCTGTTCGAGTCGCCGGGCACACCGTCGCGCCCCTCCACGCCAACGCGGCGGGCGTACCACCCGAGCTTCGATCCATCTTCGTCGTCACCGCACCCGCCGGGCCCGAATTCGATCGGCTCGCCGAGCACCTGCGGGCACTCCCCGGTGTCGCGGCCACCTACCTGGAATCCCCCGAGGTTCGCCCGCAGCCCGTCGGCCCCCGCCCCATTCCGGTGTCGATCGGCAGTCAGCGCCGGGCAGCAATCCACCGTGTCACCCGTGGCGGCATCGGGGCTCTGCACACGCGCAGGCTAGCCGGTTAGTACCGACCACGAAGGGGGCTGTGCGGCGCCGCACAGCCCCCTTCCCTCTCGTGCCGCTATTGGATACCCGCGTTGGGCGGCGCGATATGCGTTCGCCCCTCCGGCTCCACGACCATGACCCCGGGAATATCCACCAGTTCAGCGGCATTCGCGATATCGCCGGACACCACGCCGATCTCGCGGTGTACCTGCATACCCGCCATGCCGGCGGCCCGCAACGCCGCCACCGTGCCGTCGAAATCACGCTCGTCGACCGTCACGGTGACCCGCTGTCCCGTCACTGTGGGGCCTGCACAAGCCCGGAGCCGACGTCGACGGCCGGAACGTTGAGCGGCACCGCGTGTTGCAACAGCACCGCCCACAACTGCCTGCCGGTGAGCCCGGTGGCCTCGCACCACAATGCCGCGATACCCGACACATGGGGTGTGGCCATGCTGGTGCCGCTGATCGTGTTGTAGCGCTTCGGCATCGGCCACGACGAGTAGACATCGACACCCGGTCCGGCAAGGTCGATACGGCCGGCGGCTTTCGTCTTGGTGCTCGAGCGCGCCGAGAACCAGCCCGGCCTCAACGACGAATCCACCGCGGCGATGGCCATGATCGAGCGGCTGTTCGCGGGCACTCCGACAAAGCCGTAGTTTCCGACCCGTCGGTTCGCGTTGTTTCCCGCCGCAGCGATGATCAGCGATCCGCGATCGAGTGCTCGCTGTCCCACCGTCTCGTAGGCAAGAGATGTCTTGTCGACATTGGCGCCCAATGACATCGAGATGACGGCGCAGTTGTTGGCCACTGCCCAGTTGATACCGGCAAGTATGCCGCCATCGGCGCCCGACCCGGCGTTGCTCAACACCTTGCCCACAAAGATCTCGGCCTCGGTGGCCGCCCCATAACGGCGGCTTCCGCGCGGGGAACGCGGCCCGCAGGAGGTTCCGATGCAGTGCGTGCCGTGTCCGTGTCCATCATCGGCGGTCTCTCCGTCGATAAACGATTGCATGGTCACGTGACGCTTCTTGAAGTCCGGATGTGCGGGGTCGAAACCGGTGTCCAACACCGCCACCCGAACGCCGCGGCCGGTCTTTGAACTCGTATCCGTCCTCGTCGCCTGCAGACCCCATGTCGACGCGTCGGTATCCGCAAAGGCAGCGGCGAGCTCAGCGGCGGCCGGTATCGCGGTGTCGGCCTGTAGGCGGGCGAAGAGGTCGGAGACACCATGCTGGTATCCGCTGAGGTACTCGGGAGACGTGACCGTCAGCGCATGATGGATCAGCTCCGGTTCCACGGACAACACCACGTCGCCTGCGTCAGCGGCGGCCTGAAGTGCCACGGTCTGTTCGGCGTCGGAGTCGACGACCGCCAGCCCCAGCTCGTCGAACACTGTCGCGTCGGCGTCGACGACAGCGCTGATATCCATTGCCTGGTTCTGAAAATCACTGCTGTGGGCGATATTCGAAAACCCCGCGACGCCGGCAAGGGTGTTGGCATGGTTTCCGCGTGCCTTCGCCGGAGCGAGTACCACCACGTGCCTTCCGGTGTAAATCTGCGAGTCGGTGTTAGTCATTTCTAGGTCCGTCCTTTCGTGACGTACATGATGGGAAGCCGCAGACGCCCAACGGGATACAGACGCACTAGCTCGGCTACCAGCAATAGTCGGCAGCGCCGTGCGATTTCGAACGAGTGGTCCACTACCTGCATTGACAGCAGTGGGCGCGAGCCCGGTCCGATCCCAAAGTCGGCACGTCATCGCCGCCCACGAACGAAGTAGCCCGCTACTCGTGTGGGTGTCCGCCCGCCGGATCTACGGTTCGAGAAGACCTATAACCAAAAGGAGCGAATCATGACAACGCTTGAACGACAGGCAGTCCGGCAGCCGTCACACGCACCCACGACCAAGGTCGCGGCCAGCGGCACCGCCGGCGCGATCTCGGTTGTCCTGGTCTTCGTTCTCGGCAAGTTCAATGTCGAGATACCCGGAGACGTCGGATCGGCCATCACCGTCCTCTTCTCCGTGGCATCCGGCTACTTGGTGCATGAGCGCACCGTTCTTCAGCGACCGGCATCAGAAGGCACCGCGGAAGATTGACGCGCGGCCGATCGCGCGCGATATGTCTATTCCTGAGGGTTGGCCAGATCGCTCCACACAATCTTGGCAAGTTGATCACGGTCTGCGACATCGAGTTTGATGCACGCACGGTAGATGTGACCCTCGATGGTCCGCACCGACAGCGTGAGACGCTCAGCGATCTCGCGGTTGCACAGCCCCTCACCGATGAGCGCCGCGATTTCACGCTCACGTGCCGTGACCGGCAGTGGTCGGGCGGCGGCCCGAATCGCGGGTGTGGCCGCGCCACCGCATTGGCCTGCGATCCGCAGTGCACGCGCGGCAGACTCCGCGCACTTGCTTCTATCCCCATCGCGCCCGCGCAACGCCACCGCTTGTGCCGCGGCATCGGCCGCCGAGAGCAGCAGGCCGGCGTTCTCGAACTCGCCACTCACCGCGTCCAGTGCCGCGGCGTCCGATGTGCCGACCGCGACCGCGTGCCGGGCGTACAGCCCCACCAACGGGCCATGAACCCGCGGTACCAGTGATTCGAGGCGGCGCCCCACAGTCCGGTCACCGAACCGTGCCGCATGGTGCAAGGCCTCGGCCTCCACCGCATACTGACCGGCCGTGTGTGCGGCATCGGCCGCGCGCCGGGCGGCGTCTACCGCCGACCGATCCGCACCACGCGCTGCGGCGAGCCATGATTTCGCGATCAACAGCTGGGGGTCGTGCAACGCGACGAACTGCCCCGAGTGTTCCCCCGACTCGGTCAACACGCGCTCAGCATCGTCGACCTTCCCGAGTGCTGCGTAAGCGCGGGCGAGCAGAAGCCGCGCGGGCAACTGCCACGGCAGCGGCCTCTCGGCATTGAGCGCGGCCAGAGCCTGCTCGATCGACGATATCGCCGTCGGGAAGGCGCCGCGGTGCACAGCGACCAGCCCGGCCATGATGCGCGCAATCGCCCATGCGAGAAACTGTCCGGCAGAGGAGAATTCGGTGTACTCAGTAACACGGCGGTCGGCCAGCCGGAGCTGCCCGGTGTAGACGAGCGCCAGCACGTCGCAGTAGCGCACCATCACCGCGATCATGCCGTCGGTGGACCGTTTCTGAGCGCGGCACCTCGCCGCGATCGGCTCGAACTCGTCACCGCGTCCGGCGACGGGCAGCGCCAGCCCGATACCGAATGCCGCGAATTCCACGGCCTGCCGGGGCGCCTCCGGATCCGACAGCACCAGGGTCGCGGCGGCCAGCCCCTCGTCGAACTGATTCTCGTGCACAGCCAGCGCCGCCCCCGTCGCATCGACGACCAGTTTCAGGGCGGGATGCTGTACCCGTTCACGGAGCAGAGCCATCAGCTCGTGCGCACGCTGGACGTCGCCCATCGACCAGAACGCGATGGACACGAGTGGAAGGCCCCACAGGACCAGCGAGAGCTCGTCGAGCTGGTCCGGATCAAACTCGGCGAGCGCCTGCTCGGCTTCCTCGGGCCGGCCCTGCCACAGCAGAGCCCGGGAGAGCACCTCGGCCGCACGCAGTCCGCCGTCGCGTTCCACCGCGCACCGCGCCAGGTGCTCCCCGACCGGCAGGTTGGACAGGTACACGGCGTCTTTCGCGGCGGAGACCAAGAGGGCCGGGTCGGTGGCCTCGTCGCTGTCGACCGACAGCTGCGCCAGCCGGATGCGCTTGGCGGCCGAGCCGATATCGCGCTCCCGGAGCGCCCGCACGAGCTGGCCGCGCAGACGTCGGGCCGAGGCGGTTCCCACTCTGCGCCGGACCACCTCACCCAACATCGGATGGCTGAACCGCACATTGATCCGCCGGCCGTCGGCCTCGACACGGACAAAGCCGGTGATCTCCGCGCCATCCAGGGCGTCGCCCCCGGCGATCTCGCACAATGTGTCGAGATCAAGCGGTTCGCACAAGGACAGCAGTTTCAGCACGTTGAGCACGTCGCCATCCAGCTGTTCGAGGCGATCTCCGAGGAGTGCGGCCAACCCCGACGGAACCACCGTGTTACCGCGCAGCTGCCACACCCCGTGGACAGCGGTGAGGGATCCGGCCTCGACAGCCCCTTCCACCAGATGCCGAAGGAACAGCGGATTGCCACCGGATGACTCCCACATCACGTCCGCGCTGAGCCCTTCGAGCGCTCCGCCGAGCACCGACTCGACGAGGGCGACGCTCTGCTCCTTGGTGAACGCCTCGAGCTCGAACCGGCGCAAGTAGTCGTCTTTCCACAATGCGGTGACCGCGTCCGGAACGGGCTCGCCGCTACGCACGGTGGCCACCAACCGGCACGCGTGGCCGACGGCGATCTGATGCAGCAATGTCGCGGAGAGGTCGTCCAGCAGATGAGCGTCATCGATTCCGATAATCGGATGTGGCGTTGCGACAATGGATTCCCGCGCTGCCGCAATAAGGGCGGCCGGATCACGCGACCCGGTGGTCTGTATCCAATGGGCGAACACCCCCAGCGGAATGCTGCGCGACGACTCGGTGCACGCCACCCAGCGAACCTGGCATTCCAACGAGTCGGTAACCGTACGCGCGAGGGTCGTCTTGCCGACTCCGGCGGAGCCGACCAACACCACCCCACACGACACATCGTCCGCCAGCGTTGAGCGGACGGCCTCGAATTCAGTTGGGCGGTCGAGCAACTGCCAGCTCCCCGACATGGAAACTGAGTCTAGATCGCGATACCGATTTGCGTGGGCCAGTCCGCCGGACGACTTCTCCCGCGCGGCGGGTTTGGTGATCGTAGGTGTCATCGCAACCATCTCAGTCCGGCAGATCCTCGACCCCGGCCGGCTCCATCCGCGACACCCCGTTCTTCTCATGCCGAAAGTTGCTGGATGCCTCGTAGACTCGGAGTTTCAGCCGATTGATCGATCCCAGTGGGCGATGCGCCGCCAGGGCGCGCCAGGAGTTGAAGGACAGCACATCGTCGCCAAATACCTGCCGTTCGGCGCTGTATGAATCTTGCACGGGGAAGACGATTTTGGCGATTGCCCGGTGTGGTGAGTCCGCCTCAGGCCACGCGACGGTGGCGTCCTCGAGTGGCATGGTCTTGGCATCGGTGCACAACTGCGCCCTCAGTTCGTACTCAGCGCTGTTGTGCCGGAAGAACTCTGCGACCAAATGACGGAGCTCGTCGTCGGCGATAGGCTCCGGCAGGAGCACCCCCTCAAGGTCCCGCACCGACTGTGACAGGGGAACGTAGCTGAGCTTGGCCACGTACTCTCCGTACCGTAGCGGCGCCGAGGAGTAGAAGGTGTCGCCAAGGATATGCGTGTTGGGACGCACGAACACGGCCACCGATTCCGGTAGTGAGAGTCCCACGCGTGGAAGAAATTTCGCCACACCACCGAGAAGGTTGCTACCCAGCCTGAGCGCGGTGTCCGGCAGGCGCGCTAGCAACCATGCCGTCGGCATTCCCCGCCGAAGATATGCCTTGGCGCCCGCGAAGAGGAACTCGCGATGGGTGACCAGGACGAAATCCTGGGTGGTGGCCTCGTCATCCGGAAGAGTACGGGCACCCTCGACGCCCAGGACCTTGATACCCAGGCCCCGCACGCCCCGGATCCGGTCGCTGCGCAGTAGACCAGAGGTCGTAGACAACCTCGAGATGACCGGGTATCTACCAGGAGTCGCGAACATGCCCTGGCGTAGGTGCGGCGGTAGGTCCGGATAAACCGTCAGCTCGCCGCGCAAGATGCCGTGACTCTTTGCGTGTGCATCGCGGACGGCATGCCGGTACTTCCGGAAGGCCCGTTCGTTGTTGGTGTGCAACACCTTGATGATCTTGTCGATGACCTCCTCCTCGCCGGGCGGGGCCACACTCATGTCCTCGTGGTACCGAAGGTAGGTATGCGTCGCGTCGAGTGGTCGCTCCGTTGTGCCCATCGCGCTCCAGTCCTCCCGTATTAGTGGTCCGAGACTGTCGATATCCGTCGGACACGGTGACTTGGTCAGTGTCGTGAAAGCCGGCGGCGCGCGCACGAGTACACGACTACTCAATCCTGCGCCGCTGCAGGGGCCGATGCAGGTGAAATGACGAGGTATTCCCGCTGCGCTCGGAAATCCGAATTTCATGGGATCGAGTAGTTCAATACTCACGTTCCATGCCACCGGATTTGTCAGCATTATCGGTATGCCGAAAAAGGACAGACCCGCCAGTTCGGCCGCCGCTCTGGCGTCGTGGCTCGCGACACGAATCGATCGGTCGGTCGGATGGTCCAGGCTGCCGCCCGCGATCGGTATCGCAGTACTCATCGGGCTACGCAACGCATTACGGGCCGACAATCTGTTCGACACGGGACGGGCTCCGGGCGGTTGTTCGCCGCCTGAGAATGCCGGCTACCGCACCGCCCGGACATTGGATGGCACCTACAACAACCTCGACCACCCGCTCATGGGTTCGGTGGGAAGTCGATTCGGGCGCAACGCTCCACCGGCACAGACCTTCCCCGAACCTGCCGGGCAACTCCTGGACCCGAATCCCCGGCTGATCAGTCGCAGACTGCTGACCCGTGACCAGTTCATTCCGGCGACGACGCTCAACGTGCTGGCCGCGGCGTGGATCCAGTTCGAGGTGCACGACTGGTTCAGCCACAACACCGCCGAGTCCGAGCCCTGGGCCTTGCCGCTCGATGAGGACGATCCGTGGCCGCAGCGCCCCATGCAGATACGTCGCACCGCCCCCGATCCCTGCCCCGACGCATCAGGTCCCCCGACATTCGTCACCCAGGACACCCACTGGTGGGACGGATCGCAGGTCTATGGCGGCACCCGCGACATCGCTGATGCACTGCGCTCCGGGACCCGGGGCACGCTGCGGCTGGACCCGCTCGGTCTGCCGCCGGCCGATGTCGAAGAGCTCGCCAGCGCATCGGAGACAACCGCCAACTTCTGGGTTGGTCTGGCCATCCTGCATTCGCTGTTCATGCGGGAACACAATGCGATCTGCGCGCACCTGGCCGCCAGCCACCCCGACATGTCCGATCAAGAGCTGTACGACAAGGCTCGCCTGGTCAACACCGCACTCATGGCGAAGATCCACACGATCGACTGGACCCCCGCGATTATTGGGCACCCCACCACAGTGTTCGCGATGCACACAAACTGGTCCGGCATTCTTGGTGAGCGCTTGAGCAAGCTGTTTCGCCGTCGCCCCCATAACGCGCTGCTGCGCGGCATTCCCGGCTCACCGACGAGTCTGCATCACGTGCCTTATTCGCTAACCGAAGAGTTTGTCGCGGTGTACCGGATGCACCCGCTCATCCCCGATCATTTCGTGCTCCGGTCGGCATCCGACGACTCCGTGATCGCCGAGCAGGAACTGCCCGATCTGGCCGTCCAGCACGTCCGGACCCGGTTCAGTGAAACCTCGATAGAGAACATCTTCTATTCGTTCGGCCGTGCCAATCCGGGCGCACTGACCCTGCATAACTTCCCCCGTCATCTGCAGCGTCTGGAGCGACCGGACGGATCGATTCTGGACCTCGCGGCCATCGACGTGCTTCGGGTCCGTGAACGCGGCGTCCCCCGCTACAACCAGTTCCGTCGGATGTTGCGGCTGCTGCCGGTGTCTTCCTTCGCCGAACTCACCGATGACCCGGTGGTGGCTAGGGAACTCGCCGCGATCTATGGCGACGTGGAGCGGGTGGACCTGATGGTCGGTCTGTACGCAGAGCCCAAACCGAAGGGATTTGGGTTCAGCGACACTGCTTTCCGGATATTCGTGCTGATGGCGTCCCGACGGTTGGAGAGCGACAGGTTCTTCACATCCGACTTCCGGCCCGAGATCTACACCACGGAAGGCTTTGCGTGGGTCAGGGATAACTCGATGCGCTCGGTCCTGCTCCGGCACTTCCCATCCCTGGAGCCCGCGCTGACCGGTGTCGCCAATCCCTTTGCACCGTGGGCGCCCGCATGGGCCAGCGGGCCAGCCGAGTAGTCGAATACTCATGACCGGCAAGGGCCTTTGGGTCCACAATCGTCAGATGAGCCCCACTGGATTCATGCCAGCGGTGCGCGGTGACTAGCCCCGTGCCGCGTGGCCCCAAGCGGCCGTCGGTCATCAGTCCGATGGTGCTCGCCGATCCGCAGACGGCGCCTCCGGGCGAGGCCAAGGCATTGGTCACCGACAATGACGACCGCAGGATGGTGCTGATCGAGCTTCTCGTCGGCGCCGGCATCGACCCCGACGACGTACGCGACCAATTCCTGCACATGTTCCACCGGGTGCTGCGCGACGAGCCGCCCGCGCCGACACCCGTCGGCCGCCACTATGTGCGGTGCATGCTCACCCCCGACGAGATCCAGCGCCTGGTCCGTGGCGGCGCCAAGTCCTCGAGCGCCAAAAGCGCGCAACAAGCACTGCAGCTGATTCGGCGCGTGTGGCCCGATCTGGTGGTCGAGGCGCACCTGGATCGGTCGCTCACGACGATCAAGGCAGATGCGGCGATCCGTACCTATGGCTCCGGCGGCACCGGGGTCGTCTGGGCGGTGCTGGATTCGGGAATCGATGCCGAGCACCCGCATTTCGCCGCCAACGGCACCCTCACCGCAGACTCCGTGCGGCCCCTGCACAAGGACTTCACGCTTTCTCCGGAAGCGTCGAAGGGCCCACTCGTGGACGTGTACGGACATGGCACCCATGTGGCCGGCATCATCGCGGGCGAATCACCCACCGACCCGAAACTCATCCGGATCGCATCCACCCAACCAACCGCCGAGGGACTGCCCGAATGGGTTCCGCGAGTGCTGGCACAGGGGTCGCGTCTGTCCGGGGTGGCGCCGCACGCCAATCTGGTAAGCCTCAAAGTTCTCGATGACGACGGCAAGACGCTGTCGAGCGTGCTCATCGATGCCCTCAACTACGTACGTGAGATCAACAGCTACGGCAACGACCTACAGATCCACGGCGTGAATCTGTCTCTGGGATGCGGCTGGATGCCCAGGGATTACGCGGCAGGTCAAAGTCCGCTGTGCCGCGAACTCGATCTGCTCACCGGCACCGGGGTGGTGTGCGTCGTGAGCGCGGGAAACCTGGGTGCCGGCACCGCCGCAGCCGGTGTGGGTGCTGCCATTCTCGGAACGACGGCCGATGTCTACGGGCAGCTGTCCACCATCACCGACCCCGGCAATGCCGCCACCGCCATCACCGTCGGTTCGGTCCACCGGTATCGACCCCACACCAGCGGTGTCACCTTCGACTCCTCCAAGGGGCCGACTCTCGACGGTCGGCGCAAGCCCGACCTGGTGGCACCCGGCGAGCGGATAACCTCTGCGGCAACCGGTCTCATGTCCGAGGGCATTGATCTGTTGAAGGACGACGGTACCGAAGGAGCCGCCAACTACATCGAGGACAGCGGGACCTCGATGGCCGCCGCGCACGTCTCGGGTGCGATCGCTGCGTTCTTGTCCGCCCGCACGGAGTTCGTAGGTAAACCGCAGGAGGTCAAGGAGATCTTCCTGAAGTCGGCCGTTGACTTGGGACGCCACGAGTTCTTCCAGGGCGCCGGGCTGGTCGACCTGATGCGCGCACTATCCAACACGTAGCGAAAGGCGAGGACATCATGACAACGACGGTAACGATTAGCGGACTGCCTTACTACGAACCAGATTTCAATGCCGACGGCTCACTGAACGACGCCACTGGCGACGGTGACGGCGGCCTGCCCGCGGCGGTGGCCGCCGGGGGCATCACCGATCTGTTTGTGATGTCACACGGCTGGAACAACAGCGTCAGTTCAGCACGCCAGCTCTACACCGCCATGTTCTCGCTGATCGCCGACCAGCTCGGCGGCCACACCGACGGCGTGGCTGTCGTGGGGATCAACTGGCCGTCCGTGTTACTGCCCGACGACGATCCGGATAGCGCTCCTCCAGTCCCTTCGACGGGTGCGCAGCTCGCCGCCGCGCTGGCTCCACGTTTCCCCGGCCAGGCCGAGCAGCTCAAGACGATGGGCGAGCTGCTCGACGAGAAACCGCAGCAGCCCGCCAAGCTCATCGAGTTCCACGCATTGGCCTCCGGACTGGTCACCACCAAGCCGCAGTCGGAAGAGGATAGCGGCGAGTCGAGCATCGTGGACAGCGATCCCCTCGCGGTGTTCGGGCAAGCCGCGGCCATGGCACCGAAGTCCACGAGTGCCGCGCAGGGGCTGGGCAATCCATTCACCGCGCTGTGGTCGGGAGCGCGCGAGATCCTGCGCACGATGAGCTATTACGAGATGAAGAACCGGGCCGGAGTCATCGGCGAACGCGGCCTGGGCCCGCTACTGGCCTCATTGTCGGGTCCTGGCGGCGCACCCCGCATTCACCTCATCGGGCACAGTTTCGGCGCGCGACTGGTCTCCTATGCGCTGGCGGGGCTGCCGAAGACCGGAACGAGCCCGGTCAAGTCGCTCACCTTGATCCAGGGCGCCTTCTCGCACTTCACCTTCAACCGCAAGCTGATCTTCGACCCGGGCCGTGGCCCCGGCGGCCTGGCCGGGCTCGAAGAGCGGGTGGACGGGCCGCTGCTCGCAACGTATTCGTCTGCCGATCGCGCGGTCGGCTGGTGGTACCCGGCGGCCAGCATGCTTGCGCGGCAGGACAGTCAGGCCGGGCAGGACCTTTGGTTCCGCTGGGGGGCGATGGGTCACGACGGATACCAGCAGGATCCCTCCGCCACCACGCTTGAGCTGTCCGAGCCCGGGAAGCCCTATGACTTCCAGCGCGGGCAGTTCTACCGGCTCGATGCCAACAAGGTCATCGACGACGCCAGCCAGTCCGAGTTCAGCGGCGCCCATAGCGATATCCAGCACCCCGAGGTGGCCTGGGCAATCGTCTCGGCCGCCCGCGCCACCTGATTGACCACGAAAATCATTCCTGCACTGTGAGATCGAGTACCGGACTACGCGCGAACCAGACCCACACATCGGAAGACGATGAGCAGGTCCTAGCTCGAACCTCACGCACTATGCAAGGAGTCCCCCATGGCTACCGCAGTCAAGTCAACGAATCACAAACCATCCGAGACCGAGTACGAAATATCAGGGGCCGCCGGTGCAGCCGCTGTCACCGAACACGAGTTACCGTCGGCGCAAGCGGGTAACGCCGACACCGAGACCTCCAACGCCGCAACGCAAGCGCAGGGTGAATCGGCAGTCAGTGAACTGGGTTCGGTCGACGGGTTAGCCACCGATGAGTCCGAGCTCGCGCCGCTGGACGCCATCCTGGGTAGTTATCCTGAGTTGGCCAATAGCGCCGAAGTCATCATCGGTACCGACGATCGCGTTCGGGTCGGCAACACCACGACGTTCCCGTGGCGCGCTATCTGCCACCTGATCATCACCTCTGCCAACAATCGCACCTATGTCGGGACGGGATGGCTGATCGCACCCCGCACCGTCATGACCGCCGGACACTGCGTCTACATGCATGCCGATGGCGGATGGGTGCGCTCGATCCAGGTGATTCCCGGCCGCAATTCCGGTGTCCGTCCGTTCGGAACCCATGTGGGTACCTCCTTCCGCAGTGTTACCGGGTGGACCCAGAACCAGAACCGCGACAACGACTACGGCGCGATCATCCTGCCGCCGTCGTCGCGACCGGGCGATCAGACGGGCTACTTCGGTTTCGCAACCCGCAACGACGACTTCCTGAAGGCCGCGGCGCTGAATCTATCCGGGTATCCCGGTGAGAAGAACGGTGAGCAGTGGTTCATGGCGCAACGCGCCAAGGCGGTCTCCGATCGCGTCATCACCTACAACATCGACACCACGGGCGGGCAGAGCGGCTCACCG
This sequence comes from Mycobacterium sp. D16Q16, assembly GCF_002013745.1. Taxonomy (NCBI): domain Bacteria; kingdom Bacillati; phylum Actinomycetota; class Actinomycetes; order Mycobacteriales; family Mycobacteriaceae; genus Mycobacterium; species Mycobacterium sp. D16Q16. Next base: position 285,438 of record NZ_MAEY01000004.1, read on the forward strand.
GTGTGGGTGCTGCAGAATGGAAACCGTTATGGCGTCGGCGTTCACACCAATGGCGCCAACTCAGGCAACTCGGCCACTCGCATCAACAGCGCCGTCTTCAACAACATGTCGACCTGGAAGAGTAACGGTATGTGACAAGGCATTTCAGGAAACCCGAGAAATCCGGACACTGGAGGATACGTGGTCGGTATCTCATTCCGTGACCCCGCCGGGCGTCCCATGGCCGGTGCTGTGATCAGCATCGCCGCGGCGCCCGGCGAGGTCCACGATATCGCGATGGTCGCCGACGACTGGGGCGAGATAGTGATCTCCGCCCCCCTGGCCGGCGACTATCGATTTCTTGTGTCGCACACGGGGAAGACCTTTCACGCCACGGCCCATATCGCCGAGGGACAAGATCAACTCACGGTGACCGCCAGCTAGGCGTATGGGCACGGATCAGGGCGCCGTCCGGCCCGGGATATCGCGCGCGGCCGGATAACAGCCGTGCAGGCCTCGGATGAGGCGATGCGCCTCATCAAGATCCTTCTGCATTACCCGCAGGCGCTTACGATGCCGCGGCATCACATCGCCGGTGCGGCAGATCTGCCGTTCGGTCTTGGCGATTTGTTGGGACACGTGGTCCACATGCTCATACAGCGACCGCAGCAGCACCCGAGCCTGCGCTACCGCCGCGTCTTCCGCCATGCGGGCATGGTCGCACCATTTCCTCGCCCGTTCGCGACGGCACAGGCCCCATGGAGAAATGAGCCACGACACCTGTAGTGCTTCGTCTGCCCGATTGCTTGCCATCCGTTGACTTCGTAATAGTTTCGATATAGCTTTCGTAATACTTTCGTAGGAGAAGAGAGGGGGCTCTGATATGGCACGTTTCTTCCGTCATGGCGAGCTGCCGCTCGTACTTCTGGCACTGCTGGCGCAGCGCCCAATGCATGGTTACGAGCTGATGTCCGAACTGTCGAGGCTCTTCGGGCCCGGCGGGTACCAACCGTCCCCCGGCACGGTGTATCCCGCCGTCGAGGCATTGGCCGTGGAAGGCCTGCTGACGGGTCAGACACGCGAAGGCCGGACTGTGTATCGGGCGTCCGCAGAGGGCGAACAAGCGCTGACCGGCCGCGCCGATGTGCTCGCGGCGGTGGAACTGCGCACCGGCGCACGGTTCGGCCGTGGGGATTCGTTCGAGAAGATCCTCGCCCGGTTCTCCGCGCGGGTCATGCCGTCCGCAGGGCGCGTGGATCCGGTCGCGGTCGAGGCGATCCTCGATCGGGCCGCCACCGAGATCACAGGGCTTGCCCGAGTTGACGACCGCAGGAGAGGAGCCAAGTAGTGAGCGGTGATGCCTTTGAACGAGCGGTGGAACGCGCCGAACGCCGGGCCGAGGAGGAACAGCACAGGCTCGAGCGAAAACGCCGGGCATGGATCGGGCAGGTGAATCGAGCAGCCTTCCAGATCCACGCCGCCACCTATGTGGCCGTGCAGATCCTCCTGGTCGCGATCTGGGCACTCACCTGGCAATTCGACCACGGGACTGCGTACCCCTGGTTCATCTATCCGTTGCTGGGCTGGGGCATTGCCCTCATCGCCCATTACGTCGTCGCCAGGTCCATTTGGCGTCACGCCGAGGGTGAGCCCGCCCTCGAGTCCTGGCCTGCCGAGGGCACTAACCGAGCCACTCACGAAACACCCACTCAGGAGTCACCATGACCACCGACGAGAGCACCAGGACCATCAAGACCAGGCGGATCACATTCCAGTATCCGACCGGTTCACTGGATCGCCACTACGTACAAGGCGACCTGGTGATGAGCCACGTCATCGCGATGCTCTCCGCGGTGTTCCCCGAGGGGGAGGACTACTTCATCCGGTCCGTCAAACACTTCTCCGACCAGATCACCGATCCCGTGCTGAAGAAGCAGGTGGCCGGGTTCATTGGCCAGGAGGTGACTCACGGGCGCGAACACCGCGAGCTCAACGAGCGGCTACAGCAGATGGGCTACCCGACGCGCATCGTCGACCGGATGACCATGCGCGTGATGAATCTCTACACGCGATACCTGCCGCCTCGCTTCAACCTCGCCATGACGGCGGCCCTGGAGCATTACACCGCGACGCTCGCCGAGACGCTGCTGACCGATCAGCGCGCCCAGGATCTGCTGGGCGAGGGCGAGGTCCGCTCGATGCTTCTCTGGCATGCGCTGGAGGAGTCCGAACACCGTGCCGTCGCATTCGATGTCTATCGCGCCGTCGGGGGCACCGAACGGATGCGCAGGTGGGCTATGCGGCTCATCACCACGGTGTTCCTCTGCGGGACCGTCCTCGACACCCTGATGTCCCTGATTCCGGACAGGGCGACGTACAACCCCGTCAGGTTAGCCAAAAGTGTTGGCGAGCTGCGGAATTCACCCTTCGCCACCCGGGACGTGCTTAACCGTGTCAGGGCCTACAACCGCCCCGGTTTCCACCCGGACGAGTTCGACAACACAGACCTCGTGGAACGCTGGAACACCGAACTCTTCGGTGAGCAAGGACAGCTGGCCGGCCATCTGCGCTGAGCGGACCCGCCCTGCGTGCTGGGGCAGTCGCACAGAGGATTCTGCCCGGCCGGTGATGATCCAACCCCCTAAAACGACCTCAGGCCCCCTCGAGAGGGGGCCTGAGTGCTGTGGCGGGTGCAGGATTCGAACCTGCGTAGGCGTAAGCCGACGGATTTACAGTCCGCTCCCATTGGCCGCTCGGGCAACCCGCCTTATCAGACGATGCAGGATACAACGATAGGGTCGGGCCAACGCAAACCGACTGGATACGGAACATACGAGGACCAGAAAGAGGGAGCAGTTATGGCGGATTCATCATTCGACATCGTGAGCAAGATCGACCGTCAGGAGGTCGACAACGCGCTGAACCAGGCGGCCAAGGAACTGGCCACCCGATTCGACTTCCGTGGGACCGACACCACTATCGCCTGGAAAGGTGACGAGGCCATCGAGCTGGTGAGCTCCACGGAGGAGCGCCTGAAGGCGGCCGTCGACGTCTTCAAGGAGAAGCTCATCCGCCGGGACATCAGCATGAAGGCCTTCGATGCGGGCGACCCCGCCCCCAGCGGCAAGACCTACCGGCTCACCGGAACCCTCAAGCAGGGCATCGACGCCGAGAACGCCAAGAAGATCAACAAGATCATCCGCGACGAGGGCCCCAAGGGTGTCAAGTCGCAGGTACAGGGCGAGGAAATCCGGGTGTCGAGCAAGAAGCGCGACGACCTGCAGGCTGTTCAGGCCCTGTTGAAGGGCTCCGATCTCGATATTGCGTTGCAGTTCGTCAACTACCGGTAAGACGATGGTCCGGTGATCACTCCAACGCATCTGATCGGTTTCGCGATCGCGGCCTACGCCATCATCGTGATCCCCGGGCCCAGCGTGCTGTTCGCAGTCGGCCGCTCGCTGAGCCTGGGGCGCAAGTCGGGTCTGGTCACGGTGCTCGGCAACACCGCCGGCACGATGGTGCCGCTGGTGCTGACCACGGCGGGATTGGGCGCACTCCTGGCCGCGTCCGCCTGGGCACTGACGGCGGTGAAGCTCGTCGGCGCCGCCTACCTGATCTACCTTGGCGTACAGGCGATCCGGAACCGCAAGTCGCTCATCAACGCATTGAACGCGCAGCATCCCGCGGTCGGTACGCAACGCGTGTTCCGGCAGGGCTTCGTCGTCGGTATGACGAACCCCAAGACCGCACTGTTCTTCGCGGCGGTACTCCCCCAGTTCGCCGACCCCGCGGCGGGGTCGATGCCGGTGCAAATCGCGGTGTTCGGCGCCATCTTCGTGCTGATCGCGCTCGCCTCGGACAGCCTGTGGGCGGTGCTGGCGGGCACCGCACGCAGCTGGTTCGCACGCTCCCCCAAGCGTCTTGAGGCGGTCGGGGCCACGGGCGGATTCATGATCGTCGGGCTGGGCGCCGGTGTGGCGGTGAGCTCCAGCTGACGCCGACACGCCGCGTTTCGTCGGATCTACCCGCGATACGCGTCAGGAACCGGAGTCTCGACGACCGGCGGAGCACTCTCGCAGCAGCTCGGCCAGCAGCGCGCGGTCGGGCCGGTACGGAGTGTTGAAACCCAATCGGTGCACCAGATCCCCGTAGCAGCACTGTAACTCGCGTGCGCCCTGCGCGACGTCGGTCACGGTAACGGCCGCAGTGTCGACGAACTCGTCGTCGATCAGGCTGGTCATCGCATCCCATTCGCCTTGTTTGGACAGCTCTTTCAGTTTCGGGCCCACCTCTGTGCGGCCGTGCAATTCAAGGATCGGCCAGTAGGCGGGTGTGGACCCGTAAAAGGCGAGCTGCTTGCGCACCGCGGCGCGGGCGCTGGCCAGCTCGGCGTCATCACGCCCGATGATGATCATCGGCGAGTGATGGATGTGAATGTCGGCGAGCGTCTTTCCGGATTTCTCCGCGCCCCGCGCCAGCGTCGGAAGGGTGACCTGCGCGAGGTAATCGGGCGTGCAGAACGGGTGCGACAAGAATCCGTCCGCGACCTCGCCGGCCACCTCGGTCATCCCGCTACCGACACCGGCCAGCCAGATAGGTGGCGGGCCAAAGGCGCTCACCTCACCCGGATCGGGCATGAACATCGGCGTCATGAGGGTGTTCTGGTAGAACTCACCGCGATAATCCAGGCGGCCACGCTCCTGCCACGACTGCCAGATGGCGCGCACGGCCAGCACCATGTCCCGCATTCTCGCTGCGGGACTGCTCCACGGCATGCCGAACCGGCGGGTGATGTGGGGTTTGATCTGCGTGCCGAGTCCCAGGATGAATCGCCCATTCGAATATGCCTGCAGGTCCCAGCCAATAGTGGCGAGCAGCATCGGATTTCGCGCGAACGCGACCGCGATCGAGGTGCCCAGGGTGACCTCCTTCGTGTGCTCGGCGGCCAGCAACAGCGGCAAGAATGGGTCGTGCGCTCCCTCGAACGTCCAGATACCGGAGTACCCGGCACCCTCGGCCTCGGCAGCGTCGGCAGCCATGGCGGTCAACCCGGTCGTGAGCGTTACATCGATCAGCACCACACTCATATTGCCGAAGTCCATATTCGAGGCGCACCGGGCCCATACCCTGGCGGGCATGGCAGCACTTCGTGAACCACAAGTCGTCGTCCTCGGGGGCGGATCCTGGGGCACCACTGTGGCGTCGATTGTCGCGCGTCGCAGCCCCACCCTGCAGTGGGCCCGCTCGCCGGAGACCGTGGCGGATATCAATGAACGGCACCGTAATTCGCGATATCTCACCGACGAGGTAGAGCTCACCGAAAGCCTGCGCGCCACCTCGGACCTACACGAGGCCATCGAGCAGGCCGACGTGGTGATCATGGGGGTTCCCTCGCACAGCTTTCGCGAAGTGCTGACCGAAATCGGGCAGTCGCTGCGCCCGTGGGTGCCGATCGTCTCGCTGGTCAAGGGCCTCGAGCAGGGGTCGCGGATGCGAATGTCGCAGATCATCGAGGAAGTGCTGCCCGGGCACCCGGCGGGCATCCTGGCCGGGCCCAACATCGCCAAGGAGGTGGCTCGCGGGTATGCGGCCGCCGGTGTTGTCGCGATGCCCGATCAGCACCAGGCAGCGCGTCTGGGAGAGCTCTTCCGCACCTCACGTTTTCGCGTGTACAGCACCAACGACGTGGTGGGTGTGGAGATGGCGGGCGCGCTCAAGAACGTCTTCGCCATCGCGAGCGGTATGGGTTATGCGATCGGGATCGGCGAGAACACCCGCGCCATGGTGATCGCGCGGGCCCTGCGGGAGATGACCAAACTCGGTGTGGCCATGGGCGGTAACCCCGAGACGTTCCCGGGCCTGGCGGGCCTGGGCGACCTCATCGTCACCTGCACCAGCCCCAGCAGCCGCAACCGGCACGTCGGTGAGGAGATCGGCAAGGGCAAGACCATCGACGAGATCATCCAGGCGATGAACCAGGTGGCCGAGGGCGTGAAAGCCTCGTCGGTGGTGATGACGCTCGCCGACGAGTACGGCATCCACATGCCGATCGCCCGCGAGGTTGACGGGGTGATCAACCACGGCTCCACCGTGGAGCAGGCCTACCGCGGGCTCATGGCGGCGACACCCGGCCACGAGGTGCACGGCACCGGATTCTGATCAGGCCGGCAAGTACTCGGGCTTCACCACATCACGCAGCTCGGACAGCGCCACCCGGCTCTGCATCGGCCCCTCGGCATACGCCGCCACCTGATAGGGCTCGAAGGAGAACAGCAGCGCGTCGCCGTCGAGGGAGAGATTCTTGAAGTTTCCGGCCTCAGGAACCGTTCCGGTATCGACGAATTCGGAGCCCACACCGCCGAGTTGCGCGCGCAGATCGCTGCGGACCAGTGCGGAGATCTTGGGCAGCGCCGCCGCGAGATCGATCAGCAGCGACCCCAGGGTGATGGCCTGTTTGGTGATGCGGTCGAAGGTGACGGTGCGAAACGCGAATCCCGGGTGATAGCCGCCGAGCGACTCACTGATGGAGAACCGGACTCCATCGGACGGGTGCACACCCTTGCCCTGGTACGCGTCGAAGGTGACGTTGAGCGCCCACTGCTTGCCTTCGGGTGGGGCACCCGCACGCTCGACGGACGTGCGGAATTTGGCGCGGATATCCGCCACCAGCTCGTCAACCGCCTTCTGCAGCTCAGGGAACGACGAATCCCACTGGACGGGGACGAGCAGATGTTGCGTGGCCTGCGGCGTGACCTCGTCGATGACGCAGCCCTGGGTGGCATCCCAGCGACCACCGTGTTTGGGGCACGCGGACTCCGCAGCCGGATCGACCGTCACGGTCGGGGTGGTCGCGGCGGCGTCTGACGCGCCGCTGGACGCTTGAGTGGGCGTGTCGCTGGGTGCTTCTCCCCGATCGCAACCGACGAGGAGGATGCCGCACACGGCGGCGATCAGCAGGTTCCCAAGACGCATGGAACCAATCTAACGGGCCACTAGGTGGTGTAGCTGCCGCCCGGACCGACCACGAAGCCGTTCTGCCAGCGGTTGTTGACACAGGTCAGCGTGCCGGCGCCGTCCAGGCCGCAGCTGACCTCGCGGTAACTCAGGCGATGACCTGGCGGCAAGGGCTTGAAGGATTCACCGCCGATGCCGTAGATCGGCCGATCGGTGCTGGCGAAACCGGGAGCCGTACTGCCGCTGACGAGGTTCGCCCCGTTCGGTGCCCCGGGCAGTGGACCACTGCAGCCATAGCTGGCGTCGGCGCGCTTGATCAGACAGGAGATCCCGCCGGGGATGGTGAAGCCATAGGCGGTGTCCGCCATGATGCTGTATTCCAGCGGCGATACCGCAGTGAATCCGTTGACGTTCGGAAGCCCGGACGGGTCAAGCGGATTCGGGGTGTCCGGGTCGGCAGACGCCATACCCGCGAGCATGACGGCGGCGACCGCGCTGGTCATAGCGCCAAGGATGGGCAGGGTACGCATCCCGTGACCATATCCAAGATCGCGCGCAATCTCGCGTCTACTGATCAAAGACGATATCGACGCTGTCGGTGACCGGAACGGCCTGGCAGGCCAGGGTCAGCCCCATGGCGAGGTCGGCGTCGACCAGGGTGTCGTTGCGCAGCATCCGCACCTCACCGCGGCGCACCGTGCAGGCACAGGCACTGCACGCGCCTTCGCGGCACGAGTACGGCGCGTCGATGCCCCGGACCAGCAGCACATCGAGCAGCGGAGTGTTCCTGGGCCACTCGACGGTGATCTGCGTGCCGTCGAGTTCCACGCTCGCCTCGGCGGCGTCCCCGTCACCGGCCCGCGGCACCACAATGTCGGCGAACGGATCGCCGGTCAGCGACTGGTACAGCTCGACGTGAATGTGGTGGGCGGGCATCCCGACGGCCGATAACGCGGCACGGGCGCCGTCCATGAAGGGTGCCGGACCACAGATGTACGTGCTGTACCGCCGATAGGCGGCGAACAGCTCGCCCATGGCTTCGCGGGTAGGCAGTCCGCGTTCGGACTCGAGCCAGTGCACCACCCGCAGCCGGTCCGGGAATTCCACCATGATCTCTTCGATCTCGGCGCCGAAGATGACGCTGCGCTCATCCCTGTTCGCGTAGAAGAGGTAGACCGTTCCGGCGCCGCCGAGCAGAACCGATTTGGCTATGGACAGCATCGGGGTGATACCGCTGCCCGCCGCGATCAGTAAGAAGTCGCCGTCCAGCGAGCGCGGCACGAAGACCCCGGAGGGGGTGAGCACGGTGATGCGGTCCCCGACAACGACGTTGTCGCACAGCCAGTTCGACGCATACCCGCCATCTGTCCGCTTGACGGTGACGACGAGGTCGTCATCGAGATGGGGCGAGCTGGACAGCGAATAGCAGCGCGCCACCGAGCCTGTCTGCTCACTCGGGATTTTCAGCGTGAGGAACTGGCCCGGCCGGTAACGGAAGGCAGGCGCGAGCGCATCCGGCACTTCGAACACCAGGGAGACCGCATCGCCTGTCTCCCTGATGATTTCGACGACCTCCAACGAGTGAACGTGGGGGTTTCCGGTCACTGTGCGTGTATCGGGCGAGACGGTGTCTGTCATCGACGGCTTCCTAGAGCTCGATACCGAAGCGGCCCGCGACCTTCTTGCCGATTCCGTACTTGCCGATTCCGTAGAAGGGCGCCATCAGGTCCCCGTAGCGCGGCCCGATGATGCGCGGTATGGCGTCGAACACGCGAGCGTCGGGACCGATCAGCACACGGGGCCGATTCTTCTCGACTCCCCGCAAAATGATCCGGGCCGCCGAGTCCGGCCGGGTGATCGCCGCGAGCTGGAAGCCCTTTCGGACGGTTTCCCGGTCTACGCCTTCGGGGATACCGCGCGCGCTTGAGGCGATATTGGTCTTGATCCCGCCGGGATGCACACAGGTGACGCCGACGGGATACTTCGCCGCCCGGATCTCCTGGCGCAGTGCCTCGGTGAAGCCACGGACGGCGAATTTTGCCGCGTTATAGGCACTCTGCGAAGGTATGCCCATAAATCCGAACACCGACGACACGTTGACTATGTGGCCGTCGCCCGATTCGATGAGGTGCGGCAGGAATGCCTTGGTGCCGTGCGCGACACCCCAGAAGTTGATGTTCATCAACCAGTCGAAGTCATCCCATTCCATGTCCTTGACGTCGGCAGAAAGCGCCACTCCGGCGTTGTTGAACACCAGATTGACCTGACCGAACTCGTTCTTGACGTCGGCGGCGTGGGCATACACGGCGGCCCTATCGGCGACGTCGAGTTCGAATGGGATGGCAGTCGCACCCGCCTTCTCACAGCGCCCGGCGGTATCGGCCACCCCGGCGGTGTCGATGTCCGAGAGCGCCAACCGCGCACCGCGCTGGGCCAGCGTCAAGGCCAGGCTGCGGCCGATACCCGAACCGGCGCCGGTGATTACGGCGACCTTGTTGTCGAAGTTTTTCATCGTTTTCTCGCTTCTGTTGGGCGGGTGGCCTAGTTCGCGGCCATGCTCGGCGAGGTCTGCCGGGGGCCGTCGGCGAGCGGAACGGTCTTGCGTACGGCCGGAGGCACCGCACCCTCGAACTCGTACTCGGTGGGGTCCACTTTTCTTGTCTGCGACCAGTATTCGAAGGTGAATCCCGACCATAGCGTCCGATTCTTGCCATGCTCGTCCAAGTACCAGCTTTGGCAGCCGCCGTTGTTCCAGACCGAGCCCTGCAGCTTGCGCTGGACTTCGGCGTTGAACCGGTCCTGCGCCTGGCGGGTGGGCACGATCGCCTGGGCATAGGCCGCATCGACGTGCTTGATCGCCTCGGTGACGTAGTGGATTTGCGACTCGATCATGAACACGATCGAGTTGTGGCCCAAACCGGTGTTGGGGCCCAACAGGAAGAAGAGGTTGGGCATGCCGGCGATGGTGATTCCGCGGTGGGCGGTAACGCCCTCCCGTGACCAGCGGTCGCCGAGGTCCTCCCCGTTCTGCCCCTTCAGATCCAGGTACTTGTACGAGTCGGTGACGTGAAAGCCGGTGCCGAAGATGATGGCGTCGACCTTGCGCTCAATCCCGTCGCTGGTGACGACGCCGTCGGTGGTCACCCGCGCGATGGACTCGGTGACCAGTTCCGTCTTCGGGTTCTCGATGGCCTTGTAGTACGTCGCCGACCCCAGGAGCCGTTTGCATCCGGCGCGGTAATCGGGTGTCACCTTGCGGCGCACTTCCGGATCCGAGATCTGGCTCTTGATGTACGCACGCCCGAGCAGCTCAACGCCTTTGAGTAGGGCGGGGCGCCGGTTCATCGCGTACGCACCGGCTTCCGCGCCGAAGTACATGCCGCTGCGGAACAGCGCACGCAGACCCGGAATGTTGGCAAACGCCCGCTTGGCCACCGAGCCGAACTCGACATTGGTGCGCGGCAACACCCATGGTGCGGTGCGCTGGAACAGCTTCAGTTCGCCGACCTGGCCGACGATCTCAGGGACGAACTGAATGGCGCTGGCGCCCGTGCCGATGACGGCGACCTTCTTGCCGGCCAGGGCGAAGTCGTGGTTCCACTGCGCGGAATGAAAGACCGGTCCCTCGAAGCGGTCCAGGCCCTCGATCTCCGGGATGCTCGGGATGTGCAGGGCACCAACCCCGGAGATGAGGAACTGACAGATGTACTCTTGGCCGCTCTCGGTGAACACGTGCCAGCGGTACTCGCTCTCGTCCCAATACCCGCGGGTGACACGCGTATTGAAAGTGACGTGCCGGTACAGACGATATTTGGCGGCGACTTCCTTGAGGTAGTCGAAGATCTCAGGCTGCCGGGAGAAGAGCTGTTCCCAGTTCGAGCGCGGCTCAAACGAGAACGAATACAGGTGGGTGGGCACATCGCACGCTGCGCCGGGATAGGTGTTGTCGCGCCAGGTGCCGCCCATTTCGCCGGCCTTTTCCAGGATGAGGAAGGGCACCCCCATCTTCTGCAACGCGATCGCCGCGCCGATACCCGAGAACCCGGTGCCGACGATCAGCGCACGAACACGGATGGGCTCCGACTGGCCGCCCTCGACTACAGTGTCTGGCTGCCGCTCTTCGGACGATGTATCGGTAACAGTCATGTGGCGCAATCGCTTTCTCTCTCGAAGGTGGAACCCTGACACGGCAGAACTGGCTCATTGCCCCCGGCAACGAGCCAGTTCTTTCGGCGCTTACCGCGCCTTGATCTCGGCCAGGATGTCGTCCGGCATCGCCCGCGACATCCGCAGCAGCCGGCCAGTGAATTTGCCGTCCAGGAAACCGATCTCGTGCATGAAGCGCATCAGCGGCTCCGAAACCCACGTCGCGTTCTCGCGATAGTTCGGTGACGTCAGGAAGGCAAACATGCCACGCAGGGGATGAACACCCACCGACCGGTAAGCCTTGGGGTTGAAGAGCACCGGATAGATACCGATCACCGAGAGAGCGAAGACCGCACGGTGGAACGCGTTGGAGACCGGCCCCCGCTCGGCGATCTGTCGCACCAGTTCCTCACGCGCATAAGTGATATGCCGCGCTTCCTCCAGCACGTGAATCTTCATGAGCTGCCGAGCGTGCGGCTGCACCGTCTCATCCATCATCGTTTCCCGCTGCGCGCGGTCAAGCACCTCCTCGACCAGCAGCAGCGTGCCAAGCCCCGAGGGGCCCAGCGGCACCAAACCGAGAAGCCGGATGACACGCGTCGCAAACTTGGGATAGGTGTACGGCTCGATGCCGAGCTTGTTCACCAGGCGGCCAAACATGGTGGAATGCCGCGCTTCCTCGCTGATCTCGGTCAACGCGTAGCGGCCGTGATCGGTCGCTCCCCCGTTCTGCTCGACAACCTGCCGCCACAGCATGGCGCTGAGACCGGTCTCGACATAGATGCCGAAGCTCAACACGGAGCCGAGCTCGTGGCGCGTCAGCTCGATGCGCTGATCCTGAGTCAGCTTGTCCCACAGCTTGGTGCCGTACAGCGACGTCCGGCGCGGCGTGGCCCAGTACAAGCCGGGCACCACCGGGGCGTCCCAGTCGATGTCAACCTCGCCGTCGTAGGCACGCTCCGCGGCCGAGCGCAGCAGTCGTTGCGCCGTCTTTTGCCGGTCGCCCACGGTCTTGCCCCGTACCGACGAGGCTCCCGCCTCATGTAGGGCCGTCGGTTGGTCGATGGTCGTCATTGATCCCGCCCTCCAATTTTATGCATTACTTTCAGTACCCATTACTTTTAGTCTCATGCTGGCGCTGTCGTTTGTCAATCCCCAGCGAGGTCACAGGAGGCCGCGACCTCTGAGAATCGCCCGTGCAGCACTGGTTCTGAACATGCCCGCGTCCTGGGCGACGTCGAAGTACCGCCGCAGCAGCACCGCGTTCCGATAGCGGCCGTTCTCGCCGCGGGCGGCCGCCCTGCGCCCTGCCCGCTCGGTCAGCCCCACGCTCCGGTACACCGGCGGACGCACGATCAAGGACGTCGCCAACACCGTCAGCAGTGCGACCGAGACATCAGCCAATGCCGGCGGGAGATACCTGCGCGCATCCACGGCGCGGTAGAGCTCATCCTCGGCGAACTCAAGCTGGCGACGGCCGACCAGAACGCAGATCTTCGCGACCTGCCGGACCACGGGCTGGGCCTGTTCGTCGGCCTCGAGCTCACACATCAACTGATGGATCAACCGCTGCAGCAGGAGGATGAATCCGCGACCGAGCGGACCGTGCGGGATGAGCGGCACGAAGAACCGCTGAAGGCGCTGCACCGCCATCGGAGCGGGCTGGAGCTCCAACCCCGTCTTGTTGATCAGCCGGCCAACCATGGTGGCGTTACGGCTGATATCGCGGACGCTGGCGAGGAGAAAACGGGTGTAGTCGTCGGTCAGGGTGTTGCCTTCGATGACGTCGCGGAACATCAGCGAGGCCAGCGCGCCCTGGGCATCCATGACGAAGCTCAGCAGGCTGACCAGCTCCTGGCGCGCCAGCTCACCGCGCTGCTCGACCGAAAGCACATCCCACTGCGGGGTGCCGTAGAGGGATACCTGCTGGGCGGCCAGCCAGTGCATTCCCGGGTCCAGGGGCGCGTCCCAGTCGATATCCAGCTCGGGGTCGTAGCTGAGCTCCGTGGCCTCGAAGAGCAGTCGCCGGGCCGTCTTGAGCCGATCACCCACCCGGCGCCGGCGCGCAGGAATCCCACCATCGACCGTGGTAGCCGGCCTGAAGTCATAGTCGGTGTAGTTGATGTCTTTGTAACTGCTGGACGTCACGTCATCGCCTTCTGGTCAGCCAAGATTGAATATCCGTATCCAAAAGTATGGGGTACTCTTTGTTACGCATATGTCAGCGAGTTTGTCGGGACGGCGTCCCGATTGTCAAGAGGCAACCAAGCCGGACGGAGAATCATGAGCCTTCCCCGACATGACGACACCAACAGCGTCTTCACGCACAGCCCGCATGACGATTCGGACTACATCGGCGAGGCAACGGTGAGCGTTCGTGGTGTCGACGTCCCGGTCGAGCTGGAGCTCAAGGGGTACAGCGAGCCGATCGACGGCATTTACCGGTGGATCGGCCGCATCAGGCCCAACGAACAGCTGACCGCGATCATCGGCGACGAGGCACGGGTGAAGGCCACGATTCGCACTTCTCACAGCGCCCGGGATGCCTTCATCGGCGATCCCGACCCATGGAACCGGTACCGGGTGATCGGGAAGAGCACTCCCCCGTTTCACGTCGCCACCAACCTCACGGAAGTCGAAGCGGAATAAGGGTTTTCGCCCTCACTGCCGCCGGGCGCGCAGGAGCGAGATCAGTTCATGCTCAACATCGCGCAGCGGTTGCACCGAGTGAGCGGCCTGCGCCTGCAGTAGCGCCCCCTCGATCGCGCTGACCGTCAGCGAGGCAAGGGACTCCGCGCCATCGGTCACCCCCGAATCCCGGAAGGATTCCGCCAGCCGGGCGCGCATCCCGATGAAGGCATCGTTGGCCGCCGCGCGGATCTGCGCCTCCCCCGGGCCGGCGAGCGCGGCCGCGGCATGCGGGCAACCGGTGTCGAAGTCGTGAGTCTCAAGCTGATTGACCCACCACGCGATGAACTTGGTGATGAGGTACTCGGCGTCCCCGCGTGCCCGCAGCGCGTCGAGAAATCCGTTGGCGAGTTCGGCCGCCGCGAGCTCGGCCGCGGCAAGGAGCTCCGCCTTGCCCTCCGGAAAGTGCTGGTAGATGGAGTTGCGCGCGGTGCCGCTGCGTTTGAGCAGGTCAGCAAGGCCCGTGGCATGCACCCCGCGTTCGCGCATCATGACGATCGCACTGTCGATCAGACGCTGCCGTGGACCCGTCGCCACCTCGGCCTCCTCACTCGACATGGACCAGTCGGTCTATAGCCTGCTACCGTCGTATGGACCAATCAGTCTACGCGGAAGGGTGGCCATGACCACGGAAATCGAGAACCTGACCGGACTCGAGCTGCTGCGCAGCATGGGCGGGACGTCCGACGGGATGCCGCCCATCGGGCGTCTGCTCGGGATGCAGATGGAAAAGATCGAATTCGGCTCGGTGTCCTTCAGCGTGGTGACCCGGCCCGAGTTCGCCAATCCGCTCGGCACCCTGCACGGCGGGATCTGCGCGACGCTGCTCGACTCCGTGCTGGGCTGCGCCGTGCACTCCACTCTGGAGCCCGGAATCGGCTACGGGACACTCGAACTCAAGGTCAACTATGTCCGGACTGTCCCCACGGACGGCGAGAAACTGGTCGCGACGGGCAACGTCCTGCACCCCGGCCGCCGGGTGGCGACGGCCGAGGGCAAGGTGGTCGACTCCCAGGGCAGGCTGGTGGCGCATGGCACCACCACGGTCATGGTGTACCGGTAATGAGGCCCGCCGACGACTTCCTGCGGGCCTCGGCGGCCATCGAGGCACTGATCGCGGCCGTGCGTCCAGACCAGTGGGACGCCCCGACGCCCTGTACCGAGTGGAATCTGCGCCAGTTGGTGAACCACCTCGTCGAGGTGAACTACTCCCTGGCAGCGCGCTTCGGCGGGCCCAGCGGCGGCACTGGTGAAGATCCCGTGGTGGCATACCAGCAGTCAGCGCAGGCGTTGCATGACGCGCTGGCGCTTCCGGGTGTGCTCGAGCAGACCTACCCGGGCCCGTTCGCGCACACCACCGGCGACAGGCAGCTACAGGTCCGCATGGCCGATCTGCTGACCCACGGCTGGGACCTGGCACAGACCACCGGCCTTCCCGCGAATCTGCCCGCCGACCTCGTCGAGGACGCATTGGACCTCGTCGAGAAACGCGCCGGGGCATTCGCGCGGTCCGGCAAGTTCGGCACCCCGCAGCCCGTCGCCGCGAACGCGCCGGTACTCGAGAGGCTGGCCGCGCTGAGCGGACGGTCCGTCTGACGGTTTCACCGACCGTGAAGCTACGGCGGGATTTTCACCGAATGTCCGCCGTGGCTTCACACTCGGCGGCCTAAGGTTAGAAGCGGGCCATATCCTCAAGGCGCGCAATGCGATCAGCCATCGGCGGGTGTGTCGAGAACAGCGATGCCACCCGGTCGCCGGCCCGGAACGGGTTGGCGATCATCAGGTGCGACTGGCTGGCCAGCTGGGGTTCCGGTGGCAGCGGAGCAGCCTGCACCCCGCCGGAGATCTTCCGCAGCGCGGAGGCCAATGCCAGCGGATCTCCGGTCAGTTCGGCGCCGGACTGGTCGGCCTGATACTCCCGCGAACGAGACACCGCCATCTTCACCACCGTGGCAGCGACCGGACCCAGCATCGAAACCAGGAACAGTGCAAAGGGATTCGGGCGATTTTCGCCCCCGCCGCCGAAGAAGTTCATGAGCATCGCCATATTGGCCAGCCCCGAGATGACGGCCGCCAGCGCCCCGGCCACGCTGGAGATCAGGATGTCGCGGTTGTAGACGTGCGAAAGCTCGTGACCCAGCACGGCGCGCAGCTCACGCTCGGAGAGCAGATCGAGAATGCCGCTCGTGCAGCAGACCGCCGCATTCCTCGGATTACGGCCCGTGGCAAAGGCGTTCGGCGCATTGGTATCGCTGATGTACAACCGCGGCATGGGCTGGCGCGCGACGGTCGCGAGCTCCCGCACGATCCGGTACATCGCGGGCTGCTGCAACTCCGTCACCGGCTGGGCATGCATCGCACGCAACGCCAGCGTGTCGCTCTTGAAGTACATGAACGCGTTCATGCCGACGGCGAACACAATGGCCAGCAGCAGGATGCTCTTGCTGTGGAACAGCGAGCCGACGAACACGATCATCGCCGACATGCCACCGAGTAGCAGCACTGTCTTGAGTCCATTGGCGTGGCCGTGCATGGTGTCCCTTCCCTCTAGCTGGTTCACCACGCTAACGAAGGACAGTGCTCCTGGGTTCCGGACGGGTTGCCAGGCACCTAGCCGTGCCGGAGCACGGTGTACTCGATCAGCACACCCAGCGCGTCGCGGGCAGCGCCCGGGGGCAACTCCACCAATTCGGCCTTGGCGCGGTCCGCGTATTCGATGACAACCGACTTGGCCGCCACCAGCCCATGGGAGGCCCGCAGCAGCGTCAACGCCTCGTCCACCTCGGCATCGTCGGTAATGGGCGCCGCCAGCAAGGCACGCAGCCGGTCGGCATCGGGACCGGTATCGCGCAGGGCGTACAGCATGGGCAGGGTATGCACCCCCTCACGCAGATCCGTGCCGGGTGTCTTGCCCGACTCGTCCGTGAGGCTCTCGATGTCGATGATGTCGTCGGAGATCTGGAAGGCGGTCCCGACGATGGCGCCCAGGCGGCTCAGCCGTTCGATCTGCTCGTCGTCGCACCGGGACGTCATCGCGCCGAAGCGCCCGGCCGCCGCGATCAGTGATCCGGTCTTCTCATGGATCACCTTGAGGTAGTGCTCGGTCTCGTCGCCGTCCTCGGGTACCCCGACGGTTTCCCGCATCTGACCGGTGACGAGTTCGGCGAAGGTCTCGGCGACGATCCGCACGGCCGTGGGGCCCAGCCGCGACACCAGCCGCGAGGCCGTGGCCAGCAGATAGTCCCCGGCGAGGATCGCCACGTTGTTACCCCACCGGGCGTTGGCGCTGGGCACGCCACGACGCTTCTGCGCCTCGTCCATGACGTCGTCGTGATACAGCGTGGCCAGGTGAATGAGCTCGCACACCGCACCCGCGAGAATCACCTCGTCGTTGTCTGGATCTGGTCCGGTCTGGGCGGCGAGCACCGTGAACAGCGGGCGGAAGCGCTTACCGCCGGCGTGGAAAAGGTGCAGCACAGACTCCGTCAACAGCGGGTCGGACTGCCCCAGCTCGGTCACGATGAGGGTTTCGATGGCGGCCAAATGGTCGCGCACCTTCGCGGCGAATACGGGATCGCCGAGATCAACTCCGGCCACCGTGGTCGAGTTACTCACCGGTCCAACATACTGGGGGGGTGCAGACGTCAGCGGACCTGGTCGTCGTCGGTGCCGGACCAGCCGGATCGGCGGCCGCGGCGTGGGCGGCGCGATCCGGGCGTGAGGTGGTCCTGGTCGATTCGGCGGTGTTCCCCCGGGACAAGACCTGCGGCGACGGACTGACCCCCCGCGCCGTCGAACAACTCGAGTTACTCGGCCTCAGGCCATGGCTCGACGAACACATCCGATACCAGGGTCTGCGCCTGCACGGCTTCGGCGGCAATCTCGAAGTGCCATGGCCCGGGCCATCTTTCGGCGGCACCGGCAGTGCGGTGCGCCGCACCGAGCTGGACGACAAGATCCGGCAGGTGGCGGTGGACTCCGGGGCCAAGATGGCCGAGTCCACCAAGGCGGTTGACGTGGAACGTGACGCAGCGGGCCGGGTCACCGCCGTCCGGGTGCTCGACAACAGCGGCCCCGGCGAGATCGCCTGCAAGGCCGTCATCGTCGCCGACGGCGTGCGCTCGCCCCTCGGAAAAGTGCTTGGGCGTGAGTGGCACAAGGACACCGTGTACGCCGTCGCGGGGCGCGCGTACATCGAGTCGGCGCGCGGCGACGAGGAATGGATGACCTCGCACCTGGAGCTGCGCTCCCCCGAGGGCGAGGTGCTCCCCGGATACGGCTGGATCTTCCCGTTGGGTGGCGGGCAGATCAATATCGGTGTTGGCGCACTCGCCACCTCGAAACGCCCCGCTGATGCGGCGCTGCGCCCGCTCATCGAGTACTACGCGGAGCTGCGCCGCGAGGACTTCGGGCTCAGCGGGCGCCTGCACTCCATCGCCTCGGCACTGCTGCCGATGGGCGGGGCAGTGTCCGGCGTCGCGGGTCCCAACTGGATGCTCATCGGCGACGCCGCGGCATGCGTCAATCCGCTCAACGGCGAGGGCATCGACTACGGGCTGGAAACCGGGCACCTCGCCGCCGAAGTGCTCGACGCCGACGACTACTCGCAGCTGTGGCCGGAGCTGCTACGAGACCGGTACGGACGGTCGTTCTCCATTGCACGACGCCTCGCGGGGCTGCTGACCCTGCCGCGCTTCCTGCCCGTCATGGGCCCGGTCGGCATGCGTTCTCAGGTGCTGATGCGAATTGCCGTACGGCTCATGGGAAATCTCGTCACCGACGAGGACCATGACGCGATTGCACGCGCCTGGCGCGTGGCGGGCGGCGGCTCACGACGCCTCGACGCGCGTCCGCCGTTCAGCTGATCACTACTCGCGGTTAGAGCACCGCGACGTGCAGGGCGACGATGCCGCCAGTGAGATTGCGCCACCGCACATTCGACCAGCCCGCCGAGATGATCTGCTGAGCCAGCGCCTCCTGATCGGGCCATGCCCGGATCGATTCGGCCAGGTATACGTATGCGTCCGGATTGCTGCTGACGGCGCGCGCCACCGACGGCAGCGCCTTCATCAGATACTCCATGTACAGCGTGCGGAAAGGCCGGTTGACCGGAGTCGAGAATTCGCACACCGCAAGGCGGCCACCGGGTTTGGTGACGCGGGCCATCTCGCGCAGCCCTTCGACGTGATCGACCACATTGCGCAATCCGAAGCTGATCGTCACCGCATCAAACGAGTGATCCGCGAACGGCAGCCGTGTCGCGTCCCCGGCGACCTTGGGCACATCGCGATGCGCACCGGCCTTGAGCATGCCTACAGAGAAATCGGCGGCCACACACCAGGCACCGGACTGGGTGAGCTCTGCCGTCGAGACCGCGGTACCGGCGGCGATATCGAGTACCTTGTCTCCGGGTTTCAGCTTCAGCGATTCGCGGGTGGCGCGGCGCCAGGCGCGGTCCCGGCCAAAGGACAACACGGTATTGGTGATGTCATATCGCTTGGCCACCGCGTCAAACATGGACGCGACCTCGTGCGGGTCCTTTTCCAGGGTGGCGCGGTTCATACCGTGACGGTACAGCGCACTAGGCCGTCATGATGCCGCGGCCCAGCGTGGTGCCCGCCGCCGCGGCGTAGTGCTCGAGCAGCTCATCGCAGATGGCGGGCCACGTGCGCGACAGCACTCCCCGCCGCGCGGCCGCCGAGAATCGGCTGCGCGTCGCCGGTTGCACCAGATGGTCAACAGCCATGCCGAGGTGCGCCTCGAAGTCGGCCACCGGCAGCAGCATTCCGTTGCGACCCGGGATCACCAGATCTCGCGGCCCGCCGGCATCCGGCGCGATGGCCGGAACACCGCTGGCCAGCGCCTCCTGCACAGCCTGACAGAAGGTCTCGTGCTCGCCCGGGTGGATGAACACGTCGAGGCTGGCATATGCCCGCGACAGCGCCGATCCGGTCAGCTCGCCAGTGAAAATTGCTGTGGGCATCAGCTTTTCGAGAGCGTCCCGTTCCACGCCGCCGCCCACGATGACGAGCCGTATGTCGTCGCGTTCGGCCAACACGGCCAGCCGCTCCACATGCTTCTCGGGGGCGAGCCGCCCGACGAACCCGATGATCGGCTTGCCCTCGGGTGACCAGGATCGACGCAGCTCCTCGTCGCGCGCCGAGGGCGCGAAGCGTTCGATGTCCACACCGCGCGACCATCGGAACACCCGCGGGATTCCGTGTGCGGCAAGACCTTCCATCGCGGACGAGGAGGGGGCCAACGTCCGGTCGGCGCGGCCGTGCAAATGCTTGGTCCAGCGCCAGGCAGCGCGAGCGGCGAACCCGGCGCCATAGCTGTCGGCGAACCCGGCCACATCGGTCTGGTAGACGGCGACAGTGGGGATGTCGAGGTGCTGCGCGGCGCGCAGTCCCCCGTATCCCAGGACGAACGGCGAGGCCAGGTGCACCACATCGGGCGCGAAATCACGAAGGATCCGCACCATGCGCGGCTGCGGCACACCCAACGGCAGGGTGCTCACCTTGGGGAACATGATGGCCGGCACCCGGTGCACGGGCACCCCGTCGTGTTCGGTACCGGCAGGGGCCTGTCCGCGGGGGGTGTCCGGTGCGATGACGACGGCCTCATGCCCGGTGCGGCGGAGGTGCTCCAGCACCCGCAGCACCGAGTTGGAGACTCCGTTGACGTTCGGCAAGAACGACTCGGCGACGATCGCGATGCGCACACTGGGAGCATGTCAGCGTCACTTGGCAGTTAGGTTGCCCCCAGGCATACGTCATGCAAACTTAAGCGTGAACAGGCGCCGGACTTCGGCGCTGCATCCATGCCAGCCCCAGCAGTATCGTCCCGGCGACCATCCACACCACGACGATGATGGACCCGGCGGGGACAATCGACAATGACGCGTTACGTCCTTGCACGCGAACCAAATCCGGGTTGGATGTGTCGTACTCGACGTAGATGCGCATACCCGGGCTGAGTTCGGATGGATAGAGAACGCCCAATTCGGGCCGATACGTGACTCGTTCCGGCGTGACGAACTCGATGGTGGAGCGCCGTGGCCCTGCGCTGAGCACCTCGGCCAGCGCGACACCCATATCCCGTTCGATGGCCTTGTCATTTCGCCAGGCCCCCGCGACCAACAGCAGGGACTGCAACGTCATCAGTCCCGCCAGCACCAGCACCGCGATCCGGACTCGCTTGATGACGCGGGAGCGCCGCTTCACAGAGCTGCCCTGATGGCCGCGTGCAGCTCGCGCAGGGTGGAGCGGTCGGCCTTGACCTCCAGAACCCTGATACCACCGGCCGGTTCGTCCAGCGCGGGGCCAAGCTCTTCCACCGAGATGGATCTCGAATCCACGTGGTAGGCCCGGCACAGCGCCGCGATGTCGACGTCATGTGGGGTGCCGAAAATGCGGGAGGACACGTCACGAAATCGAGGGTCGCCCTGCTCCAGAAGCTCGAAGATGCCGCCGCCGTTGTCATTTGAGACCACGATGGTCAGGTTCTCGGGACGCGGCTCGGTCGGACCGATCAGCAGACCCGAGCTGTCGTGCACGAAGGTGAGATCCCCGATCAAGGCCACGGTACGGCCCCCCTGGTGTGCAAGCGCCGCGCCGATCGCGGTCGACACCGTGCCGTCGATGCCGGCGACCCCCCGATTGGAGCGCACGCGAACGTCTTTGGCCCCCCACGGAACGAGCGCGGCATCGCGTACCGGGTTGGAGGCGCCGAGCACCAGCTGATCACCATCGCGCAATGACCCACACACCCTGGCCGCGACATGCAGACCCGTGGTCAGCGGGTGAGTATCCAGCTGTCCGCGCACCGCATCGAGTGCCTTCTGGTGCGCGTGCGCGCACCGGTGCAGCCATGCGGCATCCGGCTCTCCGGAGATGACGGCCCGGGTACCGGTGGCCTGCGAGTTGCCGGACACATCGGGCCAGCGCGGGCCGGTGGTCAACGCGTACACCGGAATCCGGTTGTCCGCCAACAGCGATGACACCTGCCGGTGCAGGGTCGGCCGACCCAGCATGATCACCTGTTGCGGATGCAGCAGGGCGAGCGCCAGCGGATGCACCGGGTTGTCAGGTTGGGGCGCAGTCGGTTCGGCCACCGTGGGCAACATCGCCAGGTTGGCGTGAGCGGGCGCGCCATGGCCCGCGATCACTACGGTATCGGGAGTCAGATCGATCTCGACGGGTTCGTCGAACGTCACGTCCGGGGTGTACGTCCAGGGCGCCCCACCCGGGCGGCCCGCGGGTATCGGCCCCTCATCGCGATCGGGCACAAGCGGTTCCCGTAGCGGGATGTCGAACTGCACGGGGCCGGCATTGGCGGTACGGGACCCCTTGGCAGCGGCCAGGACTCGGCAGGTCGCTGAACGCCAGTGCGGGTTCTGCGCCTCGATCTTCTCTGAACCGTCTTCCGCCAGGCCCAGGCTGATCGCGGCGCGAACCTGGGTGCCGAAGTAGCCGAGCTGCTCCATCGTCTGGTTGGCGCCGGTGCCGAGCAGCTCGTAGGGGCGGTTGGCCGACAGGACAATCAGCGGAACCCGGGCGTAGTTGGCCTCCACCACCGCGGGGCCCAGATTGGCTACCGCCGTCCCAGAGGTCATCGCCACCGGAACAGGGGCGCCGCTCGCCGCGGCCAGCCCGACGGCCAGGAAGCCCGCGGTGCGCTCGTCGATGCGCACGTGCAGCCGTAACCGCCCGGCCTTGTCCGCATCGTGCAACGCGAAGGCCAGCGGGGCATTGCGCGACCCGGGACACAGCACCACATCGCGTACTCCGCCGCGGATGAGCTCGTCGACGACCGCGTGGGCCTGAGCGGTCGACGGGTTCATGCCATCAGGGTGTCATACCGCCTGAGAGGCACTCGCAAAGAACTCCAGGATCACGCGGTTGACCTCGTCGGGGCGTTCGATGAAGCCCAGATGCCCGGCGTCGGCAATCTCGACGTACTTGCCGCCGGGAATGGCATCGGCCACCTCCCGGCCAAGGTAGGGCGGCAGGGTCATATCGTCACTAAACCCGATGACCAGCGACGGAACAGTGATCTCCGAGTAAGCGCCGGGCCGGTCGGGGCCGGGTATGGCACCGCGCTGGTGATCGATACCACCCGAGGTCGGCTCGGGCCACAGCGTGAACATGTCGATCCAGTCCTTGATCGCGGCATCGTTGTTCAGAGTCTTCGGGGAGAAGTTCAACAACAGGCGCATGGCCGCCTGATAGGACGCCGGCACCTCGACACCCGATGCGGACAGCTCAAGCTCCGCCTTGCGGAAGAACGAGCGCGTGGAATCCTCCCGCCCCCGCGTTCCCATGAACACCGCGGCGGTCACGAGATCCGGGCGGGTGAGGGCGAGTTCCTGGGCGATCAGCGCTCCCATGGAGAACCCGACCAACCGGGCTGGCGCAGCACCAAGATCCTCGATGAGCGCCGCGGCATCGGCCACCATGTCCTGCAGGGTGAAGCCATCGGCGCACTCGGTGGTCGGCGGTATCCCCCGGTTGTTGAAGGTGATCGTGCGATATCCCGCGGCGCGGAATGCCGGTACCTGATGCAGGTGCCAACTGCG
This sequence comes from Mycobacterium sp. D16Q16, assembly GCF_002013745.1. NCBI lineage: Bacteria > Bacillati > Actinomycetota > Actinomycetes > Mycobacteriales > Mycobacteriaceae > Mycobacterium > Mycobacterium sp. D16Q16. The sequence continues at coordinate 308,785 of NZ_MAEY01000004.1, forward strand.
CCCCGCGCCACCGCGCCCGGAGATAAAGACGACAGGATCACCGGAGGCGCCGAGCGCCAGGGGCCCACGATCGTCGTAACTGATCTGGATGCCGTTGATGTTCGCGAGAGGCACGGTGACTGAACCTACCGGTTCAACAGCGGGTAGCAGTCGGCCACTCGGCGCCGCCACCAGTCACACCGGTCAGCAGGCGCGGCGAGCGCCGCCAGCCGGGCCCGGTCCGGAGCGAACGACGCCACCGTCAAGTAACCGTTCTCGGGTGCCGGGGCCTCGGCCACATCCTCGACGAAAAACCCTCCGGTACCCAATCCGCAGGCATGCTCCAGCACCGGTAGCGCCGCGGCCGCGCGCAGACCGATGCCGATGCCCACCGCGCTGTCCAGGGCACTGGAGATCACCACGGGCATACCGATGCGCTCCGCGATATCCAACAGCGCCGCCACACCACCGAGCGGGGCCACCTTGAGCACCGCGATATCGGCCGCCCCGGCTCGTGCGACGCGCAGCGGATCGCTTGCCCGCCTGATACTTTCGTCAGCGGCGATCGGCACATCCGGGAGGCGTCGGCGCACTTCCGCCAGCTCCTCGACGGTGACGCAGGGCTGTTCGGCGTACTCAAGAACACCGTCGCGGGTCAGCGCGGTCAACGCCTGGATGGCCTGCTCGACGGTCCACCCTCCGTTGGCATCGACCCGCACGGTGGGGATCTGCGCGCGGACCGCTTCGACGCGGGCGATGTCGTCGTCGAGGGTCTGCCCGGGCTCGGCCACCTTGACCTTGGCGGTTCGGGCTCCGGGAAAGCGGGCCAGCACCTCGGGCACGTCCGCGGCGGACACCGCGGGCACCGTCGCGTTGACGGGTATGCGGGTGCGCCGGGCCGCGGGGAGCTCGGTGTACGCGGCCTCGATGGCGGCCCCTAGCCAGGCAGAGGCCTCGGGCGGGTCGTACTCGGGAAAGGCACCGAATTCGCCCCAGCCGGCCGGCCCCTCGATCAGAGCGACCTCCCGAGTAGTGATGCCGCGAAATCGCACCCGCATGGGCAAGGCGACGACATGCAGCCGGCCGAGCACATCGTCCAACGCGGGCAGCTCCACATCAGCGATCGTCGCACGCTGTTCAGATGGTCCGGTGCGACGCCCCGAAGCCTTCCCCCGCGGCCCGGTTCCCATCACCGCGCGAAAGTGACTTTGGTTTCTAGAGCGGCAGTGCGGCCGGATGCCAATCTGCCCACATCGGCGGACAGGCGAAGGAGAGCACATGCTGACGGTTCACGGCGTGGCGGGATATCAATCGGGTTGCCGGTGCGCAGGCTGCTCGTCGGCGGAGGCACAGCGACTGCAGCGGATCGGCGAAGCGGAACGCGAACGCTGGGAGCAGATCAATCAACGGGCCGCGCGGCGCTCGCAGCGTTACTTCGCCGACGCCGCGGATCATCCGCTGAACTGGCAGAAGCCCTGGACCACTGAGGAGATCGACACGGCGCTGGACGCATCGTCGACCGCCGCGCAAGTCGCGACGCGCTTGGGCCGCTCGATCGGGGCCATCCATGCCGCGCGCAGACGATTCCGGCCACGCATCAGTTGATGCCACCACTGGTCAACTTTTGGTCCCTAGCCAACGCATCTCGGAGGGCGTACCTTAATGTCATGTCAGTTGACATCAAGCCTGTTCCCCGATGGCTCCGATACTTCAACAAGGTCGTCATCGGCGGACACAAGATAGGCCTCAAATTGCCGATGATGGTCCTCACGGTCCCGGGCGCCAAGTCCGGCAAGCCGCGTTCGACTCCCATCACCCCCTTCACCCTCGACGGGCAGCGCTATGCCGTCGGTGGAGTTCCCGGATCGTCCTGGATCGCCAACGCACGCAAGGCCAAAGAGGGCACCCTGACACAAGGGCGCCACACCCAGCGGGTACGCATTGTCGAGCTGTCCCCCGAGGACTCCCGCCCGGTGCTCCGCGCGTTTCCGATCGAGGTGCCCACCGGAGTCGGCTTCATCAGAAACGCCGGGCTGGTCAAGGAGGGCACCCCGGATGAGTTCGAGGCACTGGCCGGGATGGCCGCCGTGTTCCGGTTGGATCCACTGGACCGCTAGGCCCTCGCCACGGCTAATCGTCCACGAGGGCATGACCCGGATAGAGAATTCGGGATTGATTCCCGCCGTTGCGTTTTGCCTCGTACATCGCGCGGTCGGCGCAGGCGGTCAACACATCGATCGCCTTTTGAGAAGCCGCCGACGCCACACTCGCAACCGCCTGGGCCGCGACCCCCACACTCGCGGTCACGGTGATCCCCGCAGGTGTGGATGACGTCACGGCTTCCCTGAGTCGCGTGGCGAATTCGGCCACGGCCTCCGCCGGGCAGACCGTCACCACGAGAAACTCCTCACCACCCGAGCGGCCCACCAGATTCCCCCGGCTCGATTCGGCAGTGAGCGCGCCGGCCAGGTCGACGAGCACCCGATCACCCGTCCCGTGACCGTACCGATCGTTGATCGACTTGAACCGGTCGATATCGACGATGGCGGCGGCGATCACCCGGTCTCCTTCCAACATGTACCCACGCGCCAGCCCACTGTGCAGCCGCTGCCACTCGCCGTAGATGCCACGGCGGTTGAGCAGCCCGGTGAGTGGATCACGCTGGGCGGCAAGCGCGTCCAAGCGCACCACCGCGATCCCGAACTGGATGACCGCGGGTATCAACACCACCACGACCAACATGCTCGTCACCTTCACCACGGCGGTCATCGCCGCACCGACGGTGCCCTCGGCGAACAGACGCGACGACAGCGCCAAGATCATCGGGCCGCACCACGCGACATGCGCCACCAGTAGCCGGTTTCCCAGGAAGAAACTGACGTATGCGCCGACCGGGGTGAACAGCACCGTTCCCACCAGACCTGCCAGTGGGTCGGAGTCCTGCCAGCAGGCGAGCGCGATCCCGACGTCCGCGAAGGCGACGAAGGCGACCGCCTCGCGCAGGGATGGCCACGGCCCCACCACCCAGCGCACCGCCCAACCCAACGCCCCCAGGGCGCACACGCCGACGATGACGCGGCCCACCGTGCTCCGGGGTCCGGTGTCGCTGAACTGCACCGCGACGCAGATCGCCGCGAAGATCAGCGCATATCCACCGATGAGGTTGCGGACGGTCCGGTCAAGCTTGCGCGCGCGCAGGAATGCCCGCAGCCAGCCCGTGGGGACCGGTTCGGTCCACCACTGGAGCAGAAAACTCATCCACGCGGTGGAGCGGACGTACGTGACGATTCTGTTCAGCGGCATCTAGCTCTCCGGATTGGAGGTCGGCGGATTGCGCCTGGGGACCATACGCACGGTGGGCAACGGCGGTGCAGGCAGGCGCGCCACCGCACCCTCGTATCCCTCGACATGGCCGAAGCGTTCGGACTCGGCCTGCCATGCCTCGCGGAATTCCGCGATCTCGTCGTGATGACGGCCGACAAAGTTCCACCACATGACGATATGCTCTCCGAATGGCTTGCCGCCCAGTAGAATTGCCCGTGCTATGGAATCTGTCGGGTTGAGGACGGTGAGCTGATCGACTCCGGTGCCCACGTAACCGAGCTCGCCCCGCGACAATCTGGTGCCGGACAACTCGACCGCCTCGGTATCCACCAGCAGCCCGTGCTCAAACCCGGGATCGACATCCAACCGCGCCATGCTCCGCGGTTCGAGCAGCAGCTCGGCACCCAGCAAGGGGGTGGCGGTACGCACCGGAGATGCCTGCCCCGCCAGGGTCCCCAAGAACACCCGCAGACGCACCCCGCCCACGGCGACCGCCTCGGGCGCGTAATGCTGAAAATCGCGTGCCGCATCCCGGGATTCATCGGGCAGGGCGACCCAGAGCTGCACACCATGCAGCGTGGTGGTCTGGGCCGTCGACACCTCCGAATGGCAGATACCGTGGCCACCCGTCATCAGGTTCAGCTCACCAGGGCGCACCATCGCATGCACTCCGTGGCTGTCGCGATGCTCGATCTCCCCCGTGAACAGCCAGCTCACCGTCTGCAGTCCGGTATGTGGATGAGGCGCCACATCCATTCCGCCGGTCTGCGTGATGTCATCGGGCCCGTAATGGTCGGCGAAGCACCAGGCGCCGATCAATGATCGCCCCGCCTGGGGCAGGGTCCGCAACACCGTCATCGCACGCGGTCCTCCGAGTGGAACCTCTCGGGGAGTGAGTATTTCGACCACGGGGTGTCCGGCTCCATCCCGTGAACACGCGCCACCCTCGCAGCGGGTTTCCGTCGGGGTAGTCTCCGTATTACTCATGTGACCATCATCGGCCGTACTCCCGGCGTCTGGGGCATAGTTGGTCACCATGGATGAATCCGAAGCCGGCGCCACGGTCGCCGACGCACCCGATCACCACCGGTTCGAGATCACCGCCGACGGTGAACTCGCGGGCTTCACCGAATACCTGGATACGGCCTTGGGCAGCACCGACGTGCGGATTTTTTATCACACGGAAATCGACGACAAGTTTGGCGGCCGCGGCCTCGCCGGGACGCTGGTGCAGTCGGCGCTGACATCCACCCGATCCACGGGACGAAGGATCGTGCCGGTATGCCCATACGTCAGGAAGTTCGTCGGCAAGCACCACGAGTTCGACGATGTGGTCGCCCCGGTGACGCGGGAAGCCCTGGCCGCCGTCGAGGCGCACCAGGGATGACCGATCATCGTGTCTACATCGACAAACAGACTCCATCCGTCTACCAGGGGCTGACCAAGACCGCCGCCGAGCTCCGTGCCCGGGCCGCCGAGGCCGGGCTCTCGCGAACAACCTTGGAATTAGTCAACATTCGAGTCTCTCAACTCAATCGCTGCCTGTTCTGCCTCGATCTACACACCCGTGTCGCGCTGGAGGAAGGCGAGTCCGCTCAGCGGATCGCCGTACTGCCGGTGTGGCAGGAGGCCGAACTGTTCAGCGATGTCGAGCGCGCGGCGCTGACGATCGCCGAGGCGGTGACAGAGGTCGCCGATCGCCACCTCACCGACGAGCAGTACGCCGCCGCCCGGGCACACCTGTCCGATGATCAGATATCGGCGCTGGTGTGGTCGGCCATCATGATCAACACCTTCAACCGGATCTCGATTCTGAGCCGCCACCCGATCACGAGGCGCTGACACCCGATCGTCTGGGGCGGGAATACAACCGAACCACCACGAGTTGGGTTTCATAAGCCAGACTAATAAACTGGTTACTGACTTATCTCACGGGGAAGGTATTCAACGATGCCGCAGCTGCGTGCCACATACGTCCGTAAGACAGCGCGCTCGGCGGTACTCGCCGTGACGCTCGCCAGCGCCCTGTCCGGGTGCACCGTCTACCAGACGCTCACCAAGCCCACGGAAACTCCCCCGGCGCCGGCCACCACCTCACCCCTCAGTGACCAAGATCAGATCCGGCAAGTGACCGCCCAGATGGGCAAGGTGCTCGGAAGCCTCGATGCGGACGCCGCCAACGCCCTGACCTGCCCGCGCTACCAGGTGTCCAGCCGCACCGCCGACGAGAAGCTCGTCCCCTCGATCAATTCCTGGCAGGGGGCCCAGGAGGCGCTGCTGTACGGCGATACCTCGACGCTGTCCAGCCATGTGGCACAACGGTTCCCCAGTGCTGGCAGCGGCGAACGCGCCACACTCGTCAAGGCGATCGTCAACCGCGATCAGTTCGCCTACACGGCCACCGCGCTGCAGGTAATCCGCGAGTCCACCACGGTCGAGAAGTTCGCGATCGACAACATCAAGATCATCGGTGACAGCGCCACCGGAGACATCACCGCGACGTACAGCCTGGGTGGTGGCGCCACCCAGACCCGCACCCAGCCGAACCAGTTTCGGAAGGAGGACGGCAAGTGGGCGTGGTGCCAGCAGCCGCCGCCGGGCCTGTTCACCCAGTGGGCGACATCCTCGGCGGCACAGTCGTCCGCGTAGCGGCTCACCGGTAGCGTCGACCGGCCACATACCGGGCGGCCTCTAGAGTCGGAGCCATGACCCAAGACGACGGGCAGACCGCCAATCCCTTTGACCCGACGCGCTGGCAACCGGTGGCGGGATTCGAGGATCTGACCGACATCACCTATCACCGCCACGTCAGCCAGGGAACCGTGCGGATAGCCTTCGACCGGCCCGAGGTACGGAACGCCTTTCGGCCACACACCGTCGATGAGCTCTACCGAACCCTGGACCACGCACGGATGACCTCCGATGTCGGTGCGGTGCTACTGACCGGGAACGGCCCCAGCCCCAAGGACGGCGGCTGGGCATTCTGCTCCGGCGGGGACCAGCGCATCCGAGGCCGCACCGGCTATCAATACGCGGGGGGCGAGACCGCCGAGACCGTGGACCCGGGCCGTGCGGGCCGTCTGCACATCCTGGAAGTGCAGCGCCTCATCCGCTTCATGCCAAAAGTGGTGATCGCCTTGGTGAATGGGTGGGCAGCGGGCGGTGGACACAGCCTGCACGTGGTGTGCGACCTGACATTGGCCAGCCGCGAACACGCTCGCTTCAAGCAGACCGACGCCGATGTGGGCAGCTTCGACGGTGGCTACGGCAGCGCATACCTGGCCAAGATGGTTGGGCAGAAATTTGCCCGTGAGATCTTCTTCCTGGGCCGGCCGTATACGGCCGAACAGATGCATCAGATGGGCGCCGTCAACGAGGTCGTCGACCACGAACATCTGGAGACTGTCGCGCTGGAGTGGGCCGCCGCCATCAACGAAAAGTCACCTCAGGCACAACGAATGCTGAAGTACGCCTTCAACCTCGCCGATGACGGACTCGTCGGACAGCAGTTGTTCGCCGGGGAGGCAACACGATTGGCCTATATGACCGATGAGGCCGTCGAAGGCCGTGACTCGTTCCTGGAGAAGCGCAAGCCGGACTGGTCGCCCTACCCCTGGCACTACTAAGACCCAAGGGCCCCGCTCAGCACGGGTTGGCCCAGCTGCGGCCGCCGGCTACTCGATTTTCCGTGCGGCTACCGTGCCGCGCGTTCCATCCAGAAGTCGAGCTCGAGGTCCTCTTCTGCGCATTGGCGATACTTCGAGAAGTCGGTGACACCGGCCTCGGTGAGCACCTCGTCGTCGATGAAGCTGTTTCCGGTGACCTCGCGGCTGGGCTTGATCAGGATCTCGTACGCGGCGTCGGCCATGATCTCGGCGGAGCGACAGCGGGCCACGAGTTCCGCGCCCAGGATGTTGCGGATGGCGGCGGTGTCGATGGTGGTGCGCGGCCACAGCGAGTTCGACGCGATGCCGTACTTGCGTAGTTCGGCGGCTAGTCCGATGGCCACCAGGCTCATGGAGAACTTCGAAATCGTGTACGCGGTGGTGGTCTGATCGAACCACTTGGGTTCCAGCGTGATGGGCGGTGACAGCGTCAGGATGTGCGGGTTCTCCGCCTCCTTGAGCGCGCCGAGCGCCGACGTCGAGAGCGAGAAGGCGCCCCGCGCGTTGATGTCCTGCATCAGGTCGTAGGCCTTCATCGAGATCGACTCCGAGGGAGCGAGATTCAACGCGCTCGCATTGTTGACCACGATGTCTATCCCACCGAACCTCTCCACCGTCTGGGCCACAGCCGAGGCCACGACCTCGTCGTCACGGACGTCACCGAGGATGGGGAGCGCATGACCACCGGCGGCCTCGATCTCCTCGGCAGCGGTGTAGATGGTGCCGGGAAGCTTGGGATGCGGCTCTGCCGTCTTGGCCATGATCGCGACATTCGCACCGTCGCGCGCGGCCCGGAGTGCGATCGCCAGTCCAATGCCGCGGCTGCCTCCCGACATGATGATGGTCTTACCTGCCAGCGATCCCATAGCCACGTCCTTGTCGTCATAGGGAATGAGTGAGGCCAGCGTAGGGCACCGCCGGTAAGGCATACCTTCGAGACCTAAGTCACCCAGGCCCGGCATTTCGCACTCATCGCGGTGGGCTTACAGTTCTTACTCGTGAGTAAGAACTCGGTGAGCAAGCGACTCAACACCGCCTTTGCCCGCGCCCTGATGCAGCCTTTCCCCAGCCCATCGCTCTTTCGGGCGAAGCTCGACGCGAACTACGGCGTCTCGGTCAAGGACAAGCGCGTCCTCATCACCGGCGCTTCGTCAGGTATCGGCGAGGAAGCCGCGTACCAATTCGGCAAGCTCGGCGCCAAGGTCATCGTGGTGGCACGGCGTGAAGACCTGCTGAACGAGGTCGCCGCGCGTATCACCGCCGCCGGCGGCACGGCGGATGCCATCGCATGCGATCTGTCGGACCTCGATGCCATCGACAAGCTGGTGGAGACCGTTAATGAGCGCCATGGCGGCGTCGACATCCTGGTCAACAACGCCGGTCGCTCCATCCGGCGCAAGACCTACGAGTCACTGGATCGCTGGCATGACGCCGAGCGAACCATGCAGCTCAACTACTTCTCCCCGTTGCGGCTGATCCGCGGGTTCGCTCCCGGCATGGTCGAACGCCGCAGTGGCCACATCATCAACGTGGCCACCTGGGGAGTGCTCACAGACGTCGTGCCACAGTTCGCGGTGTACAACGCGTCCAAGGCCGCATTGTCGACGGTCAGCAGGATCGTGGATGCCGAGTACGGCAAGTACAACGTGCACACCACCACGCTCTACTTCCCTTTGGTGCGTACCCCGATGATCGCGCCCACCGAGGCGTACACCAACGCGGCGGCGCTGACCTCCGCCGAGGCCGCGGATTGGATGGTGCTGGCGGCACGTACCCGACCGGTGCGCATCGCCCCGCGAATTTCGGTGATGTCGGCTGCCACCAACGCGCTGGCCCCCAGCCTGGTGACAAAGGTGGCAATGTCCGGGCGCGAAACCCTCTAATATCTCCATCCCCGTGATACACACGGGTATGGAGATATTGTCCAGCCGAATACTGTTGCGTCCTAAGGACTATGACGCGACGCTGGCCTTCTATCGGGACACGCTGGGCCTTGCCGTCGCGCGCGACTACGGAGCCGGCGTGGTGTTCTTCGCCGGGCAATCCCTCATCGAGATCGCCGGACACGGCCGCACGGACGGACCTCCCACCGCATTTCCCGGCGCGCTCTGGCTCCAGGTACGCGACGTCTACGCGGCGCAAACCGACCTGGAAAGCCGCGGCGCGTCGATAAGCCGTGCCGCGCAACAGGAGCCGTGGGGACTGCATGAGATGCATGTCGCCGCCCCCGACGGCGTCACGCTGATCTTCGTGCAGATCCCCCCGGACCACCCACTACGCAAAGACACCCGACGATAGCTTCCGCCGGGTGTCTGTGGAGTTGGTCGCGTTACTACTTGACGAACGGGAAGAAGTCGATGCCCGTGTGGTGGATGATCGTGGTCCGGGTAATCCACAACAGCGCCAGCACGATGACCGCTCCGACCAGGGTGAAGAGCGCCAGTCCCAGAAACTTCACGGCCGGGTTGGGCGCGGTGACCGTGCCGTCGTCGTTGGCGCCACCGGCACCCGACGAGTAGGCGACCAGGCCCGCCGCGAACACCGCCGGCAGACCCGCACCGAGGACCAAACCAACAACGAGCACCTTGCCGATGGCTTCCACGTAGTTCATTGAGGCTTCCTTACTATTCGCGGGGTTGGGTTAGACCGAAGCCGTGTCGCTGGCAGAGTCCTGCTTCGAGGCGTCCTTGCTCTCGGCGGACACTTCGGCCTTGACCTCGCGGACATCGGCGGGCACCACAGAGTTGGTGGAGTCGTCCCAATCGGCGTTGACGTTGCTGGAGTCGACCTTCTCCTGCTGAGCACGCCACCACATGTAACCGGAGAGCACCACGAGCAGGCCGAAGATGATGAGGTCGCCGACCATCGGCGTGGTGAGATCGCCGACACCCTTGGAGAGCCAGTAGGACAGCGCGCCGACGATGCCGGCTGCGGGCAAGGTGACCAGCCAGGCCAGCACCATGCGACCCGCCACCGCCCAGCGCACCTCGGCACCGGGCTTACCGACACCGCTGCCCAGGATGGAGCCAGTGGCCACGTGCGTGGTGGACAGGGCCATACCGGCGGCACTGGAGCTCAGGATGATCGCGGCCGAGGACGCTTCGGCGGCCAGACCCTGTGGGGACTCGATCTCGACGAGGCCCTTGCCCAGGGTGCGGATGACGCGCCATCCGCCGAGGTAGGTGCCGAGGCCGATGGCGAGCGCGCAGCTGGCGATAATCCAGAACGGGAGCCCGGTCTCCTTGACGTTTCCGGTCAGGTGGCCGGTGGTGATGAGCGCCAGGGCGATGACACCCATGGTCTTCTGTGCGTCATTGGTTCCGTGCGACAGCGCAACCAGGGACGCGGTGGCGATCTGGCCCCAGCGGAAGCCCTCTTCGCGACGCTTCTTCACCACGTTGCGGGTGATGCGGTAGACCAGCCAGGTACCGGCGGCGGCGACCAGGCCGGCGATCAGTGGCGCGGCCAGCGCGGGGATGATGACCTTCTGCAGGATGCCGTCCCACTTCACGCCCGACAGACCGATGGCGGCGAGTGCGGCGCCGATGAGGCCACCGAAGAGTGCGTGCGACGAGCTGGACGGAATACCGAAGAGCCAGGTCAGCAAGTTCCACAGGATGCCGCCGATGAGGCCCGCGAAGATGATCGTCAGGCCCATCGACGGGGTGATGTTGGGCAGCAGGTGACCGGTCTTGCTGTCTTGCACCTTGATGACCGAGGTGGTCACGGTGACGGCGACCTCGACGGAGAGGAACGCGCCGACGAGGTTCAGGACGCCTGCCAGCAGAACCGCGGTCTTGGGCTTGAGCGCACCCGTTGCGATGGACGTCGCCATGGCGTTACCGGTGTCATGAAACCCGTTGGTGAAGTCGAAGGCCAGTGCCGTTGCGATCAACAGCACCAGAATGATCATGGTTGCGTCCATGGCGCTAATTCTGGGGTAAAGGCCTTGACTTTGACCAGCTGATGGACGAGCAAGTTCGGGCGCTGACCGGCCAGTTTGATATTTCCCGCAAGGAGTTCACATTCCGTTAACCTTCCGGGTGCTGACTGTTCGGACTGGACGCGGGCTTCCTGGCTCATTGCGGCTAGTTTTGCCTGGCGACAACAGCAGCCAACAGCACTACGATCCCTAGCAGTCGACACGAAGAGGACGGCCGCCCGTCCCTACAGGAGTTTGAGGCCGTGAACGCATTTCTGAGCAAGATCGTCACCTGGCTTCGGGCGGGGTACCCCGAAGGCGTCCCGCCACCTGACTATGTCCCCCTGCTGGCGCTGCTGGGGCGCAGGCTGAGTAACGACGAAGTCAAGACCGTGGCGCGTGAACTGATGGCCCGGGGCGACTTCGACAACATCGACATCGCTGTGCTCATCACCCAGGTAACCGATGAGCTGCCGACCGGAGAAGATATCGAGCGGGTCCGCGAGCGACTGGCGAAAAAGGGCTGGCCCCTGGATGATCCGCGTGAGCCCGCGGATCATCGGGAAGAACCGGGCTCCGGTCAGGCCACCGACCACCCGGCGTGACCCGGCTACTGCGCGCCTTGCCCGTACCCAGCGGGCAGACCATGCTGGGCCTGCTCCCCCGCCTGGCGGAGCTGCTGGACGGCCGTGGCGACGCGGTCTTGCCCGTGCCTGTCGACGATGCCGATCGGGCCCACTTACTCGCCTCTGAACTCGCCGCCGACGAACCGATCGCCGAGGATGTCGCGGTGGTGGTCTCAACATCAGGCACAACGGGAAAACCCAAGGGCGCCATGCTCACCCGCGATGCCCTCGCGGCCAGCGGTTCGGCCACGCATGCCCGCCTGGGCGGTACCGGCCAATGGCTACTGGCACTGCCACCCCATCACATCGCCGGAATGCAGGTGCTGCTGCGCAGCATCCAGGCCGGAACCGAACCCGTCGTCGTTGACGTCTCGGCCGGTTTCTCCCTGTCCAATTTCGTGCGGGCGGCCGCCGAGATGACTGGGAATCGCCGGTACATCTCTTTGGTGGCAACACAATTGGTGAAGGCACTAGACAATCCCGCGGCATCGGAGGCACTCGCCTCCTTTGACGCCGTACTCCTGGGCGGTGGTCCGCTACCCGCCGCCGTCGCCATCAGGGCAGCGCAGGCCCGTGTCCCGGTGGTCCGGACCTACGGCATGAGTGAGACCTGTGGCGGGTGCGTGTACGACGGGGTGGCCCTGGCCGGCGTCCAGGTGCGCATCGGCCCGGAGGGCCGGATCAGCCTCGGTGGCGCCACAGTGGCATCGGGCTATCGGAATATGCCAGACCATAAGGCATTTGCGGATCCCCGATGGTTCCATACCGATGACTTCGGCGAGCTCGACGAGGGCCGATTGCGGGTGCTGGGACGGTTGGACGAGGCCATCGGTACCGGCGGGCTCACCGTGGTTCCGCAGGTGGTGGAGGCCGCCCTTGCCACTCACCCGCTGGTCGCCGAATGCGCCGTGTTCGGCGTTCCCGACGACCGGCTCGGCCAGCGCGTCGCCGTCGCGGTAGTGCCGTCCCCAGCGGGCACCCCCACGCTGGAGGATCTCCGGACGCATGTCATCGCGACACTCGAAGACACCGCCGCCCCACGTGAACTACATCTTCTCGACGAACTACCGCGGCACGGAATCGGGAAACTCGACCGCCGCGCTCTCGTCAAACGCTTCTCTTGACCTCAAGCTGACTTGAGTTCATAGCGTTCACACCATGACACGCGAACAGTTTGCGCCGGGTTCCCCGCCGCTGGTTCGGGACGGCGACCGCGAGATCGTCAGCACCGCGGCCGGGAACGAGACCGGATTGGTGATGGACTCCGACGCGACAGGCGGAGCGGTCAGCGTCCTGAGCATCTACCTACCCGAGGGCGCGAATGGCGCGGCCCCGCATTTCCACACTCGATCCACCGAACTGTTCTATCTGGTGTCGGGGCGGCTGGAAATCCTGGCGGGTGATCGTATCGAGATTCTGGAACAGGGCGACACACTGTTGGTTCCCCAGCTGATGCCGCATGCGTTCGGCGCTACCGGCGATAGCGATGCCAATATTTTCACGGTGCTCTCCCCCGGCGTCCAGCGCTTCGACTACTTCCGGCTGCTGGACCGAATTGTCCACGGGCAGGCCGATATCAGCGAGCTACAGGCCGCGCAGGAAAGCTATGACAACCACTTCATCGAGAGTCCGGTGTGGTCCGAGGGGCGAGGGCTGTCGGCGCTGGACGCCCGCTGATCAGCCAGACTCGGCGACCGCTTTGATCCGGTTGAGGGTCTCACGCATGCCGTTACGGTTGGTGCGACCACGCGCCCAGCCGAGCAGTGCCCAGTAGATGCGCAGCGGCAATGTCGGTGTCAGCTCAAAGGATTCGGTGACATCGGTGCCACCGCCAACGGGCTCGAACCGATAGCGCCAGGTGTTCACCGTCTTGCCGTTGGGCCAGAGCACCGCGAAACCGAAGGAACGGCCGCGGTCGCAATCGACGATTCGGCACACCGTCCAGTAGACGGGCCCCTTCTGATTGCGCTTCACATGACCGCGGAAGCGCACGCCCACCGCAGGGGCGGTGGCGCCGTCGAGCCATTCGGCCTCGAATGTCTCCGGACTGAACTTCCCGGTGTTGGTGATATCGCTGACCAGTTCCCAAATCTTGTCGGCGGGAGCGGCGATGTGGACGGTGACCGAATCACGCATGGCGTTACGGTACCCGCGATGAATCTCGGTGACGGGCCGGGTCTGTATCACCATGACCCTTACCTCCCATTTCGATCAGCGGTTCAGCGAGCCAGGTGCCACCGCCCCCGCATGGCGCGACGTGTCGGCACTGCTGGTCGCCGCCGAGCTGTACTGGATGACCACCGTCCGCGCCGATGGCAGCCCACACATGACTCCCCTGGTCGGACTGTGGCAGGAGGACTTCTTCGTATTCTGCACCGGCCCTACCGAGCAGAAGGCGCGCAACCTCGACGCGAACGCCGCGGTGGCCGTCGCGACCGGCGTCAATACCTGGAACGACGGACACGACGTCGTCGTCGAAGGAACAGCCGAACGCGTCCTCGAGCCCTCAGCCCTGCACATCCTGGCGGACGCCTACATCCAAAAATACGGCGAAGAATGGAGATTCACGCCGAGCGAGGGCGGATTCGGCGAGGGCGATCAGTTCGCCGCCGTATACAAGGTGGTGCCGTCGAAGGTGCTGTCCTTTACCAAGAATCCGCACGGACAGACGCGATACGCCCCCTAAGGAAGCTCGATCGGCAGTGTGACGCCGTCATGTGCGCGGCAGTGTCCGCAGGTGTCGACGGATTCGGTCGCGGTCACCGCGGTGCGCACCAGCTCCTTGAATCCGCCGATATTCCGCTCGAACTCGGCGAACACGTCAACCGCCCGGACGCCCTGGCCGTGTTCGATTCCGGCATCCAGGTCGGTGACCAAAGCGATTGCGGCGTAGCAGATTTCAAGCTCACGGGCCAGCACCGCCTCGGGGTATCCGGTCATGTTGACCAGAGTGAAACCCTGCGATGCGTACCACCGGCTTTCGGCCCGCGTCGAAAACCGCGGACCCTGCACCACCACCATCGTGCCGCCGTCGACGGTCTCAGGTTGCAGCGATACGGCCCGTAACCCGGGGCAGTACGGGTCGGCGAATTCCACGTGGATACCGCCACTGTCGAAGAATGTCTGCTCGCGCCCGCTGGTGCGATCCACCAGCTGATCGGGTACCACGATGGTTCCGGGGCCCAGATCAGCGGTGAGGCTGCCCACGGCGCACGGCGCGAAGACCCGGCGCACACCCAGCGCACGGAGCGCCCACATGTTGGCGCGATAAGGCACGGTGTGCGGCGAGAACTCGTGGCGACTTCCATGCCGTGGCAGAAACGCCACCTCGCGCTCCCCTACCAGCCCAATCGTGATGGGTGCACTGGGCTGACCGTACGGCGTCGTCGGGGTGACGGTCCGCACCGGTTTGTCGAAGAACGAGTAGAAACCGCTACCACCGATCACCGCGAGCATGCCGATATTGTCGTTCAAGGCTTCGACTTACGACCAGTTGGGGTGTACGGCCGCACCGCACAGATAATTAGTCGCCCGAATGCCTGCAATAGTTCCCAACAAATTTCGGCCGCAATTTTCTCAATTTCATGAAGCAATACACACATAGTTGCCGCAACTGAATAGCGGAGCGGACACTCCCGCTCTGAGCTATCGCACGGCAGGTGCATGAATTGCTGACGGAAATTCATAGTCACCCACAGATAATGCCGCCGGCGCTCCGGCCTTGACGCGCCCCGGGCCGGGGCTACGGTAGAGAGATGAATTCGATTGGGCCTCAACTACATCGAAGACACTTCCTGATAGCCACCGCAGCATCGGCCGGAGCCCTGGCACTCGCGTCATGTGCCGATCGGCCCGGTGAAGAAGCGGCCCTCACGAAGGAGACGACCGGCGTGTACGAATTGCCGAATCTCGACTGGGATTACTCAGCCCTGGAGCCACATATTTCCGGCGAGATCAACCAGCTGCACCACGACAAGCATCATGCCGCATACGTCAAAGGCGCCAACGACGCCGTGGAGCAACTCGCCGAAGCTCGGGCGAAGGGTGACAACGCAACGATCGTGCTGCTGGAAAAGAACCTCGCGTTCAATCTCGGCGGCCACGTGAACCACTCGATCTGGTGGAAGAACCTCTCCCCCCATGGCGGTGACAAACCCCAGGGCGACCTGGCTGCCGCGCTCGACGAGCAGTTCGGGAGCTTCGACAAATTCCGCGGGCAGTTTTCCGCGGCAGCCAACGGTGTTCAGGGCTCGGGCTGGGCATGGCTCGGGTACGACACCCTCGGCAAGAAACTGCTGACTTTCCAGATGTACGACCAGCAGTCCAACGTGCCGTTCGGGATCGTGCCGCTCCTCGGCGTGGACGTCTTTGAGCACGCGTACTACCTGCAGTACAAGAACGTGAAGGCCGACTACGTCAAGGCGTTCTGGAACGTGGTGAATTGGCCCGATGTCCAGGCACGTTTTGCCTCGGCACTATCGAAAACGCCTGGCTTGATCTTCCCGTAGCGAATGTTCGGACGTGGTCATGGCAGGATCGGCCACATGGCCAGCATCGCGCAATGGATCGAAGGTTCCCGCCCCCGCACCTGGCCCAACGCCCTCGCCCCGGTGATCGCCGGCACAGGTGCCGCAGCGGCGGCCGGCAGCCCCGTCTGGTGGAAAGCACTTCTAGCACTGGCCGTATCGGTGAGCATGATCATCGGCGTCAACTTCGCCAACGACTATTCGGACGGGATCCGCGGGACCGATGACGACCGAGTGGGACCGCTGCGGCTGGTCGGCTCCCGTCTGGCATCACCCGCGGCGGTCAAGGCCGTCGCCATCGCATTCCTGGCCCTGGGCGCGGCCGCGGGATTGGCACTGGCCATCACCACCGCCTGGTGGCTAGTGGCCGTCGGCGCGGTATGCGTCGCCGGGGCCTGGTTCTATACCGGCGGGTCGAAACCCTACGGATACAGCGGTTTTGGTGAAATCGCCGTCTTCATATTCTTCGGCCTGGTGGCCGTGCTGGGCACTGAATATGTGCAGACCTTGACGGTCAGTCCCATCGGCCTGGCGCTGGCGGTGGCAATCGGCAGCTTCTCCAGCGCGGTGCTGGTCGCCAACAATCTGCGTGATATCCCCACCGATCGAGAGTCCGGCAAAATCACACTGGCCGTGCGGTTGGGCGACGCACGGACCCGAATCCTGTTTCCGGCGCTGTTGACGGTTCCGGTTCTGATCAGCCTCGGACTGGGCTTCGGGCACCCGTGGCGCCTGTTCGGGCTGGTGATGTTGCCGTTGATGGTCAAGGCTGCCCGCCCGGTTGTCACCAAAGCGCAAGGGCCAGCGTTGATCCCGACGCTGCGCGATACCGGACTCGCCATGCTCGGCTGGGCGATTCTCACCGCCTCAGCTCTGGCCTGGTTGAGCTAAATCCCTTGGGGCCGCGACGGGCTCAGGAGAAGTTCTTACAGACGACACCCGTGTTTTGGCACGTAACACCGGTGTGGTCCGGTGCGCTCACCCATCCGCCCCCCTGGTTGTAGCCCGGAGGAAGATCTGACCGATTCGGGTTACCGGTGGCGTCGCAAAATATCCAGCTGTTCTGGCAGGCGTGTCCCTGGCCCTGAGGAAGCGTTCCCCAGCCGCTATTGCCGTCCCTGCCGGGCTGCTGATTGGTGAACGACTGACGCGAACCATCTCCGACGCCCGGTCCGGGTATCGGCGGCTCAATGGGGCCGGCCAATGTCTGCCCAACCGCCGGCTCGCGCAGAACATCGACGCCTTGCATCCCCAGTCCAAAGAGGGGAACAGCTAACAGCGCCGTACAACAAAGAACGTTTCTTGCCTTCGTGAATGCATACATAGTGACTCCGTTAAGTCCGCATATTCAGGTGCGGCCCCCGGGAAACCACTGACAACGAAAACGTTAGGCGCCGCTTGTATGTCACCCACAGTACACCTGTCGTTCACTTTTGCTCAATCTGAAGTTAAGAAATGGATAAACCCTTACCCCGGAGGGGGTATGCGAGTCACGATGTGGTTACAACCGTCCACTACCTGGGCAAAAGCTGCAGCGAAAAGACGGCGGCGCGGGAGGTTCGCTGTCATCCGCAGATTCCGGCGCGGACCGCGGCCAGCGAGCCATTGACCATGTGGCGCCCGAGTGATAATGGGCGAGTCGAGCGCCCTCAGGCCGTCACACCAGCCGACGGCCGAAGCTGCTAGGCGGCCCGATCTAGCAAACCAACCACGGCCTGGCGCAGTTCCTCGGCGGGCACCCGCTCGGTGATCACGGCCAGCGCCACCGGATCGCCGCCACGCAGGATGCCCAACACCATGTGCTCGCACCCGATCCAATTGTCCTTGTGCGCGATGGCCTCACGCAGTGCCAGTTCCAGGCATTTCTTAGCCGAGGAATTGAAGGGGATCATCCCGAACGGGCGCCAGCCGCGCATCCGGCCCTGACGGCGCCCCGATTTTTCGAAGGCTTTGTCAAAGGCCTGTGGCCCAAAGACTTTCGACACGCTGTCCCGTACCTGGGACAGATCAATGCCAATGGCCTTGAGCGCCTGCGCGTCCTCATCGTCCAGCGGCGGCTCGTGAGTTCCGGTCCGGAGCCGGTCGCGCACAGTGTCGGCGGTCAGCCCGTATCCGGCCAGCAGCTCCGCGAGTGGTCCGCTCGCACTATCCAGGACACCAACCAGAACGTGCTCGGCTCCGATCCGCGATTCGTCCATCTCGCGGGCTTCTTCCTGCGACAGCACCACAGCGACCTTGGCCGACTTCTGGAACTTCTCGAACATGGCTGCTCACTTCCTCGCGCGGTTGTATTTCTGATGCACTGCCTGACGGCTGACTTCGAGCGCTTCGGCGATGGCCTGCCAGCTCCAACCCTGGCCGCGGGCGTTGGCCACGTGGATCGCTTCCAATCGTTCACACAGGCGCCGCAGCGCCTGCACGGCCCGCAACCCCACGGCCGGATCGGTACTGCTCACGGCGTCGTCCAGATCGGCCGTCGGGAGATCGCTCATGACTGTCAACATAGATTGACAGCCGTGAGTTGTCAATCTATGTTGACAGCTGAGGGCGCGCGTCGGCACGCCCGCTTATGGCGAAAACATGGGATACGAACCCGCCACCGGGCGGCGTGCCGGCGGGAAGCGGGTTAGGAGTCTTGTGGCTTTTCGCCGCGCAGCCGCGCCTGCAGATCCGCACGCTCCGCACGGCGCCGCTCGTCGACGACGGCGATGCTGGCGGTCACCCGGCGACGCAACGGTGCGAACACCGCCATGCCCAAGGGCAGCGCGATGATCAAGGCGAACAGAATGGCGATCGCCAAGGGAAAGTCCTGGTACCCGATGAGCCGGGCCACCCAGAAGATGACGAGCGTCAAGACGACCGCGAGACCCAACCGCGCCAGCGTGTACAACGCGATGTCGATAGCGAGCCGGCTCCCCGGCGACCGTTCAGCCACGTCACCACCCTATCGCTGCGCCGAACACCAGCCTTGGCCGCGCGTATATTTGCAGTTAGTTGTTCAGGAGGCTCTTGTGTACTACGTGCTCATCGCGGTCGTGCTCGGCGCGCTGGTCTATGCCGGATGGCGGATCAGTCAGTCGGTCCCGACCCGTCCGCAGACCCGCGTGACCGGCCCCGACGACGACCCCGAATTCCTGTGGCGCATCAGTAGAGACGATCCCTCCGAACACTGAGGGTTGTGTGGCCAGCAGCCGCACAACCGACGGCTAGCCCTGGAACGTCTGCTGCTGCTGACGCTGTGTACCGGTGAACCCCTGCGCGACGACGGCGGCCAGCTCGATGAGCGAGCGACGCGTCGCGGGCCGGAGCCGGTCCAGGCTGATCTCGGCGCCCTCTTCCAGGTGCGGATCGAACGGCACCAAACGCACCGCACGGCACCGGCGCGAAAAGTGATCGACGACCTTTTGCATGTCAACCTTGCCCGAACGCGGACGCACCGCGTTGATGACCGCAACCGAGCGGCGCACTAGCTCGCGATGCCCGTGCGCATCGAGCCAGTCGAGAGTGGCGGAGGCACTGCGCGCACCGTCCACCGAACCGGAGCTGATCACCACGAGGGTGTCGGCCTGCTCCAGCACCGACGACATCGCCGAGTGCATGAGTCCGGTACCGCAGTCCGTGAGCACCACGCTGTAGAAGCGCTCCAGAATCTCCAGTGTGCGCGAGTAGTCCTCGGCGCTGAACGCCTCGGACACCGCCGGATCGCTTTCCGAAGCCAGCACCTCCAGACGGCTCGGCCCCTGTGAGGTGTAGCTGCGGACATCGCTATAACGCTGAATCGAGTTGGCGTCGCGCAGCAGGTGACGGACCGTTGCCGGCGTCTCCAGCGGGACCTTCTGGCTCAGCGTTCCGCGGTCCGGATTGGCGTCGACCGCGATGACCCGGTCGCCGCGGATGGACGCGAACGTCGCACCGAGGGTTGCGGTGACGGTGGTCTTGCCGACGCCTCCCTTGAGGCTCAGCAGAGCGATCTTGTAGCAACCTTGCAACGGCTGATTCACCTGGGCGACGAGGTCGTTTTCCTCCGTCTTCTTGGTGCCCTCCCCGAGGTTGATCGTCCCGAACGACGCACGGTAGACGGTCTTGCGCCAACCCGCTGACGGTGCCGGCTTGTGCGGGCGCAACAACGCCGACGTAGACAGGTCACGCGAGGAGGGCGGCAGCTCGGGCCGAATCTGGGATCCGATACCGGTTTGCTGACCGCCGACCGGCGTGTAGTACCGGGAAGCACCGACGGGAGGCTGCTGGGCCTGTTGGGGAATGCCCGACGCCGGGGTGTCGTTGGCCCAGCGATCCGCCGTGAAGGGCGTCAACTGTGCGGGCCGCTCGGCCGAGTCGCTGAATCGGTTGTCGGCCCTAAAACCTCCGGGACCGCCCTGGCTGCCGGATGACCCGGCCGCACCGATCGCGGTGGGATCGGTGCTCTCCTGCCCACCGGAAGGCGTGAAATCGAGCGGCGCGAACGAGCCGCCGAGCGTATTGAGCGACGGCACCGAGGGATCGTGCCCACCCAGGCCCGCGATGTCCTGCTGTGGCGCGAACGGGTCCTGGAACGGGATCGCTTGGAACTGTTGGGTCATCTCGTGGGGCTGCTGCGGCGCGCTCTGGCCATACATCACCGGCTGCGCTGGCTCCTGTGCTGCCCACGGAGGGGCCGTTGGTCCACCCTGCGCCTCGTCGGCGTACGGCGACGGTCCATCCGGCGCGCGGTGCGCGGGATAGTCAGACATCGATCCCCCAATGCATTGGTTGGATGTGCAGTTCGGACACGGAGAGCCCGGAACGACTGTTCAGAAGGACTCAGCATCGCACCCTATCGCAGGTGTGATGAACCGATCTGGCGGAACAGTTCCCCCAGACCTCCCGCCTAGCTCACCCCAGCGTACGAGTGAAGACCGACCGTCACCAGATTGACGAAGAACAGGTTGAACACCATGGCCACGAATCCCGCCACATTGATCCACGCCGCCTTCTTGTCCCGCCACCCGGCAGTGGATCGTGCGTGCAGGTAGGCGGCATAGATAACCCAGGCAACAAAGGAAACGGTCTCCTTAGGATCCCAAGCCCAGAACCGCCCCCATGCCTCCTCGGCCCAGATGGCACCGAAGATCACGCCGAACCCGAAGATGGGGAAACCGAAAATGGTGGTCCGGTACGCCAACCGGTCCAATGACTGGGCATCGGGCAGGCGCTGCACCACGGTGTTGTCCGGGAAGTACATCTTGACCAGGAACAGGATGCTGGCCACTCCGGCCACCAGGAACACGCCTGATCCGAGACTCACCACCGACACGTGGATGGGCAACCAGTAGGACTGCAGGGCCGGCATCACCGGGGCCGCATAGGTGTAGAGGTACCGGCCGGAGACCGTCAGCAGGATCAACACGGGAATGAGCACGAAGACCCAGAGCGCCCGGCGTCCCTCCGCGCTGTTGGCGCGCGGGCGCAGCACCACGGCCGCAGTGACCAGACCACAGGCACACGTCAGATTGATGAACTCGTACATGTTGCCCCAGGGCACCCGGGTGGTGGCCACACCGCGCAGCACGATGCACGCCAACAGCAGTCCGATGCCCAGGTACACAAGCGCCAACCCGGCGCCACCGACCCGCTCGCCGAGGGGGCGCTTACCCTGCGGCACCACCAGCCCCGGCTGATTCTCGCCGGCGGACACCACCTCACCACCGGAGCTGACGAGCTCTCGCTGGGCGGTCTTGTTGCTCTGCCGGTAGGCCAGCTCGATGGCCAAGAGCACCAGCGCACCGACCATCACCACAATCGCCGAGGTGAAGGCGTAGTCGGAGAACCTGGCCAGATTCACATCGATATTGGTCGAATTCATTCGGCATCCTCATCTTTGTGGCCGTTCCCGGCCCTTACGACGGGCAGATTCTCAAGGCATCGGTCGCATAGCCGCTCGAACTCATCGCCCCAGCCGGAGCTGTCGGTGCGTGCCAGCCCTCCCAGCTCGACGTTTACGGTACCTGCGGCCGCGCCCGGGGTCAGCCGCGCCCAGACTCGACGGCGCTTGATGATGAGCGATACCACCAGGCCCGCCATCATGGTCAGCGCGAAGACGAGCACCCACAGTTGGGCGGGGTCGCGTGACACCTGCAGATTGACGAAGTTGACGGCGCTGTCGAACCTGACGATGGTGCCGTCATTGAGCTTGACCGACTGTCCGGGCAGCAGGTTGGCGCGCGCCACCTGATTGAGCCGCTTCTGCTCGATCATGCGGGGGTCGAGCTCGAAGATCGACTGGGCACGACCCGAGTCCAGCCCGGTGTCTCCGCGGTAGATGTTGATGGCGACCGCGGGCTTGCGCATCTCCGGGAAGCTCGACGAGAGCAGGGTGCCGTGCAGTTGTTCGGTGGGCGCGAACAGACCCTGGATGGCGATCTGATTCTTGCGACGCACATTGGGATCCGGATAACTGCCGGCCGGAGGATCGATACGCACGGCCCCTGAAGACAGCAGGGTGGTCGGGTCGTCCGGTCGCCACTGAATGGTCTCGCTGCGCTGACGCCCGTCCGGGAAGGTCACCGTGAAGGTGGGGGCATATCCATAGCCGAGCAGATACACGCGGTTGCCGTTGACACGCAGCGGATGGTTCATGGCCAGCCGCTCCGGTCTCCAGATGTTGTTCTGGAGGTCGTCGCCCGCCTGGTACTCAATGTTCGATTCGAACGAATGCGCCTGTCCCGAGGCAAGATAGGTGGCCTTGAAATCCTGGACCTTGACGCAGATCGGGTCCAGGTTGGTGCCATCGACGGTGTTGCCGGCCCGGAACGAGTCGAAGGCCGCGGGCGACGACGAGCAGAATCCCGGGCCATTGTTGGCGATGACGATCACATTGCCCTCGTACCCGAAGAGCTTGCCCGCCGCGAACGCGACCAACAGACCAACGAGGGAAAGGTGGAAGACCAGGTTCCCGAACTCTCGCAGATAGCCCTTCTCCGCGGAAATCTCAGTGATCTCGTCCTTTTCGCGGGTGGTTCTGCGCCAGCCCTTCAGCTGCCCCTCGATGGTCGACGCGATATCGGCCTGATCGCCCCGCACCACCTTTTCCTGGTGTTTGGGCAGTCGTGCCAGATTCCGGGGCACCGGAACCGGCTGCGCACGAAGGGCCCTGGCATGCTCGACGGTCCGGGGAATGATGCATCCCACTAGCGAGACGAAGAGCAGAACGTAGATCGCCGTGAACCAGAAGCTGGAGAACACGTCGAAGGCCTGCACCCGGTCCAGCCAGGGACCGATGGTGGAATGTTCGGCCAAGTACTCGTCGACCTTGGCCTGGTTGAGCGCGCGCTGCGGCAGCATCGCGCCCGGTATCGCGCCGAGCGCGAGCAGCACCAGCAGCGCCAGTGCGGTGCCCATGGACGTCAGGCCGCGCCAGGTGTTGCGCGAGTAAGCAAGGAGACGCTTGGCGATCATCACTAGATGGGTAACCTCGCGTCCGAAACGAATGAATCGCGAACCCAGGCAACAAAATCGGCCCACACGCCGGTAACCAGCGCGACCCCCACCGCCAATAGCGCGATACCACCGATGACCTGGATGGTCCGGCCGTGCCGTCGCAACCAGTCCATACCCCGCACCGCGCGCGCCGAACCGAAGGCCAGCAGCAGGAACGGGATTCCCAGCCCAAGGCAGTAGGCGATCACCAGCGTGATCCCGCGAGCCACGTCGGCCCCCTCGGTGGCCGATGCCACCGCGACCACACCGGTGAGGGTAGGCCCCAGACAAGGCGTCCACCCGAGCGCGAACACCGCGCCGAGCAGCGGCGCTCCGGCCACCGTCGAAACGCGGCGCGGCGTAAACCGGAAATCGCGCTGCAGGGCCGGCACCAGCCCGATGAACACCAGCCCCATCGCGATGGTGATCACTCCGCCGATGCGTTGCAGCAGCACCTGATTGGTGATCAGTGTGGTCGTCATGCCCATCACAGCCACGGTGCCCAACAGGAACACCGCGGTGAACCCGGCGACGAACAGCAAGGCCGATCCGGTGACCCGTAACCGCGCCGCGCGGGCACCGGCGCCGTCATCATCGCGGCCATCGGCCCCCACCACGGCGGCGAGGTAGGACAGATAGCCGGGCACGAGTGGGATCACACACGGCGAGGCGAACGACACCAGCCCGGCCAGCGCACAGGCACCCAGGGCCAGCAGCAGCGGCCCGCTGGTCGCGGCGTCCTGGAACGCGGAGCCGGCATCGGCGAGGGTCACTTCTTTACTCCCGCCGGCTCTTTCGCCGATTCTTGGGCGACGCGCTCAACCACTGGTTGCAGATCCTGGGTCAACAACTCGCGCAGGAATACCGCCGCCACCCGATGCTGCCGGTCCAGCACCAGGGTCGCGGGAATGGCCCCCGTCGGGAACTTCCTGCCGAACGCGATGAGCGTGCGCATCGACGGGTCATAGATGGATGGGTACGGCACCTTGCGGTCGGCCACAAAGTCCTGCGCCTTGGTGATCTCGTTGTCCCGGACGTTGATGCCGAGAAATTCGACGCCTTGAGCGTGGGTGGCCTTGTAAACGTCTTCCAGTGCCGAGAACTCGGAGCGGCAGGGCCCGCACCATTGCCCCCATACGTTGATGACGACGACCTTCTCGGTGAAATCGTTGAGCGACAGTGTTTTTGTGGGGTCCAGCAGGTTGGGCCCCTCGATCAGACCGGGGGTCTGACGGGACTCGGGCGGATCGTAGAAGATGTCGGTCTTGCCGCCGGGTGAGACGAACTGGAACTGCCCGCCGCGCGCCACCGCGTCATCACCGGTAGAGCACCCGGTGATGAGCAGAGCCAGCGCGGCCATCGCCGCGACCACACGTCGCACTAGCTACCCTGCCGGTTCCGAG
Organism: Mycobacterium sp. D16Q16; assembly: GCF_002013745.1. Lineage (NCBI taxonomy): Bacteria > Bacillati > Actinomycetota > Actinomycetes > Mycobacteriales > Mycobacteriaceae > Mycobacterium > Mycobacterium sp. D16Q16. The sequence continues at coordinate 333,685 of NZ_MAEY01000004.1, forward strand.
TACACGACGTCGACGAACTCGTCCCCGTCGAATACCAGCGAGGTGAGTGAGGCGACGTTGCACTGGCGTTTGCGTGGGTCGTGCCACAGTCGCTTGCCCAGCAGGTACTGGCGCGCCGTCCACACCGGCAGCTGATGACTCACGCACACGACCTCGGAGCCCTCGGCACGACCGCGCGCCCGGTCGATCGCCGACGTCATCCGGGATGCGATGTCGCGGTACGACTCTCCCCAGGACGGGGTGAACGGGTCGCGCAGCTTCCACCAGTTCCGGGGGTCGCGCAAGGCCCCGTCACCCACCGACACCTTCATGCCCTCGAAAGAGTTGTCGGCCTCGATCAGGTCATCGTCAGAGATAATGGTGAGGCCATGAGCCTCGGCGATGGGCGTAGCAGTCTGCTGGGCGCGCAACAGCGGTGAGGCCACTACCGCGGCAATCTCATTGCCCCGCAGAGACTCTGCCACCTTGACCGCCTGTGCCTGCCCCTTGTCCGACAACCGGAAATTTGGCAGTCGGCCGTACAGAATGCCCTCGGGATTGTGTACTTCGCCATGGCGCATCAAATGAACGATGGTGCGGGTCATGAAATTCCTTACCTCTCCTCGACAGAGGCCGCGGCGCGGGCAGCGGCGGGCAAAGCGTCGGCAATACGGTCGAACGCCTCGTCATCGAGGGCGGTGGAAACAAACCAGGTCTCGAACGCGCTCGGCGGCGCGTACACGTCGCGGCTCAGCAGCGCGTGGAAAAACGCGGGATAACGCCAGGTGTCGGTCGCCTTGGCGCTCTCGAAATCGTGCACCGGCTCAGCACCGAAGAAGAGGCTGAACATGTTGCCAGCCCGGCCGATCTGGTGCGCCACCCCCTCGGCATCCAGAGCCGCGGTGATCAGTGCGATGAGCGCATCGGCGTTACGATCAAGCGTCTCATAGGCTTTCGCATCTGCCGCACGCAAAGAGGCCAGCCCTGCGGCAACAGCGATCGGATTGCCGGACAACGTGCCTGCCTGATACACCGGCCCCAACGGCGCGAGGCGCTCCATGACGTCGGCGCGACCACCGAACGCGGCGGCGGGCATGCCACCGCTCATCACCTTGCCGAACGTGACCAGATCTCCGGCCACCTGCTCGATGCCGAACCAGCCCGAGCGGCTGACCCGAAAACCCGTCATGACCTCGTCCATGATGAGTAGCGCGCCATGGTTTTCCGTGATGCGCCGCAGCCCGGTGTTGAAATCCGGTGCGGGCGCGACGGTGCCCATGTTGCCGGCGGCGGCCTCGGTGATGACAGCGGCGATCTGATCGCCCTGTTCGGCGAAGGTGCGGGCCACGGCACCGATGTCGTTGTACGGCAACACGATGGTGTCGGCCGCGGAGGCGCCGGTGACACCGGGCGAGGAAGGCAGGCCCAGGGTGGCCACGCCGGAACCGGCATCGGCCAGCAGGGCGTCCACATGCCCGTGGTAGCAACCGGCGAACTTGACGATCTTGGGCCGCCCGGTGAACCCGCGCGCCAGGCGCACCGCACTCATGGTGGCTTCGGTTCCGGAGTTGACCAGGCGCACCTTTTCCACTGGCTGCACGCGATCGATGAGCTCGCGCGCGAGCTCGATCTCCCCCTCGACGGGCGCGCCGAAGGACAGCCCATCCTTGGCGGCCCGTTGCACGGCCTCCACCACGGCGGGGTGTGCGTGGCCGAGGATCAGCGGACCCCAGGAGCAGACCAGGTCCACGTACCGGTTGTCGTCGACATCGGTGAGCCAGCATCCGGCGCCGGATTTGATGAACCGCGGGACACCGCCGACCGCCGCGAAGGCGCGCACCGGCGAGTTCACTCCACCTGGGATGACGGCCGAGGCGTCGGCGAACAAACGTGCGGAGTTGGCTGTCTCGTCAGGCACGGCATCCAGTGTCTCAGCTGGTGCCAAATCGTCCACTACAGGGTGTAGTGGATCAGGCAGGTCTCAACGCAAAAGTGGGGTGATCGGCATCGTCGGGCAGCTGGGCGAAGTAGCCGTCCACGACCTTCCCGGCCTTGGGCTTGTAGGCGGCGATGATGGGCGCGCGGTCGGCGACCGGGACCTCGGTGGCCGTGTATGCCGTGGTGGCGCCCTTGACGGTGAGTGTCACCTGCGGGTTAGCCCTGATGTTTTTGACCCATTGACTCTCGCCACGGGTGGACACCAGGTACTTGACGCCATCGACGTCCACGGTCGCGACCGGGATCTGCTGGGGCTCGCCGCTGACCCGCTTGGTGATCGTGAGGGTCTCGCCGATATTGGCGGCCATCGCCACCCTGTTGAAGACCTTGCGCACGAACCAAGGGGGCTTGAGGTATGCCATGGATCACAGTTTGATGGTGGTATGCAGATACCGCAATCGGTCGCGCGCTTCAACAAGTACGTCACCAACCCCGTCCAGCGGCTGTGGGCGGGCTGGGCCCCGAGCTTCGCCATCATCGAACACAAGGGCCGCAAGTCGGGCAAGGAGTTCCGGACGCCCGTCACCGCATTCAAGACACCCGACGGCCTGGCCATCCTGCTGACCTACGGCCCGGACCGGGACTGGCTGAAGAACCTGCAGGCGGCCGGTGGCGGGAGGATCGTGCGCAGGGGGAAGACCCACGACGTCGTCAATCCGCGCGTGGTCAGCCGCGACGAGGCGGCGGCGCTGGTGAAGAGCCGCGCCTTCGGACGTCTGCCGTTCGAACAGGCCGTGCTGCTGACCTACGCCTGAGCGGCCGGTACCGGTGCCCGTTGCGATACCTCGCGGCGGGCCGTGCTGACGGTGCGGCTGGTCCGTTTCACCGCGTCCTCGAGGATCCGCTGCTGGCGGCCTTCGAACCTGGTGCGCAGGCGTGGGCTCATCATGCGTGCCACACGTGAGGTCAGATTGCAGACGGTGATGACGGGCGTGATCAACAGCAGCGGGCTGGGCGCGGGCAGACCGAACTTCTTCCGTTGCGGCCCATAGGCAATGCCGGCGATCTCGGCATGGAACCGGCGAACCGCCCATTGCACGGCGGCGGCGACGGGTCCACCGGTGGGCAATCCGTATACGCCGGTGACGGCGTCGAGGGTGGCCTGGGTGAGCGCGCGCGTGTGCTGGTCACTGCCCGCATCGGTGAGCATGATCAGGTACGCGAGTCTGCCGAGCCCGGTCAAGGTATCCATCTGTAACTCCGGGGCCAGTCCCATGAGATGGCTCTGGTAGCGCCAGAGATGCAGAATCGCCCTGAGATCGGCCGGGGTACCGATGGCGCCGAACGCCACCAGGCTGATCGAACCGGCGAAGATGGGGACCCAGCCCGCGGCGGTCTGCGCCTGCCCGGCCGGACAGTCGAACTTGTCCTCGTCCCAGCCGCCCATCGCGCGTGCCCCGGACCGGGCGTACGCGTGGATGAGCCGCACCCGCACCGTCGCCTTGAATCCGTTGCCATAGCGGTTCATTCCGCCGGGCTCCCCGGACGAATACATCCACTTCGCCGCTTCTATCAACCGTCCTGCGGAGGCATCCTCGATGCCGCCCGCTCGGGTCAGCAGTTCGTTACCGCCACGCTCGTTGAGGAAGCTCGCCGGCAAGGTCACCGCCAGCGCACCGAGGAAGGCCAGCCGGATCGGGGTGTTCCTCAGCATTCGTTGGGCGCGCCGGATCTTGCGGAAGTCCACCCAATACGGCGTGGCTTCCGCGTCCTCGATAAAAGCCACCAGCTCGGGCAGTGGATCCTCAACACTGACGAGCCCGTGTTCCAGGGCATCTTCGAATTGCTTGCGGCCCAATCCCTTCGGTAGGCGTGACATGGCCTCCACCAGATGGTCGGCCAACGGATCACCCATCAGGGTGTACTTGCGGAACGTTGCCAGCTGAGCTTCCGTGGGGCGCGCGCCGACGGCATCCAAGAGCGCCATGAGCGGCTCGGACGGCATCCGCCGCCGGTTTCCGACGGGTGTTTCCAATGCGGTGACGTCTGACATGACCTGTCCTTTCGGGCCGATTGCCCACAAACCAGATCAATTGATCTGTTTTATTGAACATATGCTCTACCCGACAGTCCGTTCACGCAAGAGCCGGAGGCGAAGTCGCAGATGAAAGCGGGTGACGTGACCCATATGTCGCAGGCTGAGCGGCGACGGAGCACCACCGCGAAACTGCTGGAAGCCACCATCGAGTCCATCCTCGATATCGGCTACGCCGCCACCACCGTGCGCGGCGTGGCCGAACGCGCTGGGGTCTCCCTGGGTGCGCGCAGTCATTTCTTTCCGCGCCGGATCGACATGGTGATGGCCGCACTCGACTATCTCTGCGCCGATCGGCTGGCGGCCGCACGCGCCAGCGTGGACCAGATGCCCACGGGCGCCGACGGCAGACTGCGACACCTCCTGAACCTCATGTGGCAGGACTACACGGGCCGGAGCTTCATCGCAGGAATGAAGCTGTGGGTTGCGGCGGCCGACGACCCCGAACTGCGCACACACCTGGCCACCAGCACGCAGGCGCTGAATACATCGCTACAAGAGCTCTACGCACACGCCATCGACGACGACTTGGCCCAAACCCCCAACCTGTTACCGCGGATCGTGATGGTTCATCACCTGCTCAGTGGATACGCGTTCAACCACGCCTTCGCACCCGATGGTCAAGAGCCAGGAAGTCTCGACTGGCCGCAGCTACGCGACGAACTTGAGCGATTGATTCGCGGGTAGCGGCACACCTACCAGATCTTCACAAACTTTTCCGGCGAGTTCACCATGGGATCGCCTGCCAGACAACCAAATTCGGCGGCATACGGCGCAACATTGGGCACCACGCCGTTGATGCGCAACGCCGGCGGCGAATGCGGATCGCTGGCCAGCTGGGTAATCGCGGCCTCGGGGCGCTGTTTGTCTCTCCAGATCCGCGCGTAGTTCAGGAAGAACCGCTGCGTGTCGTTGAACCCGACAATGCCGCTGATCTTGTCGCCATCTTTCTTCTTGGCCAACTCCGCGACCAGCGCGTCATAGGCGGTGTTGACGCCGCCGAGATCCGCGATGTTCTCGCCCAACGTGAGCTTGCCGTCGACATGTAGCTCGGGGTGGCCCGGAATAGGCGTATAGGCATTGAACTGCTCCACCAGCCGGTTGGCGCGCTTCTCGAACTCCTCGCGATCGTTCGGAGTCCACCAATTGACCCGGTTGCCCTCACCGTCGAACTGGCTGCCCTCATCGTCGAACGCATGGGTGAATTCGTGACCGATCACCGCACCGATACCGCCGTAGTTGAACGCCGGATCACCCTTGGGGTCATAGAACGGCGCCTGCAGGATCGCCGCGGGAATGGTGATGCTGTTCTCGGTGGGGTCGTACTGAGCGTTGACCGTCTGCGGCGTCATCCCCCACAGCGACCGATCGGTGGGGTGCCCGATCTTGCCCATCTCGAAGTCGTGATTGAACTTCAACGCGGCGGCCCTGTCCGCGTAGAAGTTGTCGCCGGTCAACTTCAGCTTGGAGAAATCCCGATTCTTGTCGGGGAAGCCCACCTTGAGGATCAGCTTGTCCCACTTGCCCTTTGCGGCGAGTTTGGTCTGCGGGCTCATCCAGTCGACGGCCTCAATGCGCTTACGGAGAGCCTCCTTGACATTGCCCACCACCTCGGTGGCCGAGCGCTTGGCGCGATCGCTGAACATGCGGTCGACGTACAACTGTCCCAGCGCCGGGCCCACCAGCGTGTTGACGATCTCAAGGCCCTGCTCCCAGCGCTGCTTCTGCGCCGTGGTTCCGGTAAGCGCCGAATCGTATGTAAAGGCATTGTCGCGGAAGGCTTTCGACAACGCGTCGGCAGACCTGTGCACCGCGTGGAAGGTCAGATACGACTTCCAGGTGTCCAGATCGGTGGTGGCGAGCAACCGATCGAATGTCGTGAAGAACTCGGTCTCGGCAAGGGAAAACGACCTGGCGAGCGGGGCCCCGTGCGCCTTCAAGTAGGCACCCCATTCGAAATGTGGTGTCACCGCGTCTGCCTGAGCGACGGTCACGAGCTTGTACTGGTTGGCCGGATCACGTTGCTGCACAGGACTCAACGTCGAGGCGGCCAGCGCTGATTCGAGCGCGGCCACCTGTTCGGTACGGGCCTTGGCAACCTCCTGGTTCGCTCCGATCAATCCGAATGTCGATGCGATGTAGGTGCGATACGCGTTGAAGACCGACGCGTACTTGGGGTCGGTGTAGTAGTCCTTGGCGGGCATGCCCAGCGCGTCGGCCCTGGCGTAGCCGATCTGCTCGGTGGCGTTGGCGTAGTCGGCGCCGGCCTCGAAACCGAACACCAGATGCTGCCCGGTGGCGGCATCGGCAGCCAGAAAGGCCGCGAGCTCCTGGGGCGAGTTGATCTGATCGATCGCGGCAAGCGTTGGACGAATGGGGTCATACCCGGCCGCGTCGAGCTTCGCGTCGTCGGTGGCGGCACGGTATAGGAGACCGACTTGGTAGTTGACCGACTCATGATCGGCGGTTCCGAGCCCGGAGACCGCACCGTCGACGATCTCGTGCTGAACGTCACGGGACTGGTCGGCCAACATGTCGAAGCTGCCATAGCTGGACTTGTCCGCAGGGATGGTGGCCTGCTCAATCCATTTGGCATTCACAAACCCATTGAGATCGGTGCACGCGGCGAAACGCATGCTCAGCTGCGCGTTATCGAACGTTGGAAGGGGCACATTCGACGCCACCGGGGCGGTGGGCTGGTCCCGGGTACACCCGGAAATGGACATGGCCAGCACTAGCGCCGCCATACCGGCGGATCGACTCAGAGGCATGCCCACCATTTTGCCCATCTGAACCGTTACGTCGAGCCTCACGCTGTGGCGGGTTTCACTGAGAGCAGGAATTGGTTCGGCTGGCTAACGGTCGTAGGCTGGCACGGGTGCCGGTGCAGGAGATGATCCTCGTCGCGCTTGCGGCGTTCGGGGCCGGCGCGATCAACGTGGTTGCCGGGTCCGGCACCCTCATCACCTTCCCCACCCTCATCGCCTTTGGCTACCCGCCCGTGGTGGCGACGATGTCGAATGCCGTCGGACTGACCGTCGGCAGCATGACGGGCGTATGGGGCTATCGCCGCGAACTATCCGGACAGTGGCCGCGGCTCAAGTGGCAGATACCCGCGGTGCTGGTCGGTGCGCTCATCGGATCGTTCCTGCTGCTGCATCTGCCCGAGAAGACATTCGTCACCATCGTGCCGGTGCTGCTCATCCTCGCGCTGGTTCTCGTGGTAGTCGGCCCCAAGATTCAGGCCTGGGCGCGCCGGCGTTCCGAAGCGCAGGGCCTAGATGCCGATCATGTCCCTCCGCGCCGGATGGCGGCGCTCACCGGAGGCAACTTCCTCGTCGGGATTTATGGCGGGTATTTCACTGCGGCCCAAGGGATCATGCAGATCGCGGTGATGGGCGCACTACTCCCCGAATCCATGCAGCGGATGAACGCGGCCAAGAACGTACTGGCCATGATCACCAATATCGTTGCAGCTCTTGCATATACGATCGTCGCCTTCGACCGGGTGAGCTGGACGGCGGCCGGGATCATCGCGGCGGGCTCGTTCGTGGGCGGGCTGGCCGGTGCACGCTGGGGGCGCAAGCTGTCGCCCGGCGCCTTGCGTGTGGTCATCGTGGCGGTGGGTCTGATCGGCCTGTGGCGCCTGCTCTTCTGAGTGTCGGCGCCAGCGGAACCTAGCGGAAGGTTCGCAGCCGCAGGCTGTTCAGTACCACGAAGACCGATGACATCGCCATCGCCGCGCCTGCGATCATCGGGTTGAGCAAACCCAGGGCGGCCAACGGAATGGCGGCGGTGTTGTAGGCGAAGGCCCAGAACAGATTGGCCTTGATGGTGCCGAGTGTCTTGCGCGACAGCCGCAGCGCCGTCGGCACCGTGGTCAGGTCACCGCGCACCAGGGTCACATCGCTGGCCTCGATCGCGGCATCGGTACCGGTGCCCATGGCCATCCCGATATCGGCCGTGGCCAGCGCGGCGGAATCGTTGACCCCGTCGCCCACCATCGCGACCTTCTTGCCCTCTGCCTGCAGATGCTTGACGACATCCGCCTTCTCGGTGGGTTTGACTCCCGCGACGACATCGCTTGCGGCGATACCGACTTCCTCGGCGACACGTGCGGCCACCTCTGCGTTGTCACCCGTCAGCAGCACCGGGGTGATGCCCATGGCCCTCAGTTCGTCGATGGCCTGCCGGCTCGACGGCTTTACCGTGTCCGCCACCTCGATCTCACCCCGGCGCAGGCCACCCCAGGTGATCGCCGCGGTGGTGTTCTGACCCGCGATGGCCTCGATCGAAACCTCTTGACCGTCAACGACACCGGTGACACCGATGCCGGGTTCGTTACGGAATCCGGTCACCGGGGACAGCGTCAGCCCACGCGTCCGGGCCGAATCCACGATGGCCCTGGCCACCGGATGCTCGGAGGCGGACTCCACCGAGGCGGCGATACGCAGGATCTCATCGGCGTCGGGGACACCTGACCCAATGTTGCGGCGCACGGCCACAACGCTCATCACACCCGTGGTCACGGTGCCCGTCTTGTCGAGTACAACGGTGTCGATGCTCTTGACGTTCTCCAGCACCTCCGGGCCCTTGATCAGCACGCCCAGCTGAGCTCCACGCCCGGTGCCTACCAGAATCGCTGTGGGGGTAGCCAACCCGAGCGCGCATGGGCACGCGATGATCAGCACCGCGACGGCCGCGGTGAATGCCGATGACAGCGGGTAGCCCTGCGCCACCCAGCCGACGAACGTCAACGCGGCGATACCGAGTACGACGGGCACGAACACCGACGACACCCGATCGGCGAGCCGCTGCACCTGCGCCTTACCGGTTTGCGCCTCCGACACCAGCTGCGCCATCCGGGCCAGCTGGGTATCGGCGCCCACCGTGTTGGCGCGTACGACAATCCGCCCGTGCGTGTTGACGTAACCGCCGACCACCAGGTCTCCCGCGCCGACCTCCACAGGTACGGACTCACCCGTCATGGTGGCGGTGTCCAATGCCGAGTGGCCGTCGACAACTACGCCGTCTGTCGCGACACGCTCCCCCGGCCGCACGACGAATTCGTCGCCCACCGCCAATTGCCCGACGGGGATGCGCGTCTCGTGCCCGCCACGCAACACCGCGACATCCTTGGCCCCCAGGGACAGCAGCGCCCGCAGCGCCGAGCCTGCCGAGCGCTTGGCGCGCGACTCGGCGAACCTGCCCGCGAGCAAGAACACGGTGACCGCCGCAACGACCTCGAAGTAGACGTGGACATCCCCGTGGGTGTGCCCGGCGCTCGCGAACAACACCCACAGCGACCACACGTACGCCGCGATGGTGCCCAGTGACACCAGCGTGTCCATGGTCGAGGCACCGTGGCGTGCGTTGACGAACGCGGCACGGTGGAACGGGTAGCCACCCCACAGCAGGATCGGTGTAGTCAGTGCCGCGACCACAATCTCCCAGCCGGAGAAATGCCAGGGCATCACCATGGAGATGGCCACCACCGGGATGGCCAGGAGCAGCGAGCCAAGCAGCCGCGTCTTGAGCTGATTGTCGGGCACGTCGTGATTCATGTGGTCGTGCGGATCGGCACCGTCGTGCTCATGGCCGCTCTGCGGAGCACCGTTCCGTGAGCCGCCGACCACCTGGGCCTTGTAGCCCACCGACTCGACGGCCTTGACCAAGTCCTGGTCGGAGATCGAGCCGTCGTGCTCGACCCGGGCGCTTTCCAGCGCCAGGTTTACGCGCGCCGTCACGCCCTCGAGCTTGTTGAGTCCCCTCTCCACACGGGACGCACATGAGGCGCACGTCATGCCCTGAAGGCGCAGATCAGTGGTCTCCATGCCCGTGTCAGTGAACTCCATGCCAAAATCATACCCCTAGGGGGTACCAAATGATAGGGTGACCTGCACTACAAGTCGCGCCGCGCCACCACGATCTGCAGTGGCATCGGCAGCTGAACTCTGGCGCGGAGTTCGACAACGATCGACGGATCCGCATGTGCAGCCAGGCTACGCAACGCCCTCGGGCCATAGGCGCGCAGCTGGCTGATCGCACCGTCATGCAGGACCGGGCGCACCCATCCCGCGGCCGCCGCGAGGAGATACGACGGCGCCAGCAGCGGTGCCGGCAGGCGCAGCAAGTCGATGATCAAGAGCGTGCGTCCCACCCGGGTGCCCTCGGCGAAGACCTTGGCAGCAAGCGACGGCTTCAGATGATGAAACGACAGTGCGAACACCACCAGATCGAATGATCCGTCGCCTGCGTCGATGGCCGTGGCATCCATGGCCCGGACCGTGACCCGGGAATCCGAGCCCAGATCGGACGCCGCGATACCCGCGACAGAGGTGGGCTCGATGTCCGTCACCATGATCGAAGCATCAGGACGTAGCTTCAGCAGTTCACGAGACAGACCGCCGTGGGCGGCACCGAGCTCCAGCACCCGAGGGTTGTCAATGCCGGCAAGAAACCCGGCCGCCTGCTCCGCATTCCACCTGTGCAGACCCTTCTTCTCACCCATGAGGTCAAGGGACGCGACGACGGCCCGTTTCTTTGCGGGAACATCGTCGCGGTCCAGATACTCGAGTCGGCCCGTCTGCAATGCGCGGTCAAGCACGCAGGCACCGAATCCAGCGCGCGGCATCACGTCGATATCAGCGGTGTTCGTCATCACCCCAGCGTATGTTCATGTCAGCTATCTTGACATAATAATTAGCTGTGAATTGATCGCCCTGCATCGCGACGATCACGAACACCGCGCGATACCGCCATGACCAGGAATATCCCCGCCAGAGCGGTGAGCGCGAGCGCCCGGGCTACACATGCGCCATCCAACGCGGTGAAGTACAACGTTGGCTCACCCTTGGCAATGGGCGCGACCTCCGTGGGTACGCGCGCAGCCACTGCCGCCCAGCCGGCGAGCGCGATCGCCACCACTGCGATGGCCAGATCCACCGCTACTCGCTTACCAAACTTCACCACTGCTCACTTTCGGTATCGATCTCCGGGTCGTCGCCCAGATCCATGCCTGCCGGCGGCGCGGGCACCAACGCGGTGAGCGCCGTCCGCAGCGCCTCATGCCTCCTGGCCCACGCCTGCGCGCGACGCCCCCCGGTCAGGCGCAGACCGACGGATTTACGTCCCTTGGGCACCCCGTTCAGCTCTCCGAGCGGACGGGACTCCTCCCAGATGTGACGGTCGGCGTCGGGGTACAGCCACTTGATCTGGCTGATCTCCAGCGTCTCGCCGCCCTGGCGGAGCTCGGTGGGTGTCAGCTCTACGGTGGCGTGCACCCGCGCCGCGTAGATCTGCAGCGCGATAAAGAAGGCGACGATGGCTGCCGTGATCAACGGCATGACGGGACTGAAGCCCCCCTGGCCCCAAATCTGCAGGCCTAACATGATCAGCCCGGCGAGCGGACCAAGCAGGAGCCACCGCCACCGGCCACCGGGCTCATAGAACAGACGCGGTTCGGTATCCGAGACGTCAGCCATGCTCACCCCCGTCAAACCAGTTTTGCGCGGTCGGCCTGATGATCAGCACATTGGCCACGATCAACGACAGCGCGGCGATGAGCAGTAGCGGGCCCACCGAACCGGAGCTGGCCATCGCGATCGCCCCGAGCACCGAGACCAACGAGAGGGCGATCAAGGCCCGGCGGTAGCGCTTGTCCCCCTGCCGCGTCCGCCCGGCGAGAAATGCGATACCGGCCGCCAGCACGATGCATAACACGCCCCAGGCCCGGAAGTAGGTGACGAGATTTCTTATCTCCGCGTCGGTCAGCTCGGGCTTCGCGGCGGCCCGCACCGCGTCGAAGCGCTGGGTCACCCCGGCCAGACCGTTGAGGAACAGGGCGGCCGATGAGACCACCCAGAACCAGAACGCCACATCGACGATGCGCGGGCGCGGTTGTTCGGGTGTCATGCGGGCCCCTATCGTCATTTCGGGCATCATTCCGGCAGCGTATCGGGGTACTAGCGCTGCCTCGTCAGGTACGCGGTGGAGTCCTCGCGATGCAACAGGAACAGCCCGCCGCAGATCAAGACGGACGCGGTGATCCCCGAGAGCGCCTGCACAATCGCCGGCACCCCCTCCAGGTCGACCAACCGCGTCGCGGTGAACACCACCGAACCCACCGCGCCACCGGTCAGGAAGGTGCGAGCCAGGCGGTATCCCGCGCGCATCAGGAAGATCCCGGTGACGACGAGGGCCCCCACCACGACGACGATGAACCCGTTGAAGGCATACACCGTCCACAGCGGGGCGGCCTTGCGCACCTCCGGGTCCTGCTGCCATTGACCGACGTTCGCGGCCATGTAGCTCACGATCATCAGCGGGAGCGCGGCAAGCCACAGCCAACAACCGGTGTCGATATCGTCGGGTCGCGGCTTGGCCGGACCTGCCGAGGGTTGTCCAGTCAATCCACTCTGATTGTGCGGATCGGGATACATCACGCGACCACGGTAGTGGAAGGGGACAAACCGCCTACTCCAGCCAGCCCGCGACGTCCGCGGCCCAATATGTCAGCACGATATCGGCCCCCGCACGCCGGATCGAGGTCAGCGTCTCCAGCGCCATGGCCTGCAAATCGATCCAATTATTCTGCGCCGCAGCACAGATCATCGAATACTCCCCCGACACCTGGTATGCCGCGACCGGCACCGGAGAGACATCGGCAACCTGCCGGAGCACGTCGAGGTAGGCCATCGCCGGTTTCACCATCAGGATGTCGGCGCCCTCCTCGACGTCAAGCTCGGCCTCGCGTAAAGCTTCCCGGCCGTTCGCCACGTCCTGCTGGTAGGTGCGCCGATCTCCGCGCAGCGATGATCCCACCGCCTCGCGGAAGGGCCCATAGAAGGCCGAGGCGTACTTGGCGGCATACGCCAGGATGATCACGTCGGTGTGCCCGGCAGCATCCAGGCCCTCGCGAATGGCCGCCACCTGGCCGTCCATCATGCCGCTGGGACCCACCACACGAGCACCCGAATTCGCCTGCGCCACCGCCATGTCCACGTACTGCGTCAGCGTCGCATCGTTATCCACCCGGCCCGAGGCGTCCAGCACCCCGCAGTGGCCGTGATCGGTGAATTCGTCGAGACAGGTGTCGGCCATCAGCACCGTGGAGTCACCCAGGTCCGCCGACAGGATCGACAGCGCACGGTTCAGAATGCCTTCCGGAGCCAGCCCGGCACTCCCGGAGGCGTCCTTGTCCTTCTCCTCGGGAACCCCGAACAGCATGAGCCCGCCGACACCGGCCTTTACCGCGTCCTCGGCGGCCCCACGCAGGGATTCAACGCTGTGTTGCACCACACCCGGCATAGACGCGATGGGGCGCGATTCGGCCACACCATCGGCCACGAACATCGGCAACACCAACTGCCGTGGCGCCAGCGTGGTCTCGGCCACCAGCCGGCGGATCGCCGGGGTGGCTCTCAGCCGACGCGGACGCTGGTATGGAAATGGCACGGCAATGGCCTTCCGCTGAATCTCCGCTTAACGCCGTCGGCTCTTCTTACGGGGCGGCGGCAGTGCGCCCTCGGTGCGCAACCGGGCGGCGTGCTCGGCAAGAGCCTCCACCAGTGGACCGACAGCGGCAGTCTCCGGCTGCACGTCCACGCGCAGCCCGAATTCGATGGCGGTCTCAGCGGTTTTCGGTCCGATGCAGGCCACGATGGTGCGTGCGTGCGGCTTCCCGGCGATACCCACCAGGTTGCGGACCGTCGAGCTCGAGGTGAAGCACACGGCGTCAAATCCGCCGGTCTTGATCATCTCGCGCGTCTGCGCCGCCGGCGGCGCCGCCCGCACAGTGCGGTAGGCGGTCACGTCGTCGATTTCCCAGCCACGCTCCCGCAGGCCCTCGGCGAGGGTCTCGGTGGCGATGTCGGCGCGGGGCAGCAGCACCCGGTTCACCGGATCGAAAACGTCGTCATAGGGCGGGAACTCGTCGAGCAGTCCGAGCGAGGACTGCTCACCCGCGGGTACCAGCTCCGGATTGATACCGAAGGCACGCACCTTCTCGGCGGTGGCCTGACCCACGCATGCGATCTTCACACCCGAGAAGGCGCGAGCGTCCAGGCCGAATTCGGCGAACTTCTCCCACACCGCACGGACCGCGTTGGTGGAGGTGAAGACCACCCACTGGTAGCGGCCGTCGACCAAACCCTTCACGGCCCTTTCCATCTGTGCGGGGCTACGCGGGGGCTCGACGGCGATGGTGGGCACCTCGACCGGCAGGGCTCCGTATCCGACAAGCTTCTCGCTCATCTCGCCGGCCTGATCCTTGGTGCGCGGCACCAGCACAGTCCAGCCGTACAGCGCGCGGCTCTCCCACCAGTTCAGCTTGGAGCGACCAGCAACCACACGGCCGATCGTCAACACCAGGGCGCCGGTCATCGGCCCGTGCGGATCATTGGCGTCCACCGGGACACCGTCGATCAGCGAGGCCAGCGTGGTCTCCACGGTCCGCTGCGCGCAGGTGGTGCCCTGCGCGGTGACCGCGACCAGAGTCTGATCGGACAAACCGTGCTCGATGAGCGCCTTAGCGGCGTCCGGTACATGCGTCGGGGTGGCGTGCAGGATCAGCGGGCCGGGGGCGGCGGCCAGCGCCGCCCAGTCCACATCGCCGCGCACATCGGCGACGGTGTGCGCCGATCCCGGCGGCAGGCCGGCGTACGCGGGCACCGCTGTGCTCGACGACAGACCGGGCAGAATCTCAAAGGCCACCTGGGTACGCGTAACCGCGATGACCTCGGCGAGCACCGAATCGATCGAGAGCGGATCTCCGGCGACCAGCCGCACCACGTCCACGCCGTTCTTGGCCTCGGCGACCAGAGTCTTGGCGACATCGGCAGGATCGCCCAGAGCCGGGCGAATGTCGATGGTGAGTGGCGGTTCGGCAGCGGCCTCAGCGTCACCCGACGCGGGCGCTTCCTCACCACCGGTCGCAGGTTTGACGGGCGCCGGTTCAGGAAGTTCGACCGCGGACCCGACGAGATCGAGTACCGCTTGCGGCACATCGGGGTCGGTGAACGCGACCGTAGCGCTGGTGAGCACCGCGCGCGCCCGGACGGTCAACAGGCCAGGGTCTCCCGGCCCGGAACCAACGAACAGGATGCGCCCTGGCTTCTTGCGCCCTCGGGTCACTACTGCCTCCCATATCGGCGGTTTGCGCCGCCTATTCAGCTGTCATCAGTGCTCGCGCACCGAGATCGAGCAGTTCCCTCGCGACCGCGAGCCCAAGCTCTGCGGCCCGTTCGGGGGTGCCAATCCCGGAGGCCCGAATCACGTCAGATCCGTCCAGCGCCGCCGCACATCCGCGCAACGACAGTTCGTCGAAGACACGGCCATCCTCATCAATCGACTCGACCACCTCGGCGATCGCGCCAACTGGTGCGGTACAGCCCGCCTCCAGCTCGGCAAGCAGGGCCCTTTCGGCAGTCACCGCGGCGCGCGTGTCGGCGTGATCGAGTTCCGCCAGTACAGCCACCAGATCGGTGACCTCACTGCGGCACTCCACCGCCAGCGCTCCCTGAGCCGGCGCGGGCAATACCTGCACCGGTTCCAGTGTCTCGGTGATGCGGTCCAAACGTCCGATACGGGCCAAACCCGCCCGGGCGACTACCACAGCATCAAGATCACCATTGGAGACCCTGCTCAACCTGGTATCCAGGTTGCCTCTTAGGGGGCGAATTTCCAAACCGAGACCCAGTGCTCTAAGCTGCGCGGCGCGTCGCGGGGAGGAGGTACCGATCACCGAGCCCGTGGGCAACTCCCCCAACACCAATCCGTCCCGGGCCACGAGGGCGTCCCGATAGTCTTCACGAGGCGGAATGGCGGCTATGACGAACCGCGGATCGGCCGCCGTTGGCAAATCCTTGTAAGAGTGCACGGCAACATCGACGACGTTATCGGCGATGGCCTCGCGCAGAGCGGCCGTGAAGACCCCCACACCGATTTGCTCGACGGGTGCAGACGACTGGTCCCCGGCTGTGGTCACGATTACCAGCTCCGCCTCGTGCCCTTTGGCGCGCAGAGCATCCCTGATTCCCCCGGCTTGCGTCGTCGCCAACAGACTGCCGCGGGTACCAATTCGGATCATGGATGAGCCTCTCGGGCGAAGACGGTCAGGATCGATGAGCCGCTTACGCGAAGACCATGAGGAATCGGCGAGCCACTCGGGTGAGGACCATCAACCACGGCTCTCTTCGTGCAATTCCGTTGTGGCAAGCGGTAGTTCACCCGCCGTCGCCACCGCCTCGACGGTGTGCGGATCGAGCTCGAACAACTCACGCAACGCCTCGGCGTAGCTGTCACCGCCGGGTGCGGACGCCAGCTGCTTCACCCGCACCGTGGGGGCGTGCAGCAGCTTGTCGACGACTCGGCGAACAGTCTTGGCGACCTCGTCCCGCTCGGCCCCCGCCAGACTCGGCAGACGGCCGTCCAGGCGCAGCAGCTCGGCCTCCACCACCTCGGCGGCCCGTTGGCGCAGGGCGGTAACCGTCGGGGTGACCTCCGCCATCCGCTCACCGGTCAGGTACCGGGCGACCTCGTCGTTGACGATCTGGCGGGCCGCGCCGGCATCGTTGGCCGCCGCACGCGCGGTGGGCTCACGCTGGATGCGCTCCATGTCCACCACGACGACGCCGGGCAGACCGGCCACCGTGGGGTCCACGTCACGCGGCATGCCCAGGTCACAGAAGACGAGTTGGCGTCCACCACCCAGAGCACGGTGCACGTCGGCCAGCGAGATCACCGGCCGGACTGCCCCGGTACACGACACCACCACATCGGACTGCGCCAGCGCCTGGTCCAGGTTGTCGAGGGTGATCGCCTGCGCGTTCACACCCGCCTCGCGCGCCGTCGCCGCGAGGCGTTGCGCACGCTCCGCGCTGCGGTTGACCACCCAGAGGTTGTCGATACCCGCGCGGATCAATTGCGCGGTCGCCAAGGAGCCCATCGAGCCGGCGCCGACAACGGCAGCGGTGCGTCCGGGCAGACCGTTGAGCTTGCCGTCGGCCAGATCGAGGGCCACCGACACCACCGAGGCCCCGGCCGCGTCGATACCGGTCTCCGAATGCACTCGTTTACCCACGCGCAGGGCGCTCTGGGACAGCTCGTGCAGCACCCGGCCCACCGCTTGATGCGTTTCGGCGGTGGCATAGGCGTTGCGCACCTGGCCCAACACCTGCTGCTCGCCAACCACCATGGAATCCAGGCCGCTGGCCACCGCGAACAGGTGCTCGACGGCGGCCTCGCTGTATCGGACGTAGGCGTATTTGGTGAGCTCGTTCATGCCCATACCGGCATGCCGGGCAATGGCCTCACCGATGACAGTCAGGCCACCATGGAAGGCCTCGACCACGGCATATACCTCGACCCGGTTGCAGGTCGAGAGCACCATGACCTCGCTGACCAGGGGCGATTGCAGAATGTGTTCAATGATCTTGGGCTGATCGGCCTCGCCAATCGCCAGCTTCTCCAGCACCGGCACAGGCGCGCTACGGTGCGAGGCTCCGAACAGCAGGACGCTCACCGCAGGTCACTCCGCTGACATCTCACTGTCCAGCTCCCTTGCTTTTGGTGAGGCTCGAACTTCATGCACGGTAGCCCGAAAATGGCCACTGGGCAAAATCCAAACAGCCTGTTATCGGTCACGTTTCAGGTCCGCCCGGAGCCGGGGCTCATCCACTTCCCAATAGCTGTGCTCCTGACCGTCCAACAGCACCACCGGAAGCCGGTCACCAAACTCCGCACGCAAAGACGAATCTGTGATCGCGGCCTCATCCACATCGGTGACGGTGAGCGGGACCCCGAACTCGCCGGCCAGGGCCGCCAATTCACGCTGCGCTCGTTCGCAGGCAGAGCAGCCCGGGCGCGTCAGCAGCGTTAGAGATGTCATATACCAATTCTGCCACCGGGTCCCCCGAGCTCCCGCCACCCTCAGTAGGGTTAAACGGCATTCGGAAACGGCGGACAGGAAGGGCGGTTAAGCCGGTTATGACCAGCCCCCAGATCAACGGCGACCCCCCTGCCGAAGGCTCCGCGGAGGAGCAGCTGCTCGCCGAGGCGTTCGCCGAAGACGTCGCACGCGCCGCCTCCTTCGCCGAGGCCGACTCCGCGGCGGCCGAAGTGCCCTCGGGCCCTCCGCCCGCGGATCTGACCGCCGCCGCGTTTTTCGATGTCGACAACACGCTGGTACATGGCTCCTCGCTGGTTCACTTCGGCCGCGGCCTGGCCGAACGCGACTACTTCAAGTACTCGGACATGCTTCAGTTCGTCTGGGCGCAGGCGAAGTTCCGGCTGACCGGCCGGGAGAACTCCGATGACGTCGCCGCGGGCCGGCAGAAGGCGCTCTCGTTCATCGAGGGTCGCAGTGTCGATGAACTCGTCAACCTCAGTGAGGACATCTACGACGAGACGATCGCCGACAAGATCTGGCCCGGCACCCGGGCGCTGACCCAGATGCACCTCGACGCCGGCCAGCAGGTGTGGCTCGTCACTGCCACACCCAAGGAACTCGCCGAGACCATCGCCCGACGGCTGGGCCTCACCGGAGCGCTGGGCACCGTCGCGGAATCGGTGGACGGGGTGTTCACCGGACGCCTGGTTGGCGACATCCTGCACGGACCGGGCAAGGCGCGTGCCGTGCGCAACCTTGCCATCCGTAACGGACTGAATCTCAAGCGCTGCACCGCCTATAGCGACAGCGTCAACGATGTGCCGATGTTGTCACTGGTGGGCACCGCCGTGGCCATCAATCCCGACGCGGAGCTGCGCGACGTGGCACGACGCCGGGGCTGGGAGGTCCGCGACTTCCGCACGGCGCGCAAGGCCGCCCGCATCGGCGTGCCGTCGGCGGTGCTGCTCGGTGCCGCGGGCGGAGCGTTGGCGGCCGCGCTGGCCCGACGCGAGACGTAACAATCACCATTACCGCTGCTGATAGGCTCAGCGCCGCTCGAACTGTCTAGATTCGTACCTGACCTGCAGCGAAATGGGTTAATGCATGGCCATCCGCCAAGACATCATCGGAACGCACTACCGCTACCCCGATTACTTCGAGGTCGGTCGCGAGAAGATGCGTGAATTCGCGGCGGCCATCAAGGACGGCTGCGAGGAGAACTCCGGTGTCGTCGCGCCTATCACGTTCCTCGCCGTCGCGGGCCGGCGTGTGCAGCACAAGATCTTCACCGAGATGGATCTGCCCATCAACGTGGCACGTGTGCTGCACCGCGACCAGAAGCTGAAATTCCACCGCCCCGTCAAGGCGGGAGACCGGCTGTACTTCGACAGCTACCTGGACAGCGTGCTGGAGTCGCACGGCATGGTGACCGCCGAGGTGCGCGCCGAGGTCACCGATGCCGACGGGCAACCCGTGGCCACGAGCATCGTCACCATGATCGGCGAGGCCGAGGGACACGAGACCGACGCGAACTCCATGGCGGCCAACATCGCCTCACATCGCAAGGGCTAGCGGCCTCTGCGGTTCGTTCGGTAAGCACTCGGGGTAGTACCGAACCAGCGCTTACAACTTCGGGTGAACACACTCTGTTCGGCGTAGCCGAGTTGCCTGCTGACATGGTCCAGGTTCAGCTCGGTATCGGAAAGCAATCGCTCGGCGGTTTCACGGCGGATGTGGTCGACGAGTTCGGCGAAGGTCGTGCCCTCGGAACGGAGACGCCGTTGCAGCGCTTTTGGGTGTACTCCGAGGTGTAATGCGATGTCCCCCAGACCGATCGCCCCAGTGGGAAGCAGCTGCCGGATGAGGATCCGGGCCAGTCGGCTCGAATCCGGCCGACGGTCGGCGAGGGTCCCCGTCAGGTAATCGACGGCGGTCTGATGCGCGAGCCGGTCTTTGGGTAGCGACCTCTGCATATCGGTGGCGCGCAGTGTGAACCCCGCAACGGGTTCGCGGAACAACGTCGGACAGCCGAAGTAACGCCGATACTCCGACGGTGCCGTCAAGGCCGCGTGGGGCAGGTGCACCGCCACTGGTCGATAACCGCGGCCCAGGAAGTGGTGCAGCACCCGCAACGTCACGCCGAGGGACAGCTCGAGCGCCTGTGCCTGCGGGGGCGCCGGGGTGAGCAGGAACTCGAACTCGCACCGGCAGTGCACCGGATCGGGCAGATCGATAACCCGCACGCCGATGGCGGGACAGTATGCGGCCATGAACTTTTCAAGAATGTCGAACGCATCGGCAACGGTTGCCGCGCTACGCGCGGCTAGGCCCACGGGCCCCAGGATCTCGATCCCCTGCCGTCGCGCAAGCCGCAGGCCGAAGTCGGGCACGCCGAGCGCAGTCGCGGTCTCCTCCAGCACGGCCATCCCGCTCGGCAGCGAGATGAACCGGTCGTAGACCCCGACATCGTCCGGTGAAATCCTCGCTGCGGCAAGCAGCTTGCCGCAGTCACCGCCGAGCTCCGACACCAGGGGGTGATAGTTGGTCAACGCCGAGCCGCGGATGACTGACATGTCCTGAACTGTCAAATATCTGTCCGTCAAAGTCAAGACAACCCTGTGAAAATGCTGCACGATCGACGGTGATCGACCAAGATCATCACAACTGGAAAGGGTGTCGCCCGTGAGCGGTAGGCGTTGGCAGTGGAGCAGATGGCTGGCCGTCACGAGCGCCGTCTTGTTGGCGACCGGGATGACTAGCTGCTCGAAAGATTCTGAACCCCAGAAGCTTTCCGCCGATGAGGCGAAGGCGATTGCGCTGGATGCCTACGTGTACGGCTACCCGCTGGTGACCATGGAGATGACGCGGCGGGTGATGACCAATGTCGCCAAAGTCGAAGCGCCGCGGGCTCCCATGGGCCAGCTCGCGCGGATGCGTGAATACCCGACGGCGGCGTTCCGGGATGTCACCACACCCAACGCAGACACCCTCTACACCAACGGATTCGTCGACGTAAGCAAGGAACCGTATGTGCTGAGCCTGCCCGAGGCGGATGATCGCTACTACCTGTTCCCGATGCTGGACGGGTACACCAATGTCTTCGAGGTACCCGGCAAGCGCACCACCGGTACAGGGCCGCAGACCTACGCCATCACCGGCCCCAACTGGAAGGGCACCCTGCCCGCGGGCGTCAAGGAGTACAAGTCCCCGACCGCCATCGTGTGGCTCATCGGTCGCATCTACTGCTCCGGCACGCCCGAAGATTTGGCAGCCGTCCACACGATGCAGGACGCGATCTCGCTGGTTCCGTTGAGCTCCTACGGCAAGCCCTACACCCCACCGGCCGGCACGGTCGATCCGAGTGTCGATATGAAGACTCCCGCGCGCGATCAGGTCAACAACCTGAGCGCCAAGGACTACTTCGGCCTGCTCGCCACCCTGATGAGAGACAACCCGCCCACCGAGGCCGATAAGCCGATGGTCGACAAGATGGCCAAGATCGGCATCGAGGCCGGTACGCCCTTCAATATCGACGGGCTCGGCGCCGCGGCCGTGAACGCCTTGCAGACGGTGCCCAAGGAGGGCGTCGACAAGATCACGGCACACTTCAAAGATCTCGGCAAAGACATCAATGGCTGGCAATTCAGCACCCAGATGGGGCTTTACGAAACCAACTATCTGCAACGCGCCACCGTCACCTACTTCGGCCTCGGAGCCAACCGGCCAGAGGATGCCGTGTACCCCACCTCCGAAGCCGACGCCACCGGTCAGCTCTACAACGGAGCCAACAAGTACACGCTGCACTTCGGCAAGGACCAACTGCCACCCGTCGAGGGGTTCTGGTCGCTGACCATGTACGACGGGGATTTCTACTTCGTCGACAACCCGCTGGGCCGCTATACCCTGAGCCAGCGCGATAACTTCACCCTCAATCCCGACGGCTCCGTGGATCTGTATCTGCAGCATGAGACCCCAGGACCCGAGAAGGAAGCCAACTGGCTCCCCGCACCCGCGGGCAGATTCAATCTGACGATGCGCCTGTACTGGCCCACGCAGACACCGCCGTCGATCATTGACGGCACCTGGAAACCACCCGCTGTGCAACAAATCCCGTAAGGAGCGGTCCATGAAACTCATTGCCACAAGCCTGTTTACGGCCCTGGGCGCCGCCGCGCTCATCGCCGCGGCGGCCGCGAATGCGGAGCCCGAGCGTCCGACGAACTGCACGGCGGCCGACCTGGCCGGAGTCTCGGCGGGCGTCGCCGCATCGACATCGAGCTACCTATTCACCCACCCGGACGTCAACGAGTTCTTCACCGGCCAGGCGGGTAAGCCGCACAGCGAGATGCAGAGCGCGGTGAAGGCCTACTTCAGCACCAACCCCGAGGCCGAAAACGATCTGCGCTCCATCCGGCAGCCCGTCGTCGACTTCCGTGAGCGCTGCCAGCTGCCACAGGAGCGCCAGCCGTGAGGCGCGCGACAGCAATGGTGACCGTTGCGGTGGCGTTCGCCGGACTGCTACCGATTGCGCAACCAATAGCCAACGCCGACGTCTGCGTAGGGGGCGGCCGCCGAATCTCGGTGAGCGGCTGCGCAAACATCGCCGACACCGTGCAGCGATACGCGCCGCCACCCGAGGACTATGCACCCTTGCCGGACGATCCTCCGCCCCCTCCCCCCGCACCGAACGTTCACGCGTGCGTGGGCTACAACGGCCGCTGGGTCAACGCCGGGACGTGCAGCCCGTAACGGCGCAATGGGCGAGCTAGCCGCCCTTTTTGAGGCTGGCGATGTACTCGATGAGTGCCGGATGCAGTCGGTGCCGGCCGAAACCGGCGTCCGGGTCCGGCCGCCAGAAGATCGGCAGGTCGTTCTTTTCGGCTGCGCGATGACACTTGATCAGCAGCTCATCATTCAGGGGTTCGGAGGCCCGCCCGATCAGTGCTGATGTGAGCTCGCCGGGCAGTGCCTTCCAGATTGCTTCCGGGTTCAGTTCCGTGGTCACACAGCGCCTCTCACTCGTACCCCGGGCGCCGACCAGCACCCGGGAGTCGCCTTTCCCGACCAGAAACTGGGTTGATCACTGCGCCACGCCGCTATCGCCCACGTCAGCCAAACTCACCTGAGTGCCGGCGGCTGTCACCGAGTCACGCAGGATGATCGCCGAAGGCTCGGCACCCTCGGGAACGTCGAACGCAATGGACGCAACGATGCTCTCGCCGGGACCGAGATCTGCGCCGAGCACGGGCTGCGAGACCGTCGGGTTCGCGCCGAAGGTTTGATCGCCCACAACAAGTTGCTGAATCGCAGGCTCGAACCTCTGCGGGGCGTCACCGTCATTGATCACGCGCACACCGACCAGAACATGGCCGCTCTGTTCGGTCTGGGTCAGCGAGAGATCGCCTGCCACCGGGGATGCCGTGACATCGGTCACGGCCAGAGCTAACTGACCAGCATGCGCCTGGCGGCCAGGTCCCTCACCCTCGGGTGTCACAGAAGCAACTTCCTGAACTAGCGTCGGCCGAGAAGCACTGAAGTTTCTGCCGTCCTCGATCCCCACCAACGTGGCAACCACGATGAAGGTCGCGATAACACCCCCGAACATCATGGGAGCTGCGGGAAAATTGCCGCTGCCGTAGTACAGAGCGGTGCCGGTCTCACCTTCCAGCGAAGGTTGAGTCACAATACTGATCCTCAATTCAGGGTAGCGGTGTAACAGCCGAGCGCCCCCCGCAATGAGTGAAAGGCTAACATCAATAGTGCCTATCGGCACGTCAGCATATTCGTTACAGGCGGCCACCAGCTGTTTGCGAGGAACTACCGATAACTCCTGGTGTCAGGACCGAATACCTTTGCTGATCCGCAGGTATAGCGGTCCTGCACCACCGAGACCAGCGACGACTACAGCGGGCGGCAGACGCGGACACTCTTGCGGGCGTCCTGTTTGCCGTTGGATATCCCCTGCACTCGGGCCAGCCGACGACCGCGATGCGGTACGCACGGCCGTTACCGGGCTCTATTCGTGGTCAGCTGTATTGGGCGGCGAGCTTGCCGATCACGGCGGTGAACTCGTCCATGGTGGTGTCGAGGATGTCTTTCACCGACTCCACCGCGCCGATGCGCCCGGCGACTTGACCGCCGAGCGGTACGAAGGTGTCCATATTGCCTCCGAAGTAGAGGTCCAACGGATTCCCGGTCTCCAGCAGTGACACCAGATCTCGCCGTTCCATCTCCTCGGTGCGCTCGCTGCGTAGCGCACGCAGGCCTGGCTTGGTCAGCCGGTTGAGCAGTACGGTGTCGGTCTCGCGGGCGGCGACGACCGCAGCCTTCCAATTTCCGTGGATGGGCGATTCGGCGGCCGACATCATCCGGGTGCCCATCTGTACCCCCTCGGCGCCGAGCGCGAACGCGGCAGCCATCGAGGCGCCGTCGCAGATGCCTCCGGCAGCGATGATGGGGACGTCCACATGCGAGCGCACCAGCGGCAGCAGCACCATGGTGGATGCACCCTTGGGGTCCTTGAAACCACCGCCTTCGACGCCTTCGACCACCAATCCGTCCACTCCCGCGTCGACGGCCTTGAGGGCTGCCGCAAGTGTGGGAACAACATGAAAGACGGTGAGCCCATTGCCTTTCAGGATCCGGGTGTACTTATTGGGGTCGCCCGCGCTGGTGGTCACGAACGTCACGCCCTGGTCCACCACGAACTGCGCGATGGACGGGTCTCGCACGAATGCCTGCGCGATGTTCACCCCGAACGGCCTATCGGTGAGCTCACGCATGGCGCGGATCTCGCCCTTGATGGCATCGAGTTCACCAGAGCTGGTTTCGATGATCCCGAGTCCACCGGCATTGCAGACCGCGCTCGCCAGCTGGGAGCGCGCGATCCACCCCATCGGGGCCTGCACTATCGGCCGCTGCACGCCCAGCATCTCGGTAACCCGGTTTGTGACCACCCGTCGAACCTACGCCGATCACTCGGGCGCCACTACAGCAGATCCGCGAGCGCGCCCGGCAGGTTGGGGTATTGAAACTGAAAGTTAGCTTCTTCCGGCACTTTTGAGGTCGCGTACCGGTGCTGATCACGCCATCGCGGTAGCGAGACTACGGTTTTCGACACATCGGCCGGGTAGAACGCGCAGAACGCGGCGTGTCGGCGCAGAAGAAACCCGCTCAGCCGAAGAACATGTTGCGCCGCCCGGCAAGCAGCCGGTACAGCGTCTGTTGAATCGTCTCGCGCACCTGGTCGGTGACGTCGAAGGTGACCATCGGGTCGTCGGCGGCCGCGTCGTCATATCCGTCCGTGGGGATGGGCGTGCCGAACTCGATGTGCCACTTGGACGGCAGCGGCACCAAGCCGACGGGTCCAGCCGCCGGGAACAGCGGGGTCACCGGGAAGTACGGCAGCCCAAATAGCCGGGCGATGACCTTCAGGTCGGCGATCATCGGGTAAATCTCCTCGGATCCGACGATCGAGCACGGGATGATCGGCGCTCCGGTCCGAATGGCTGCCGCGACGAATCCCCCGCGACCGAACCGCTGCAGCTTGTAGCGATCCTTGAACGGCTTGCCCAGACCCTTGTATCCCTCGGGGAACACGGCGGTCAGCTCGCCCGCGGACAGTAGCCGGTGCGCATCGGCGGTGCAGGCCAGCGTATGACCGGCTTTTCGCGCCAACTGCCCCAGGAACGGTGCGTCGAACACCATATCGGCGGCCAGGTTGCGCAGGGTCCGGTTGCCGGGGCAGCGGTCGTGTACCGCCACCGACAGCATCAGACCATCGAGCGGCAGCACACCCGCGTGGTTAGCCACAACCAGGGCTCCACCGGTCGCTGGAATGTTCTCTACGCCGGTCACGTCCACTCTGAACCATCGGTTGAACAATGGCCTCAGCAAAGGAAGTAAGAGTGATTCGTTGAGATGCTCATCGAACCCGAAATCATCAACGCTGTAGTCGCCGCCCACCCGGCGGCGAATGAACTCAGCGACGGCGGCAATGTTGGCCGCGAGCGCGGTCAGCGACTCCTCGTCGCCCACGTGCGCGTTGCCCTGCGCCGCACGGATCTCGTTGAGGTCATGGATCACCGCGGCAGTGTCCGCGGAGTTTTCGGCCGGCGTACCGCTTGCCAACGATGACGGGTGCCGCCTTCCGGCGTCGGCACGAGCCTCTGCCCGGCGAGCGCGTGCAGCATGGCGCTCCGAATTAGCCTGCAGTTGAATGACTTTGGCTTTTGTTTCACCGGCCATGCTTTTCACCTCCACCCTATTTCTACGAACTGATCTTCTGCGCGAGAGCCACCGCACGATCTCCTAAAGAGCGTACCCACTCTGGCTCGATAACTGGAGTGATCCCGCGGCCCCGAACGTAATCTCCAAAGGCGCCCATGGTCGTCCACTTGGGCTGATACCCGAGCTCGGTCTTCATGCGGGTGTTGTCCATCGCGCGCCCATACGCCAGCCAGTCACGCTGTTCGGAACTCAGCTCGGTGTACCTGGTGCCCTTGGTGAAGGACGCGATCGCTGCTACCGCAAACGAGGGGACGGGGATGCCGAGTTGTCCGGAACGACGGACCGCCTGCGACATCATCATCATGCCGTCGGCCGCGATGTTGAACGTGCCCGCCTTACCGGCCATGGTGGCGCGCTCGAGTGCGCCCAGCGCATCCTGCTCATGCAGCAGCTGCAGGCGGGCGTCGCGTCCGAGCATGGTCGGGACCACCGGCCCCGCCAGATAACGAGCCAGCGCGGTATCCATACCGGGGCCGATCAGGTTGGCCAACCGCAGAATCGTCACCGCGACATCGGGCCGGCGACGGCCCAGACCGCGGGCATAGCTCTCGATGTCGATGCTGTCCCGCGCGAATCCGTCGGATGGTGGGCGGCGAGCACCCATCTCTTCGGTGAACATCACCGGATCGCGACCGCTGGACCCGTACACCTGCGCCGTCGATTTGACGACGACGCGTTGCACGGTGGGCGCTTTCTGGCAGGCCGCGAACAGCTGCATCGCACCCATCACGTTCAGTTCCTTGAGCGCAGCGCGCCCACCCGAACGCGGGGAGTACGAGGCCGAGGCGGTGTGCACCACCGTATCGACCTCACCGTTGCGGATGACCTTCGCGATGAACGGGTTGCGAATATCGGCCCGCACAAACTCGGCCCGGCCCATCCTGCGCAGCAGGTCCTTGCTGGGAGCGACGGCGTCCACCGCGATGACGCGGTTGATCATCGGGTTCTGCACCAGGCGTGCAGCCAGGTAGCCCCCGAGGAATCGGCTGGCCCCGGTGACCAGCACCACCCGCGGGTAATGCAGATTGGTCTCACCGGTGCTCACGGACGAAGCCTATCCATCACAGCACCAATGGGCATCCCGAGCGGATACCCACTAACGCAAGGTTTACTTACCGAGTTTTCTGCGCTGAACCCGGGTGCGGCGAAGCAGCTTGCGGTGCTTCTTCTTGGACATACGCTTGCGCCGCTTCTTGATAACTGAACCCATGAACTCCTGCTAACTACTTTGAAATCGTCTTTTCCGTGGGCGGTGCACAGCGGCTTATGCCAGCCGTACACGAGCGCCCTAACCCCTCAAGGCTTAAAACCAGGGTGCCGCATGACTCTACCCGTTACGGTCCCCCGTCAGGAAACCGGCCGAATCGGGGGGTACCCCCCACGAGTGAGAGGTACCCATCCGCTTGCGGGGGCCTATCCAGCGTCGAAGTACGAGGCCTGCAGCAGATCGTTGACGGCCTTGGCGTGCACACGGAACGATCGGCCGACCCGCACCGCGGGCAGCTCTCCGTTGTGCACCAGCCGGTAAACAGTCATCTTGCTGACGCGCATCAGCGCGGCGACCTCGGCGACTGTGAGGAACTGAGCTTTTCCAGATTGGCCAGTAGCCGCCGCATCACGGCCCGGCTTGGCGCCGGCCCCGTCGCGCGCGGATGGCCCGTTCATTGAAGTCATCGCATACCCATTTCCCTTGGCACATGTCGTGCCGCCGATCTTCCCCATCGGCGGTACGGACACGCACGTGCTAGAAGGAGAATAGCGGGACCAGTGGGGTTACTGATACCCGTGTGGGCTAATTGATCAAGATTTGGTTAAATTACTCTGATGTGATTCCGAGCTGCTCGGAGCGGGTTTTTGCGGCTTCGACGGCCGCGTAGACGCTTGCCCGCAAACCTCCACGTTCCAATTCACGCAGCGCAGCGGCGGTAGTGCCACCCGGCGAGGTAATCGTCGCGCGAAGCTCGGCAGCGGTCGTATCCACCTCGGTGCGGGTCTGCAGTCCGGGGGCACGATTTTCGTCGGTTTCCGCCCGTTCGAGGAGCATCGCAGCGGATCCGGCCATGGTTTGGATGACCAGGTCGGTTGCGACGGGGCGAGTGAGACCCGAAGCGACCCCCGCATCGACGAGCGCCTCCACAAGCAAAAAGAAGTAGGCCGGGCCCGATCCCGACAGCGCGGTGACGGTATCCATCTGGGATTCGGCCACCTTGATGACGCTGCCCACCGACTCCAGCAGCTCGGCGACGGCGCTCAGCTGCTCGTCGGTCGCGAACCGGCCCTTGGCGATGGCGCTGACCCCGGCGCCGACGAGCATCGGCGCGTTCGGCATCACCCGTACTACCGGCGCCCCGGCGGCCAGTTTGGACTCGAAGAAGCCCGCGGAAACTCCTGCCGCCACCGAGACCAACACCTGTTCGGTCTCGCGTTCATCACCCTCCGCGTCCAGTTTCGCCAGCGCGACAGCGATCTCGCTGGTCGCGCTCTCGACATCGGATGGTTTGACCGCCACCACAATGAAGTCGGCGCCCTCGACGGCGTCGGCCACCTCGCTGACCCGGATGGAGTACGCCTCGGCCAGGGCCTTCGCCCGAGCGGGGACCTTCTCGGAAACGACGATGTCCTTGGCTTGCCGCCCGGCTCGCAGCAGCCCGGAGATAAGTGCTTCGCCGATATTGCCGCCACCGATAATTGCGATTCTGGACATGGCGACCAGCATGGCAGACCAGCTAGCGCGCCCGGAAACGGCTTTCTGGCCGGGTGCCGGGTGTCCCGCGCCCTATGTGCACGCAGATAGGCACATTCGCCTCGGTTTGTGACTCTTCGCAGATCCGGCGCCAAGTGGTGGCGCACAGCGGGGTATCCGGACTACAAGTTACATATGTCACAACCGCAGCGTCGCGTGGAGACGGACCCAGTTTCCGCACCTGAATCCGTCGGCACCGGTCTGCCTGACGGGGTACGTGGGTGGGCACAGCCCGAGTTCGACCGGGTGGTCCGGCGGTTCGCGTCCATGTATGTCGGCCACCCCGGCGGCGGCGCGCTCTGCGTCTACGTCGACGGCGAACCGGTTCTCGATATCTGGGCCGGTGAAGCACGGCCTGGCTTGTCATGGACCCGCGACACCGCCCCGATCGTCTATTCGGCATCGAAGGGTCTGACCGCCACGGTGATTCATCGCCTGGCCGACCGGGGACTACTGAGCTACGACGCTCCCGTCGCCCGCTACTGGCCGGAGTTCGCCGCCAACGGCAAGGAAGCGGTTACCGTGCGCGATGTGCTGGCGCACAAGTCCGGTTTGGCGGCGCTGGCCGCGATCGCCTCGACCCCCGAAGAGCTTCTCGACCACGAACTCATGGAGCAGCGACTCGCCGCCGTACCGGTCGGGCGCTACTACGGCAAGGCCGCCTATCACGCGATGAGCTACGGCTGGCTACTGGCCGGGCTGGCGCGAGCGATCACCGGCACCGATATGCGCACGCTGTATCGCACCGAGCTCGCGGACGTTCTCGGGGTCGACGGCATTCACCTGGGCCGCCCGCCTGCCGATTCGCCGACGGTCCCTGCGGGTATCTACGCGCAGCTCGACAAGGCCGTGAAGCTGCCCTTTCTTTCGCGCGGTCTGTCCATCGGGGCACGTGTCGTCGACTTCATGCCCGGTGCGCGGGGCGCCGCCGGAGCGATCCACCTGCCGGGAGCCGAGCGCATCGTCGCCGACGACGGACACACCAGCGCTCCCGTGTTCGACACCCAGATGGGTGCGGGCAACGCCATCTGCACCGCCCCCGCGCTGGCCAAGCTCTACGGCGCGCTGAGCAATCGGGGAAGCGTGGACGGCAGGCAGCTGCTGTCGGCCGAGAAGACCGCCGAACTCGCTCACGGCCGCGGGGGCAGGCCCAACCTTCCCGTCACTCGCGATCTTTGGGAACTCGGCTATCACTGCATCCCCGCGCCGGGTTTGGCGGGCGGTTTCGGACATATGGGCGCGGGCGGTTCCACCGGATGGGCGGACCCGAAGCGCCGCATTGCCGTTGGGCTGGCACACAACCATCTGATCCTGCGCAACCCGCTGCACAACGTGGCCTTTCCCCGGTTATGGGCGGCGACCGTGCGGAGCGCGCGCTAGGCCGTGGCCGCGAGCGCCCGCCGATCCTCGGCAGCAAAGGTGTCTTCCAGCTGGAGCGGTGAGTAGTCGAGATCGATCTCACCGAGTGGGCGCCCACGCGCGCTGCTGATGGTTCCGAACCGGCGCATTCCCTTGTCGGCGGAGTACTGCATGAACTCGTCCAGCACGAGCCCAAACGGGGTGTCGTCGCCGTACAGTCCGAAGCCTTCCTCGGTGAGACGCAACGCGATGGGGATGAGTTCGTTCATGCGGGCCTCGAACACCGGCCAGTTGGCGTCGTCGGCGGCGACATGCCGCCGGCAGGTGAAGGTGCCCCAGGCCATGTGGCGCCGCTCGTCGTCGCCGATCCGCCGGATCAGTTCCTGCATACCGGGCAGAATCCCTCGGTCCACACAAATCTTGTGCCATGCAAAGTATCCCGTGAGCGCCAGCATCCCCTCGACGACGTGGTTATACGTCACCGATGCACGAATCTGGGCGGCCGGTGACGGGTCCGTGGCCAGCGTTGCCAACGCGTCGGGAAGCTCATCGAAAAAGATCTCGCGGTATGCAGGAAGGTCGTCGAGGTAGCCGTGCAGATCGTCGCTGATCCCCACGGCGTCGAGCCAGAGCCTAAACACCTGGGTGTGCTTGGCCTCCTCAAAGGCGAACTGCGTCAAGTACATTTCGTCACCGAGCCGCCCCTCCGCGCGCATCGCCGCCATGAACGGCTGAATATCCTGCGTCACCGATTCATATCCTGCGTCACCGATTCCTCACCGGCGATGAACTGCGCGCACAGGCGCGTCGCGTAGTCGCGCTCTCGATCGCTGAGTGACTCCCAGTCCGCCCGGTCGCGCGAGAAGTCGATATCGGCAGGATCCCAGAACTTCGCATTGCCGCCGGCGAAAAGCTTGAGCGGCAAAGAATCCCAGTTGAGCCCTCCCTTGCGTAACGATCCGTAGTGTGTCCGCGTCATGAGGGCCTCCTAGTGTCGACATTGACCTAGTAACCATCCTGAGTATGAGGCAGCTCACAATCAAGAGCTCAGTTCACCCACACCTAACGCAATCCGCGCGTGATGCAGTCGGCAGCCTCCGGAGCGATGCGGCCGGGAATCTCCGTGCACTCCTACGCTTCCCGTATGCAGGGAGACCAGAGCGGTGATCTACCCGCAGGGCGTCACCGCGAGTCAGCCCCGAGACGCGCGATCAGCTGCCGCATGGTCCCCAGCGCATCCTCAAGTTGTTGGTCGTCGATCGAATCAGCAATCCGGTCAGCCCAGGGGCGTTGAGCCACGGCTATCCGGTGAACAGCCCAATTCCCCGCTTGCGTGCAGGCCAGCATTTTGGCTCGACGGTGAGCCGGATTCGGCAGGTACTCGGCAAGACCCTTCTCGACGAGCAGGTCAGCCACACGAAGTACTCCCTGGCGGGTCATCCCCATGCGACGGGCGATGTCTGGCACAGCGCGCGGGCTGTCGAGAATGGCGCCGAGAACCTGCCACCATGCGGCGGTAATGTCGCCATTCGCGGCGAGTTGTTGAGCCGCATCCAGGAACCGGGCATTGAGCCGGAAGGTCGCCAGGACGATCTCGCTCAGCAAGTCCCCGCCGTGCGTTCGCGCGGGCAGTTCAGGCCAATCTGGCGCAGGTACCCCTTCCGGAGGATGGCCGCGTATCTCGGTCACGACGCCTGCTGCACTCCGGCGAGCGTCGCGAAGGCCGCCAATTCTGCGCGGTCGAACAAGGCCTCGTAGGCGGCGAGTGTGGCTTCCGATGCCAATCCCAGGCGCCGCAAGACGGCGCACGCAAATTGGACGGGCGACTGGGGGCCAGCGGTGATTAGGTCTCCGTCCAGCACGGCACGCTCGTCGAGGTAGCGGGACCCACCGCGGTAACCGGTCGCTACGAGGTAGTCCGGCGCGGCGCTGGTGTGGTCGCGTTCGTCGAGTAAGCCGGCCCGAGCAAGCCCCGCAGTAGCCCCACAAATCGCGGCGACCGGTACCCCCGCCTCTAGGAAATGCTCTGCCGTAGTTATGAACTCGGCCCCGCCTCCGTCATCCCACATGTGCGCACCGCCGAGTATCAAGAGGTCGCTGGCCGCGACGTCGAGCTCAGACAACACTAGATCGGGAAGCACACGCAGGCCCCCCATCGTCGTCACGGGCAGGCGAGAAGCTGCGACGGTCACGATTCTCACCTTCGCCCGGGTGAAGCGGCCGGTTCTCAATTCGACAAGAAGGTGCCCGATCTCGGAGTCGGCCAGCCCGTCGTAGATGGCCACGTGAGCGACAGAAGGTGTCATCGACATGATGTTGTCAATACGACAGCATGCTGTCAATTTGGGATACCGTGGCGGCGCGACCAGCCACCACGAAACTCGCGGGCAGGCCCGCGGCGGTTACGCAGGTACGCAGATGATGACCGGGATCTCCCGGTCGGTGTTCTTCTGGTATCCCGCATACCCGGGGTTGGCCTTGACGATCGCCGGCCACAGCGCGGCCTTCTCCTCGGCAGAGGCGGTGTGCGCCGTGAAGGGACGCGCTACGTCGTCCACGGCGATCTCGACGGCCGGGTTCTTGACGAGGTTCTTGTACCAGGCCGGGTTCTCGGTGCCCCCACCGTAGGAGGCCACCAGCACCACCTTGTCGGGCTCATAGATCGGCGCGGTCAGCAGAGTGCCGCGGCGCTGTCCCGTCTTGCTACCGATGGTGTAGAGCTCCACCGGCTGCATGCCGAGCACCTTCTTGGGATACCGGCCGCCGGTGAGCGCGAGCACCGCCCGGTGTCCGTTCTCCAGGAACCATGCGCCGGTCCGGATTGCCCAATCAGGTTGTGTGCTCACAGAAATCTCCTTAAACCGGTTCACAGATGACGACGGGGATGTCCCGGGTGGTGCTGCGCTGATATCCCGCGTACGGGTTGCCGAATCCCCGGGTGATCTCCGGCCAGAGCGCAGCCTTCTCCTCGGGCGAGGCGGTGCGCGCCGTGTACGGCTTGGTCTGTCCGCGCACCGTGATCTCGACATTCGGATTGGCCACGAGATTCAGGTACCAGGCCGGGTGGTGCGAGGCGCCGCCGAGCGACGCGATCACGACAATCCGCTCCGGTGTGAAGATGGGCGAGCTCAACAAGGACGACCGGCGTTCACCGGATTTGCGCCCTATGGTGTGCAGCTCCAGCGTTGGCATGAACCCGAGCTTGTGCGGCCAGCGGCCGCCGGTCAGCTTCAACAAGGCGCGGTGCCCGTTCTCGAGCACCCAGGCGCCCCGCTCGGCGGCCCAGTCAGGCGTCTTCTGCTTGTCACCCATGGTCGGCACCCTCCAGTCGAGTAGCCCGATCAGTTTACCGGCACCATGGCGAGCTGGCGAGACTGCACCACCAGAGCACCCTCGGAGTCAATGACCGTGTGTTCGGAATCAAACCAGTGTTGGCCGATCTGGTTGGTACTGCACAACACTCGCAGCCAACCGTCCGAAGGCAGCGTACGAAGATACGTGGTCAGCTGCACGGTGGGCGCCCAGCCGAAGCGCCCCAGCGGGAAGGTCACCGGTACCGAGATATCGCCACAGACCAAGGCGAACAACCCGTCAGGCGCCATATCGCGCGGGCGTGCCCACAGCACGATCTCGGGCTTGCCCCGCTCGCTCAGGTCGCTCATCGAGCGCAGGGAGGGGCGCACGTCGATCCCGCCGAACAGATGGAAGATGTCCCCCATCGGATGGCCGGCGGCAATCGGGGCCACCCCGGGTGGCGGCTCGGCGGGCAGCTGAGTGAGCGCGGGCGGCAGGGCCGTCAGCAGGGGGCCCACATGCAGTTCAGGTGTGCCCAGCGTGACGACGGCGTGTACCGCGGTGCGTCCACCCTGGACGAGCTCCGCATCCACGAGGGAGATCTGCCTGCCCTGCTTACGGACGGACGTACGCACCTGCATGTCACCGGGAGAAGGGGCGAACAGGTAGCTCGCGCTGACGGCGATGGGCTCGCTCTCGCCCGCGGATGAGCCGCTTGCGCGAAGACCCTCAGCCAGCGTCCCTCGTGCAGCTCCCGCGAGCAGCGCGAGCATGACGCCGCCGTGCAGCTTGGGTCCGATGGTCCAGATGTCGTTTAGGTGCGCGTCAAACAGCCCGTCGCCCGCGGGCGTGAGAGACATTGCTTGCGCGAAGGGAGCATTAACCACGCCACCTATCGCACCAGATGGGTTCTGGCGAACTCCAGCGACTCCCTCAGAATCGTCTCGCGCTGGTCTTCGGTGCGCGCCGTCGAGGTGTGCACCTCCAGCACCACCTGTCCGGTGAAGTCGCCGGACGCCAGCTCCCGGCATACCTGCGCGACCGGCTGAGTTCCCTTGCCCGGCACCAGATGTTCATCGACGGACGCACCCGTGCCGTCGGTGAGATGCAGGTGCGTCAGCCCCGATCCCATCCGGCGCATCATCTCCACCGCGTCGGTCCCGGCGGTGGCGGTATGCGATAGATCGAGGGTGTAGTGGGCATGGTTGGCGTCGGTGGGGTCGAACGACGGCGCGAAGGCGGAGACTCCGATTCCGGGCCTGCCGCCGCGGCGCTTCATCCGTTCCACCGATGACTGCCCGGCACCGAACAGACGGTCGGCCCGCAGCGGGAACATGTTCTCCACCGCGACGTGTACGTCACTCGAATCCTCCAGCGAAGCAACCTGTTCGGCGAACCCTTCGGCGTACCGCCGCTGCCACCGAAATGGTGGGTGCACGACAACGGTCTGCGCACCCAATTTTTCGGCGGCCCGGACGCTGCGTTCCAGCTTCGGAATCGGGTTGGCACCCCAGACGCGCTGTGACACCAGTAGGCACGGGGCATGCACGGATAACACCGGCATGTCGTACTTGCGGGAGAGCTTCGCGACGGCGGCGACGTCCTGACTCACCGCCTCGGCCCACACCATGAGCTCCACACCGTCGTACCCGAGCCGGGCCGCGTACTCGAAAGCCGCTTCGG
This sequence comes from Mycobacterium sp. D16Q16, assembly GCF_002013745.1. NCBI lineage: Bacteria > Bacillati > Actinomycetota > Actinomycetes > Mycobacteriales > Mycobacteriaceae > Mycobacterium > Mycobacterium sp. D16Q16. The sequence continues at coordinate 368,953 of NZ_MAEY01000004.1, forward strand.
TTTTGAGTGGATATACCGAGGCCGTGGACAGACCAACCTTGATCGCAGGGCGCACGGTTGGATAACGCTACCTAATCCACCGACTGCAGCATGAGGACAAGCGGGCCGAACGCGATCAGAGCTCCCACCACGATCGCGATCAGAATGCTGGCCAGGTCGACTGTCTTGCGAATCACCCACAGCGAGGCGACCAGGATTGCGATGAACAACACACCCAGGATCAACGCGATGCCCTGGTTCCAGCTCCACAATTCCCGGAAGCCGAAGAAGAGGCCCGCGCCTACGGCCGCGGCCAGCAGGTACTGCGCGGCGATCCAGCTGCCCTGTAGATAGGTCTTGATCTTTTCCCGGCGGTCGGCCTTGGCTTCGGCGTCGGACTCGCCGGTGTCGGCCTCACCATCGGCGAACTGACTGGCCTCGGGTTCGGCCGGACCCCCGTGCGCGCCGACGAGCTCCTGCAGCTCGCGCTCCAGCTGGTAGTCGTTTTCTTCGCCCTCGAACTCGTCGTCCTCGACATCCTGCTCGGCGTCGTGTGAGGTCCATTCGACGGCGGGTGCGTGGGCGTACTGCTCGTACTCGTCGTCTTCTTCGTACTCCGCGTGGTCCGAAGACTGCACAGCCTCCACGGCCTCCACGTGCTCGTCTTCGTGAGTCTCCGGCTCGGCGACGACGGCCTGCGGCTGGGCGACAGGCTCGGGCTCTGGCTCCGGTGTGACGGGCTCGGGGCGAGACACCGGAGGGACGGGCACCACGGGCGCAGGCTGCGCCGTGGGTGGGGCGGGAGCGACCGCGGCGGGCTTCGGCGCGGGCGCCGGCTCAGCCGCGGGCGGTTCCTTGGGAATCGGGGAGATGACACCGGTGGCGTCGTTGAAGTCGATCGACTTGCGCGGTTCGCCGGGCCGGGCGACGGGCGTGGGGGTCGGCGGGAAGATGCTGCGAAGCGGCGACGCCATCGAGGAAGGCTGAGCCGGCGTCGCCGAAGCAGTGGTACCGCGACGCGCGGCCTCGTCGGCCATGCTGTCGCCGCCGAACAACGCATCCTCGTTGGAGCGCAGGTAGGAACGTGCTCCCGTTTCGGGCGTCTTGGGTATCTCGGGCGTCGTCGAGGTTTCCGCAGTAGGCGACGGCGCCGGATTGGGGCGCGCCCGTCCACCCTTCTTGTCACGGATGACGGGGATCTCGCCGGTCAGCTCGGCCACCGGGATCGCGTCGGCATTGCCCCGCATCCTGCGGCGGTGGCCGCTGATCTTGCCATCAGCGGCACCATTGCGTGCCAGCAGCTCGGCAACCGATACCGGCCGCTGCGTGTCGTCTGAGTCGGTCATGTCCTCTCCTACCGTCCGAGGCTGAATGTCGCCGGCGTCGCGGCTCCGAGGCCGTGTCGGACGGGTTCAGTCAACGAGTGCGGTGCCATCGGCTTCGCTATCCAGCTTGCGCAGAATTAGCCCTTCGCGCAGAGCCCACGGACAGATGTCGACCGCCTCTAGCGACAGAGCACGCATGCTTGCCTCCGCAACGAGTGCTCCGGCGACGATCTGAGGCGCCCTGTCGACACTGACTCCCTCCAACTCCGCACGGTCTGCGGTCGTCATTCGCGAGATGAACGCGATCAACTGGCGCAGTCCGCTTGCTGTAAGTGTCCTCTTAACTCGTGGTCCTGCGCCGGAAGGCGCCGCACCGGTGAGTCGCGCGAGCGACCGGAACGTTTTCGAGGACGCTACGGCCAGGTCGGGCACTCCGGCCGCCGCCATCTGTTTGGCGGCGTCCACCAGTTCCGATTCCAGCCAGTCACGCAGCATAGCGACGCGGCGTCGTCCCGGCGGATCTTCGGCCAACCACTCTCGGGTCAATCGTCCCGCGCCCAGGGGCAGGGACAACGCGATATCGGGTTCCTCGTCGACACCGCAGGACAGCTCCAGCGAGCCGCCGCCGATATCGAGGTTGATGATGCGTCCAGCGCTCCAGCCGTACCAGCGCCGCACCGCCAGGAAGGTCAGCCGCGACTCGTTGACACCGGAAAGCACGGCGAGATCCACGCCGGTTTCCTTCTTGACACGTGTCAGCACCTCATCGGAGTTGGTGGCGTCCCGAACGGCCGACGTGGCGAACGCCATGATCTCCGCGCAGCCGGAGCTGTGGGCAATCTTGGAGAACTCCTGGATGGTGTGCACCAGGCTGTCGGAGCCCTTGCGGGTGAGCTTGCCGGACTCATCGATGGCCTCCGCCAGACGCAGTGCCGCCTTGGTGGAACTCATGGGTGTGGGGTGTCCACCCCGTCGGGCATCGACCACCAACAGGTGCACTGTGTTGCTGCCGACATCCAGCACGCCTAATCGCACGCAGCACACGTTAGTGGGTCTACCGTTTACATCTGTGACGACGCTGCCAAAACAGCCCTTTGGACGTGACGCCTCCCTCGACGGCCAGGAGGTGGAGCTCGACTTCGCCCGCGAATGGGTGGAGTTCTACGACCCGGAGAATCCTGAGCATTTGATCAAGGCCGACATGACCTGGCTGCTATCACATTGGACCTGTGTGTTCGGCACTCCCGCCTGCCAGGGCACGGTTGCCGGACGGCCCGACGACGGTTGCTGCTCACACGGGGCGTTTCTCTCCGATGCCGACGATCGGGCGAAGCTCGACGACTCGGCGAAACAGCTCACCGATGAGGACTGGCAATTCCGGGAGAAGGGGCTGGGCCGCAAGGGCTACCTGGAGAAGGACGAGCTCGACGGGGAAAAGCAGTGGCGCACACGCAAGTACAAGGGTGCGTGCATCTTTCTGAACCGTCCCGGCTTCGCGGGCGGCATCGGCTGTGCCCTGCATTCCAAGGCCATCAAGCTGGGTGTCGAGCCGCTGACGATGAAGCCCGAGGTGTGCTGGCAGCTGCCGATTCGGCGGACGCAGGCATGGGTGGACCGGCCGGACGGTTCGCAGATCCTCAAGACGACGATTACCGAGTATGACCGTCGCGGCTGGGGTGAGGGTGGCGCCGACCTGCACTGGTACTGCACGGGAGACCCGGCCGCACACGTCGGCAAGAAGCAGGTGTGGCAGTCCTATGGCCCCGAGTTGACGGAACTTCTGGGCGAGAAGGCCTACGCAGAGCTGGCGGCGATGTGCAAGCGCCGCCGGGGGCTGGGACTGATCGCGGTGCATCCGGCGACTGTTGCCGCGGCACCCCACTAACGGTCAGAAACCGGCGAAGAGGTCGGTCTCGGGCGCGGTCGTCGCGATGCGGGTGCGTGCGAGTTCGAATTTCTCCGTGGGCCACAGCTGCTGTTGCCAGGTCCATGGCACCAGGAAGAACGGCCCGTTGGGATCGACTTGCGACGCGTGCGCCCGCAAGGCCCTGTCACGTACAGAGAAGTAGTCGGCGCAGGGGACTTCGGTGGTCACCCGGCGCCCTCGCAGCCGCCGGGTCAGCAGGCCCACCCGCCGCACCCAACCGGGGACCGCGACATCGCCCGCTCGGGGATCCGCTGGGCCTGCGTTAGATCTCCGGCATGGGATACGGCCGATGATCCGCTCCATCCTTCCGGCGAGCTTCACCATTCCCGGTGTCACCCTGACAATTTCGTGGAAGTAATAGAGCTTGCCCACCTCTTCACACGCCTCATACGCGGCGACGGCGAGCTGGTGACAGCGAAGGTGATCGGGGTGCGGGTAGCCACCGCATTCGTTGTAGGTGATCATCACGTCCGGCCGGAAATGCCTGATCACCTCGACAAGGCGGGGCACCGATTCGGCCAGTGGCACCCGGGCGAACCCGTCCTCGGGCAACAGACTGGAGTCGAGCTGCAGACCGGAGTCCATAAAACCCAGCCAGTGATGGTCAACACCAAGAGTTTTCGCCGCGAGCGCCATCTCTTCACGACGCACATCCGTCAGATTTTCGTGAGTGCCCGGCAGATTCATTGCCGGGTTGAGGATGTCACCACGCTCCCCGCCGGTGGCCGTGACGACAAGAACCTCATGCCCCTCGGCCGCGTACTTGGCCAGGGTCGCCGCACCGCGGCTCGACTCGTCGTCGGGGTGGGCATGCACCGCCATCAACCGCATGTTTTCAGTGGAACACAACGCGAACGCGGGGGCACCCCGGCCGGGATCAGCCGGTGCGCTGCGGACCGCGCACCGGCAGCTCACGCGCGAGACCACCCAGGCCGAACCAGAAGACGGGCTTGAGGATGGCGGCGACCGGGCGAATCACATACTGCGATCCCGGGATGTTCGTCAGGTATCGCGGCGCGCAGGCCAGTGTCCAGTCCACGGTGGACTTGCCGGGATCAGACTCCGGCACAACCCGATACTCCTCACACCACGACCCGAATACCGGCAGGGTGGCATCCAGCGCCGTGTACCGCATGACGCGGGGGGCATCGAAGTGAATGATCTGCTCGTGCTGGGCGAACACCATCCAGGAATGGATGTACATCTGAAAATCCCGCACGGTGCCGGCGGTCGGCGTGATGTCCTGCGGATACCGGCAACCCCAGACCGAGGGCAGCCACGACCACATGCGGTCGCCCGACACCACCCGCCATACCTCCTCGGGAGGTGCGTCGAAAGTGCGCCGAACACGAGTCACGAACGGCGCGGTGGCGAAGAACTCCTCGACCCCGTCGAGCTCGACGGGGACTGCGTCAAATCGCATGTTCGATCTCCTTCACTGGGCTGTTGATGGACCTGAAATCGTAAGCACCCGAAGGGAATGCGACACTGCGCCGATATGACTGCAACACCGTCCACGGCCGCACATAGGGTGTGTCGCCCTGCGAGTTGATGAAGTAACTGTTCGACCCCGCGCAGTTCACCGTGAAGTACCGATTCAGGTTGGCGCCGCTGCGGGCGATGTTCGCCTGGAAGTCGTCCAGCGCCTCCTGCGTGACCTCGACCCAGGTGGCCCGTTTGGCACGGGCGAGCTTGAGGACGGCCTCGATGTGACGCATCGAGTTCTCCAGGATGTAGTGGAAGCTGGTTCCGGTCCACGAGTACGGACCGACCAGCATGAACCTGTTGGGAAGGCCCGGGACCGAGGTGCTTTGGTAGGCCTGCAGCCCGTTGTCGCGATAAAACTCTGCAAGGTCGAATCCCTTGGTCCCCAGCACAGTTCCCAGCCGATAGGTTTCCGGGTCCGAGAACATCTCGTACCCGGTGGCCAGCACCAGAATATCAACGGGGCGTTCGACACCCGCCTTGTCGACGATGCCCGTCGGGGTGATCCGGTCGATACCGTTCGATACCAGTGTCACGTTCGGCCGGTTAAAGGTCGGGAGGTAGTCCGCCCCCAGCGTGCCGCGCGTGCAGCCCGCCCCGAACCGCGGCCGCAGCTGCTCGCGCACCTCGGGATCATTCACTTTGTGCCGGAGCCAGCCGCGATACGCCCAGAGCGCCACCTTGTCGAAGATCGCTGCCCCCGCCCGGAACAACGGCTTGGGCGTGTAGATCAGAACCCGTAAGCCAAGTTCTATGCCCCCCAAGGCAATCCCGTTGACTGTATTGGCGAATCTGCGCCCCGCCAACAGCCGCTGCAGTATGCGCGGCATCCGGAAGTCTGGTTTCGGGAAGTACCACTGCGGCGTCCGCTGGTACACATCGAGGTGCTCCACCTCGCCGGCAATGGCCGGTGCTATCTGCACGGTGGAACTTCCCACGCCCACAATTCCGACCCGCTTGCCGCGCATGTCCACATCGTGTTGCCATCGGGACGGCACCTGGATCGGACCCGCGAAGGTGTCCAGCCCTGGGATATCCGGGGCCGTTCGCGGGTTGATGTAGGCGCCTATCGCGCTGATCAGGAACCGCGACGAGATGACCTCACCGTCGGCGGTATGCACCTGCCAAAGGTGATTCTCTTCGTCGAACACCTCTCGTTCGACACACGTACCGAACCTCGCGTGGGCACGCAATCCGTGCTCGGTGACCAAATCCAGTGCGTACTGCTGTATTTCGGCGCCGGTGGCGAAGAATCGTTGCCAATCCCCCTTCGGCGCGAAGGTGAACTGGTAGGCAACGGTCGGGATGTCGGCACCCACTCCGGGGTAGGTGTTGCGCAGCCACGTGCCTCCGAAGTCCTCGTCCCGGTCGATGATGACGAAGTCCTGGATACCCATCTCGAGCAACTTGATGGCCGCACAGATGCCACCCAGCCCGGCGCCGATGATCGCGACTTCGTAGTCGGGTTCATCATGCAGACCCAGGGCTGGATCCACGGTTCGTTTCACGGCACGTTCCTTCCATTACTTGCGGCGCGCACACGGCTCTTCCCCACCCGTCCCCCGCTCACATATTTAATAGACTGACATGCCATTCACTAAATAACAAGCCCTGCCGGTCGCATGGTTCTGCGCAAACTCGCACATCACAGGTCTATGCGTGACCATAAGTATCCAGTACTATCCGTTTCACTAATTTCGAATCAACCGATGTGCACTGGAGGGACCGTGGGCAACCAGCCAGATCTGACGCTCGCCGAGACGTTCGTGGATCCCACCCGGATCACACAGTCCCCCACGCGCGAGCACGGCTATCTCGACGTGCTCGGCCCCGAGGACGACGAGCCGGTGTCCCTGGCCAACCGATTCATGCAGAGCCGGCTGCTGGCGGCGATCTACGAGCGCGCCTGGCGGCCGATGTTCACCCGCGGATTCAGTTATGGCGGCAAGAGCACCCTCAAGGCCCACACCGCATTGATGGGCGAGATCGCCGGCCGCGGCGATCTAAAGATCCTCGATGTCGCATGCGGTCCCGGTCTGTACACCCGCGAACTCGCCGCGCAGCTCGGCAACGACGGCGCGTGTATCGGCCTGGACCTGTCAGGCCCCATGCTGCGGCGGGCAGTGCGCGACAACTCGGCCGAACACATTGACTACATCCGTGGGAGCGCGCACGCACTTCCGTTCGCCGACGCGACATTTGACACCGTGGTGTGCCTCGCCGCGCTCTACCTCATCCCGAATCCCGAACAGGCCGTGCGAGAACTGTGCCGAGTCGCGGGACCCGGCGGCCAGATCGTGATCTTCACATCCCTGCGCACCCCGGCGGCATCGCTACCGGGTGTCACCGGAGCCATGCGCATCGGCGGCTTCCGCGCGTTCGGTCGCGAAGAAGTCACCGGTTGGCTACGTGCTCAGGGGTGGACCGATATCGATCAAACACTCACCGGCCAGGGACAATTCATCCGCGCCCGCCGCGAGGCCGCGCTGCGCATCGCGACCTGACGGCGGAGCGCTCTCTACTTCTTGTTGGGCACCAATTTGATGAGGTCGGTCATACCCGCCTTGGATGCGAAGTAGCGGGTAAGGCCCGGCGCCAGCCGGTTGTTGAGATACTGTAGCCGGGCCTCGGGTGTCACGGGCACGACCTGCTTATTCTTACGTACCGCGTTCACGATCTGACGCGCCACCTTGTCGGGGCCGTATCGACGCATCGCATAGGCCTTGTCACCGGCCTGTTGCATCCGCGCCTCTTCCTCAGCATCCACACCCGAAATCTTGGTGTTGGCAACAATATTGGTGTGTACCACGCCGGGGCAGATGGTGGTGACACCGATGTTGTTGGCGGCGAGGTCGGCGCGCAGGCAGTCCGAGAACATGAACACGGCGGACTTGCTCGTCGAGTATGCGGTGAAGGCCTTCTGCGGGCTGTAGGCAGCCATGCTGGAAAGATTGACGATGTGCCCGCCGAGTCCACGTTCGGCCATCTTCGCGCCAAATGCCCGACTGCCGTTCACCACTCCGAACAGGTTGATCTCGATAACACGGCGGAACTCTTCCGAGGGTGTGTCGAGGAAGCCGCCCGCGGCACCCACTCCGGCGTTGTTCACCAGGACGTCGGGTACACCGTGCCGCTCGACGACCTCCTCCGCGTGCGCGTTGACAGCGTCCTCGTCCGCGACGTTGAGCCGGTAGGCGTGCGCCACACCGCCGGCCTCTTCGATGAGCGTGACGGTCTCGTTGGCACCGTCGAGGTTCACGTCCGAGAGCACCACCTCGGCACCCTGTCGGGCGAATTCGAGGGCGGTCTCCCTGCCGATACCACTGCCCCCTCCCGTGATGACCACCAGCTGGTCTTCGAACGGCTTGCGGCTCTTACCCATTTCTGCCCTTCGTAATGCGCGGTCGGGCTCCTTGCCCGATACCGCGTCGATGAGTTCGACAGCCGCCGTGGCGAGCACATTCGGGTGCGAGAACGGCAGCCAATGGCCACCGTCGACCACTCGCCGCCATGTCCGCTGGTTCCATTTGAGCTCGTCGTCGTAGTTCGACTGGCGCACCGCGGGATCACGGGTGCCGACAATCACCTGGACGGGCACACCGGTGTGGCGGTCCTGTGGGTGCAGCATCGCCGGTAGTGCATTGGCCCGGTAGACACGCAATGTCCTGGTGATATCACTCATGAACGTCGGCCCGAGGTGAATTTGCTCGACAGGTGCACCTTCGGCGACGGACAGTCCAGCACGCCAACGGTTTTCGTTCATGGCGAGCTTGAGCAGAACGTTGGGGATGACGGGGGTCATCGACCCGAACATGTACAGCAACGAGCCGATCTGCCCGAGGGCAAGCGCCACATTCTTCGGCGTGGGGCTGCTGAGTCGCGAGCGCACCCACCGGCTCATGTGATGCGCAGAAGGGCCGGACACCGAGGTGAACGAGGAGAACCGGTGTTCCAGGTCGGGATTGCAAATGGCTTCCCACATCGCGACGCTGCCCCAGTCGTGGCCCAGGACATGCACGGGCTTGTCGGGGCTCACCGCATCCGCGACCGCGACGTAGTCGCTGGCCATCTCGGCGAGCCGGAAGTCACGGAAGCTCTTGGGGTTGGTGCTCTTTCCCGCACCGCGATTGTCAATGGCAACCACCCGGAAGCGGTCCCTGAGCAGCGGCGTGACACCGTCCCAGAGGTGATGCGAATCGGGCCATCCGTGCACCAGCAGTAGGGTTTCCCCATCCGGGTTGCCCTGAATGAAGTACGCGACGTCGATATCCCCGTTGCGCACCACGTGTTCGGTGACGACGTCGTTCGTCACTCCGTCGGCGCGCTCTGTCGTGAGAGTCATCCCATGTCTCCGTTCTTAGATGTCCAGTACCAGTCGCCCGCCGTCGGCACGAGACACACATAAGAGCATCTGGCCTTCGGCGCGCTGAGTTTCGGTCAAGAGGGTGTCGCGATGATCGGGGTTGCCCGCGAGCACCTTGACTTTGCAGGTGCCGCAGAAGCCCTGCCTGCACGAGTACGGCGTGCCGGGTCGGGCCGCGAGAACCGCAACCAGTGCACTGTTCTGCGGCCCGACATCCAGCACCGGGCCGCCCCCGCCCAGCTGCACCTGGAATGGCACCCCATTCTCGATCGGCGGAGCCGAGAATCGCTCGAAATGCAGTTCTGCGCCCGGGTACTCAGCGACCGCATCGCGAATCACCTTCAGCATGGGGCCGGGCCCACAGCAATACACCGCCAGATCGGGATGCAATGGCGGCAGCAGATCGGCTGCCGTCGGCATCCCGCCCTCGTCGTCGGTACGGACGGTGATCCGCTCGCCGTATCGGGCCAGCTCATCGCGGAACGGTATGGACTCCTTACTGCGTCCGGCGTAGGTCATCGTCCAGGGCAGCCCACGCTCTGTGGCGACCGCCAGCATGGGCAGAATCGGTGTGATGCCGATGCCGCCGGCCACGAAATGGAACTGGCGGACCCCGGCGTTCAGGTGACCGGTAGTGGCCAGCGGGAAGGCGTTTCGCGGCCCTTTGACGCCGAGCACGTCTCCAACGCGCACCGTGTCGTGCAGCTCGATGGATCCCCCCTTGCCTTCGGGTATGCGCCTGACCGCTATCCGGTACCGGTACCGGTCGCGCGGGTCACCGCACAACGAGTACTGACGCACAGCCCCCGACGGCAAGGTGACATCCAGGTGTGCGCCCGGTCGCCACCTCGGCAGTTCTCCACCACCCACGGCGGCCAACGTGAAAGCCACCACGTCCTGATCGGCAGCGACTACCGAACGTTCCCGGACAACCAGATTCAGTGAGCGGTCCACCCATGTGGGTTGACGCACGGGCCCCAACAACGGGCTCAGCCGCAGCACGGCGGGCAGTGTCTTACCCAATGCGGCGACGGCGGGCGGCCCCACGACGTCAAGAACTTTCATGCCCCAGCCGAGTGGGTGACGGCCCGTCGGGGCCGCCACCGGGAGTGCCCGCGTCATGCCGCGGCCGCGGCTTTGGCCGCCGGAGACTTGGCAAGATACGCGACCGCCTGTGCGGTGTCCCCGATCGATTCCGGAGTGAAACCGGGCCGCAGAAAGCTCCGGAACCCCTCCCCCAAGACACTCCACTTCAAGGTGACGCCCCGCTTCATCGCCTTGTTGGTTTCACGAGTCCAGCGCGCCAGGCTCACCTTCGGCAGGCCCGGATCGGCACGTGCGAGCAGCCAGCTGAGCAAGACAAGCCCGACCGGGATTGTCGCGCAGGAACCGATAAAGTACGCCAGCATCCGGGGGCGTCCGACCCCAAGATGCCGAGCAAGATCCCAAGCCACACTGCGGTGTTCGACTTCCTCTGCACCGTGCCAGCGGAACATGTCGGTGATCACCGGGTCCGCACCGTAACCCTCGAAGTCGAAGTTGAGTAGCCAGTCTCCGGCGGTGGCGGTGAGATGCTCCAGGCCCGCGATAATCGCCACACCTTCGACCATCGCCCGGTATTGCGCCTTGGGTGGGAGCCGGTCCGTCTGCCGTTTGAAGATGGCGAGCATCCGGTCGGTCAGATCGTGCAGCGGCTGTGCATCGATACCGTGCTGCCCGAAGTACTGCAGCAGCGCTTTGTCGTGCGTGTCGGAGTGCAGCTGCTCCTGACCGATAAAGCCGATGACCTCTTCACGCAGCTTGTCATCCTTGATATGCGGCAGCGCCCGGCCGAACACCTCGACAAAGAACAGCTCGCCGGCAGGCAACATGAAGTTGAGCGCCGACAGTGCATGTGAGGCCACCGGCTCATTCGGGATCCATTGCAACGGGGAGTTCGAGAAGTCGAACGTGACGTTGCGCGCATGCAGCGCCACATCGCCGATGTCTGATGTGTCGTTCATCTGTCTACCTCCGTGCTGCCGTGGGCTTTCGAGCCTCCTCGACGCCACTTTGGCGCGGAAGCAGATTCAGATCATCCAGCTTGCCCAGCGCCCAGGCTCCCCATCGCTCGGCTCGCTCGATCGAGAATGCCTGGGTGGTACGACGGTTGATTCCCGGCGCCACTCGGCCCAGGACGTACCCGAGCCATGCCTCGGTGCGCACCGGCACCACCGCAAGGTCGTACTTCACCGCGCGTAGGACGGCGCGCGCCACCAGGTCGGGGCTCATCGGGGAAAACGGCAGGCTGGCCGCGAACTCCTGCACCCGGAGCATGATTTCCTTACCCCGATCGACCATGGCTTGGTCCACGCCCACAGTTATTCCGTTGATCCCAATATTGGTGTTGATGAATCCTGGGCAAATTGCGCTGACACCAACACCTTTCGGACCAAGTTCCAGGCGAAGACATTCGGTGAGCATCTTCACCCCGGCCTTGGACACCGAGTACGGAGCCATCACCGGCGTCGGCGTGAAGGCCGCTGCCGAGGCGATGTTGACGATATGCCCGCTGCCGCGTTCAACCATCTGTTCACCGAAGACCCGGCACCCATGCACCACTCCCATGAGATTCACCGAGAGCAACCGGTCCCAGTCGGCCGGACTGAGTTTCAGAAATGCCCCGCCCAAGGCGATTCCAGCGTTGTTCACCAGCACGTCGGCTACGCCATGGTCGGCGAGTACGTCACGCGCGAAGGTCTCCCACTGAACCGGATCGGTAACGTCCAATTGCACCGCCGATGCCGTGTTGCCGTCGGCGCGGATCATGGCCGTGGTGGCTTGAGCAGAGTCAAGATCCATATCGGAAACGACCACGTGGGCGCCGTGTTTGGCGAATCGAATGGCGGTGGCCCGGCCGATGCCGCTGCCTGCACCGGTCACCACCACCAGCTGGGGCTCGAGTTTGTTGAGTTTCACCTTGGTCTCCTACCGCACGCTCTCGACAAGAATCGGAGCCTGACACTCAGTGTGTTTGGCCGCCGCACGCTCACCCAGACGCTCGAATCTGTCGATACCGAACGGAGACATCAGTCGCCTGTTCAGGGCCGGGAACGCCCGCGACAGGAAGTACCCCAACCACGATTCGAGCTTGACCGGAACCACCACGAGATCCAGACGGACCGCACGGGTCACGGCCCGCGCGACGAGGTTGGGGCTCATCGGCGTCCACGGCAGCTTCTCCGTGACGTCGCGCATTCTCTGCATGCTGCGCTGGCTTGCATTAACGATTTCCTGGTCGACGCCCACCATGGTGCCGTGCAGACCGATATTGGTGTTGATGAATCCGGGGCACACCGCGCTCACGCCAACACCCTTGGGTCCCAATTCAAGCCGCAGGCATTCGGTGAGCATCTTCACCCCTGCCTTGGACACCGAATATGGTGCCATCACCGCGGTCGGCGTGTAAGACGCCGCCGAGGCAATGTTGACGATGTGGCCTCCCCCACGCGCGACCATCTGCTCACCGAAGACCCGGCATCCGTGCACCACCCCCATCAGATTCACGGACAACTGCTTATCCCAGTCCGCGGCGCTCAGCTTCAGGAATGGGCCGCTGACCACAATTCCAGCGTTGTTCACCAGCACGTCCGCCACGCCATGTTCGATGGACACATAGCGGGCAACATCCTCCCAGTGGGCGGGATCGGTGACATCGAGCTGCACAGCCGATGCGTTGCGCCCCTCCGCGTGGATCAGATCCACTGTCTCATTGGCGGTGTCCAGATCCAGATCGGTAACCACCACGTAAGCACCGCGTTTGGCGAATCGGATGGCGGTCGCTCGCCCAATACCGCTCCCCGCACCGGTCACCACCACCAACCGGGGTTCCAGCGGATTGTTTCTCATGCACTCTCGCCGACGGTCGATGCCACGATCTCGGGAACCACAGCGCCCGTTGAATAGCGATATACGTCGAGGTTGTAATGCCGGTTTTGCCAGTACATCTCGCCGTGCGTCGTCGGCCGGAATGGCGAGTCACCATTCTGATCCAGGTAGTACGTATTCGAACCGGCGCACACATCGGTGAACAGGAAATTCTTCTCCTGCCGCTTCAGGCACTTCTGGAAGTACTGGTCGTGGGCCTCCTGCCGGATCTCGCAGACGGTGGCTCCGCGGCGCTTGGTCTCGGCGATGGCCCGCGCCAAGTGCGCCGATGTCGCCTCGATCATCCACAGGTAGGACCCCAGGACAAATCCATACGGCCCGGTGATGGAGAACATATTGGGGTACCCGGGCACTGAAACCCCTTGGTAGGACTGGAAACGGTGTTTGTCCCAGAAGTCGCCAAGATTCTGTCCGTGGCGCCCGAGGACAGGGAATGGTGGCACAGAACCCTTGTCCCACAGCTTGAATCCCGTCGCGCAGATCAGCACGTCGACGTCGTGCTCAACCCCGTCCACCGTACGCACTCCGGTGGGCGTCACGCATTCGATCGATTCGGTGATCAAACTGACGTCATTCCGGTTGAACGTCTTGAGGTACTCATTGGACATCGACGGGCGCTTGCAACCCAACCCGTACTGGGGGATCAACTTCTCCCTGATGACGGGATCATGGACCTGCTCGCGCATCCAGCGGCGCATCGGCGCCTCGCCGGCACGGCGAACCGCGTTGATCAGCCAGGCCGGGCCGGCCACCTGACCGCTCATCGCTAGCTCGATACCGACGGTCGCCACCGATCGGATGGCAGAACGAATCCGCCTATTTCCCAGCACCCTCCGCCCAAGAGAGCCGATTTCGAGATCGAACTTCGGCCCCACCCAGATTGGTGTGCGCTGGAAGACCGTGAGATGGCTGGTGTGGTCGACGATGGCCGGAACCAACTGCAAGGAGGTCGCCCCGGTCCCTATCACCGCGACACGCTTACCCTCAAGCGCCACATCGTGATCCCACAGTGCGGTATGCAGGAGCGTTCCGGCGAAGTCATCGACTCCTGGAATGTCGGGCATCTTCGGGCGTTCCAGGCCACCGACCGCCATCACGCAGTATCTGGCGGTAATTTCCTTTCCGCCGTCAGTAGTCAATCGCCACAAGCTGTTTCGCTCATCAAACTCCGCGCGGATGATGCTTGTCCCTAATCGCAGCTTCTCGCGCAGTCCGTACTTGTCCACCATGAAATCGGCGTAGTGCTGTAACTCGTCCCCCGGCGCGAACAGACGCGACCAATCGCCACGTTGTTCATAGGAGAAGCTGTACACCACTGACGGGATGTCAACTGCGACACCGGGATAGGTGTTCGCATGCCAGGTGCCACCCACCTGGTCCCATTTGTCGATGACGACGAAATCGTGGATACCTTTGCGTTGCAATGCAATGCCGGTTCCGATTCCACCGAATCCGGCCCCGATCACCGCTACCTCGTGATCGGGTAGTGTCAGTTCGGCCGTCGTTGAATGCCGTGCGGCAGTGCTCACCGTTCGCGTCTCCTTTGACGTGTCGCGGGCTACTTGAGATGGTCGACGAGAATGCCCTTGGTGCCGAAAAGCTCTTTCTGCCAACGATCCAGCAGTTCATCGGTGTTGATGTCGTCGGGGTGAAAGCCCGGTCGCAGATACTTGCGGACGTCTCCCAAAATTCCCTTGAACAAGGGTCCGCCGAAAAGTCCCCGCGCTTCTTTCAGCAGTCGAAGCGGTTGACGCCGCGCAACCGGATCGGACAGCAGTGATCCCGCCAGGATGCCGAGCGTCAGCGGCGGCACGATGGTCATCGCGGCCAGCGTGAGCCCGATCCTCATCGTCTCGGTACCGCCAACCGCGCGATACACATCGAAGGCCACCGACTTGTGTTCCAGCTCCTCCAAAGCGTGCCAGTTCAGCAGATGCCAGACCTCGGGATCACCCGGAATGGCCTGCACCTCATCACTGCCCAGCAGCCGCTCGGCGAGGATCGCGGTCATATGCTCGGCCATCGCCGTGAACGCCAGATGCGCGTGGGCGGGGAGCATGTTCTCGAACCGGATCAACCGGTCAATCTGCTTCTGCGAATCCCACCAGGCGATGGGATAGCCCATTTCGACCAGCTTCTCGTTGACCCGGCGATGCTCCTGCCCGTGTACCGACTCCTGCCCGATGAATCCCGCGACACGCTTCTTGAGCACTGGATCGGTGATCTGGTCAGAGAACTTGCGCACCGAACGGATGAATCCCTCTTCCCCAGGCGGGAAGCCTCCCGAAAGTCCCGCGACGAAGTGGCTGTACACAATGTCGTCTTCCACGAAGTACTTGTGGGCATTGCCGTCATCGCCGAAACGAAATCTGATCCGCCGAGTCTTGGGGTACGCCGCAGCTGGGCTCACCATGTCATCACTCCCTTGTGACGGTAAGTTACTAGTACTCAAAGTACTACCTGGAGTACACCATAAGACGGCGGCGGCATGGGGCGCAATACGCCGCGGCAGATGAAAAGGGCGCAACACGACGCTGGGCCGATCAGCGGTCGGCCCAGCGACAGGACACAAGAAGGCGCCCTGGAACAGGGCCGGAAGCTATTCGGCAGGTACGAGGACGGGTTCGTCTGGATTCAGCTCGACGCCACGGGCCTTGGCCGATGCCGCGAGCCCACCCCACACGTAAACCACCAGCTCGTCGACGAGAGTCTCCTTGCTGATGACCGGCTCATCGAACCAGCGCAGTACGGCAATACCGGTGGAGGCCAGCATCGCGTCGATCACGTACTCGATGTGATCGGCGTTGCCGCCGCGGGAGCTGAAGACCGAGCCCACCAGCTGGGCAATGGCATCGGACAACGGGCGCCCGCTCTCGATCAGCGATGTCGCATTCGCGTACTGAACGCTCAGCAGAAACCGCACCAGGTTGGGCCGCTCATCGACGAGGTCGACATAGCCGGCCAGCCCGGAGCGGAAAAGTTCGAGCAGACTGACGGACAGGTCGATGTTCGAGACCAATCGCTCGACAACCAACTCCTGAACGCGCATCGCCACCGCGGCGAAGAGGGCTTCCTTGTCGGTGAAGAAGCGATACAGCTTGGGCCGGGAAATCCCGGCCGATTTCAGGACGTCGTCGATCGAGAGGTCGGGACCGAGTTCGTCGATCGCGTTCAGGGTGGCTTCGACCAATTCCGCGCGAACCTTCGCACGGTGCTCACGCCACCGGTCGACGCGCGCATCACCGGTCAGCTCAGGAAGGCCGCGATCGGGATACACCTGCGTTGACACGCCCACATCGTAGACCGAATAGCTGGGCGTCCGAGGCGCATAGGACCACGTAGGAGGACCGATCTTCGCCATGACAGATCGTGACAAATGACCCTCGACAGGTGACCAGCAAATAATGCGGTTACCGCGATGAGATCGTGCGCCCTAGATGGGGGTATGGACCATCTCTACCCCACCTCGGTATATTTATCCGACATAGAGTTCAGCTAATGAAGCTGGTTGTGACCGCGCCCGAATGCGAGGCGGCAAGTTAGTGTATTTACCAAAATATTTGCCAGGAGTGGTTACTGTGTTCGCGTGGCCAGCACCAACGGAGACCGGCGAGGACCGGGCCGCCCGCCGAACCCCCAGCGTGCACGCGAACGCCAGCGCACCCTGACCGAAGCGGCCGCACTGGAGTTCGCCGAGAAGGGCTACCACAAGGCCAGCATCACCGACATCACCCAGCGCGCCGGCGTCGGCCGGGCCACGTTTTATCTGTATTTCGATACCAAACGCGATGCGCTGGACGCGGTGATCGACAGTTACTTCCAGAGAACACTCGCCGCGGTGAATGACACCAGCGACCTGTCGGGCAACGCGGGCGACTTTGAACAGCATCTGCGCACGGTCTTCACCCGCCTCTTCGACATGCTGGACAACAGCCCCGAGATCATGCAGGTCATCCTGCGTGAGGGCTTGCTCGACTCGGCGATGACCAAGCGCATGTTCGGCATCCTCGACCTCATCGAGTCCGTCAACATCACCATCATCGAGCAGGCCCGCGCCGACGGCACCATCACCTCGGCCATCGATGCCGCCTTCCTGGCGCATGCCATCACCGGGTTGTCGATGGCGGCCACCCTCAAGGCGGTCCGAGGCGAGCTCGCGGGCGATGCGCGCGAGACATACATCGACTCGTTCATCGAGCTGGTGCGGTCGATCACGACCGTTCCCCCCGCACTCGCAAATTCTTGACAATTCGCGTCCCAAGATCTGGAACCTCCGCTAGCCTCTGCTCTAGCCAATAAACTGACCACTGAACCAGTGAATTGCTAGAGGACCGGGTCGGGGGACCTCCGACAGCCTCGTCATGACTGCGCCCTCACCGGGACGCAGGCCACGCCCGCGTGTGCGGGCACACGCTCCGACCTGACGATCGCGGCAACCCCGCGCTTGACATGGATCATGACCTACACCACACTAAGCCAACGGCTGTGATGTGGGGTACTAGATACCCGCTGTTACACAGTTGTCCATTAGGCGGGCTGTTCGTCCAGGTCGGGCCCGAATTGAGAAGCCAAAGGAGCCACTGTTGAACTCAGCCGTGAGTCAAGTAGTGGCCGAGACGCGGGCAGCGTCCGCTCCGGTGGACTGGTTCGAAGACTCCGATGGTGAATCCGACAGCAAATCGAGCGTGGACAGCGTGCCCGGTTCTCCCCCCGGCGGAGCATTCCAGCTACTCGATCGGGCGCCCGGAATCGTCCGGCGCCCCGCTGAATATGTGATCTCTCAGACCGATTCGATGCTGAAAACGCTCGGACGTTATGTCGATCTGGTGGCGCAATCTTTCGCGTTTCTCATCAGCGACATCGTCCGGCTGCGCCATCCGTGGCAGGACACCGTGATCCAGTCCTGGTTCATCCTGACGGTCACGGTTGTTCCGGCGATCCTGGTGTCCATCCCGTTCGGTGTGATCGTCGCCGTTCAGGCGGGCAGCATCATCTCGCAGGTCGGCGCCTCGTCTATCTCTGGCGCGGCCGGCGGCCTGGGCGTGATCCAGCAGGGCGCACCCATCGTCGCCGCCCTCCTCCTGGGTGGCGCGGCAGGGTCGGCCGTCGCCACCGATCTCGGTGCCAGAAGCATCCGGGAAGAGGTTGACGCCATGCGGGTCATGGGTGTCAATCCCGTCCAGCGCCTGGTCACCCCGCGACTGGCGGCGATTCTCTTCGTGTCACCGCTGTTGTGCATCTTCATCATTTTCGTGGGCATCTTCGCCGGCTACCTGGTCAACGTGGGTTTTCAGGGCGGCACGCCTGGCAGCTACCTGTCTTCGTTCGCCGCGTTCGCCAACGTCAACGACGTCACCGTCGCGGTTCTCAAGACCTGGCTGTTCGGTGTGGTGGTCATCCTCGTGGCCTGCCAGCGCGGCCTGGAAGCCAAGGGCGGCGCACGAGGTGTCGCCGATGCCGTCAACGCCACCGTGGTGATCGGCGTGGTCACCGTCATGGTGCTCAACACCGTGATCACCCAGATCGTGGCGATGTTCATGCCATCGAAGGTGGGCTGAGAATGGCGACTTCCCGTCCGGCCCGGTACTTCCCCGACGAACTTCCCGCAGCCGCCAGGTCGATCTGGAACTTCACCAAGGGGGCAGGCGGCTCCGCCGAACATCTCGGCCACCAGATCACGTTCGTCGGGCTGGTGCTGGCCGCAATACCGCAGACCATCAAGCGTTATCGGCGACAAACCGGTGTCCTGCTCGTCGATATGACCTGGGGCAACGGCTCGATCATCGTCGGCGGCGGGGTCATCGGCGTCCTGGTGTTCATGGGCATCGCGGTGGGCGCATCTGTTGGGATCGTTGGCTTTTCGACCCTGGACATGGTGGGCATGGGATCTCTCACCGGATTCATCTCGGCCTACGTGAACACCCGGGAGATGGCACCGATGATCGCCGCCATCGGATTCGCCGCACAGGCCGGATGCCGGATGACCGCCGAGATCGGGGCCATGCGTATTTCCGAGGAGATCGACGCGCTGGAAGCTCAGGGCATCAGGTCCATTCCGTTCGTGGTCACCACCCGCGTGATCGCGGGCGTCATCATCATCGTCCCGCTGTATATATTGACCTTGCTGCTGGCCTACGGCTCCTGTGCCTTCATGGTGTTCTTCGTCCACAACCAGTCACAGGGCGTGTACAAGCATTACTTCGACTCATTCGTCCATCCGATAGACGTGCTTTATTCGGTGATCAAGGCCGTGGTGTTCGTCGTCATCATCATCGCCATCCAGTGCTATCAGGGCTATTACGCCGGCGGCGGTCCCGAGGGGGTTGGGATGGCCTCGGGTCGCGCCATCCGGGCCTCCCTGGTCGCGATCGTCCTTTTCGACATGCTTCTCACGTTGCTCTTCTGGGGCAACAATCCTGGAATTCAGATATCGGGGTAATGGGTGGCCATCTATAAAGATCCGAGCGGGCGGGCCGCAGGCCCCGGGGCGCTCAAGTTGCGCGGGCTTGCCCTGGCGCTGGTGGTAGCCGCGGGCGGTTACTCGCTGTATCAGTCCGGAATCGGCAGCTACGGCCAACCATTCGAGCTCACGCTGATCACCAACACCATCGGCGAGGGCATGGGCCCCGGCGGCGAGGTGAAGTACCGCGGCTACAACATCGGGCAGGTCAAGTCGCTGCAGACCACCGGATACAACAAGCAACGGATGACCGTGATCCTCGACGGCCGACAGGCCAAGGCACTCACGTCAGATACCAAGGCGCAGTTCACTTCATCGAACATCTTCGGCACCGCCGCCGTCGAACTGGTCAGCAGCGGCGTCGGCGAGCCGCTGAAACCCGGTGGCGTGCTGGAGATCAGCAGCGACGTCCAGGCCGCGTCCATCACCGGATTCCTGCGGATGGGTCAGCGGCTGGGCGCGATCCTGGACACCCGCGAATTCAACGCCATCATCGCGACGTTCGAGCGCCACGCCGATCTGACCGGCCCTGTCGTGAAGTCGTTCTGGGACTTGTTCGCGATGATCGCGGATACCCAGAAGGTGCCCTTCTCCAAAACACTGGATGTGATGGCCTCATTGATCGACGGGACCAACGACTTCGTCCCCGTGATCGGATCAACCAACAAATTGCTGGACAGCCTCAACTTCACGGTGGGTCCGGGCAATACCGAGCGCGCGACGGCCGCACTCGACTCCTTGTCGGATCTGCTGAAAGTGGCAGGCGACGGACTGCACACGAACAACGACTGGCTCGTTCCGCTGATTCGATCGATCATGGATCTCGCTGTCCCCTATACCTATTTCCTGGGGAGCCTGGCCCCGGCGTACGACCGGCTCAACGGTCTGTTCGATCGCACCACTGCCGCATTCCCTGTCGACAACGGCAAGGTGCGCCTGAACGTGCAGCTGATCATGGATACCGCCCCCGGCCTCGGCGCGGCATTGCCGATGGTGCCTGAGGGGCAGGCTTCCAACGCGGCCGCCCCCGCCCCCGGACCGCCGGCTGGAGCGCAGCGATGAAACGGATTGCGCTTCTCATGACGGGCCTCACCGCGATTATCGCGGTGGCAGTGGTGCTGACTCTGATCATCGTGAATGCCCTACGCACCCCGGTAAACGGTCCGGTCCGCCGCTTCGACGCGCTGTTCACCGATGCCTCCGGGCTCATCATCGGCAACGATGTGCGCATCTCCGGCGTACAGGTCGGCAAGGTCGAAAAGATTCATCTGGACGGCAAGAACGCACGGGTCACGTTCAACGTGCTGACGGATCACCCGCTCTACCAGAACACCACGGTGGCAATCCGGTACCAGTCCCTAGTCGGTCAGCGGTACGTCGAGATCGCGCAAGCGCCGACACCGAGCGCACCACTGGCGGCCGGAGCCACGATACCGCTCGGCCAGACCATTCCCTCCTTCGATATTGCCAAGCTGTTCAATGGTTTTCGCCCCATATTCGAAACACTTGACCCCGCCCAGTTCAATCGGCTGACCGAGAACATCCTGCAGCTCATCCAGGGCGACCAGCGGGGCATTGGGCCGATCCTGCGGGATATCGATGCCGTGCTAAAGCTTTCGGTCGATCGTCAGGCCGCTCTACAGGCCATCATCACGAATCTGGGTGATGTCTCCAAGGAACTGGGCGGCACCTCAGATCAACTGTTCTATTTGATCAACGACCTCAACGATGTGCTGACACCGTTCGAGAAGCAGGCCGACGAGTTCAACAGAGCAGGCGCGGACGCACTGCCGGTGCTGCGCAGATCGGTCAGCATGCTGCGGTACATCGAGAACACGGTGGATGGCGCACAGTTGCCCCTGTACGACGTGGCCAGCCGCACCACGCCGGGGACACCGACCATCATGGCCGGGCTATCGCTGATACCAGACTTGGTACAGGGCATGCGTGACGCCTTGATCGAGGAGAAAACAGCGCCCCCCACCGCATTCGAGTGCAAGAACGGGATCGTCAAAATGCCCGGTATCGGTGAAGTGTCCTTCGCCAACCAGGATCTGGTGGTGTGTAAGTGAGCTTCTTCAAGAAGATCTTCGCTCGAAACAATCCGATCCTCGACGAGCACGAGGCAGCCAAGCGTAATCGCCGCAACGGGCTGATCGGGGTCCTGGTCATCGCCTCGGTACTGGCCGCAACAGGCGTCGCCTTCGTCAACACCAGCGGCATGAAGACCTATGCGCTGCATCTGCGGGCTTCCGGAGGGCTGCGTGCCGGCGACGACGTGCGCATCGCCGGGATTTCCGTGGGCAAGGTATCGACCGTCAGCATCGATAAATCACTGGTAAAGGCCGTCTTTACGGTGGATCACTCGGTCCCGGTCGGATCCGAGTCCCGTGCCGACATTCGGATGCTCACTCCACTGGGCGGGCACTATCTGGCCCTCTACCCGGAAGGCAGCACGCCTCTGGGCAACACACCCATTCCGCCCGAGCGCACCAGTGTCCCCTTCGAGATCAACGAGTTATTCCAGAAGTTCACACCCGTGGTGAAGAAGGTGGACGCCAAGGTCATCCACGACAGCCTGATGGAAGTGGCGAACGCAGTCGACAAGTACCCCAATGGTTTACGCGACTTCTTTCAGTCATCTCAAGCGCTCATCAAAGCACTTGAGCCCACCACCGAGGACTTTCACGCCACGCTGAACTACGCCAATGAATATCTGCGTGCCTTCAAGACAGGCAAGGAACAACTCGCCACGATCGTCACCATGCTGTCCAAAATCGGTGCCAAATACAGCAAGTCGACGACTGACCTGATCGAGGTGTTCGTCCTGGTGAGGGATCTCTTCCGACTCTTCAATCGGTTCTTCACGGCGTACGCGCGCGATTACGAGCCCATGCTCAACGGCCTCGATGACATCGTCGACACCCTCACCAAATACCCCGAGAAGCTCGGCAAGGCCGCCGAACAATGGGGCCAACTCGTGGGGATTGTCCTGCCCATGCTCAGCGGCAACGGCATCACCATCAACGAGAACGACCGGGTGATCCCCGGGCAAGACGTCTGCCTACCGCACTTCTTCAGGTTCTGCTGAGGCCCTTGATGACACAGCCAGCATTTGTGAGCAGCATTCGGACCCGTCTCGCGGGTATGCGTCCCGCCGCACGCGCGGGTCTGGTGAGCGCCGTCGGCGTGGTACTTGTCGCGGTAGTGGCGGTTGCCGGAATCTTCGGTGCGCGCACTGTGTTTCCCGCCGTCAAGAACATGGTGATGCCGTACCTGGGGAACGCGCATATCCCGTTCCTGGACGACACCCGGGCGCTCTGCGCGAATTTCCGCGACGGATCCGGTTTATACAAGGGCAACAAGGTCTTACTTCTCGGTGTCGAGATCGGCACCGTGACAGCCGTCACCAACAAGCCCGACCATGTCGAGGTCGACTTCGACATTCCACAAGACATGGAGCTGCCCGCCGATGTGGGCGCAGCCAGCTATTCGCAGTCGGTGATCACCAACCGCAGTATCGAACTCACCCGTTCATGGAGCGAGGGGCCTAAATTCACTGGCGATCAATGCATCTCGACAGAGAACACCAGAACTCCGGTGACCGTCACCGAGTCGTTCTCCGCCATAGGCGAGCTCGCCGATACGCTGATGCAAGCAGCGCCTGGCCAGGACCCGGCGAACTCGCCTGGCGTACAGGCACTGAACAAAACCCTCAAGGGTGCAGCTCGATCGCTCGACGGCGTCGGCCCCGGGTTCAAGGAGATGCTGAACAACCTCACCACGATGGTGGGCGATCCCTACAAGGCCGACGCCGACTACCGGCAGCTATTCGAGAACAGCGCCATCGTCACCTCGAACTGGTTGCAATATTGGAACGAGTTCGCGGGTGTGGTCACCTCCCTGCCCGATACCGCACGCCTGATCGAGGGCATTTCGGAGAACTTCTCGGTCGGCCTCGACTACCTCACGACGCTCCTTCCGACGCTGAACGGCATGGTGCAGCGCGCCGCCGGCCGGCTCTACAAGAACGTCTTCGACAAGCTGGTGCCCTGGATACGCGACATCCTCAACGCCTACACCCCGCACATCCTCACCTTCTTCAACACATTGCCACCGGTGATCAACTGGCTGGCCGATGACATCTATCTGCCGAACACGAAGACCCACGGTGTCACCTATGTTCCTCCACGCGTGGCCATCTCGCCGGAACAGGCCAGTGCCATCTGCCAGAACCTGCGTGACCGCAACACCCCCGGCTCCCAGGCGGCATGTGCACCGGGCACCGCCTCGGACCCCGTGACCCTCGGTTTGACGAATCTGATCATGGGGGCGGCACTGTCATGATTCGACGTGTACTGATCGTCCTGTTCGCCGCCGCATTCACGGTGGTCCCGGCGTGCTCCACGGAGGCACTGGATCCCACCAAGATGCCGATGCCCGGCGCGTACATACCGAAGAACACGTACCGCCTCAAGATCGAATTCTCCAGTGTGCTCAATCTGCCCGGACGGGCGAAGGTCGACTCGGGCGGCGTGCAGGTGGGCCTGTTAGATCGGGTGGAGCTCAAAGGCACAACCCCCGTCGTCTACGTAGATATCGACGGCGGTGCGAAGTTCCCGCGGAACGTCAAGGCCGAACTCCGGCAGGCCACCGTGCTCGGCGACATCTACATCGCCATGATCTCGCCCACCGATCCGGCTCCGACACATCTTCAGGATGGCGACACCATCGCCCTGGCCAACACGGTGCCGGCGGCCAACGTCGAAGATCTCATGCGGTCCATGTCAAACCTCATCGGCGGGGGCAGCCTCAACACGATGCAGACCACCGTGGCGAACATGAACAGCTCCTTCCCTCCGCCCGAGGAGCTTGACCGCATCCACCGCGCGCTGGCCGGAATCATCAATGACCTGTCCAACAATCAGGACACCCTCAACAAGATCCTGACGAATATGCAAGCCGTCAGCGAGTCCTTCCGAGCCAATAAGGGAACGTACCGACGGCTTCTGACCGAGGGACCCACCAAACTGCCGTCACTGGCCAAAGTGGTTCTGAGTCTTAGTGATCTGATCATCAATGGCGCCGAGTTCGGACGGCAGATCGCCCAGATACTGGACTACCCGAACCTCATGCAGATCCTGTCCTATCTCACGCCATTCATCCACAGCGCCTCAACCGCCGACACCACTATCCCGGTGCTCGGCGACAAGATGGTCCGAACCATCCGCGACAGGATCATCCCGTTCTTCAAGGATGGCGGTCCCAAGTACACCGTGACCGATATCCAAACTCCCGATGGCACATTGGGAGTCAGCCCCGGGGAACGCGCCGACTCGGTTATCCGGAACATGCAGACGATGGGGCTGGTGCGATGAGGCTCAATGTCCTACTCACTCTCGCGGTGCTCTCGATCATTTCTCTGGTGGGCGCCGTCTACATGGCCTTCGGTGTCCTGGACATCGCCTCCACCAACAAGACCAATCACATGACGCTCATGCTGGAAAGCTCTGGCGGGCTGATGTCCACCTCGCAGGTCACCCTGCGGGGCATCAAAGTCGGCCGGGTCACCAACATTCAGGCCACCCCGTCGGGATTGGCGATCTCGATGGCCCTCGACAGCGGCTACCCCATTCCCGTCGACAGCCAGGTGAGCGTCCAGAATCTCTCGGCCGCGGGGGAGCAGTACGTGGAGTTCAAACCCGCGCGCATCGAGCCCCCCTACTACAGCGACGGCGCCGTGATCCCGGCGTCGAAGGCAGCGCCGGTCTACACCGTGAGTGATCTCCTGCAAAAGGGCAACGCACTAATGCAGGCCATGAACGCCGACGACCTGGAAATCACGCTCAACAACGTCGCTGCCGGATTCGTGGACAACACCAAGACCATCGATCAGTTGGCCACCACGGCAAGGCTGTTCGCGCAAATGGTGAAGGACGACAAGCACTATCTGGCCGAGGTCATTGGCAACACATCGACCCTGACCAACGGGCTCGGTGAGATCCGGGCCGGCGATATCTTGAAGCAGTCCGCCAAGACCATTCCGGGTAGCCTCGACGGCCTGGCGTCCCTGGTGAAAGTGATCGAAAAGCTGGAACCGCTCGTCGAAGCAGGCCTGGGCGATGGGAAGCCCCTGACGGATCTGGTCGAAAAGCTCTTCGACTACATCAACGCACTGTCCGAACCCATGTCGGAATTCGCGACAGTACTCGAACCCATCGTCGCGCCGCTGCGCGATGTCAAGCTGGACGCCGGGCACTGGCTGGACTTCTGGGATTCCAGCTTCAACAACCAAGGCGGACTGCGCATCCATCTCGGGGTACCCGAATGGCCACAGCCCGACACACCGCAGCCAGGATCAGCTCAGCCAACGCGGCTGGCTGCCACACCACCCGCCCCCAAACCCACATCGGCACCACAAACGGCAACAGCAGGAAGGCCCGGATCATGACCGACATCGACGATCGCACACTCACCCTCGATGACGCAGATCCCGATGAGCTCGCGAAATCGGAGACCAAGTCCACCACCGACTCCGCCGAGACCGAATCTGACGCGGAACCGAATGCCAAGCGGGTGAAGCGGGCCAAGGCTGTTGAACAAGAAGCAGGTCCAGCCGAAAGTGATAGCGCTCCCAATATCTGGAAGTGGATCACCTTCGGTCTGCTCGCGTTGGGAATCATGGGAGCGGTCCTCGGCGGCTGGCAGTATCAGAAGTTGTCCGATGCCCTCGCCGCCACACGCGCCGGCGATACGGAACGCGCCGCGGCCACCGACGCGGCGTCGGCGTACGCGATGAAGTCGCTCACCTATAGCTTCGAAGACCCGGACGGCTTCTTCAAGAACGTCAAAGAGAACGCGGCAGAACCGCTGAAGAACAAGTACAGCGATGCCGAGAAGCTGCTCAAGGCCATCATGCTGCAGGCCCAGGTGACGTCGAAGGGCGAGATCATCGCCGCGGATGCCGTTGCCCAGCAGAACGGCATCTACCAGGTGGTGGTCACCACCCGACAGACCACCCGGAACGTCCAGAACCCGGAACCGCGGGCTACCACACTGGTTCTGCAGATCACGGTCAAGAAGGATGGCGACAACTGGCAGGTGACCGATATCGGCCCCAAGAATGCCAACTCGACCGGCACCATCATGCACCCCGGCGACCAGAAGCTGCTTCCCGACGAGACGGCACCCGCACCCGGTAAGGCACCCGCGCCGGCCCTCCCGCCGCTGCCCACGCTCCCCGGTCAGAAGTAGGCAATGTCCCGGCGCATAGGTGGTCTGGGAGCGGGTATCGCCGCTGCCGCCCTGATGGTTTCGGCGCAGACGGTCCATCCCGTGGCCGTGGCACGGGCTGCTCTGCCGCCGTGCCCGAGCAGAGCCACCACGATCGTCCCGGACAGCCCCAAGGCACATACAGACTGCCGGCTGTCTGCGGCCGACGGCACCGGGATCACCTTCGATGTGGAGTATTGGCGTCCGCACCCCGACAACAGGGATGCACCGGACTACCCGCCGCTGTCGGCCCGGGTAACCATCAAGGACGCCACCGGCAACAGGCTGCAAGAAGTGAACGAGCTCTTGGAGCCGTCAAGCCCCTCACCGGCCGGTCTGCAGGACATCGACGGAGACGGCCGCGACGAGATGATCATTCCGATCTCTACCCGGGTCATGAATGGTGCTGTCAACACCCGGTTTTCCGTCTGGCGAGCTGAGAAGGACACCACCCACTTCGAGCGCGTCCAGATGTTCGGACAGGCCGTCTATCCCAGTGGCGACGGGTACATCGTGGTCAACAGCGGTGCGTTCTCTAGCCGCGATCTGGATTTCTACCTGCCCACCGCCGCCGGCTACACCCACATCATCACGTTGACGATGACTGCCGAAGAGGTCGACCTGAACACCCGCAAGGTGCTCACCGCAAGCTGCATGGTGCACAAGCAGTCCGGCCTGGGTGCCATCGACATGGACTGGCAGGATTCGCCGGTGTTCTGTGATTCTCCTGCGGCCAAGTCGATTTGGCCGGATGCCGAGCGCGTCGAAACCAACAGAAGAGTGCAGGGCCGCTAAGCCTTACACCGCATCCCGGGATATGTCCGTGTCTTCCAGGAGCGCGATGAGCGACCGCATACCCGGACGGAAACCCCACGCGAAGACCACCCGCAGAAGGGGTTGGAGCCAGCGCAAGGGCAACCCGGAAACGAAACGCGGGGTTATCGCCACCGTCCAATCGACGGTGCAGCCGCCCGGAGTGCTGGTGAGCACGTAGTCCTCGGCCCACAGCTGCAACAGGGGCCAGCTTCCCGCCACCGCCGAGTAGGAGAGCCGATGCGGCGCCTCGTACCGCCAGAACCTCTCTCGCTGGATCCACAGGAACCGCCACGGTGCCGACACGGTGCCCATCTCTCGCTCCATGCCCACTCGCCGGCACGGTTCGTCATAGCGCACACCGCACCCGAAGGGCAGCCATGACCAGGCATGGTCACTGTCCAGCGCCGCCCACACCTGACCACGCGGCGCATCGAACGTGTGGGAGGTGCGCAGCACGATGGCTGCCGATTCGAACGCGGAATCGTCCGCCATCGCGACCCGGCACTTCGGGGCGAGTATCGGCCACCCCATCCTCAGACCACCACCTGTGAATCATTGAGGACCGCAATGGAATCGACACGTTGACTCTGTTGCGCATACTCGTAGTCATCCGCCGGGAACTTCTTCGCCGCCCGGCGGGCCTGCAGGGTCGTGGTCGGCCGCAACAACGGTACATCATCGTCGGCGTTCTTCCAGTACGACCGCACACCTCGATTGAGTTCCGTGAAGTAGTACTTCAGGTTCCGCCCGTTGCGCAGCATGAGTTGGTGGAAACGGTCCAGTGCCTCCTGGCGCACTTCCATACGGCTGGCGCCACGTTCTCCCGCCAGGGAGATGGCCCGGACGATGTGCGTGACGGCGGTATCCGCCAGCCCGTGCCATCCGCCGTTGCCGGTCCAGGAGTAGGGCCCGACGATGATCCAGCGGTTGGGGAAGCCGGTGATCGAGACACTCTCGTACGCCTGCATACCGCGACTATTGAAGAAGTCCCCCAGATCACGGCCACCGGCGCCGGTCACACGTCCTCGCTTGTAGGAGGCGGGTTCGGAGAACAGATCGAAACCTGTTGCGGTGATCAAGAAATCGGCCTCATATACCGTCCCGTCCACGGTCTTGACTCCCTCGGGAACGACCTCGGCGATGGGCGTGGTGACCAGTGAGCAGTGCGGCTTGTTGAAGACCCGCGGAAAGGCGGAGTTGAGAGTCGGCCGGTTCCCCAGCGGCCCGAAGTACGGGAGAAGATCCCGCGCGACCTTCCTGTCCTTCACCACCGCACGCAGGTACGCGCCGTATAGTGCACGCCCGGCGGCATCGAACAACCGCATCAACGGCCGCATCACCGCGCCCGGGGTGTGAATCAGGAACCACAGACCCAGGCTCCCACCGAGCAGGGCCCCCCACTCGATCACGGAGAACAATCCGGGGATACGAAGCGCCCATTGGGCAATCACCGGGATCCGGAAGTCGGGTTTGGGGATGCAGTAGACGGGTGTCCGCTGGAAAACCACGAGCGACTCGGTCTCGTCGGCGATGGCACCGCACAATTGGACGCCGGTCGCCCCGGTGCCTATCACCGCCACGCGTTTGCCCCGCACGTCGTGCTCCGGCAGCCACTGCACGGGCGTCACCCGGGTACCGGTGAAGCTCTCGAGCCCCTTGATGCCGGGCTGCTTCGGATCGAAGAAGGGACCGATCGCCGAGATCACGAACCGTGCGGTGATGAGCGAGCCGTCAGCCAGATTCAGCCGCCACCAGTGGTTCTCCTCATCCCACTCCTCGTTGCGAACGTCGACGCCGAAACGGAAGTGCGGCCGCAGATTGAACCGTTCGGCAACCTGCTGGTGGTAGGCCTGCACTTCGGAGCCGGGCGCAAAAACGCGAGACCACTTAGGGTTTCGGAAAAACGGGAACTGGTAGATCACCGACGGGATGTCGACGGCGATCCCCGGATACACATTGTCGCGCCAGGTCCCGCCCAGATCCGCGGCCCGGTCGAGGATCACGAAGTCCTCGATACCCGCCTGCTGCAAGCGCACCCCGGCACACAGGCCTCCGATACCCGCACCGATCACGACGACATGATGATCGGGAACTGATGTGGTCATGAGGACTCCTCACTCGATGTCCGATACGGACTACTCACTGACAATTCCGGCGTTGAAAACGACAGGCCTCCGGCCCGGACCCCCTCCGACGCCGTCACGGGATGACGTTGGTTCCCCCTCAACGGGCCGCCCTAGTGGACATCGCAGCGTTACCCATCAAAAGCGGCATGGACACAGGTCTCCTTCTCGAAGGCTTGGCTAGTTCACCTGCACGGCAGTGGTTTCGGCCACGGGGGCGCGATCACCCACCACCGGCAATCGGTCGAAGCGAAAATCATCGAGCGGAAAGCGTTTACTCGCACGCGTCGACTGGTACGCCGTGGTGGGGCGCAGGAACGAGAAGTCGCCATGTCGGTCGATGTAATAGGAGTTGGCGTTGACACACGCACGCCCGTGCATGAGGGTCGATTCCGCCTTGGGCGCAATGAAATCGAAGAAACGGTTGTTCGCGTCTTCGGTTACCGCGAAGGCGGTGGCGCCACGCTTGCGTGCCTCGGTGATGACCCGCACGGCGATGCGCGTCGCGTTTTCCACCATCACGTGCCAGGAGCTGCCGCTCCACGCGAACGGCCCGAAAACCATGAAGGTGTTGGGCAGTTGGGGCATGGTGACACCCTCATACGCCCTGGCACGATTGTTCTCGTAGTAGTCGGCCAGGTCGAAGCCATTGCGCCCCTTGACGGGGCGGGCACGATAGACCTCGGGGCTCTGCGACATCTCGAACCCGGTGGCCAGAACCAGGACGTCGATATCGCGGTGCGCACCGTCCGCCGTGACGATTCCCGTCGGGGTGATCTTGGCGATCGGATCGGTCACCAGTTCGACGTGGGGCTGGGTGAAAGTCCGGTAGTAGATGTTCGAGACACTCGGGCGTTTGCACCCGAATCCATACTGAGGTGTCAGCTTCTTGCGCAGCTCGCGATCGCGGACCTGGCTGAACAGAAATGCCCGGCAGGCCCAGTTCGGAATGAGGGTTATCGGCGCAATCTGCTTGCCGTATACCGTGATCGCCACCAGGCCGACCTCCACCGCGGCGGCAGCGATCCCCCGGATCAGGGATTGCAGGCCCGGGACGTACTTCAAGGCCCACCGCGCGATACGCGGTATCGGGAAGTCGGGCTTGGCGAAAACCCAGATCGCCCGGCGCTGGTAGACGTCCACGTGGGAGGCCACCCTCGCCATCTGCGGAATGAGCTGAACCGAGGTTGCTCCGGTGCCGATCACCGCCACCCGCTTACCCTGCAGATCGAAGTCATGGTCCCAGTTCTGTGTCTGGATCACCTTGCCCGCAAAGGAATCCAGACCCGGGATATCCGGCACCTTCGGCTCCACAAATGCGCCGACCGCGGTGATGACGAACCTGGACGTGATGACCCGGCCGTCGGCAAGGGTGAGGTGCCACAGGTGGTTGTCCTCGTCCCATACCCGTTTCATGACCTCGTGGCCCAACCGCAGGTGGTCGTTGAGGCGGTACTGGTCGACCAGGCTTGCGATGTATTGCTGCACTTCCCGGCCTTTGGGAAAAGTGCGGGACCAGTTGGGGTTTTTTGCGAAGGAGAACTGGTACACGATTCCCGGGACATCTACTGCCACATCAGGATAGTGATTGTTGTACCAGGTGCCACCGATGCCCGCGGACCGCTCCAGGATGACGAAATCGGTCAGGCCGGCACGCTTCAATCCGATGGCGGCGCCGAGCCCGCCGATCCCAGCGCCGATGATGACGGTCTCGTGCTCGGGGGTACTCATATCGTCGCCTCGACCTGCCGGTCGATCCGGCCGTCATACTCGCTGCGGGCGCTCCGGTCTACGGGTCCGACCGTCCTGTCCGCATTCACGACCCGCCGGCCCAGCAGCCACAGCCACTCGGGAATCAGATGCTGTAACCGCAGCGCGAGGACCGTACCTCGCGGGGAACCGACCACTGCCGGCCGATTGCGCACGGTCCCGACCGCATCGCGTGCCACCCAGGTGGGAGGAATTATGCCCAGTTTCTCCCACCACTTGAACGGAATACCATCAACGAGCTGGGTGCGGACGGCCGCCGGCATGACTGTCGAGATGGTCACGCCGGTACCGACCAGCTCCTCGCGGGCGCTGCGCGCGAACCCGGTGGCGGCATGCTTCGAGGCGACGTAACTGGCCAGGCCCGGTGAGTGAATGGCTCCCGCCGCCGATGTCACATTGATGAAATGTCCTCTGCCCCTCGCGATCATCCGCGGGGCGAGCACCTGATAGGAGATGTAGTGGCTCCAGAAGTTGACGCGCATCGTCGCCTCGGCCACTCCCCGGGACTCTTCCAGCAGCGGCCCCACTGGCATGATGCCCGCGTTGTTCACCACGATGTCGATGGGCCCGACGGTGTCCTCGACCTCGGCGACAACACGTCGATAGTCATCGGACTCGCCTACGTCCAGCGCGAAACCTCTTGCATCCGCACCAATCTCCCGCGCCGCCAGAACAGCGGCGTCACCGTCGAGGTCCGCGATGACCACCCGAGCGCCCTCACGCGCCAGCCGCTGTGCGATAGACAGCCCGATACCGCGCGCGCCGCCGGTGACCAACGCGACGGCGCCGTCGATCTGAATCTCGGTGAATTTCATGCGGCGGGCCGTCCAACATGAGCTCTGACGAATGCCGAGATCTCCCCCACGGCCGCCCGCGCATCGGGGAGCACATCCGCGGCGATCTGGAAATCGTGCACTTGATTCCTCCATATCTGCAGTTCGACAGGCACTCCGGCCTCGGCGAGCCGAGCAGCCGCGAATTCGGCGTCAGGGCGAAGGATCTCGTCACTGCCCACCTGAAGAAGTGTTGGCGGTAGGCAAGCCAGCGTGGCCGTGGCGCCCTCGACGAAACTGTCGAGGACCCTGAGCCCGGCGGTAGCCGTCTCCCCCGACATCATGAGGCGCTCCATGGCTATCAACGCCGCCCGCGGGAACAACGGGTCGTTGGATTGCGCGGCCAGCACCAGCTTGCCTGCCGGGTCACGTTGCACCAGAGGTGAAATGCACACGAGAGCGCCGGGTGATTCCAGTCCGCGACGCTGCGCGATCAGACTGGCGGCCAGAGCAAGGAATCCACCCGCGGAATCGCCGGCGATGACGATCTCCGAAGGCTGGTAGCCCATGTCGATGAGGTACCGGTATCCGTCAAGTGCGTCCTCGACCGCCGAGGAGACCGAGTGCCCGGGCAGCTTTCGGTAGTTGACGGCAAGCGACGTGACGCCCGCGCTCGTGACAATGCGCGACACCAGCCTGCGGTGCGTGTTCAGTCCGCCGACGACAAATGCCCCGCCATGCAGAAAGAGCATGGCGCCGTGTGGCGAACCGCCTCCGGCAGACATGAGCTCGGCTTCGCAGTGCGTGAGTCGCACCCGGACACGACGCACTCCCCGAACGGGCCGCAGCACGATCGCCGCGAGGTCGATGACTCGGTACGGCCACGGCAAATGCGGAAAGCGCGCCCACAGTGCAATCACCGGATACGCGAAGAGGCGGATGGCCAACCGTCCTAATCGCAACAGAACCGTCAGAGAGCCTCGCTCGGAGCGAGTGAGCTCCAGACGCTCCGGATGTAGCGGCACCACGTTGGCCGTCATCGGCGCTCCTCGGTGATCTCGAACACGGGTAGGTGTTTTATAGACTGACATGCCATTCATAAAAATACAAGACGGCATTCCCGCCTACCCCGAGATGACTGTTATCGCTGCTGAGCCCAGCTTTCTATGGCCTGCCCCATGGGGGTGGCTGTGTCGGCCATGCCGAGATACTCGCGCGCAATCGCCGACCAGGGCGCCTCTGCGCCGAGCCTGCCGAGGAGTGCGGCCACACACATTTCGGTGCGCCGCGCCATCGCATGCGTCTCCACTAGACGCTGGTTGCGGATGCCGTCGTAGAACCTGGACGAGGGCAATACGGCATCGGCAACCGAACGCCGCGCGATATCCGGCGTCATCCGCAAGATCCCGTCTCCGAGATGCCAGCTACTGACCGCGCGGATGTACTCGGTGGCGGCGCTTCGCTCCATGGCCTCCGGGTCTGCCAGGAATCCCGCGGCCACCGCAAGCTCGAACGCCTGGTCATCATCCCCGGAGAGCAGCGCCCGAAACACCTTGCGCTGCACCTCGGCGTCCTCGTAATCCATATCCATGCACAATCCGAAGTCCACGAAACCGACCCGCCCATCGGGAAGCAGCATGATGTTGCCGGGATGTGGATCGGCGCAGAAGAATCCGGTTCGGTACATCTCACCGCAGTAGAAGCGATAGATCGCCTCCCCCACCAGGTTCCGCACCGGCTGATCCTGTTCGGCAAGGCCGTCGAAGGCCATACCGTCGAGGTACTCGGTCACCAGGACGTGCTCGGTGCACAACTGCGCGATCGGTTCGGGGATGCGCCATGCCGGATGCCCCTGAAACGCATCGAAAATCCGCTGGTGGTGGGCTAGCTCGGCCCGGTAATCCACTTCCTTGATCATCTGCCGCTGTACCTCCGCGACGATGGCCTGGGTGTTGCTCGCGGGCATCTTCTTCGCCGCCAGCTTGGTGACCAGCTGCAGATTCTTCAGATCCGCGCGGACCTTGGACGCGATATCCGGGTACTGGATCTTGACCGCGACCATCCGTCCGTCGTCAAGTTGGCCGCGGTACACCTGGCCTATCGAGGCCGAGGCGATGGCACCCGAGTCAAGGCTCACGATCCGGGCACGCAGCTCACCCAGCTCACGTTCCAGCGCCCCGTGCATCGTCTCGTCGGGAATCCTTGGGGCATTGTCGAACAGGGGTGCAAGCCGGGCAGTGAACTCGTCTCTGGCCGATGTGGATGTGATACCCACGTCCACCACAGAAAGCAGCTGGCCAAGTTTTTGCGCGGCGCCCTTCATCGAGCCCGCGACGGCCACCAAGTCGTCGGCGAACCGCAGAATATCGGCGTCCCGCCGAGCCGCGACGTCCGCCGAGACCGGTTTCATCGCCGTCGTTATCGCCGAGCGGACGGCATGACCGGCGACAACCTTGCCCAGCGCCGCCGCCCTCTTCGCACGCAGCGGCACGCCAGCTCGAGTTGCGTTGGCCTCGTTGTCAACTGGTTCGCCGATGGGATGCTCCTTCATTGCCGCACCGACCTAGGGCGCTGGATTCAGACCATAAAGCAAAAAGTGCGTGATGGCCCGCGCGTACTCATCAATACGGTCAGTCCGGCCGTCGTCATCGACGACGAGGGTGACGGCGCCGACCAGCAAGGACACAAATGCCTGGCCGAGGAACTCGGTATCGATCGACGGGTTTATCCGGTCGGCACCAATCATCGAATACACGGACTGCTCGCTGCGCACCGAGGCGAAGCGGAAGAACTGAATGATCGACTGCAGTGCCTCCGGATCCACTCCGGCGGCCTCCGTGCAGACAAAGATCAATGCGGGCAGCCTTTCGGCCACCGCCTCCAACGCGTTTGTAAATCCTTGCGCGAGAGCGTTTTCGATGTCCTGACGGGCATCCAGACGCCCAACCGGCCGCGACAGGACGGGCTCCATGGCCGAGAACTCACGAACCATCAGCGCATCGAGCAAATCGCGTTTGTTCTGGTAGTAGTTGTAGAACGTGCCGTGGCTGACCCCGAGTCGCTCGACGATCTCGTTCACCCCGACGGCGTGATATCCATCGGACAGGAAGCAGCCGAGCGCCGCATCCAGGAGTTCATTGCGGCGATCGGACGCGACAGGCACCGGAACATGCACGGAATCAACGGTTTCCGCCGCGCCGCTCCCCGCGCTCGACTCCAGGACGACACCGTCGCGCAAGATGCCGCTTTCGGCGATCTGCGAAGCGGTACTCACGAAACGTTCTCGGGTACCGGGGTTGTCGTGCCGGCTTTGTGCGAGCAGAAAACCGGGCAGCACCAGGGCCGGCAAGAGCCGCGCGAGCACGGCGTGGTTCTGTGCGTCCTCGGCCAGCCATCCGGCCCGACGGCCGCCGTCCAGGCCCCGCTGCACGTAGGAGTCGAGCATCGACTGGATACCGAGGACTCGCTGCTTGAGCTCCTTGTCGGCGGCGGCCGACTGGACGGTGAGAAGTTTGAGCAGCGCAGGCTCCTGATCCACCAGCGCGTAGAGGCGGCGGCCGCCCTCCATGATGATGTCGTTTCGTTCTTCGATGCCGCCGGTTCCGCCGACTACCTCGAGAAAGTCGTCGAGCGCCAGGGTGTCGACGAGGCGTTCCACGGCATAGTCGAAGACCAGGTCGAGAACCTCGCGCTTGCTGTCAACGTATCGGTAGACAGTGCCTTGTCCCATGCCGGCACGGCCCGCTATGTCGGACATGCTGGTCTGCTCGTAGCCGTTTTCGGTGAAGGCCGAAAAGGCCGCGTCGACGATCTGCTGACGGCGTTTGTCGGCAAGCCCGGACACCGGGGGGCGTCCTCGGCGAGGCGGATCCTGCGCCACTCGCTGCTCCATCGACGTGTCTGACCGAACCGAAACCGGAGCGTCCCACAATTACGAACGCCTCGATGCCGTCAAAGTCTAAACACGTACGTGATGGCCCCTGCGGTGAGCGGTCAGCCCTCCAGCTTGTAGCCCAGGCCGCGCACCGTCACCAGATGCACCGGATTGGCCGGATCCGACTCGATCTTGGAGCGCAGACGCTTGACGTGTACGTCAAGCGTCTTGGTGTCGCCGACATAGTCGGCACCCCACACGCGGTCGATCAACTGACCGCGGGTAAGCACCCGCCCGCTGTTCCGGATCAGGTATTCGAGCAGGTCGAACTCCTTGAGCGGCAGGGTGATCGCTTCCCCGTTCACCGACACCGTGTGCCGATCGACATCCATGCGGACCGGACCGGCCTCCAAGACGCCATCGCCCGCGGTGGTCTCTTCGGAATCCGATCCGCGGCGCAACACGGCGCGAATGCGGGCGATGAGCTCGCGCGCCGAGTACGGCTTGGTCACGTAGTCGTCGGCCCCGAGCTCCAGCCCGACGACCTTGTCGATCTCGCTGTCGCGTGCGGTCACCATGATCACCGGAACGCTGGACTTGGCGCGCAGCTGCTTGCACACGTCGGTACCGCTCATTCCGGGCAGCATCAGGTCCAGCAGCACGATGTCGGCACCAGCGCGTTCGAATTCGGCGAGCGCCGAGGGCCCGTCGTTGACGATGGTCGCCTCGAAGCCCTCCTTGCGCAGTAGGAAGGCCAGTGGATCGGCCAGCGAGTCTTCGTCCTCAACAATCAAGACACTGGTCATCGACGTACATGTTCCTCTCGTGTAGTCGCTTGACGCTCCTCGCGTAAGCGGCTGGTTGGTGCGTGCGGCGGGGCTTGGTTGGTCGCGTCTTTGCGGGGGGTGGGTTGATCTGCTTGCGGGCCGTCTGCGGATTCTTCGATCACGTCATCCTCTTCCTCATAAACCGGGAGAGACAGCGTGAAGGTCGACCCGGTGCCGGGCTGGCTCCACAGCTTGATGGCGCCGTTGTGATTGGCCGCCACATGCTTGACGATCGCCAGACCCAATCCGGTGCCGCCGGTGTCGCGGGAGCGCGCCTTGTCCACCCGGAAGAACCGTTCGAAGACACGTTCCTGATGTTCCTTGGCGATCCCGATGCCACGGTCGGTGACGGCAATCTCGACCTTGTCGCCCCGGCGCCGGCGGCTGATCGACACCGGCGATCCGTGCGGCGAGTAGGCAATGGCGTTGGCCACCAGATTGCTGATCGCGGTGATGAGCAGCGTGGGGTCACCGCGCACCTCGAAACCACTGGGCGCGTCCGTGGTGACCGCGATATCGGCGTTCTCGGCGGCCACCTTGGACCGGCTCAACGCTTCGGACACCACGAAGTCGACGTCGACGACCTCCAGATCGGGAAGCTTCTCGGCGCCCTGCAGCCGGGAGAGCGCGATGAGTTCGGTGACCATGTTGCCCAGGCGACGGGACTCCGCGAGAACCTGCTCACCGAAATGCTGCACCGTCTCGGGTTCGTCCGAAGATTCCAGTAGTGCCTCGGCGAGCACGCCCATCGCGCCGACAGGCGTCTTGAGCTCATGGCTGACATTGGCCACGAAGTCGCGGCGGGTGGCCTCCATACGGACATGCTCGGAGTCGTCGTCGACATAGATGACGGCCCAGCGCGGATCGGCATCGGAGAGCCTGCGCACGTGCCCGCGCAGCGAGAACCCCGCGCGACCCGGCGCCTTCGGCTTGGTGGTCAGATCCACTTCGACGGCCTCACCGGTGGCCAGCGTCCGTTGGGCGGCGGTCCATGCCTGCTCGTCGAGCTGGCGGTCGCGTACCAGGCCCAGCTCCCGCGCGCGGGCGTTGACCAGGACGACGTCCTGGTGTTTGTCGACGACGACAATTCCGGTCGGTGAGATGGCGACAATGCGCTCGAGCATCTGGGAAACGGTCAAACCGCTCTGGGCTACCTGCGAACCTTTCCGGGCCGCGCGGTGGGTCGAGGAGCGGCGCGAGTACCACGCGCCCAGCACCGCACCCGCAGCAAGCGCCACGAGGGCTGCGATCGTCACGATCACAACCAGAGAGCCCGATGAGGCGGTCACGCGAAAAGCGTACGCATTCGGTGAACGTCACCCCAGCAGCGTGCGGCTAAATGCCGAGCAAGTCACACATTCCCGCACAGGTGTTAGGCGTGAGTTCACCGAATATTCGCCGATTGGCGAAGTTTTGGTGGGTCAGGCTCACCGGGAAGGCTATTTGGCGCCCTGATTGGCTACCGCCGCGGCTCCTGCCGCAGCCGCCTCCGGGTCCAGGTAAACCCCGCCTGCCGTGATCGGTTTGAGGTTCTCGTCAAGGTCATACCGCAACGGAATACCCGTGGGGATGTTCAGTCCCACGATCTCCTCGTCGGAGATCCCGTCGAGGTACTTCACCAGGGCCCGCAGCGAATTACCGTGGGCGGCAACCAGAACCGTCTTACCCGCACGAAGTTCCGGCACAATGGCCTCCTCGTAGTACGGCACGAATCGCGCCACCACATCGGCCAGGCATTCGGTGAGCGGTCCACCGCCGATATCGGCGTAGCGAGGATCCTGATCCTGGCTGTAGTGGCTGCCCCGCTCGATGGGCGGCGGCGGGGTGTCATAGCTGCGGCGCCAGGCCATGAACTGGTCCTCGCCGTACTTGGCCTTGGTTTCGGCCTTGTCCAGACCCTGCAGCGCACCGTAGTGGCGCTCGTTGAGGCGCCAGTCCCGCACCACCGGGATCCAGAGCCGATCAGCGGTGTCGAGGGCCAAATGCGCGGTGTTGATCGCGCGGCGCAGCAGCGAGGTGAACAGAATGTCCGGCAGCAGTCCCTGCTGAGCCAGCAGCTCACCACCGCGCTGGGCCTCTGACCTGCCCTTTTCGGTGAGGTCGACGTCGACCCAGCCGGTGAACAGGTTCTTCGCATTCCACTGGCTCTCACCGTGGCGCAGCAGGATAAGGGTGGCTCCGTGTGCCTGATTGGAGGTCTCGCCGCTCATGAGCGCCAGTCTCTCATGTGGCTGCCCAGCTGCTCCCGACGTATCAACCCTGTCCCCTGTCCAGATCGGCGTAGCGCATGTCCCGAACGACGACGGACGCATTCGCCACGAGTTCGCCGAGGGAGTATCGGCATGCGACCGGGTCGCGCACCACGCCCACGCTGATCCGGAGCACGTTGAGTGCATTCGCGATATGCAGTGCCACCACTGCGCCAGACCATCGGGTCGTCGGGGGCGCCGGAACCTTCATCACGGCCGACAACATGTTCACGTTCCGCGCAGCGGGGTCGTCCACAAGTCTGGGCTGCGCCGCACCAGGGGCAGATAGCTCCTGCACAACCATGTCCAGGAGGACCCCTTCGGCGATCGCCGCTTCAAAGAACTGGACATGCTGGATGTAGACGGGGTCGCCCCCTGCCGCTGCGGCACCATGCGCGAAGAAGACGGCGGTGACCGCCCGGGGCGACAGACCCGCGGACGCTGCGATGCCCAGGGCCGCCGCGGCGACGTCGAACACCCCGGCGTCGTCGGTGAATCCCATCTGTTCCCGGCCCCAGCCAGATGTGTCAAAAAGCGAGGTCACGTCGGCGCCTCCTGCCGATTCATTCGAAAACCTTTGCAGGAATCAATTTCTCGATCTCGTCCCGCAATATCTGCTCAACGCTCCGCGCGCTGTTCGTACTGGTCACGAGTTCGGTGAAATCAATACTCAGCCGCCCCTGGTAGCTGGTGACGAAGTAGATGCGACCCTCCACCATCGCGATGCCCCGTGTCGCGACGAATGCGCTCACGGGGTGAAGCTCGACACCACAACGGAAATCGTGGATATCCATGCCGTCGGGCGTTGTGAACTCCGATACCCGCCCCCAGTTGGTGATCTGGATGGCCGTGAAGGTGGGCACCAAACCTCCCATCGGCACAAGTAGGAAATACCGCCTCATCAGAGACAACGCCCGCCGGATGTCGCCGCGGACAAACGCGGTGTGGTGAATGCGGGCGGTTCGTAACCCGTCGTGGATGTCCGCGACAACGCGGCGGGCGAGGTCGAGCGCATCACTGCCCCGGCTCACCTCAAGGATCATCTCGGCAATGCCCAGCACGTTGGTGCCCTCGGTCGGAGCAACCGGCGGATCAATCCGGGAACGCAAGTTCACAAATGATGAAAGCGCCACGGGCAGTTCACTTTTTCCGGACATCTCGCGCTCGGCGAGCACCAGTGCCGCACTGACGAGACCATTGAGCGTGACCCCGTGTGCGCGCCCCACATCAAGGAGTCGATCGGTCTGCTCCACTGACAGCTGAACACGTGCCCGCTGCGCGCGACGTGGACGCAGTGCGGTCCAGACCCATTGGGGCCCTCGGTATGCCGGACGCAGGTCCATCATCTGCCTGGACGCCGGCTCGCCGTAGCCACGCGCACGGAGCAGCGTCTCAGCGCTGACCGGAATGGGATGCGGCGGTGGCGCACTAACCAGCCTGACCACGCCGTTTACCCGTCGCGTTCGCTCCGTGTAGAGCTTCCACACATCGTGCAGATACGCCAGGGCCGCGTCGGCATCCGCGATGGCGTGGTGCAAGAGAAACGTCACCCGGAACTTCCCGCCGGACCGGTACACCCACAGGGCACACACCTGCCCCAGGGGCAAGGCCGACTTCCCGGCCACCACATAGTCCTCAACATCGGCGTCACCGACATCCCGGAACACGGCCCCGGGGCGTTCACGAGGGTCGAATCGCAGCTCAAACCCCTTCCGCGACATATGAATCCGACCACCCAATAGCGGGTACAGGTCCACCAATCCGGCGAGCGCATCCGCCAGCGCAGCATCGTCCAGCGTTCCCGTGCCATAGCAATGTTGCGCCACGGTGGCACCCGAGACGACGAACACAGACTCCGAAGGCGACAGGACGCGCGGCGGCAGCAGCTCGGGCATGAAGCTCCTTAGGCAAGCCAGGTATTCGATACATACAGTTATCGATACTGAAAGTACCCGATACTCGCCATATTGCCATGCACTACGGGATCGGCGCAGGCAGCGGGCTTAGCCGACGCGCCGCGCAGGACCTGATCACCCCGTCGAGCTGCGGATAGGGCGTAATGCCTATTCGGCCATCGCCGGCGCCGCGACCGGCCGGACCGCTTCGCGACCTTCGAAAACGTAGTCGTGGAGAGGGAAGGTGCGCGACGAGCGGCGCGCTGCCTGCGTCGACAGCGGCCGGATGTACGCGGACTCGCCGTTGTGGTCGAAGTAGTAGCTGTTGGCGGTGACGCAGTTGCCGGTCTGAAACAGCGAGTAGGTGTACCGCGACCGCGCATCCTCGGTCCAGGCATCGGCGGCGTCCACCCGCACCTCGACATCGGCGGCCCCGAGTCGT
This sequence comes from Mycobacterium sp. D16Q16, assembly GCF_002013745.1. Lineage (NCBI taxonomy): Bacteria > Bacillati > Actinomycetota > Actinomycetes > Mycobacteriales > Mycobacteriaceae > Mycobacterium > Mycobacterium sp. D16Q16. The sequence goes on from NZ_MAEY01000004.1 coordinate 410,460, forward strand.
TGCGCCTCGCCGATGACCCGCCCGATGTGGATGGCCGCGGTGTCCACCACGCTGTGGTAGGTGCCGCCGGTCCACCCGTATTGGCCAAAGACGTTGAAGGTGTTGGGCAGTCCCGGTATCGAGAAGCCGTGATAGCTCTGCGGTACGTGGCTCTGATAGAAGTCGGCCAGATCGAAGCCGTCCCGGCCGATCACCGGCCGGTCCCGGTACACCTGCGGATCGAAGAACAACCGGAAACCGGTGGCGAGGATCAAGACATCGACCTCTCGTTCCACACCTGCGGTGGTTCGGATGCCCTTCTCGGTGACGGTCTCGATCGGGTCGGTCACGAGCTCCACGTTGGCCCGGTTGAAGGTCGGCAGGTAGGTGTTGGACGTGGCGGGGCGTTTGCACCCAAAGTCGTAGTCGGGCGTGAGCCTGGCCCGCAGCTCCTTATCGGGCACCTGCAACCGATAGGAGACATTGCCCAGTAGCCAACGCAGGGCCCCCGGGGTGTTGCCGAGACGACCGGCATACAGCACCCCGTAGACGAGCGCACCGCCGACGATGAACTCCAGGCTTTCCTGAAGCAACCGTTGCGCGGTGGGCACCCGGCGGAACAACGCGCGCAAGGGTGCCGGCATGCTCGGGTCGATCTTGGGGAAGACCCAGATCGGGGTGCGCTGGTAGACGTCGAGATGGTCTACTTCGCCTGCGATCTCAGGAATGATCTGCACGGCGCTGGCTCCGGTACCGATGACGGCGACACGCTTACCCTTCAGCTCGACGCTGTGGTCCCAGGCGGCCGAACGCAGGATGGTGCCCCGGAAGTCGTCCAGCCCCTTCAGTTCAGCCGGTTTGGGTTCGGGAAACGGCCCGGCCGCGGCGACGACGAACCTGGCCGTCACCTCCTGCCCGTTGACCCGGAGCCGCCAAAACTTCGCATCCTCGTCCCACGTACGCGCACCCACATCGCTGCCGAATCTGACAAAACGCTGCACATCGTTTTCGCGGTACAGCCGCTCGATGTAGCTGAGCACCTCCGCGCCCTTGGCGTAAAACCTGGTCCACTCCGGGTTCAGAGCATGGCGGAACTGGTAGGCCTGTGCCGGGATGTCCACGCCGATACCGGGATAGACGTTCTGACGCCAGGTGCCACCAACACCATCCATGCGCTCAAAAATGACGAAGTCTTCGATGCCCCGTCGGCGCAACTCCAATCCGATACCGAATCCGGCCAGCCCCGCACCGATGACGGCCACATAATGATCAGGTTGGCCGGTCATGCAATGGCCTCATAGGTGAGTTCCTTGGACCAGCTCGGCTGTTCGGCAAGCCAGCGCTTCGGGTAGTAGTCGGACAGCTTGACCATGGTGTTGGCCACAGCGTGATACGGACCGTGAAGCGGGTTCTGCTCATTGGTGATCATCGCCGCACCGAGCCGCAGTACCTGGTACACCAGCAATCGAGTGCCCTTGCCGCGGCTGCCGACATTGACGAACCGCTCCATGGCGTCGTACAAACGCTGTTCACGCAATCCCATGCCGATCAGATTGCCCTTGATTCTGTTGATGAGCGGGATGCCCGTGCCGAGCCCCAGCAGCAATCCCATCAACAACGAGGGGTTGAGCACCGTGGCGACATTCTCGATGATGACGCGGCGCAGATTGCCCTGCCCCATCATGTCTAGTACATGGAAATCCACTGCCAGATGGCGTGATTCGTCAGAGTTGATATGCCGGAAAGCCTGGTGACAGACGGGGTCATGAACCTCCTCCAGCAGGAACTTCAGCAACGCGCCATCCAGGGCCACTTCCAGCAGCGGGATGATGGTGCCCAACACGGTGAGTGACAACCCGTCCGAGTATCGGTCCAGCCATTCAATGGCCAAGCGCACGTTCACATTCGGTACAGGAACTTCATCCTTCTCGAGCATGTCCCAGCGCCGCATCAACGCCAGCTCGGCGTTGGCGTGCTTTTGTTCCTCGGCATGGAAGTACCGGTAGATCTCCGCGAGCGTCTCATTGGGGGCCTTTTTGGCCAACGCCGAAAACCCACGCGCGCCGATATTTTCAATCCAGACCAGATCGGCCATGAAGGCCTTCAACTTGGGCCGCTGCTCGTCGGTGATCTGCTCGGCGCCAGGAGCTTCCCAGTCCACATCGGCCAGGGCCCACTGCTTGTCCTTGATGGTCTGCAGCATGTCTTCCAGAACAATGGCCATCTCTTCGCCTTCCTATGCGGTCCGGGCCGTACGCAGGGGCTGTTGGGCCAGCACCCCGGTGATGAATCTGGCGGCCTCGCCAAGCGCCGCGTTGGCCTCCGGAATCAATCGGGGCAGGGCCTGGAACACGTGGATCTGCTCGGGCCAAATCTGCAGATCGCATTGCCCGCCGGCCTGAACGATCATTCGCGTGAGCTCCTCCGCGTCGGCGGCCAGGAACTCGGCCCCACCGGCCTGAATCAGAGTGGGCGGCAGGGCGATTCCGGCGGGAAAGCTCAGACGTAGGCGTGGCGAGTCCGCAGGCTCACAGCGGGTGTACTTGTCCACCAGATGTTTAGCGGCGGCCGCGGTGATGGCCGGGTCTGGCCGCATCTTCTCGCGTTCGGCAGCCAAACCGAGCGTCACGTCCAGCAGCGGCGAGAATAACGCCACCGCACCGGGTTGCGGCACGTTCAGCCGGTGGTTCTCGATGAGCAGGTCCACCGCGAGATGCCCGCCCGCCGAATCACCGGCAACCACAATGTCCTGGGCAGCATGACCGCGTTCCAGCAGCCAGTCATAGGCGGCCCGGACGTCGTCGGCGGCCGCCGGAAAGACATGTTCGGGTGCTAGCCGGTAGTCGACAGTGAAGGCAGGCAGGCCGGTCGCCTCCGACAGGCGAGCGACCATCGAGCGGTGAGTTTTCGCCGAGCAGATGACATAGCCACTGCCATGGACGTACAGGATGATCGGCCCCTGATCATCGGCACTGAGCGCAGCCCCCGCCCGAACCCATTCCCCCCGTAGCGGATCCCTCAACCGCGCCACTTCGGTGCCGCGGGGCATCGCTCCGCCGACCGCCATGATGGCCGCGACGATCCGGCGCGCCAGCAGCACACCGGGCTTGCCCGTTTTGTCCAGGCGGGCGCGAGACAGCACTGGCCGCAACCCGATGGCGGTCAGCGCCGCGGTGGCCCTGGTGCGCCGCGAGGCCTCGGAGACCGCTGTCCCGGCGACATCCGCCGTGCGCAGTGCCAAGGACACACCACCGACGACGGCATTGATTCGCGCCTGTGTCTTGCGAGCACTGTCGCGACTCGGTTCGGCGGCAGGCAGGTCGGCGAGGAACAAGTTCGGGAATCCCGCCACGGTGGCCGAAACGCGGCCCGCCGGCTTGAGCTTTCGACGCTGGGCCCCCACCACCGGCACCACCGCGATGGTCGATCCCGCATCCGGGCTGGATGCGAAAACCACGACATCGCACTGATGATCGATGCCTTCGGCGGTGCGGATGCCTCCACTGCTGAACCGGGCAATCGGCCAGGTAACCAGCTTGCAGTTGGGTGCTTGCAGTGCGGTAAGGAACTCATCGGTCACCACGACGTTGGGGCGACCGGTGAGCCTCAGCGGCGTCAGTTGACGCCGGATCCAGGGGTCCGGCACACGCCGGCGCAGGTTGCGCTGGGCCACTACTTCGAGCAGGCCGAGCGTCGTGGGACGCCTACCCGCGAACCAGGCCTGGCGCGTCTCACGGCGTAGCGTGCGATCCACCAGCTGACCGACGCGGCCACTGGTCCGAGGCAGCACCCAATCGGGTGAGCTCTGGAAAAGCTTGACGCTGGCAGCATTTCGAACCACTACGGGCAGCACCGACGCGGCGGCGGCACTATTGCCAACGACGGCGACACGCAGCCCGGCGAGCTCTGTACCGTCACCGATCCGGGCGGCGTCGAGGATCTTTCCGGTGTACCCCTCGATACCCCGAATGTCGGGACTGCCGTCCACCGACCCGGTGGCCAGCACGACCGCGCGTGCGGTGAAGCGCTGTCCTGCTTCCGTGTCCACGATCCACAGGTCACCGTCGAGCGCGATCCGGGTGACGTCATGACCGAACTTCACGTGCGGATCGAGCGCGAACAGGGCGATGGTGTCGTCACGCCAGCTTCCTGGCGCCGGGCGGGCACGATCGAGCACGGTGAAGTCGGTGATCCCGGCTTCCTGTAAACCCACCGCGGTACCCAGACCGGTGTATCCGGCGCCTACGACGACGACCGGCAGCGTGGGGCCCGTCACTGGGGCACCACCGTGACCGGGGATTCCTTTTCGTAGGCGGTATCCCACAATTCACGCGGATCGGTGTCCGCGGGCAGTAGCCGGCCCAACCGTGAGATGATTCCCGAGCCCCACGAATAGGGCACGGGCGCATGCCGTTTCATCGCCCAGATGAGTTTTGCATCGGGCTGCGGGACCACATAGAGCCGCCCCCGATCGTGCGCGTTGAGGGTGGTCTTCGCAATCCATTCCGGCGACACCCCAACCCATTTGAACGCGGTACTCGCGAGGTTGGTCAGCGGCCCGGGGATGCGTGCACCGTCCAGGATGTTGGTCTTGACGGCCGTGGGACACAGCACCGTTACCCGCACCCCGCTGCCCGCAAGCTCGGCACGTAGCGTCTCCGAGAGCGCAAGCACGGCAGCCTTGCTCACGTTGTACGGGCCCATCAACGGCGCGGCCGCGAAACTGGCGGCGGACGATACGTTGATGATGCCGCCGAATCCCTGTTCACGCAGCCGGGGAGTGAAAACCTGGCAACCGTAGATCATTCCCCACATGTTGATGCCGATGGTGGCGTTCCAGTCGTCCATCGACACCTCACCGATGGGTTTGCCGCCCGTTCCGATACCCGCGTTGTTGATCACCAAATCGGGGGCCTGCCCCAGCCAGTCGGTCGCGGTGTCGGCGAGCATGACGATCTCGTCATACGAACTGACGTCGCACACGACAGGATGTGCGTTGTCACGCCCAAGTTTGTCGGCGGTCTCCTGCGCGCTGGCCAGGTTGATATCGGCACACACCACCCGGCCGCCACGGGCGACGATGGCCTCCGCGAAGGCGCGTCCGATGCCGCTGCCCGCGCCCGTCACCACCGCGCTCGCCCCGTAACTGACCTTCGGACGTCGGCGCGGGTAGGCTCCCGCGTCGGGTGCCGTCATTGGCATCACCCTTCGCTTGTCGCTTACGCATCAGTCGTAAACGTAAACCAAGCGTGTGTCACACCCGCCCACTTGTCAAGGGTCCGGCGAGATTAATGTCGGGTTAGTCGTACCGCGCGAAGACTACTGCAGCGCAGGCAGGCCATCAATCGAGCTGCCGTTGTTCTCCAGCACGCTCTCCAGGGTCATCTTCTCCTGCGGCACCTTCTCGACATGCTTCTCGTACACGTCTCGATGACCCACAAAATCCATGAGCGGAACCGAGTAGCCACACGAGTCGGCCACGCGGGTGACCTCAACCAAAATGATTGAGCGCGCTCCCTTTTCGAGCTTCTTGGCGAAGTGGCTGCGCAGCTTCGGGTACTCGGGTTCGTTGAACTGCACCACGCGAGCGCGGCCGTGCAGCCGGATGATGCGGCAACGCTTGTCGAATGAACAGAACATGAGCACGATGCGCCCGTTGTCGCGCACGTGCGCGATGGTCTCCGCACCGCTGCCGAAGTAGTCCAGGTAGCCCACGTGGTGTGGCCCGAGCACCGCGAATGTCCCGGCCATCCCCTTAGGAGAGACGTTGACGTGCCCTTCCGGGCCGCTCGGCGCGGTGCCGACGAAGAACACCGGCTGCTCGGTCAGCCAGCGGGCGAGCTTGTCGTCGATCTCCTCGTACACGTGACTCATGCGGTCCAGGGTGCCACCCGAGTCCGACAACCCGCCACTGGATTTCGCAGGTCAGATGCGTGCGCGCAGGTCCTTGCGCAGGATCTTGCCCGCGGCACTCTTGGGGATGGCGTCGATGAACTCCACCTGACGAATCCGCTTGTGCGGAGCCACCTTCTGTTGGACGAAGGTCATGACCTCTTCATCGGTGAGGTCCTGATCGGTGCGGACCACGAAAGCCTTGGGAATCTCGCCGCTGGACGGATCGGGAACACCGATGACGGCAGCGTCGCCAATGCCCGGATGCGTCAGCAGCAGCGCCTCCAACTCGGCGGGAGGCACCTGGTAGCCCTTGTACTTGATCAGCTCCTTGAGCCGGTCGACGATCGTCACCACGCCGTCGGCGCGCACAACCGCGATATCTCCGGTGTGCAGGAACCCGTCGGGTTCGATCGTCGCGGCGGTGGCCTCCTCGTTGCCGAGGTAGCCGGCCATCACATTGGGGCCACGCACCAGCAGCTCCCCGGGCGCACTCTCGCCCTCGGCCGGAATCTCGATCTCCGCACCGGTCTCGGTGTCGATGAGCTTGTTCTCTGAATTCGGTACCGGGACACCCACAGAGTTCAGCGGGATATCGGGCCGGCCCGGCGGAATGAGGTGGCTGACGGGACTCAGCTCGGTCATTCCGTAGCCCTGGCTGACACGGCAATTCAGACGTGCGGCAACGGCATTGCCCAACTGCTCGTCCAGCGGGGCGGCACCCGAGAAGACCGAGCGCAGGCAGGAGACGTCGTACTTGTCGACATCGGGGTGCTTGGCCAGCACCACCGCCACCGGCGGGGCGACGAAGACGTGGTCCACGCGGTAGTTGGCGATGGAACCCAGGAAGGTGTCGAGCTCGAACCGGGGCAGGATGACCAGCTCGGCGCCCAGCTTGAGTTGCACGTTGAGCAGCACGACCAGACCGTAGATGTGGAAGAACGGGAGGACCGCCAGCACCCGGTCGCCTCGGTCCACCCCGTAAAGGTGTTTGGCCTGCGCAATGTTGGCGACCAGGTTGTGGTGGGTCAGCATGACGCCCTTGGCCTTGCCGGTGGTTCCCGACGAGTACGGCAGCACCGCCAAATGTGTTGCCGGGTCAAAGGAAACCTCCGGCGGCGCCAGATCGGGCCGCGCGATATCGGCCAGGGAGAGGCGTCCCTCGACGGGATCGATGGTGATCACGTTGACGGCATCAAGACCCGCGATCTCCGCGGCCTCCAGCGCACGCGACAGCAGCGGCGACACCGTGAAGACGAGCTGTGCCTTGGAGTCGATGAGCTGCTTGGCCAGCTCCTCGGCGGTGTACAACACGTTGACAGTGCTCGCGGTGCCGCCCGCGCGCAGGATGCCGTGCAGCACCACGGCGAAGGCCGAGCAGTTCGGCAGGAAGACCGCCGCGACGTCGCCGAGACCGAATCCTCGGTCGGCCAGACCCGCCGCCGCCGCGTCAATCTGCGAACGCAGCTCGCCAAAGGTGGTCTGTGCCCCGGAAAGCCCGTCGATGAGCGCGACGCGGTCGTCGTCTCCGCTCGTGTCGCCGAACACGTACTCGTAGACAGAGCAGTCGGGAATGGAAACGTCGGGCAGAGGGCTACGAAACGTCACGCCGGACAGTCTTGCACGCCGCGTCTAGTCCGTGTCGATGGTCCTGGCCTCTTCCGGGCCTCGTCTGGGCATCTCTTGGCCGACGAGGGTCAATCCTCGATGAGGTGCTCGAAGGCCTCAAGGTTCTTCAGCGACTCGCCCCGCGAGGTACGCCACGCCCACTCCTTCTGGATCGACGTCTTGAACCCCAACTCCAGCAGGATGTTGAAGTCGTTGTCCGCGGCCTCCAGCACCTGTCCGAGCAACCTGTCGATCTCATCCGGGGTGATCGCCGGCAGCGGCAGGCGACCCACCAGGTAGATGTCGCCCATGTTGTCGATCGTGTACGCGACGGCGTACAAGCGGCGGTTGCGTTTGAGCAGGTAGCGGTAGACACCCTCGGTGTTCTCGTCGGGGCGCCGGCAGACGAACACCTCGACGCGCACGGCGTGCTCACCCGGGCTGAGCATCGTGGTGATCTTTTGCTTGCGTTCACCGGGCAGCTCCACGATCAGCGCCGGCTTACCGTCCGGACCGTGATGCTCGGTGAAGGTGATCTCCCGCTCCACGAGCGTCCGCACGATAGTGGCGTAGGCGTCCCCGGCGATGGTCATCGCCGCAGCCCCGACAGCCGACGCGACCGAAACCGCGAACGCGGCGGACGCTGTGTCGAGGGTCTTTGTGGCGCACGGTAATCGGAGATGGCACGGCTGTAACTGGCAAGCAGGGCATCGGCGGTGCTGGACCAGGAAAAGCCGGCGGCATGCGCGACAGCCGCACTGCTGAACTCGGTCCCGGTGCGCGCCAACAGGTCCGCGATGGCATCCGCCCAATCCTCGGTGCGGTGCGTCGGGACCAGTAGGCCGGTCCGTTGGTCGGAAACCGCGACCGGAAGACCCCCCACCTCGGCCGCCACCACCGGGGTCCCGCAGGCCTGGGCCTCGATGGCCACCAGCCCGAAGGACTCCGAATAGCTGGGCACCGCAACGATATCGGCTGCCCGATACACCTGGGCCAGCCGTTCTCGAGACTGTGGCGGCAGGAAGGTGACCCGTTCGGCGATCCCGAGGTCCGCAGCGAGATCCTGCAGTGCCGTCGGCTCATCGAGACCACTGCCGGACGGCCCGCCGACGATGAGAACGCGAACCCCCGGCAGCTTGGCGGCAGCGCGTACCAGCAGATCGGGGGCCTTCAGGGGCTGGATGCGTCCGACGAAGGCGACGATCTGCTCATCGGCCCGCAGACCGAATTCGGCGCGGGCGGCCGCCTTGTCGCCGGGTGTGAATACATCCAGGTCGACGCCGGGGTGCACGATATCGATGCGACCTGGGTCGGCATTGTGTATCGACATCAGTTGTTCAGCTTCGTCCTTGGTGTTGACGATGAGCCTGTCGGCCTCGTCCACTACCTGCTGCTCCCCCACCGCGCGCAGTGCGGGCTCCGGGCGGTCGCCCTCGGCGAGCGTTTGATTCTTGACCGCGGCGAGCGTGTGCGCGGTGTGGACCAGCGGGACGCCCCAGCGGTCGCGGGCCAGCCAGCCCGCTTGACCGGAGAGCCAGTAGTGCGAGTGAACCAGGTTGTAGTAGCCGGGCTCGTGGATCGCCTCTGCGCGCAGCACCCCGGCGGTGAACGCGCACAGCTGGGTGGGCAGGTCGTACTTGTCCAGGCCCTCGAACGGGCCGGCGACAATATTGCGCACCGTTACCCCATCCGCGACGGCCACCGCCGGCTCGTCGGAGGACGCGGTGGCGCGGGTGAAGATGTCGACGGCAACACCCCGGCGGGCCAGCTGAAGAGCCGTTTGCAGCACGTAGACGTTCATGCCGCCGGCGTCGCCGGTACCCGGCTGGGCCAGTGGCGAGGTGTGTACGGATAGGACGGCGATGCGGCGCGGCTTCAGCGCCGAAACCGCCCGGCGCGCGACCTCATCGCCACTAAGCACACAGCCATCTTGTCACTTACGCACAAGCTGTCGACGCGCAGCACTCCTACCAGCGATGCGAGCCTCAGCGCGCCGTGATCTTCTGGCGATATCCCTCTTCCAGGATCTTGCGCAGCTTCTCGTCCGAATGTGTGATGGCCAGCGAGATGAACGGCGAGATGACCTTGCCCAGCGCGCGTCCGGCAAGCCCGCCGGGCAGCCGGTAGTCGATGTTGATCTCCAGCTCGGTCTCACCATCGGAAATGGGCCGGAACCGGCATTCGACCTGGTTGTCGATCCCCGACCGCGACGCGGTGGTGAACAGCGTGTCGGGATCCCACTGCGTCACCTCGATCGTCGACCGGAGGGTGGCACCGAGGTTGATGGCGATGTCGTACTTGGCCCCGAGCCCCCGTGGCACGTCGTTCACAAAACGAACATGCTCGATCCCGAACATCCAGTCCGCCAGATGGTGCGCATCACTGATGTAGTCGAAGGCGTATGCCATCGGGACCTTCGCGGAGGACACGTGGTGGATATGCGTCATGCGCACATGCCTATCACTTTTTGGCCCCGAGTCGTAGATTCGCGGCCAAAACGCCAGCAACCACCTTGCTCGGCGTGAGGCTACGGCGGAACTCGCAGGAAGTCCCGCCATAGCGTCACACTCGACATGCCCAGGGCTAGGCCAGCGCGGACGTCTCCGACCGCCGGGCCGATGCCCGCCGCATGGCACCCAACGGGTCGGCGAACAACCCACCGAGGGAGACCACACCGGCGCCGGCCTCCTGCACGCGGTTGCCGAACGCCGTCACACGAATATCGCGCTTGGACAACGTCGATCGGTCCAGGAATGCGGTCTCGACGTCGTTCATCACCTCGGGGTACTCGGTAAAGGCCTGCCCACCCACGATCACCTCGTCGGGGTTGAGGATGTCGCGCAGCAGCGCCACCGACTGGCCCAGCACTCGGCCACGTTCGGAAAGCAGTTGGCGCGCAGAATCATTGCCGCCGCGCGCGGCCTTGTACACCGCGCTCACCGAGATCCCGTCTCCCGCCGGCACGATGCGCAGCCTGCGTGCCGCGGCCAGCACCGCCTCGTCACTGACGGTGGTCTCCAACTTGCCTGTACCGCCGAGCAATTCGGAATCAACCGGCAGTGCCGCAATTGTCCCCGGGCCGCTCGACGGGCTGTGCACCCGCCCGTCGATCGCCAGCGCGAAACCGACTGTCTCACGGGTGTATACGTACAGGCTCGTCAGGGAGCGGGCCGCGAAGCGCCGCAGCCCCAGTAGCAGCTCGGCGCCGGCCATCGCGTCCACGTGCGAGGCCACCGATACCGGCAGACCTAGCGTGTCGGCGAAGACTCGGCCAACGGGTGCCTCGGTCCAGCCCAACCGCGGATGATCCACCGTCCCGGCCGGTCCGTCGACCACACCACCGGTGGCCACGCCGATCCACAGCGGCCGGCGCCGGTGCCAGCGGGCCAGGTACCGCTGCGCGCTCCCGGCCAGCGAGGCCAGTGCGGCGCCCTGCGGACCGTTTGGCGTGGGGGTTTCCACCACGTCGAGGGTTCGTCCAAACAAGTCGGTCGCCACAATGCTGGTGGCTCGGGCACCGATGTGGATACCCAGGGTGAGGAATGGCTCATGGTTGAGCTCCACCGGCACCCGCGGTCGGCCGATGGCGCCAGAGACGGCCAGATCAGCACGTTCGCGAAGTAGTCCGGCGTCCAGCAGCGCGGTGACCTGCCGGTTGACGGTGGCGATGGAAAGGCCTGTGACCTGGGCAATTGCATCGCGGGCCACGGGTCCGCGCACACGTGCGGCGCGGAATACCGAGGATGCGGCGCTATCGCCGATGTACAGGGCAGGGGGATGAATCTGGTGACGGGAAACAGGTCGGCGAACCGGAGAAGTCATGAGAAGGGTCCTTTGGCGGAAGGCCGGATTCAGACGAAGGCTGAAGCGCGGGCTACAGATGGCTAATGGTGTTGTGAACTGGGGCGATACCGCGCCCGAGACGTCAGGAAAGACGTGCAGAAACTAGGCGCAGCGACAGACGCAGCGACAACACAGCTCGCGAGCCAGCGGCAGCCGAGAACCAATACCCGCGATCACGAAAGTGACCCGGGGTTCGGCGGCGCGCTTGATGGACACAGGCGCAATTTAGCATCCCTACGAGCCGATGTCCTAGTAGGCCTTCTGACTACAGTGGCCTGCATGACCAATCCCTCGTTCGACGGCCGGGTCGCGGTCGTCACCGGCGCCAGCTCAGGAATCGGCGCGGCAACCGCTAAATCCCTTGCAGCCCTTGGATTTCACGTTGTGGTTGCGGCTCGGCGCGAGGACCGCGTCAACGCTCTGGCCGCAGAGATCGGTGGCACGGCGGTTGTGCTCGACGTCACCGACGCCGATTCGGTTGCCGCCCTTGCGCAGAGCCTGGATCGGGTGGACGTGCTGGTCAACAACGCCGGCGGCGCGTGGGGCCTGGAACCGGTGCTCGAAGCGGATCTGGAGCACTGGCGCTGGATGTGGGAAACCAATGTGGTGGGCACTCTGCAGGTGACCCGCACCTTGCTGCCCAAACTGATTGCCTCCGGTGACGGACTCATCGTCACCATCACCTCCATCGCCGCGCTTGATGTGTACGACGGCGGCAGCGGATACACGTCGGCCAAGCATGCCCAGGCGGCGTTACACCGCACGCTGCGCGGCGAGCTTCTCGGAAAGCCCGTGCGGCTCACCGAGGTCGCACCGGGTGCGGTGGAAACCGAGTTCTCGGTGGTGCGCTTCGACGGTGACCAGGACCGGGCGGACGCGGTCTACCGGGGCATCACCCCGCTGGTCGCCGAGGACGTCGCCGAGATCATCGCGTTCGTCGCGTCACGGTCTCCGCACGTCAACCTGGACCAGATCGTCGTCAAACCGCGAGATCAGGCCTCCTCTACTCGTAGGGCAACCCGCGACTGAGCCTTGGAGTGTCCCAAAATTCGGCGCACCGGCCGTATTGATACCATCACCGAATGATTGAGTCCCTTTGTTGCACAGTGCGATACGACTCCCCGGCAGCCTAGTTCGGTGAGATCGCCGATGGCCTAACAGGTTCTGGCGAGGCTGACCTGCGGGCGTTGCGCATCTGGTTTCGGTAGTGCTGCAGTGATTCTGGAGAGTAGTGCGTACGCCATGGCATTTTTCCGAAACGGATTCGGCCAGCCATGTACCACCCAACCCATCCGCGTGTGATGGCGACAGGAAGCACCTTCCAGACACGTCGGTGGATCTTCATACTCAGCTTGTCCCTCCTGCTCAGTTCGATACGAATGGCATCGTTGAGGGCATCGGTAGTAGCAATGAGCAATCCGACACGGGCAAGGTGGCGGATCGGCCAACTGACCACGCGCAGTACCGAGCCGGGTAGCCAAGGCATGGCACGAAATGACGAGGGCCTGCGCAACTGGGCAAGCAGGAAGCTGGCGGCTTGCGCGGCATGCGGGTCGACGCTATCCATCCAGGCGCCGTCTCGATACGCGATGAGATCTTCGTATTGCTCTGGAAGTTGGTCGGCGCCGAACAATTGCCCAATCGCCCAGAGTCCTTCGTATGCCTTCTGCTGCACCAGGGGCGACGGCCAGCCGCGCAATTGACCATGAACCTCCATCAACGGCAGCACAATCGCCGCCCACGTCCAATTCCACAGGTCGCGCTCCCAGGCGTGATAGAGAGTTCCGTCGTCCAACTCGCCGTGGATGAACCGGTGAATCTCGCGGATAGCGTTGGCCACCTCGACTCGCTCATCGTCCGCGAACACCACGCCCAGGACGAGGTCGACTGTGTCGCGGGCACGTCCGATGACATCCTCAAGCCGGACTTGGGCACGAACGCTGACCTTGCCGATCCGGTCATGGTCGTCGACACCTTTTCCCCCCTTTGCGCTGAGAACCGGATAGATGAACGACGGGAACGCAGAGTAAAGCGTGCTCAGATCCGCCAGCATGTCGCGAGTGGCGCTACCCGGCCCCAACAGCGCATTCAGTTCGACGCTATCCACTGTGCCGCCCCTTCGTACCGACGAGATCCATCAACCGGGACTGCAGCTCGACCGGCACCATGCCCCGGTAGAAGGCGGCCAGGGCAACCAGAACATCGACAACCACTGTGTGAGGGTCACTCGAAGCCGCGACCAAAGTGTTTCCGGCGCACGCCGCCTTGAGTAAGAGCGCCGCCACCGTTTCCAAAGGCAGTCCCGGCATCAGTTCACCTCGAGTATCCATCGCACGAAGTAACGACACCAGCGGCGATAGCACGTGCTCTTCGTCGATCGCGGCGAGCAACTCGGCGCCCAGAACCTCGGGTGCCTGGCGGAGGAGTTCCCGGTGCACCGCATCCGTCACTGACAACATCGAGAACTGTGCCGCGGCGCCGGCCATGATCTCGACACCTTCACCGTGCGGCCGGCCTGCGAGACGGCGTTCAGCGTCGCGAAGCAATTGCGCAGCGACCTGAAGGCGCTGCACGAAGCATTCTATGAACACTGATCGCTTGTCCGGGAAATGCTTGTAAAATGAACCTTTGCTTAGACTTGCATCATTTGTTAGCTGCGAGACCGAAGTCGCCTCGTATCCCCGCGTTGAGAAGCAGGCGACCGCGCTGTCCACGAGGGAAGCCCGGGTTCCCGCGGCGGTCACCTCACGTCGCGTTGGCGACACACTTTCATCCTTTCCCGCCGGCCCGAACTCGATGTTATGACCCGAAGTCACTCGGCGACCCGTGGTCACCATAGATAGTCATCCCACGTCAGTCAAGGTTTGCTCACAGCCAGCCCTAAGTATCTGTTATTTATAGTTGATAGTACTTCTCGTAACCAGTACTGTCGGGCAGTATGGTCATCTCAACGGTTTCCGCACAGGAATCTGAGTCCGCGCAGAACGCTCCGCTCTTCCCCATGCTGCCGTCGTGGCGCAACTGGGGTGTGTTGCGCATATATCTAAAATTTGTTGCTGGAGTGCAGAATAGATTCTCAATAACCGATTCGGATCAGATCAGCGCGGAGCTGCGCACGCACGGTGAAGGATTCCGTGTGGCAAATCCACACCTCCCTCAGCGACTGAGGTTCCTACTCAAATGGGTGATCCCGGGACACAACCTTGAGTTCCTCACGTTGAACACCCCCGGGTTGTGCCGCGAGCTGTACGGATTGTCGCCAGATCAAGTTGACTTTGAAGTCGGCAAGGACCCATTTCTACGGTTTTTTTTAGGCCCTAACAGCCCATTCTTGCTACACGGCCCAGAGCACGCGGCGGTACGGCGTGCCCTGACTCCCGAGCTCACACTGGCGGCAGTGGAGCGGTACCGGGAGATCAGCATCGAGGTACTGGACCGATACATCGACGAGATGCCGCTCAACGATCCTGTGTCTCTTCAGGAAATGTTCTATCGCTTCACGCAAGAGGTCATATTGCGTGTTGCGTTCGGGCTGGAGGATCAGGATGAGATCGACGAGGGAGTCAGTGCACTCTCTGATCTACTCAGCAGCCGGAACGCATCGCTCAGGACATTGGTTACCCTCTGGCCCGCGGCGCTGTTCTATCAGTTCGTCCGTGGGACGAAGGAGCATCTGCCGCGCTGGCCTGGGCGGCGGATTCAAGAACCCCTTGCGCGAATGGACGCGCTGATCGCCCGACAGATCTCGCGATTCCGGGCCAATCCAGAGATGGACTGCTTTGGCGCCCGGATGGTGGAAAAGGCAGACACCAACCCGAGAATATGGTCCGGGGAGATGTTGCGCGACGCGTTCCGAACCCTCCTCATCGCTGGACACGAGACGTCGGTTACTGGTTACAGCTTCACTATCGACCTGCTGCTCAGGAACCCGGACAAGCTTGCCAAACTTCGCGAAGAGGCACGCGCCGCCCAGTCCGACCGCTACGCGATCGCTGCCAACAATGAGGGACTCCGATTACACCCACCGGTATGGGGTGTACCAGTGATTGCCCGTGAGGACGTCTTGATTGGCGGCCACCGCGTTCGCCGTGGGACATGGATACAGGCAATGCCTGCCGCGATTCACCATGACCCCGATGCGTACGCCAATCCCACACAATTCCAGCCCGAGCGATTCCTGGACAAGGCGCCAGATCGATACGGCTTCATGGCCTTTGGAACCGGCAAGCACCGCTGTCCGGGCATCAATTTCTACCAGCTGGAAGCCAGCATCGTGCTCCACCGAATCTTCGGTCGTCTCGAGCTAGAACCGCACGGCAGGCCCGAGCGCGCCTACTTGGCATTCGCGGCGTTCAGCCGCCCCGCTCTCGGCATGATGGTCATAGTCCGGGATCGCAAGCAGGCAAGTGAGGTCCCCTGCTATCGAGCAAGCACCCAGCACGAAAGAGAGCGCTCAGCGCTGATGCGTGCGCCAGAAGCAGAAGACTTTCCGGCCGACACTTCGCCTCGGGTGACCGAACCTTCGTTGCCCAACGGCGCTCCCGACGAGATTCAGGTATGCCCGTTCACCGGCGCCGCGCACGACTAGACCTCTCGCGCCCGGTAGCGCTATCGGGACGTGGTTGTCGGGGTGCCCGATAGCGACGGTGCGCCCGACGGCGTCAACGGAGCTGACGTCGGCGTCCCCGACAACGTCGGTGCACCCGACGGGGTGAGCGGGACGGTGGTCGGGATGGACGAGGTCGACGGCGTCGAGGTGATCGTCCGCTCCTTCGGATTGGGAGGGAGCGCCGACATCGATTGCCAGGTCGGCCAGTCCACCACCCAATCCCACAGGTCGCCGTCGGCGTACGACAGCTCGATCGAGGTGCCGGTCACCTCGACGGGATCACCGTAGATGGCCGTACGGAAGTACGACTCGGCATCACCCAACGACAAATTGATACAACCGTTCGTGACATTGGTACTGCCTTGCTGACCAACGGTATTGGGGTTCGCGTGAATGAACTCGCCGTTGTTGGAGATCCGGACCGCGAAACGTTCGTGAACGTTGGTATACCCGGCTGCCGGATTGGACATCCAGAAATCCTCGTACTTCTCGGTGACAACATGAATCCCACTGCGGGTGACGTTGCGCGGCAGGTCTGCCTCGCCGTAGCTGCAGGGCAAGTCCAGGATGGTGCCCTCGTCCGTGGTCACCCGGATACGGTGACTCGGCGCATCGGCATAGACGATCTGGCGGCGCCCCACGCTGAAATCCAGGGACATGTCTTCGTTCCCAAACGCCCCGTCCCCCAGGGGAATCCCATAGAGATTGGCTTTCACCCCGACCTTGGTGCCGGCCTTGAAGTACTCACGTGATCGCCAATGCACTCGGGAACCCTGCTGTTCGTCGGGCAGCCAGGCCCAACCACCTTCGGTGGGCGGGTCACACACGATGCTCAACGATTTCTCCGCCGCGGCCTTGTCGGCGATATGCGCATCGAACTGGATGATCACGGGAGCCGCGATCCCCACCGTCTGCCCATCGGCGAGCTGGAACTGACCGTTGACCTTCGCCGTGGGCACCAGGGTGGTGAATGTGCCGGACACCGCAACGGCCTTGCCGTCCAGCCCTACGGCCGAGCCCTTCCAGGTGTACGTCACATCGAATCCGAGGGGCTCGGTGGTGCGGAACCTCGTTTGGTCGCGACTGAGCGCTCCGGCGACGACCTTGCCGTCGGCGTTGACCAACTTCACGTCCCGGAACCACCCGTTGGCCACGGTCACGCTGACCGGCGCGGTCGGGTTGACCTCCTTGGCCTTGTCGTCGGGCAAGAAGGTCAGGACGGCGCCCGGCGACGGGACATCTTGCGGCGCATTCGAGCCGACGGTCGTGCAGGCGGCAGCAACAGCGGGCACGGTCAGACCCAGCATCGTGAGCGCGCGCCGTCGCGTCAGCGCATCACCGAAATTTGGTCTGGGGTACTTCACGACACCCCACGATACGGCCCACCGCGGACAGCTTCGCCCGGCCCGACCAGGATCACACCCCAGATCGTGCGGGACCTGCGGTTTTGCCGGGCCCCGCGACTAGTAGACCGGGATATCGAAGATCGCCGCAGGCGCACCGTACTGCGCACCCCAGCCCGCCCAGGCGACATCGCTCGGTCCCACCCGCTTGTCGACGAGCGCCCAACCCTGCTCGCCCTGATGCAGCAGGGCTATGTATTTCTTCGACAGGATGCCATTGGCGGAGGCTTCGGCAAAGGGCGTGCCGGCGTAGTCAATGGGGCCGCCGTCGGGCTCCTGCATGGCCGACCAGAGGAAGACCCATCCGTCGGCGGACTTGAGGCTGCGCACATCCAGGCGCACCGGCTTGCCGAGCTGGGCCGTCACGTCCGCGAGCGCCGGCGCCAGGATCGAGGCCGCTTCCGGGGACGCCGGGTCCACCGGCGTCGCGCCGGGGTCGGCCGTCGCGAGCGGCGGCGCGAGCAGGGCGACGCACACCAACAGCACCAGGAATCCGATCCGCATGGGTCCTCCTTCGTTCCGCGACATGGGAACGGTAGACGACCGCAACCCGCATATGCGGAAGGCGCGGATTCCGGCTCGACCAGAACTAGCCGCCGATCACGGCCGTATCTTCCGGAGCCAGTGCGTGGCCGTCTGCCGCACGCAGCTCGAAGCGCTGCACCGGACGGGACGTCTCGCGATCGACCAGGGCGACGCGCCGTTCTCCAGGGGCGAAACAGAACTCGTCGCTCCACTGTCTCAGGGCCACCAAGACGGGAAACAGCCCACGCCCTTTCTGTGTCAGTTGGTACTCATGCCGCGCCCCGGCGGGAACGACCTCGAGGATGCCGTTGTCCACCAATGTCGCCAGACGAGAAGCCAGGATGTTCTTCGCGAGCCCAAGACTCTTCTGAAACTCCCCGAACCTCCGTAAACCGTCAAACGCGTCACGAACGATCAGCAGTGACCAACCGTCCCCGATCTCACCCAGCGGCCTGGCCAGGGTGCAGCTCGAATCCGCGTGACTGGCGCGACCCACCATGGACAGCCTCCCTTGGTTGCAATATGCAACCATTCATGCCAGGCTCAAATGGTTGCGAAGTGAAACCAACTCTACCGAGGGGCGCGCGTGCTGACCAGACCCGTCATCGTGTTGTTCTCGATCGCCTGCGGCCTCGCGGTGGCGACCATCTACTTCTCACAGCCGCTGCTGGACACCATCGGGGCACAATTCTCCATGCCCACAGCACAAGTCGGCATCGTGCTAACCCTCACCCAGGTTGGGTACGCCATCGGCCTACTGCTGATCGTGCCCCTTGGCGATACCGTCAACCAACGTCGGCTCATCGTCGGGCAGACCGTTCTGCTGGGTGTATCTCTGCTGGCCACAGCGATATCGCCCAACCCGTGGACGTTCCTGCTCAGCGTCACCGCCGTCGGCGCACTCGCGGTGGTGACGCAGGTGATGGTCACCTACACGGCGGTACACGCCGAGCCAGAGCGGCAGGGATGGGCCGTCGGCGTGGTCACCGGCGGCATCATCAGCGGTATTCTTCTGGCGCGCACGGTATCCGGCGCCCTGTCCGACCTGTTCGGCTGGCGAGCGGTGTATCTGGTGGCCGCCATTGCCGCCGTAGCGACCGCAGCGATTTTGACGCGCGCGCTGCCGCACTCCACCCACTCGCCCCAGGGGCTGCCCTACGGACAACTGGTCGCCTCCACGCTGCGACTCCTGCGCGACGTGCCGGTGTTGCGCTCGCGGGCCATCATCGCGATGCTCATCTTCGCCGCCATCACCGTCCTGTTGACGCCCATGGTGTTACCGCTCACCTCTGGCCCATACCACTTGTCGCATACCGAAGTCGGGTTGTTCGGGCTAGCCGGGGCGGCGGGCGCGCTGGGTGCGTTCAAGGCCGGATCGTGGTGCGACAAGGGCTGGGCCAACCGGGTTACCGGCGTGGGTCTGTCGCTGATGTTGACGGCATGGGTATTCGCGGCGACTCTGCGCTGGACCCTGCTCGGACTGACCGTCGCGGTCGTGATCATCGACTTCGGGCTGCAGTCGGTGCATGTGGCGAATCAGAGCCTCATCTACCGGCTGGATACCGAACTCCACGGCCGACTCACCGCCGCCTACATGACGTTCTATTCCATCGGCAGCGCCATCGGCGCCATCGTGTCGACCTGGGTGTACGCGACCCACGGTTGGGGCGGCGTCTGCCTGCTGGGTGCCGCGATCAGCCTTGGCGCACTGTGCTATTGGATTGGGAGCAACACCAGCTCGGGCGTGGAGGCCGCCGCGGACACCGATAGCCGCTGCCGGGAAAGTGCCGGCCATGCCTGCACCGCACAGAACGGCGCGCACTGATCCTGCGCGGCATGCGTCGCGACATGCACGCAGCATTGAGTGAGCCGCTCCTCGATCATCGTCGACATATCCATGAACGGCTTGACGGTGATCCGCACTATGCGCTCTCCGAGCATGCGCCGCAGCTTCGCCCTCCGTCCCGGCAACGCCGAGGCAGCAAGGGTCATCAATGTGGCGATACCCAAATCGCAGCTGTCGCAGATGGTCTTCCACACATCGCCGATAGTCGGATGCGACAGAGAGGATTGCTCGGACAGCAGGCCCAACAGCGACTCTTTCACCGCCAGCCGCAGCTGCTGCGGAACCTCCTGATCGGCAATGCGATTGGATACCAAACCAAGGTTCTCCTTGAGGCGATCGTGTCCGATCAAGGAGGTCAACGACCGCCACACCGCGGCATCATCGCGCAGCATGTATCCCACTGAACAGCAGTGCGGGTGCGAACACGGCAGCGCCGTCAGGTCACGCCAGGTGACGACGTCTCCGGTCTGCGGGCCAAGACGTTTCAGCACACCGGTGTGAGTCAGCCGCTGCATGGGGTCGATCACGCCCGCCCGGCCGGACCCGAACTGCGGCTGTATCGAGACACCACCCACGTAGGGCGTGTCGAAGGCGAGACCGATGACCGCGCCGATATCCGCGTCGTTGACTCCGAGCGCCGCAGTCATGACCAATGTCGTGAAGATCTCACTGTCCGAGAGACGTTGTACCGCCGCGGCTTTGATTCTCGTCAGATCGCCACCCCGATGATGCCGCGAAGCGTCGGCCGACGGACCGTCGTACTGGAGATAGACCTCTACGCGCTCACGGTGACGAGCCAGCAGCTCTAGCAAGGCATCATCGCGGGCAATGAGAACACCGTTGGTATTGATCAGGATTCGGGTGATCGGTCGAGCCATCAGCTCATCGAGCAGCCGGGCAAGCTCCGGGTACACAGTGGGTTCGCCACCGCTGAGCATCAAGACATCCAGTCGGCCGTTCTCCCGTGCAAGCCGCTGGTCGACATTGCTGAGCACCCGCTCCACCGGTACCACACCGTGCAAGTCCGGCGAGGAATCAGCAAAGCAGGTGGGGCAGCGCAGATTGCACGCCTCGGTGATGTCTGCCAGCAGGATGCACGTGTGCTGGGTTTGCATCTCGGGCAACCCCCGCAGATAAGCCATCGGGATGGGATCGAAGTTGCCCGGCACATCCGGTACATGGGTCTTGGTGGGTGCCGTCCATTCCTCCAGGTACTCAAGGATCTCAGCGTCCTCGTCGTACAGCGTGCGCACCAACCCATGCACGCGGCAGGCCCGTTCGAGCCACACCCGGTCGTCACGGTGGGCGAGCCAGCCCGAGAGCCGGGCCACCTCCGCGAGGGGGCGCTCCGGGTTCGCCTCGTGGCACTGCGGACAGAAAGCGTTGACGTACCGCAAGATGCGGTCCCCGCGCAGCCCCATACCCGCCACGTCTACTCCAATCCGTCCAACATCGAAAGACAGCCCACAATGAACCCCGTCATGATCGCCACGGTTGCCCAACCGATCATGAAGCCGATTCCCAGCCCGCGGACCCAGTCCCGGCCCCACACTGTCAACGCGAGCCCACCGCCCAAACCGATGACCGACATCACGACGGCCACCACGGTCGCCCGGGTATCGGGTGCGAACCCACCACTCATCGCGTTCTCCAGCACCAGAAAGGTTCCGAACGTCATCACCCAGAAGACGAAGACACCGACGAAGGTCATCCCCACCACCGCACCACCGCTGGATTTCGGCGGCGGCTGCCGATAGGGGTAGTAACCGAGCGGATACGGCGGATATCCGGGCGGCAGCGGATATCCGGCGGGACCGTACTGCTCCGGGCCATACGGGTATTGCTGAGGTTGCTCACCTTCGGGCGGCGGTTGCGGCGGGATGCTCATTGGTACAACACCGGATTCAGCCCCGTGCAGATTCCGACCGTGAGCATGGACACCAATGCCCAGCCGACCATCAGGCCCACACCCCAACCACGCTTGTCACGATCCCCCGTTCTGATGAGCACCGTGCCCACGCCGAAAGCGACCGCAATCCCTACCAGCGCAACAAATCCGGGCACCACCTCGAGGCCGGCACCGTACCTGTCGGCCAACGACCCGCCGATCATCAACGAGAGGAATCCAAACACCGCGTTGCCGAAAATGAAGGAGAGTGCACCGGCGACCATCGTCGCCCCACTCGTGCCGGGTTTGGGCTGTTCGGGTGGATAGCTCATGCCGTCACCACCTCGGCGCGGCGCTTGCGGAACATGCCCTGGTAATAGCCCGCACGGTTTCCGCGCCATAGCCTCCATGCGGCCAGAGTCATTCCTAGCAACAGAACCCATTGCGGACGAGTGAGATTCAGCCAAACTGTTTCGTTGGCGCGGGTGAACTCGACGAAGAACCGGAACACCGCGTACGCGGACACATAGAGCACGAAGAGCTCACCGGGATGTGTCACACGCGGACGCAGCCACCACCACAGCACGGCGAAGGCCACCACCTGGAAGGCGATCTCGTACAGGAAGGACGGATGCATGGCCACCCCGGCCAGGCACCCCGGACAGTTCGGTCGCGATGCCGGAGCGTGCACCCCCCACGGCAGCGAGGTCGGCCGGCCCGGGGCCTCGGTGAGGTGACATCCGATCCGGCCCACCGCCATACCCAACGCCACCGCGGGCGCGAACAGATCGCCGGTCTTAGCCTGGTATCCGATGAGCCGCTTGGCCACCAAGACGCCGACATATGCGCCCAACAGCCCGCCGATGATGCTGCGTGACCCGAACATCCACGCCTCGACAAGGCTGGGATTATGCACCGGGTTGAGATGTTCGATCCAGCCCGAGAGTCGCATACCGATCGCACCGCCGACCAAGGCACCCGCCACCGCGATCAATGACTGCTCAGCGGGAGCACCCCTGCGTCGTGCTTCGTAGGCGAAGACCACGGCAGCAACCAGCACTCCGAGCCCTACGAAGAGCCCGTGCACGCCAATTCCCAGCCCCATCGGCTCACTGTACGAGCCAGTACCGGGGATACGCAGCGCAAATGCGCGATTACCGGAAGTTACAGCGCGCAGCCCACCAGCACCGGCTCGGGGACCAGCCGGACACCGAAGGCGGCCAAGACCCCGTCGCGAACGGTACGCGCGAGCTCCAGTAGGTCGCCGGTACTCCCTCCCCCGCGATGAGTCAGTGCCAGTGCATGTTTCGTGGACACCCGCACCGAAGACTGCGCGCCCGGATACCCCTTGACAAAGCCGGACCGCTCCACCAGCCAGCCCGCCGAGAGTTTCACCCCGTCCGGGGCCGGATACTGCGGAATGGCGATATCGGGCCCGAGCCGTTCGTGGGCGCGTTCCCGAACGTTATCCAGATCACCTTCGGTAACAACAGGATTCGTAAAGAAGGAACCGACACTCCAGGTGTCGTGATCGGACTCGTCGAGCACCATGCCCTTGCCCCGCCGCAGGCCGAGCACCGCCTCACGCACCGCCAGCGCATCAGTGCGCGCCCCTCGATCCACCCCGAGCTCGTTGGCAAGCTCCGGGTACCGGATCGGAGAACTCAAACCGTCGGCGGATAAACCGAACTCAACCCCGAGTACCACCCGGGCATCGGTGCCCTTGAGAATGCTGGTGCGATAGCCGAACCCCAGCTCGCCGGGCTCGTACCACCGCACGTGGCCAGTCGCCCGATCCAGTACCTGTACGCGCCGCAGCAGCGCGGCCACCTCAACGCCGTAGGCACCCACGTTCTGCACCGGCGTGGCACCGGCGGTGCCCGGGATTCCCGAAAGACATTCCAGCCCCCCCAGACCGGCCCGCAGTGATAACGCCACAACCTCGTCCCAATTGGTCCCCGCGTCCGCGCGCAACAGCGGCCCGTCCACCGTCACACCGGCCGAGGCGATGTGCACCACCGTGAGGTCCGGAAGGTCGTCGGCCAAAACCAGATTCGAACCGCCCGCGAGCAACAGGACGGGATGGCCGTCCAGCGCGGCCAGCGCACCGGTCACCTGCGCACTGCTCTCGCACCGAATGAGCGTGGAGGCCACCGGCCCCAGCCGCAGGGTCGTCAACGAGGCAAGCGGAGCATCGTCGGTCACCACGGCGCCGAGATCCTCGATCTTCGCGCGCGTTGTTGGTGCCAAGCTCACGGGGGGTAACGGTAGCCTTGCCACCCATGGCACGCTCATTTGACCTGTCAGTGGAGTATTCGGCCAGCGTCGAACAGGTCCACGCGGCCCTCGCCGACGAGGACTACTGGAATGAACGTCTGGCCAGCTCCGGCGCCGACACCGCCACCCTGGATTCCCTGAAGTCCGACGGCGGCGCACTCGAAATCGTCACCACGCAAGTGCTGCGCAGCGACAGGCTGCCGGGCATCGTGTCGCAGTTTCACCGAGGCGACCTGCAGATCGTCCGCACCGAGAACTGGAGCGCCATCACCGATGGTGCGTCCGAGGGCACCGTGGTGGGCTCGATACCGGGCGCACCCGTCACCCTGTCCGGTGCCGCACGGCTGCACACCGGCGCCAAGGGCTCACGCCAGGACCTAAAGGTCAGCGTGGAGGTGAAGATCCCCCTGGTCGGAGGCAAGATCGAGGGCTTCGTCGGCGGAAAACTCATGGACCTGTTATCTGCCGAACAGCGATTCACCTCGGAGTGGATCGCCACCCACGGCTAACCTGGGTCCGATGTCCAGGCGTTCGGTGTTCACCGTGAATTTTCCGGCTCCGGCCGAGAAGATCTACCAGGACTTCGCGAGCCGGGACTACTGGGAAACCCTGATGTCTGCGTATGGGTGGATCACACCGGTCTCGGAGATTCACACCCTGACGGTGACCGACCGCGGTATCGACGTGGTGGTCAAACAGAATCTGCCCCGCATGTATCTGCCGCCCATCGCGCAGAAGGTGATGCTCACCGACATGATCATCACCCGGACGCAGCATTTCGAGCCGTTCGATCAGGGCAAGGGATCCGCGAAGGGCAGCTACGGTGCCTCAGTACTCGCCGGACCGGGCGCCTTCACCGGGGTGTGCAAGCTGTCCGATACCGATCAGGGCTCGCAGCTGAGACTCGCCAGCACGTGCAAGGTGTATATCCCGTTCATCGGGGGCAAGCTCGAAGACCTGATCCTGTACCACGTCAACGACCTGTTCCGTGTGGAAGAAGGTTTCATCGCTGACTGGATCTCGAAGCACCACTAGTTGCACGCACTATTTCGGAGCCTCGAACCCGCCAATCTTCTGCTCGAGCAGTTCGGCCATCCGCAGCGGGGTGCGGTCCTCGAACATGGGACCGATGAGCTGCACGCCCACGGGCAGGCCCGCCGCGGAGCGGCCCGCTGGTATCGCGGTGGCGGGCAGACCGGGCATGGTCGCCACGCCGGCCCAAACCAGCTGATTGACGAACGGGTACGCGATACCGTCGATGGTGACCTGCCGCGCTTGTAAATCCGGTTCGTGGTCGTGCGGGAAGGCGGGAGTGGGCGTGATCGGGCACACCACCACATCGAATTCGGCGAAGAGCTGCCGCCAGCTGTGGCGGTGAAGCTCGCGACGGTTGTTCGCCTCGATCCATTCGCGGTGACTAAACACCGGACCGCGTAACCACGCGGTATCGAAACCCCGGTCATCTGGATTCAGTGCGGCGGCGAGGATCCGCAGCTGCTCGTATCTCTCCACGGGATAGCCTGCCGCAAGATTCGAGGTGAGTAGCTCGGCATAGAGCGCTGCGGCGTCGGTCAGATCCGGCAGCAGCGGACTGTGCCGTTCGACGCGGGCGCCGCCGTCGACGAGCGCATCGGAGACGCGGTCAACGGCTGCCCGCACGGCGGATCCGGTGGGGATGAGTGGATGCTCGTCAAGAACCAGAACACGAAAGTCGCGGAGACGATCGTGGCGGGCCGGTGGTAGAGCGACGTCGAACCCGACGCCCAAGGTGAGCGGGTCCGGCCCTGCCATGACCTCCAGAAGCAGGGCGAGGTCGCGGGCCGTGCGCGCCATGGGGCCGACCACGCTCAGATCGCGGTCGGTAGGCAATGGTGGATTGGGCGGAGGAAGATGACCGCGATTCGCCACAAGTCCGAGTGTTGGCTTATGCGCGTAGACGCCGCAGAAATGAGCGGGTGTGCGCAGCGAACCGGCAATGTCTGAGCCAATGGACAGTGCGCCGAATCCGGACGCCAGTGCGGCGGCTGATCCACCCGAGGATCCGCCCGGCGTGCGAGCGTGATCCCACGGGTTGTTGGTAGTGCCGTAGATACCGTTGAAGCTCTGTAAGTCTTGAAGCATCAAGGGCACGTTGGTCTTTCCGAGCACGACGGCCCCGGCGGCCTTGATCCGCGATACCTGGACCGCGTCGTCGGTCGGCCTGTAGTTCTTGTGCTGGGGCATGCCCCAGGTCGTGGTCAGCCCCGCCACGTTGTAGGACTCTTTGACGGTCATCGGGATACCGAGCAGCGGCCGATCCTCGCCGCGAGCACGTGCCTGATCGGCATGGCGCGCCGCGGCCCGCGCACGATCGAAGTCCGGTACACAGATCGCGTTGATCACCGTGTCGTCCTGCTCGATACGGGCGATTGACTCGTCGGTCAGTGCTACTGATGTGACCTCACCGGCGCGCAACGCGGCCGAGAGCCTCTCGGCCGACTCAAAACTCCACTCCATGATCTGACGTTATAGGCCTGCCGCCGAGGACATAAAACACCTTTGAGCGCAACAGGTTCGGTGCTCCCTCATGACGACGCCCCCGGCGCCGACATCAATAGTCCGATTCGGCGGCGAGCAGCTCGGCGAGGAACACGTCAGGGGCGGGGGCCGCGAGCCGGGCGCGTGCGAATGCCCGGACCCGATCGCGTAGCTCGCTCGACTCGGTGGCTTCTCCGGCGCCCACGCTGACCCGCGCCGCCGACCAGTCGGCGTTCCAGGCTTGTGCCTCATCGGCGGGCCGACCGTCGGCGTCGAACACCGGCAGCAGCGCGCCCCCTTCGGCGTCCAACGCCCCGGCCGCATGAAACGCACCGCAAGACAACGAGACCGGAATACCCGCGGCTGATTCGGGGCCGGATAGCGCCGCCCGCAGCTGGGCCATTACCGTCGCGCCCTCGGCGACTACCCCCCACGCCAGATTGCGTTCGGCCGCGTCGAAGATCCCCGGTGGTACGTCCGACCAGGCGATGGTCACGTTCCCTGCGGCGATCACGCCCGAGGGGCTGGACTCGCCGTCCAGACCGGCCGCCAGCGCGTAGTCCTCGCGTCGCGCGGCCGTGGCGGCCGGTGCACCCCACTGGAGTCCAGCATCATCGGCCAGGTCACGACACCGTGCCACGAGCGCGTCCACGCGCGGGTCGCGATACGAGCCGAGCGCCGCACCGTGGGGCGCCAGCAGCTCAGCCACGTCGGCATCCAGGGTGTCGTCGGTGAAGTAGCCCTCGGCAGCCGCGGTCAGCACCGCGAGTTCAGCGTCGAGCACCGGCCGATCCAGCGCGACAATGCCGTCACGGCGACTCGCCGGCCACCATCGCCGCAGCCAATGTCCCAACGCCAGCCGCCGCAAGGAATCTGCCGACCCCGGCAGCACCGTCACCGACGGCAGCTCGATCACCTCGGCGGGATCGGGATCGCGCAGCGCCTCGATGACCGCGACGTGCCCGGCCTCACCGAGCACCCTCCACATCCAGTCGGCTCGCGCCGCATCGGTGAAGCTGATCACCGGCAGATGCGACGGGTCGTCAATCGGCCAGGACAACACAGCCCCACTGACCTCGAGAAGCGCCACCGCGCCAACCGGGGCAGGTGCGGAACCTGTTGCCCACAAACCAGATTCATTGATCAGCTTCATGCCGTGGCCTGCAATTCCAGCATGGCCTTGATCCGCTGCCGGTGGTCCAGGCTCACCGAGCGGGCCACCCCCTCCAGCAGCGACCGAAGATCATCGACATCGCCGCAGGACTCCTGCCAGACATCGCGGCCATGCAACCTGGCCCACAGCCTGCTCACGTAGGGCCGCGCGAACGCCGCGAGGTCGTCGACAACCTGTCGCTGCCGGGGATGGATCGCCGCACCGTCGGCGAGATAGCGCCGGGCGTGCATCACGTAGGCCTCTTTCACGAGCCGGGCCTGGACGCGCCCGGACAGGTTGTAACGTGTCGTCACCGAATCACCCAGTGGCCGCAGGTCTGTCGCCATCTCAACGCCCGCCAGCAGGGCAGCTTGTTTGTCCTCGCTCATCAGCCCCCATGGGGCGCAGGCCCGGTCGACCTCCTCGGCGCACAGCAGCGGGACATCGGGCAGCTCGTCATGGTCCAGCGCCCGGCGCAGCGTGGCCCGCACCCGATCAACGACGCTGCGATCCAGCGGACGGTCGCCGTCGGTGTCTCCATCGATGGCCGGCGGCAGTTGCGGTTCAGCGGAACTCAATCCGATCTCGACAATGGACCACGGCAGCGTAGCGACCACGCCGTGCGCACTCGCGCCCAGGTTGTACGGGGTGGCATCGGCGATGAGTGCCGTCCAAACCCGTTGGCGTGCAGACATCTCACGGTGAGTACTGGCCTCGCCCAGGACCGTGGTAAGGCCCGTGAAGAACGGGCCGGTGATGGTGTCGTCCGGCCGCACATCGCGCCAGCTCCGGTCTCGCAATCTGGTGAGTCTGGCGACCACGTCGGGGTCATCGACATGGCGGTTGAGCACCTCGATCGCCGTACGGTCCCGATCACGGTGCAGATCGTGCAGAACCTCCGTTGCGGTGCGCTGATCCTCAACCTGCGGAACGCCTTTGGTGACAGCCAATTCGAAACACACCGGGAAGTAGAGCTCTTGAGCGTTACCCGTCGTAATGCGCTGTCTGCGCCGCTCGGCCTTGAGCATCACGAACCAGTCCGCCGTGGCCCGCAGCTGTGGACCATGTCCCACGATTTGAGCGTGCATGGCAGCGGCCACCTCGGGCCCCAGCACTGGAGCCGAGAAAGCCGCATTGCTCCGCAACCTCAGCACCAGAGGGTCCAGGATCCGTTTCACGGTCCGGCGCAGCGGCCCACCGTCGTCGGCACTGAGCACCTCGACACCGGGGCCGATAGCGCGCCAGGCCCGGTCGATCACGGCACGCCGCGGCACCGCCGACCGCACCGAGACGGCGGCCTCGGATGTTGCCGACCCGATGCTCACCGTCACAAGGGTAATCGCTTTCGGCCACCCGAAAGTTGGGTTCGGTAGCGGCGGGCCTGGTCGACGATATCGACATGACCACAGGACGATTTCCCACCATTACCAGGGTCTTCGGTGGATGCGCCGCGTTGCTGTCCGGCCGCCGGAACACCTCAGCACACTCGGACGCGGAGGCCGAAGAGCGGCTCGTCACGATCGAGGAATTCGCCGCCGAATTCGACCATGTACTGATCCGCAAGCGGCTGCTGACCGGGGCACAGCGCGCCGTGATCGACGGGGGCACCCGTTCTCGCGGGGTCGTCACCGGGTTGAGCGCCACCGGTTCGGGCCGCGAGATGCAACTGGACCTCATGGTGACCCGGCCGGACGGCCGCCAGTTCCCGGCACGCGAAACCGCGGTGATACCCACTTCCGCGCTGCCGAAGATGGCACCGGGCAGCGTGATCGACGCCTACTACCGGCCCGGAGATCACAGCATCATCGCGGTCTGGGTGTGTGCCGACTGACTCAGCGGGCACCGTCGACGGCGAAACTGACCACGGCCGCCCAATGCAGTGGAGTCGCCGCGCAGTCACCGTCGCGCCAGCGTCGCAACTGAACCCGCTGCCAGCGGTTCACCGCACGGCCCGCATCCTCGCCGCGGTGCGCCCGGTCGACCTCGGCGACCGTATCGGCCATGGGATCTTTTGCAGACAAGCCAAATTGACCGTAGGCCGCCGCAGTCGGCAACGACCACAGGGTCGCGGTGACCAGCTCCGCTCCCCCCAGGATCATCGCCGCGGCGAGCCCGGTTGCCTCATCGAAGCGGTAATCGCCTCCCGAGGAACAGGCCAGCAGCGCGACTCGCGGCGGGATCGAAAGCCGCGTAGCCATCATGTCGGCCGCGGTCAGCGGACGATCCTCGGCCAGGTGCAGGGCAGCCCGTTCAGCATGGCCCACGGTTCCCTCAGCCGCGCTGGCATGCCCGACGTAGAGCAGCCGGGCGGGGTGCTGCGCACACGCCCGCGCAAGCCAGTCGCGGTCGATATCGGTCCGGCGGAACAGTTCCACCGGCGCACCGACCGCGGGCAGCACCCGGTGACCGGCCATCAACTCGCCGAAATGGCGCGTCAGCGCGGCCTCCGGCGACGGGCGTCCCAGCACCGAGCCCAACGTCGAATCCGGTCGCTGCCCGGGGATCCGCGGATCCAGCAGGAGCACCACCGGACCGTTCTGGCGATCGCGCCACCGAGCCGGTGCACGCGGCGCATGCACGATGTTCGGCGGCACAGCCATCAACACGTCGGCCAGCTCCATCAATCGGACATCATCCGCACCCGGCATGGCCAGCTGCCCCCAGGGCACTCGCGCCAATCGCGGGCTGGGTGTCACGAACAACACCGCGCGCTCAGGTGACCCACCATCAGACAACGCAGACAACAGCGTCCAGCCGTCGGCTGCCACCAACGCGGACCCGAGCATGCGTGCCAGGTTCAATTCGGTCTCAACGCCGACGAAAGCCCCTGTGGTCAAGGCCCGTTCGATGACCACGAGTGCGGTCTCGGCGCCAGAAGGATCCGGCAGCGCGGCATTGAGGGCAGCGCAGGCCGTTTCCAGCGCCTGCTGCTCGACGACCCAGGTGATGGTTCGCGACGGCTCCCCCACCACCCGCAGGCTGGCGTAGGTGGCTACGCCCACGTCGGCGAATCGCAGGACCAGGGTGTCGGTCATGGCCACGTCGACCATTCGTCGTCGGCGGCGGTTACCTCACGGCCGTATCGCTGCCAGGCCAGCTCCCGGTAATCGCTCATGATCTGGTCACCGGCGGGATCCATCCTCATCGGCGGCAGCGGCCCGAGACGGGTGAGCCCACCGTCCGCCTGCACCGGCGGTGCCGCGGCGACGAGCGCGAGGTCGCCGTCGACGGGAACCGCTGCGGTGGCCGTGGCCGCCCACGCTCCCGATGACGGACCTACCCGGGTATCGCCCAGCTCTGTAGTGAAAGCCCCTCGCGCGCTGTGGTATTCGATCAACTCACTGACCAGTTCGGCGTTATCCCATTCCTTCGCCACCGCGAACGCGCCCGCGAGCAGAGGCGCCGAGACACATCTGGCCCAGCGCATGCGCGCCCCCGCGTCAGGGATCGCGTAGCGCACCGCGTCGACCGCCAGCGCCGCCGGCACCTTGAGCTCGGCGGCCCGTTGGAGCTTGGACATCCCGCGCCGGTACTCGGGACTGTCCGCACCACCGGACATCACCCCGGTCGTGGGATCCAGGCCCAAGTCGGCGAGCGCGTCGGCACGCCAGATGTTGCCCAGCTGATCGTCGAGCCGGGCGTACTGCAACCAGCTGTGCCGCGGATAGGAATCCAATAGCTCCCTGGCCTGCGCCACCTTCGCGGCCGCTTCGGCAAAGTCACCACGGAGTATGGCAATCCAGCTGCGCTGTAACAAGATTCGATGAATATGCAGTGGCTTTTCGATCTCACGCCAGTGCCGCTCGGCATGTCCCCAGCATTCATCGGCCTCGTCCAGTGCGTTCATCCGGAATCTGATCAGACCGAAGTACAGCCAGCTGCGGGATACGTCGTGTGCCCGGACATGCTCGGCGATCGCCGGGTATGCCTGGTGGACCAGCGTCTGGGTTTCGGCGATATCGCCGTCTGCCCATCGGGCCGCGGCTCGTTCCAACTGCGCACGGGCGCAGGCCAGTTGCCAGCCCCGCGCCCCCGCGCGCGCCTCGGCCCGCCGCAGCCACGGTTCGGCGTCGTCGAGCCGGCCGGTCTCCACACAGAATCGGCCATACGAGAGCGCGCCATTGACAAACAGATGGTCGGACTCGGGGTCGCCCTCGCGCACATACTCCTCGAGTAGATCGAGAACCTCGGCCCATACCGGCACCGAGTCCGCGTACATGTCGTCGTCGCACAGGCCCCGGGCAATCAAGATCCTGGCGTAACAGATGAGACCGCGGTGTTCGGCGGCCAAATCCTCGAAATCCCCAGCAGTTTCGATCAGTGCTCGCAGGCTTGCCGCGGCCCCGTCGTGGTCACCATTCGCCGCGGCCAGTCCCGCCGCGAGGAACTCAGCGCGCCGGGTATAGCGGCAGATCAGGCGGTCGACCTCGCCATCGGACAGGGCGACCTGCGCAGCAAGATCAGGCCGCAGCCCCGAGCGGATGTCGGCATAGGTCGCCAGGCATTCACGGATCCTCCGTACACCCTCCACCACGCCGTCGTAGGCGGTGCGCACCAGGTAGATCTCGGCGAGTTGAGCCAAGACCTCGCACGCGAGGTCGTCACGGTCGGCCTCCTCGGCCTGAGTCAACAGCGACAGCAAGATCTCCTTGGCGGCCTCTTCCTTGGCCGCCAAGGCCAGGTGACGGGCCCGCTCCAGGTCGCCGATGATCGTCACCTTCGAATAGTAGGAAGCGGCGGACGTGCTGTGCACGCCCGCCGCTTCTCGAGATGTCAGCCGCAGCTCACCTTGATGGTGAACGGCTTGGTGATCATCCCGGCCATCGGGTTCTTGACATCGGCACCGGAGGCCTCGCCGGTGATGGTGTACGTCTTCCCGTCGACCTTGACATCGGCCGAGCCAACGCTGGCCCCCATGCCGCTGCTGACCGCGAGTGCGGCACCGTCGTACACCAATCCCAGCGACTGCACCTTGGGCGGCGCCTCGTCGGTCATCACGACACCCAGGCCCTGTTGGCCGCTGACGGCACCGCTGGCCACATTGATCTTGCCGCCCTGCTTGACGCAGGTCACGGACTTGAGGTCGAGGCCGGCCAGGTCCTTGCCGTCCACCTTGACCTCGGCATTGCTGCCCGAGCTCACCTGCGATCCGCCCGGCTTGTCGGTCGAGCAGCCGACCACCACCGCTCCGGCAGCGAGAAGTCCCATGGCGCCCACGATCACTCGATTCATCATCTGTCCCTTCGTCGTCCGTCGCCCCGATGGCTCCGTCATGGCTCAAGTGAAGGCGGGCAGCGGCGCTACCGATCCCAAGAAATCCCGATTACCGCAGGCAGCGGCCGCCCAGGCACCATGGAGAGGTGGCACTCTCCCCTGCGTCCCGGCCGCACGGAACCATCACCCGTGGCACCACGGGCATCAACCGGCTGCGCCGTAGCGACCGCTGGCTGGTCCATCGCCCCGATGTGCAGACCGCGCTGGCCGATGCCGCCGATCCCCTGGTAGTGGACCTGGGATACGGCGCCATGCCCACCACCACCCTGGAGCTGGCCTCGCGGTTGCGGACAGTCCGGACAGACATCCGGGTGGTAGGACTGGAGATCGATCCGGAACGGGTGGTGCCGCCACGCGACGGGGTCCATTTCGGTCTCGGCGGCTTCGAATTAGCAGGCCACACACCGGTTCTGGTGCGCGCCTTCAATGTGCTGCGTCAGTACCCGGAATCGGAGGTGGCGCAGGCATGGGCCACGATGACGGCCCGGCTCGCACCCGGCGGGCTCATCATCGAGGGCACCTGCGACGAGCTGGGCCGCCGCTGCGCGTGGTTGCTGCTCGATGCGACCGGACCGCGAACCCTCACCCTGGCCTGCGACCCCTTCAACATCGAGAGACCATCCGACCTGGCCGAACGGCTACCGAAAGCCCTTATCCACCAAAATGTTCCGGGCCAACCCATTCACGATCTACTCACCGCCGCCGACCGCTCCTGGGCAGCGGCGGCCCCACACGGCGTGTTCGGGCCCCGAGTCCGCTGGCGCATGATGTTGAAATCACTGCGCGACAATGGCTTTCCCGTGGAACAACAGCGCAGACAGGTCCGTGACTGCATCTTGACGACACCGTGGGCGGCCGTGGCGCCACTGGCCTAGGCTGGAAGACATGCGGATAGTGTTGGCGCAGATCACCAGCAGTGCCGATCCCACCGAGAACCTGGCCACCGTCGCGGCCACGGTGCGGGATGCCGCCGCGCAGGGCGCCGCGTTGGTCGTCTTCCCGGAGGCGACCATGTGCCGGTTCGGTGTGCCCCTGCGCCCTGTCGCACAGCCCATCAACGGCCCGTGGGCCGACGGAGTCCGCACCATCGCCCACGACGCGGGCCTGACCGTCGTGGTCGGAATGTTCACCCCCTCCTCCGACGGCCGTGTCCACAACACGCTGCTGGCCACCGGCCCCGGCGTGGACACGCACTACAACAAGATCCATCTCTACGACGCGTTCGGCTTCCGCGAATCGGCCACCGTCGCGCCCGGGGACAAGCCGGTGCTCATCACGGTCGACGGAGTGAGCGTCGGGCTGACCACGTGCTACGACATCCGCTTCCCCGGCCTGTACACCGACCTGGCACATCGCGGCGCACAGGTGATCACCGTCAGCGCCTCCTGGGCCGCCGGAACCGGGAAATGGGATCAGTGGACGCTGCTGGCACGAGCGCGGGCGGCCGACTCGACATGCTTCATCGCCGCCGCCGACCAAGCCCTGCCCGCTCTGGAGACGCCCGCCAACGGTTCCCCGACGGGGATCGGCGGAAGCCTGCTGGCCTCACCCACCGGCGAACTCATTGCCCAGGCCGGTCCGGAGCCGGAGCTCATCGTGGCGGATTTGAACCTGGACGCGGTCGCCGAGACCCGCAAGATCTTGCCCGTCCTTAACCCGTCCTCAGCCGAGTAAGGCACAATCGCGCGGGTGACGACACCGCCTCAGCCGCCGCTCGGCCCACCCGGATCGACACCTTCCGAGCCTTCGCCGTGGCAACCGCCGTCCCAGCAGGTGCCGTCCCCGCACCAAGAGCAGCCGCCGACCCTGCAGAACCCGGTGGCTCCGCCCCCCGTCGAGCCCCCGCCCTCAGACGCGCCGCCGCAACCTGCCGAGCCCAAGAAGGGCCGCGACTACAGGTCACTGGTGCTCATCGCCGTCATCGTTGTCGCCGTATTTGTGGCCGCCGTCCTCGGCATCGAGCTCTACGCTCGCCAGCGGACCAGCAGTGAGGTGAATGCCGCCACGTCATGCCTGGTGCAGGACGGCGCGACCGCATCCTTCGGCCCGATGCCCCTCGTCGTGCAATACCTCGGCAATCACATCGACAAGCTCACGATCAAGACCGCGGGTAATCAGATCGCACAGGCCAAGAAGATGTCCGTCGCCATCACGGTCCGCGACATCTCGCTGAAGAAGACGGCCGACTCGCTCGGCACCATCGGACGCCTCGACGTCGAGGTGTCCTGGCCGACCGCCGGCATCACCGAGAGCGCGCGTGACCTCGTGCCGGGAATGCTCGGCTCGTTGGTGGGAGATGCCACCACCAACGAATCCACCGGCGAGGTGACGCTGAGCGCGGCCGGCGGGTTGGCACAGATCACCACCAAGCCCGTCATCAAGGACGGCATGGTGACGCTGCAATCTGAGAACGTGTCCGCGTTCATCGGCCTGCCCCGCGAGATCATCCAGCCGGCGCTCGACACCTTCTCCAAGGGGCTCGTCGGCGGTGCGTACCCGATGGGGCTCAAGGCCCAAGAGGTCAAGGTCACCAACGATGGGATCACGGTGAAACTGTCGAGCACCAACCAGCCCATGAAGCCGGTGGAGAATCCCTGCCTGCAGAACCTCTCGTTCTAAAGCAGGAACCCGTCCAGCACGGTCCGACTGCTCGACAGGCCTAGCCGGGTCGCACCGGCATCGAGCATGGCCGCGGCGTCCTGTGCCGTCCGGATTCCGCCGCTGGCCTTGACCTCGAGCCGACCGCCGACGGTCTCTGCCATGATGCGCACGGCCTGCACGGTAGCTCCTCCCGATGGGTGAAACCCGGTGGAGGTCTTCACAAAATCGGCCCCGGCGGCCTCGCTCACCCGGCAGGCCTCACGGATCGCCCCCGCACCGGAATGCTCCAGCAAAGCCGCGGACTCGATGATGACCTTGAGCGTTGCGGCCGGGACCGCCCGCCGGACCGCCTCGATATCAGCCTGCACCGCCGTGAAATCACCTGCCACCGCGGCACCCACATCGATCACCATGTCGATCTCGGTCGCACCTGCGGCTGCCGCGAGGGCGGCCTCGTGCGCCTTGACGGACGAAAGATGTTTTCCCGACGGGAAGCCCGCCACCGCCGCGACAATCAGCCCGGGAGCATCGACCGGGAGCATCGACGGCGAAACGCATACCGCGAGCACCCCGAGGTCGATGGCCTCCGCGATAAGGGCCTGCACGTCCCCGGCCGTTGCTTCGGGCTTGAGCAGCGTGTGGTCGATGCGCGCGGCAACCTCCCCGCGAGTGGGCCAAACCGCCGGTGTGCCTACCGAATCCGTCATGGGCGTAGCGTCCCATACATGACCTCCCAGCATGGGCGCGCGGTCGTGTTCTCGGCCCTTCATCAGTCCGGGACGTTCGTGGTCCCCAACCCGTGGGACGCCGGGTCGGCCCGCATCCTCACCGGCTGCGGCTTCCCCGCGCTGGCCACCACCAGCGCCGGATTGGCGTTCGCGCTCGGACGGCATGACGGCGCCAATCTGGTCAGCCAGGCCGAGACGCTGGCCAATGCTTCGCAGATCGCGGCCGCCACCCATCTGCCGGTCTCGGCCGACCTGGAGAACGGCGGCCCCACCATCGGGGACATCGCCATGACCATCCGCGAGGCGGCGGCCTCGGGGCTGGTGGGCGGATCGATCGAGGATGCCACCGGGATTCCCGGCGCACCGATCTTCTCGCTTGCCGAAGCGGTGGACCGCATTACGGCGGCGGTGCATACGGTGCGCGATTTACCGTTCCCCTTCACGCTGACGGCGCGGGCCGAGAACTTCCTCTACGGCAGGCCGGACCTGTCTGACACCATCACCCGGCTGACCGCATACGCCGAGGCCGGCGCCGATGTGGTGTACGCGCCGGGCCTGCCCGATGCCGACGCCGTCCGCGCCGTCTGCGCGGCAGTCGATCGCCCGGTCAATGTGCTCGCCACGGGGTTCGTGCTGAATCACTCGGTGGAGGAGATCGCGCAATGGGGTGTGCGCAGGATCAGCCTCGGATCCGCGATGGCACGCGCCGCACTGGGGGCGTTCGTCGACGGGGCCCGGGAGCTCGCGCAGCACGGCACCTTTGGATTCGCGACCCGCGCCATCCCCTATGCGGAAGCCAATGCCCTGTTTCCGTGAATCTTTCGGTGCACGTGATTTCTTGCCCGGCTAGCCGGCGGGGGGAATGAGCCCGACAACTCCGCTGCACATCTGGCGGAAGTTCACGATCCCGAAAATGCTGCCACCGGGAACGAATTGGCACCCCGAGCGCCCGGTCATCGGGCCGGTGCCGCCACCGCCACATTCGGGCCACGCACCAAGGCCTTGCGTCTGCATAACACTCTCGGCGACCGCGATCTGCTGTTCACGGGAAGCATCGGCGGGATTCCCAACGCCACCGTGGGACGCCCAGGTGGACGGCTTGAATTGCAGCCCGCCATAGAAACCGTTTCCGGTATTTGCAGACCAGTTTCCACCGGATTCACATTCGGCGATCGCGTCCCAATTCACAGAATCGGCCGAGGCGACGCTCGCGGTCATGGACAACGACATCACGAACAGCACGTTGACGATCAGACACACCGCACGCCTGTCGCGCACCCATCGCGCGCGGTCCATGACGACCTTCATGTCACTGCACCCCGATCCTCTGTCACCGGAGAGATCACGTGATGCGTGATGTACCACCTGCCACTCCGGTCGTGATCAGATTGTGATCACTGTTGTAATCGTTACTCACGAGGTGTGCGTTACGCAAGCGGAGAATGGTAAGAAAAGTTGCCACTGAGCTGCCTGATGCTTTAGTGATTTCTTACTTCCGCCAATAACGTCGAGATAAACCAGTAGTCTCGGGGGAATTACACGTTTGTCATTTAATCGCGCAATTGATTCACATCACAGTGCAATTTGCCCGCCCATACGGCGCAGACCGCGAACCCGCCCCTCGGACCCGAGATTGTGCCGCCGAGAGCCGGACGGGTCAGGGCCTAGATCTCAGGTCCACCCGGGTTGCACTGCGACACCGTCATCAACGCCTCGTCCACCGGCGGCCGCCATGGCTCCAGATTCCAGCTCGGCTTGTTCGGGATGAACACCCGCCCGTACCAATGGCAGTCGAACTGCATCCGCATACCCGGCGACTGCGCGTCGGGAGCCAATGCGAGAACCTCAGCCCACGCGATGTCCGCGCCGTCGGGTGCCTCATAGGTACGTCCCAGCGGCGTCGGGTAAATACGCAGCGTACGTCCCAAAGACATTGCGCCCCAAGACACGTGATCAATAAGTGCAGGCTCTACCGCAGCCGCGGGCACCGCATTCGCAGCCAGCAAGACGGCCGTCAGCGCAACCAGCGCCGCAACCGCGCGCATTACCGCGACTTGCCCTGCACCTCAAGCACACGGGGACGAACATCGACGAAGTACACCCCGGCCGCCACGGCGGCGATACCGGCGGTCAACAGCTCCAACCCCGGAATCAGGGTGAGCACGGCCGCTCCGGCAAGGATGACTATCCAGGTGGTCTTGGTCTGCTTTTCTGCCGCCACGAACGCATCTGCGGGCTGAATCGCGGCATGGACCAATCCGACGATCGCCGCGATAAGAGCGACGAGCGAGATCAGTGCGAAGACATGAAAAGTGAAAGCCACCCGATCAGCCTACGTGGCTGATCGGGTGGCTGTCAGAGCTGGAACTGCCTACTTCTGGGTGACGGTGCGGGTCGCCGTCTTCTTGGCCGGAGCCTTCTTGGCGGGCGCGGCCTTCTTGACAGCAGCCTTGGCCGGAGCGGCCTTCTTGGCGGGCGCGGCCTTCTTGGCAGGCGCCTTCTTGGCGGGCGCCTTCGCGGCCGGAGCGGCCTTGCTCGACAGGTCGATGCCGACCAGCTTGGCGGCACGCTCACCGACGGCGCGAGTCTGGCTGGCCACGGTGCCCAGCGCCTGCTCGGTCAGCTCGGCGTAATTGCCGACCAGACCCTCAGCGCGGGTGACGTTCTCCTCGATGCCGGGGGTGCTGCGGATGCGCTCAATAGCCTCTTCACCACGCTCAGCGAGGTTGTTGTAGATGTCGGTCGCCACCTGCAAGTAGGCCTCGGCAACCTTGCGCAGCTCCTCGGGGGTGAACCGGTCGCGCAGCTCGTTGACGTCGGTGGGCAGCTCGGCCGACAGCTCGCGCAGCCGGTCGCGGGTCTCGTCCACGCGGGCACCGGCCTCAGAGGCGGCCTCTTCGGCACGCTCGCGCAGCTTCACGACAACATCGGCGACCGCGGCCAGCGCCAGGTCACCGGCGCCGACGGCTACGTAGAACGGGGTCTTCAGGTCGTCGAACGAGGTGTTCTTCTTGGTCATGCCAGATTCCTTTCAGGGATGGGGAAAGTTATTCAGTTGTCGCCAGTAGATTCGGGGTCGGATTGAGCCAGATCCGAATTGGCTTCGGCGTTTTGCTGGACGAATGAGCCGTAGACGTCCAACAACACCTGCTTCTGTCGCTCGGTGATGACGGTATCGGCAATGATGGCGTCCCGTACCGGACTGGCATCACTACGATCCAAAATGCCCGCACGCACGTATAACACCTCCGCCGAAACCCTTAGCGCCTTTGCGATTTGATTGAGAACCTCTGCCGACGGACGACGCAGTCCGCGTTCGATCTGGCTGAGGTACGGGTTGCTCACGCCGGCCTTCTCGGCCAGCTGACGCACGGAGACCTGAGCGGCCTCACGCTGTGCCCGGATGAAGCCTCCGATATCGGAAGCGGCGTTGCTCACAGCGGTGGCGAGGTCTGATTCCTGCGACATAAGAACCACCGTAAGCTGCAGTGCTAGCTATTGCAAGCACTTCTGTTAGCAATGTGCTCCACGTCACTTCGGCACGGGAATAGCCGGGTCAGGGCCTTTTTAGAAGAGCACCTGCGCCACGGTATAGATGACCAAACCTGCTAGCGAACCCACCACGGTGCCATTGATGCGAATGAACTGCAGGTCACGGCCGACATGCAATTCGATCCGGCGACTGGCCTCCTCGGCGTCCCAACGCTCGATCGTTTCGGTGATGACGGCCGTTATCTCCGCGCCGTACTGATCCACCAGATGCCGGGCCGCGCGTTCCACCCAACCGTCGACCTTGTCGCGCACGGAGTCGTCGTCGCGCAGCGTCTCCCCGATCCGCACCACGGTGTCGGCAATCCGCGTACGTAGCTCGCTGGACGGATCGTCCACGGACTCGGTGATCATTTTCTTGGCAGCGGACCACGCGGTGGCCGCGGCGTTCTGGACTTCCGCGCGCGCCATCAACCGCGACTTGATCGCCTCGGCCTTGGCGATGGTCAGGTCGTCGTGCTGAAGATCGTCGGCGAACTCGTACAACAGCCTGTTCACGGATTGGCGCAGGTCATGATCAGGATTGCGACGCACCTTGTCCGTGAAGTCCACCAACTCGCGATAGATACGGTCGCCCACGAAATGGTCGACGAATTTGGGTGTCCAGCTGGGAGAGTCACGCACCACCACTCGATCGATGGTGTCGCTGGCGCCCAGCGCCCATTCAAAGGCACGGTCGCACAACAGCTGGATCACCGGCGCATGCCGGTCCTCCTTGAGCACCGTCGAGAGCACCCGCCCCACCGGCGGCCCCCACTTGGGTTCGGCGATCCTGCGCACGATCACGCTGTCTATCGCCTGCTGCACGTCCTCGTCGCGCAGCATCTGCGCGCCGACCCGGAGCACCGTGGAAGCCTCGGCCGCAACCCGCTCGGCATGCGACCGGTCACTCATCCACTTGCCCAGCCGGCCCGCGATCTGCGCATCCCGCACCTTGGCAGTGATGACGGCCGGCGACATGAAGTTCTCCCGGACGAAGTTCCCGAGCCCCTCCCCCAGCTGATCCTTCTTGCGCTTGATGATCGCTGTATGCGGGATCTTTAGCCCAAGCGGATGCCGGAACAGGGCGGTTACAGCAAACCAGTCTGCAAGCGCACCGACCATGCCCGCCTCTGCGGCCGCTCCGACATAACCCACCCAGCCCAGCGCCCCGACCGACTGCCACCAACGGCACGCCAGAAACAACACGGTAGCCGCGACCAGGAACCCTGTAGCCACGGCTTTCATTCGGCGAAGCTGCTTCTGGCGCTCCTCGTCGACGGCCGAATTGCCCATCGCGAAGACGCCGCCGGACGCATTCCGCGTGCGCGGCTGATCGCTATGCTTGCCTGCCACTCCTCCATCATCCGGTATCGAGCGCGTCACGCATCCCCGAGGGGCCCGTGAAGTAGTATCGGTTACAGATAACTAAGGGAATGTGGCGATAACCGTGGCAAGTAAAACGCAGCCTGCGGCTATCAAGACTGATGGTCGCAAGCGCCGCTGGCATAAGCACAAGGTCGAACGACGAACCGAACTCGTGGACGGCACCCTCGATGCCATCAGGCACCGGGGGCGTGATATCAGCATGGATGAGATCGCCTCCGACATCGGCGTCTCCAAGACGGTGCTCTACCGGTACTTCGTCGACAAGAACGATCTGACGACGGCCGTCATGACACGGTTCGCGCAGACCACCCTCATTCCCAAGATGGCCATGGCTCTGTCGGCCCGGCTGGATGGCTACGACCTCACCCGCACAGCGATCAAGGTGTACGTCGA
The DNA here is from genome assembly GCF_002013745.1 of Mycobacterium sp. D16Q16. Taxonomy (NCBI): domain Bacteria; kingdom Bacillati; phylum Actinomycetota; class Actinomycetes; order Mycobacteriales; family Mycobacteriaceae; genus Mycobacterium; species Mycobacterium sp. D16Q16. Next base: position 451,913 of record NZ_MAEY01000004.1, read on the forward strand.
GACTGTGGCCGCCGAGCCCGAGATTTATCCGTTCGTGATGGCCAACAGCTCCACCAGCCGCAGCAAGGCCATCGCGGATTCCGAACGCATCATCGCCCGCATGCTCGCGCTGTCGTTGCGCCGCCAGATGTCCGAGGCGTCCATGGACACCCGCGGTGTGGAGCCGTGGGCGTACATGATCGTCGGCGGCGTGCAGCTGGCGACCCACTCGTGGATGTCGCACCCGCGGATGAGCTCCGATGAACTCATCGACTACCTGACGATGATCTCCTGGAACGCGGTGCTGGGCATCGTGGGTGTGGGTGGGTCCCGGGAGAAGTTCGTCGACATGCCACACCCGTCACCGGTTCCTCCTCCACCACAAGTGCGTCAAACCCACTCCGGGTAACCCGACGTCGCTAGGGTCACTGGGCATGACCCCCAGGATCGACACGTCCGCACTGCGCTATCGCTCCGGCTTGCTGTTCGCCGATGTCGATACCCGTTCCACACCCGGGTTCGACGGGTCGCGAGAGGACGGCGAAGCCCTGCAGGCCGAACTGTCCGAGCGCCTCGGGGTGCTACAAGAGCTGCTGTACGCCAATGGGCGCAGCGGCGACCACCGTTCGGTGCTGCTGGTTCTGCAGGGCATGGACACCTCCGGCAAGGGAGGTATCGTCAAACATGTTGTGGGACAAGTTGATCCGCAAGGAATTGAACATGCGAGCTTCGGGGTTCCCACAGCGGAAGAACGTAAGCACCACTATCTGTGGCGCATTCGCAACGCACTGCCTTCGGGTGGGCAGCTCGGTGTCTTCGACCGTTCGCACTATGAGGATGTCCTGGTGGTGCGGGTGCACGACCTGGTGCCGCCGGAGGTCTGGGGCGCTCGCTACGACGAGATCAATGCCTTCGAGAAGGAGCTGACCGAGGCAGGCACGACAATCCTCAAGGTGGCCCTGGTGGTATCGCTCGACGAGCAGAAGGAACGCCTCGCCGAGCGGCTGGACCGTCCGGACAAATACTGGAAGTTCAATCCCAACGACATCGACGAGCGTGCGTTCTGGTCCGCCTACCAGGATGCGTATCAAGCGGTGCTGGAGAAGACGAGCACCGAGTACGCGCCCTGGCACGTCATCCCGTGCGATCGCAAGTGGTACAGCAGACTCGCGGTTACCGCACTTCTCGACGAAACACTGGACGGCCTAAATCTCTCGTGGCCACCCGCCAATTTTGATATCGAGGAACAGAAACGCCGCCTCACGCAAGCGTGAGACGGCGTTGACCTGTTAAGTCTCGCTATTTGACGAGGGTGAACTGACCCACGTTGGTGATACCGCGGCGGAAGAAGTCCGCGCAACCGGTCAGGTACCGCATGAAGCGGTCGTAAACCTCTTCGGACTGAATCCTGATGGCTTCCTCGCGGCGCTGTTCAAGATTCTGGGCCCAGATATCCAGGGTCTTCGCGTAGTGCGGCTGCAGCAAATGCGTGCGCTCCAAAGTGAACCCGGAACCAGCAGCTAGTTTCTCGATATCCTCGACCGCCGGCAACTGACCACCGGGGAAGATCTCCTCGCCGATGAACTTCATGAATTTCAGATCACTGATGGTGAGTGGAATTCCATTTTCCCGGAAGAATTTCTGAGTGTGGGCCAAAATGGTGTGCAAAAGCATTCGGCCATCATTGGGAAGAATGTCATATGCGCGTTCAAAGAAGATCGGGTACCGCTCTTGCTTGAATGCCTCGAATGCACCGATCGTGACAATTCGATCGACTTTATCGTTGAATTCTTCCCAGCCCTGCATGCGAATATCGGCGGTACGGCCAGTTTCCTCGGCCACCTTCGCCAGGCGGGTGCGGCTGTACTCGCTCTGATTCTTACTCAACGTAATACCGACGACGTTGACGTCGAACTTACGCATGGCGCGCTCCAGGCATGCGCCCCAACCACAGCCGATATCCAGCAGGGTCATTCCCGGCTCGAGGTTGAGCTTGCCGAGCGCCAGGTCAAACTTCGCCAGCTGCGCCTCGGCAAGGGTCAGGTCGTCACGCTCGAAGTAGGCGCAGGTATAGCCCATGGTTTCTTCGTCAAGGAAAAGGCCATAAAATTCGTCCGAAATGTCGTATATGGACTGAGATTCCTCGTAGTACGGCTTCAGATCGGACATTTACTGCAGCACCTAATTCCCATCACATTTTGGCTACTTTGTACTGGCCCGCAGACTAGCACGGTCAACTGTGCCTACCTCTTAGGAACGGCCACCGGCCAGTCCAACTGCACCAACAGCGCTCGAGCCGCCCCCTCAACCTGATCAGCATCCCCCGTAACCCCCAGAACGCGCAAGGTCGCATCGGCCAATGCCTCGGGAGCTATGGAATCACCGTCGGCGCGGAGCATGATCACCGACTCGACGAGCCGGAAGGGCAGGCGCTCCACCCCCTCGCGGATCATCTCCGCGCGGCACGCGGCGGCGGCCAGATCCTGATAGTGCGCGCGGAGCTGGTCGCGCTTGCGCCGGAACACCACGAATCGATCGGCACGCAGATCCGGTAGTAGATAGAGAGCGCCCAGGTTCCACCGGCTCGCCGCCAACTGGGCGGCGTCGGCGAGCGCGAGGGCATAGAGACGCACGACTGGGGGCTCCGGGCGATCGGCGATCAGCGCCGCATAATGCAGCGGCTGGTCGATCGTCATCGCCAGCAGCGCATCGAGGATGTCGTCCTTGGTCTTGAAGTGGTAGTAGAGCGAGGCCTGCTGCACGCCCACCGACTCGGCGATGCGGCGGGTGGTGGTTGCCGCGAACCCGTCGGTGGTGAACAACTCGGCCGAGGCATCGAGGATTTCGTCGCGAGTGGTGTTCCCCTCGCGAATGGGACTGATACGCCGCGGTCGCCCTGACATTGTGCCGACCCTTCCATGTACCCCTCGGCAACGCCCCGATTCCATCGCCTGGTGAGCGTTTCGTCATCGCTCCGACATCTGCGCAACGACAATGTTACACCGCGCCCCCGTCCCGAAACGGCGCTGTCACCCATGCGTACCGGCCGGCCGTCAGACTTACTTACCTATCGCATGACAGATATTTCTTCCCACATAGACGTGGGTTTTGCCGACCACCCAGGGCGCAAAACATGTTGCCCGAGGACCGATCAGGGAGTGCCCATGAACGCCCCAACGGCCACCCAATCCGCGGCCCGGTCCGCGGCGAGCATCGCCGGTTCGGACTCCGATGACCTTGCCGCGTTCGGCTATAAACCGCAGCTGCACCGAAGCCTTGGCAAATTCGCGTCCTTCGCGGCAGGATTCTCATTCGTCTCGATCCTGACGACGATCTTCCAGCTGTTCGCCTTCGGGTTCAGCTTCGGCGGCCCGGCCTTCTTCTGGACCTGGCCGATCGTCTTCGCCGGGCAGTACATGGTGGCGCTGAACTTCGCCGAGCTCGCCGCGCGTTATCCGATCTCCGGCGCCATCTATCAATGGTCCCGCCGACTCGGGGGAGCCGTCGTGGGCTGGTTCGCCGGCTGGTTCATGATCATCGCCCAGATTGTCACCGCGTCCGCGGCCGCGATCGCGCTGCAGGTGGTGCTGCCCACGGTCTGGAGCGGATTTCAGCTGGTCGGCACCGACTCGTCGCTGACCAGTGTCAGCGGTGCGTCGAACGCCGTGCTGTTGGGATCGCTGCTGCTGGTCGTGACCACCGCCATCAACGCCGTCGGCGTCAACTGGATGTCCCGGATCAACTCCATCGGTGTCACCTGCGAAATCGTCGGCGTGATCGCCGTGGTCGGCATGCTCTTCGCCAGCGCCGAGCGCGGCCCCAGCGTAGTGCTGCACACCGGTGACGCCGGCAGCGGATATCCGTGGGCGTTTCTGGCGGCAGGGCTCATGGCCGCCTACGTACTCGTCGGATTCGGGTCGGCCAGCGAGCTCGCCGAAGAGACCCGTAATCCGCGCCGGGTTGCCCCGCGCACCATCTTGTCCGCGATCGTGGTGTCGGCGATCGGCGGGGCACTGATGATCCTGGGTGCGCTGATGGCCGCGCCCAGCCTCACCGACGGTCAGCTCGCCACCGGTGGCCTTCCTTATGTATTGGACAGCAAGCTGGCCTCCCCGTTCGGCACCCTGCTGCTCATCGACGTCGCGATCGCTGTGTTCGTCTGCACCCTCGCCATCCAGACAGCGGCCTCCCGGCTGATGTTCTCGATGGCTCGCGACGGCAAGCTGCCGTTCTCCACGGTGCTCTCGCACGTGAACCCGCGCACCGGCACACCGATCGCGCCGGCCGTAGTCGTCGGGGTCTGCTGTGTCTTGATCCTGGTGGTCAACTTCGGCAACGCCGCACTGTTCACCAGCCTGTGCAGCGTGTGCATCGCCCTGATCTACCTGGCCTACCTGATGGTCACCACACCGTTGTTGTTGCGCCGCTTAGGGATCGGCGGCAGCAAGTGGGACGCCAACGCGGGGCAGACAGATGCCGATGGGCGCAAGCTCTTCTCGCTCGGACGATTCGGCCTCCCGATCAACATCCTCGCCGTCGGCTATGGCGCCTTCATGGTCCTCAACCTGTCCTGGCCCCGGCCGGCGGTCTTCGACCCCACGGGAGCGCACCCCTATCTGGTGTGGATAGCCCCCATCTGCATCGCTGCGGTGCTCATCGCCGGGATCTTGGCCTACCCGCGGCGCACCGATTCCACCACCAAGGAGATCTCCTGATGACGACCGCGACCACCAAGGGAGCGCGAGATCACGCCCGCTCACAGGCCGGCCAGATCACCGACGCCATGCCGGTGCTCCCCGCTTCCCACTGGCCCTGGGCCCCCGATGACGTCGATCCACTGACGCTCATCTGGGCCGAGACCATCCCCGGGGGCCGGTACGCCAGCAAGGTGCTGGGTCGCGGCACCCGGCTGCGACTCACCGACGTCGCCGGCTCCGCGTGCGTGAGCGTGGTGCTGCTGCGCGCCGACGCCCCATGGGAACGACTGAACGTCGCCGACACCGTCAAGGTTCCGTGGCAGGCCTATCTCGGCGCCGGGCATCCGCTGCTGTCGGATCAGGGCCGGGTGCTGGCCACCATCGTCGCCGACAGTTCCGGGCATCATGACACCTTCTGCGGAACCAGCACGTTGACCGCTAACACCGCTAAATATGGTGCGGGCGAACTTTATTCAGCGAGCCCGGCCGGACGCGAGTTATTCACGCTCGCCGCGGCCAAGCATGGCCTGGCACCGCGCGATATCGGCCCGTCGGTGTCCCTCTTCCACGGCATACGCGCCGAGGCGGACGGTACGTTGCGCAGCGCCGGCACCGCGGGCCCGGGGGCCGCGGTGGATCTGCTGATCCACCTGCCGGTGATCGCCCTGCTGGTGAACACCGCACATCCCCTCGATCCGTCGGACACCTTTGACACCGGACCCGTCCAGGTGCTGGCCTGGCCCGCGCTCGATGAGCTGGTCGACCTGCCCAACAAGGACCCGGAATATCAACGCGCCGTGCTCAATACAGAGGACGCCTGGGCCGCGGCACAGAATGGAGACTCCCTGTGACAAGCACGGTTCTCGACGAGGTAGTACCCGCGCGCGCACCCTGGAGCGCCGTGGTCGCCGCAGGAGATGTGTTGACCATCATCGACCTGAAGGGTAACCAGGCCGTCGACACCCTGTTGTATTCGGCGGCCGATACCGCCGTCCGCTACTCGGCGCAGGCAACCATCGCGGCACAGGGAAACCTGTTCCTGCGCAACGGAACCGTACTGCGCGCCGAGGACGGCAGCCCGCTGATGACGATCGTCGAGGACGAGGTGGGCAGCCACGACACCATCGGCGGCGCCTGTTCCCAGGAATCGAACACCCTGCGCTACGGACACCACACCAAGCACCAACACGCATGTGTCGAGAACTTCCTGATCGAGGGCGCCAAATGGGGCCTGGGTAAGCGAGACCTGGTGTCTAACATCAACTTCTATATGAATGTCCCGGTAGACGAGGACGGGACCCTCGGTATCGTCGACGGCCTTTCCGCACCGGGCAAGAAGATCAGGCTCCGGGCCGAGATCGACACCCTGGTGCTGGTGTCGAACTGCCCGCAGATCAACAATCCGTGCAACGGATTCGATCCCACTCCGGTGCGGATGATGGTGGAGAGCGCATGAGCACCGTCTCAGTCACGGCGCCCGGCATGCTGACCACGGTGCAAGACTGGCCGGGACGCACCGGGTACTGGCAGGTGGGCGTGCCTCCATCCGGCCCGATGGACGACCTGTCGTTCCGGCTGGGCAATCGGGCCGTCGGCAACCCCGAGGGCGCCCCGGGACTGGAGGCGACACTCGCTGGTCCCACACTGCATTTCACCCAAGCGACCCTCGTCTGCGTGACCGGTGCACCCGCACTGGTCACCGTCAACGGGCGGCCGGTCCCCCAGTGGCGGGCCGTCACTGTCCCCGCGGATGGCACACTCACCGTGGGTGCCGCCGCAGACACCGGGATGCGGATCTACGTGCTCATCGCCGGCGGCATCGCGGTTCCCCAATTCCTGGGCAGCGCAGCCACCTTCACCCTCGGCGGGTTTGGCGGCCCGGAGGGACGTGCGTTGGCCGCCGGAGACACCCTCATGCTGAGTAACTCCGATGGCACCGAACCGCAATGCATTCCCGGCGCGGCACAACCAGCGATCGGTCACCATTGGGAACTCGCAGTCACCGAGGGACCGCATGGCGCGCCCGAGTTCTTCACCCGCAGTGATATCGACGAACTGTTGTCGACCCACTACGAGGTCCACTTCAATTCCGATCGCACCGGAGTGCGCCTCATCGGACCCAAACCGCAGTGGGCACGCACCGACGGGGGCGAGGCGGGGCTACATCCGTCGAATATCCACGACAATGCGTATTCGATTGGCGCTCTGGACTTTACCGGCGACACTCCGATCTTGTTGGGCCCCGACGGCCCCAGCCTGGGCGGGTTCGTCTGCCCGGTTACGGTCGTCTCGGCCGATCGGTGGAAGTTGGGGCAGCTGCGCGCGGGCGACACTCTGCGGTTCATCCGAATCGAAGCCTCTCGCAGCGCCTCGCTGCGCTCGATCGGTATCGATCGCCGCGGGCACTGGCCCTCGGTGTTCTCCACCCACGGCGACGGCGACGACGGTGTACTGGCATATCGGCAGGCCCGCGACGACGCGCCCGCTATGACTTACCGCCGCAGTGGCGACGACAACATTCTGGTTGAATACGGCGACCTCACACTGGATTTGGCGCTGCGTGCGCGCGTCCACGCGTTACACCAACGACTAGAGGACACCCATACCTCCGGCATCGTCGATCTGACGCCGGGCATCCGGTCGCTACAGGTGCACTTCGACCCCGACAGGCTGCCCATGGGCAAGGTGCTGGGACTGCTGGACGATATCGACGAGCATCTTCCCGCTTCCAGCGAGCTCGTGGTGCCCAGCCGCCGGGTGGCCATGCCCCTTTCCTGGGATGATCCCTCTGCCCGCGAGGCCATGGAACGGTATCGCCTGGGTGTGCGCGCGGATGCCCCGTGGATGCCCTGGAACATCGAATTCATCAGGCGAATCAATGGCTTGGACACTGTTGACGAGGTGTACCGCACGGTCTACGACGCCTCGTATCTGGTACTCGGTCTGGGTGACGTATACCTGGGCGCGCCCGTGGCGACCCCGGTCGATCCCCGGCATCGGCTCGTCACCACCAAGTACAACCCTGCACGCACCTGGACACCGGAGAACGCGGTCGGCATCGGCGGTGCGTACCTGTGCATCTACGGCATGGAGGGCCCCGGCGGATACCAATTGGTCGGACGGACCGTACAGGTCTGGAACCACCGGCATCCGGACAACGCCGGCGTTTTCGAACCCGGAACACCCTGGCTGCTGCGATTCTTTGACCAGATCAGCTGGTACCCGGTGAGCGCCGCAGAGCTCCTTGAGCTGCGTGATGAGCTTGCCACCGGACGTGGCACCGGCGGCGTCAGGATCACTGAGGGTGAGTTCTCCATGGCGGAGTACTCGGCATTCCTTGCCCACCACGCGACGTCAATAGGCGAGTTCCGTAGCCTTCAACGCGCGGCATACGCTGCCGAGCGCGAAGCGTGGAGTACTGCGGGCGAATTCGCCCGGGTCTAGCAAGTGAGCGCCCCGAACCCCTCGCTCGCGAATGCCGGGGCGTGTCACTTTGCTGTCTGAATTAACCACCCCTGGCGATCTTGGTCAAGAGAAATGGGCACACTGACATTTCACGCGGCCATCAGGCGACACTGTCGCCGAACGCGGCGAGGGCACGCCGTGCGCACACAATCGGGCTGAGATGTGTGCGTATGGCGTGCCCTCGCGCGGTGGGGTGGCTTACTTGGCCTTGTACTCGTAGAACCCGACACCGGTCTTCTTGCCGAGACGCCCAGCCTCGACCATCCGGAGCAACAGCGGCGGGGCCGCGTACAGCGGCTCCTTGTATTCGTCGTACATCGAGTCGGCGATGAGCTTCAGGGTGTCGAGACCGACGAGGTCCGACAGGCGCAGCGGGCCCATCGGGTGCGATAGTCCGGCCACGACCGCCTTGTCGATGTCTTCGACTGTGGCAAAACCGGATTCGGCCATCCGGATGGCCGCCAGCAAGTACGGGACCAGCAGGAAGTTGACCACGAAGCCGGAGCGGTCGGCGGCACGCACGACCTGCTTGCCCAGCACCTCACTCGCGAAGGCCTCCGTGCGCGCGGCAGCCTCGGGCGTGGTCACCAGCGTCGAGATCAGCTCGACGAGCGGCAGCACGGGCACCGGGTTGAAGAAGTGCAGTCCCAGCACGCGCCCCGGGTTTTTGGTCGCGGCAGCGATTTTCATGATCGGGATGCTGGAGGTGTTGGACGCGAGAACCGCGCCGGGATCGGTGATCACCTCGTCGAGCTTGGCGAAGATCGAGGCCTTGATGGACTCGTCCTCGATGACGGCCTCGATGACAAGCTGGCGATCGGAGAAGTCGGCCAGGTCGGTGGTGAACTTCAGGTTGGCGACGGCGGCATCGCGCTCACGCTCGGTGATCTTCCCGGCGGAGACGCCGCGGTCCAGCGACTTGACGATGCGCGCAGACCCTGCCTTCACCAGCTCCTCGGTGGTCTCGAAGACCAGCACGTCGACACCGGCACGTGCCGATACCTCGGCGATACCCGCGCCCATCTGTCCAGCGCCGATAACTCCTACGCGCGTGATTCCATCCGTCATCTTCGTACTACTCCCTGAACATCGTTGTTAGTTTTGGTCGTATCTGATGGTCTTCGCGCAAGCTGGGGGTACCTCCCGCTTGCGGGGCCTCATCCATCCAGCACACAGGCCCCGCCCAACGGGATACGTGGGCGGGGCCTGTGCTGTCAACTCAGTGGGTCACACCGAGAGTCTTGACGTGGGCGCATTGCCCGGCTAGAGCAGGCGCGACTTAGTGGAACTGGCCCTCTTCGGTCGAACCCTTCAGCGCCGCGGTCGAGGTGTTCGGGTCCACGGTGGTGGCGATCCGGTCGAAGTAGCCGGCGCCGACCTCACGCTGATGCTTGGTGGCGGTGTAACCACGGGCCTCGGCCGCGAACTCGCGCTCCTGCAGGTCGACGTAGGCCGTCATGCCCTCGCGGGCGTAGCCGTAGGCCAGGTCGAACATCGAGTAGTTGAGCGCGTGGAAGCCGGCCAGGGTGATGAACTGGAACGTGAAGCCCATGGCACCCAGCTCCTTCTGGAACTTGGCGATGGTGGAGTCGTCCAGGGCTTGCTTCCAGTTGAAGGACGGGCTGCAGTTGTAGGACAGCAGCTGGTCCGGGAACTCGGCCTTGACGGCTTCCGCGAACTTGCGGGCGACCGCGAGGTCCGGCACGCCGGTCTCCATCCAGATGAGGTCGGCGTACGGGGCGTAGGCCTTGGCACGCGCGATACAGGGCTCGATGCCCTTCTGCACGTTGTAGAAGCCCTCGGAGGTGCGCTCACCGGTGACGAAGGGCTGGTCGCGCTCGTCCACATCGGAGGTGATGAGGGTGGCGGCCTCGGCGTCGGTACGCGCGATGACGACGGTCGGGGTGTTCGCGACGTCAGCGGCCAGACGGGCCGAGGTCAGGGTGCGGACGTGCTGCTGGGTGGGGATCAGCACCTTGCCACCGAGGTGGCCGCACTTCTTCTCCGAGGCCAGCTGGTCTTCCCAGTGGGTACCGGCGGCACCCGCGGCGATCATGGCCTTCTGCAGCTCGTAGACGTTCAGCGCGCCACCGAAGCCGGCCTCACCGTCGGCGACGATGGGCACCAGCCAGTTGTCGACGCTGGTGTCACCCTCGACACGGGCGATCTCGTCGGCGCGCAGCAGCGCGTTGTTGATGCGGCGAACGACGGCCGGCACCGAGTTGGCCGGGTACAGGCTCTGGTCCGGGTAGGTGTGACCGGAGAGGTTTGCGTCACCGGCAACCTGCCAGCCGGACAGGTAGATGGCCTTGAGGCCGGCACGGACCTGCTGCACGGCCATGTTGCCGGTCAGCGCGCCCAGCGCGTTGATGTAGGAACCGTCACCCTTGGTGACGCCTTCCCACAGGATTTCCGCGCCACGGCGGGCCAGGGTGTTCTCCTCGACGACGCTGCCCTGCAGCTCCTCGACCTGGGCGGCGGTGTAGTCGCGGGTGATGCCCTTCCAGCGGGGGTTGGTGTCCCAGTCCTGCTGGATTTCGGCCGCGGTGCGCGGCTTGCCGACATTCGACATTGGTGCTCCTCTGTTACTTGCCCTGACGTTTGGCTGTCGCAGACAGATTGTTAACGCTCAGGCACGTTCACTGCGTTGACTGTTACGACGATGTCACAGACCATATGCGCAGGTCCACCCGTTCCCAATGCCAATTTTCGCTAGGGATTAACGAGCTATTGCTAACCTTGCGAAGCGGCTAATCGTACGCCCGTACTGTTGCTACCGACCGGTAACCAACAATCCCCTGTTCAGAACGCTCGTACTGTTAAACGATCGACACTGTGTCTAGTTATCGAGCGAATATCGAGGCGAGGGCCTTCACCTCGTCGCCAACGACATATGTGAGCGTTGTAACACTGCGACCGGGGACGCCGAGCTCGGTTCCGTCCTCGTAGACGTTGGTGATGATCTCAAGCTTGTCCCCCAGCGAAACCGCGGAGTCATGCTCGAGGCTCACTCGATAGGGGCCCGACAGCAGGTCGGGATTCCGTGAGAGGTGATCCTCCACGATGCTCCAGTAAACGGAATTGTTCATGTGGTCGAACAGATCCATATCGGTGAACCGCACCGGGAAGTCCCGGATATCGGTCGCGGTCTCCCGACTTCCGGGCTTGTTGTAGGGCTTCCACCGCAACCGGTCCACATCGGTGGTGGACGCGACGGTGGCCAGGAAGTCGTCTTCGATACGGGCCGGCCCCTGGGTCTCACGGCTGACGTGAATCCAGAATGCCTCGGACTCCACCAGTCCCCCGTCGCGACCGTCGAGCCGCACCCGCATCTGGCACCACCGATTGGACGTCGCCGAGCACCAACGGCGCAGCCACAGGGCCTCCCGGAACTCAATGGGCTTGATCACATCGATCATCGTGCGACGGACGACCCAGTGCGGGTGGGTCTCCTCGGCCTCCACCCCACGCAGGTGGTCCTGCCCGATGTCCTGGATGTGCCGGGCGGCCCCGTCCAGCCGTAAACGCCCGCCGGAGTCGACGTCGGCAATCCGAACGGGCCAACGGCCCTCGTAGACGTGGGGATGCGCATGGGGCACGGGCATCATGTCTTTGTCGAGGCCAATGCTGGCTTCCACACTCACGGGGCGGTCCTTTCGCGAGGCCACGCCGGCTTCCGGCACGACAGAGAGCGCGTCAGCCGCGCATTCCCCGAAAGCCATGGTCCCATAACCGAAACGGGCCAGGTATCGACGGCGTGTCATGGCGCATTCGATTGGCACCCAACCGATCTCACAACACTCAAGGAATGGCCGCCCACGATCCCCTTGTCGGACCATACGATCGCCTGGTGGTAACCACCCGGCCGGGCCCCGACAGCAGGGTCGCCCGCGCCCTGCTCGCGGGAGCCGGTCTGTTGTTCACGATCGCCATCGGCGGGCTCGTGATCACGAGGCACACCGTGGTCACGTTCTCCTCGGACGAGGCCGCCGAGCCCTATCCACTGTGGATGCCGTTGACCTCGTCGCTGATCGTGCTGCTGCTCACCCGCCTGGTGCCCGTGCGCCTGCCGGCGATCGACCCGCTCGCCGACATCGGACCGGAGCGCCTCACCCGCGAAGTGTGGGTGCTGGTGGGCGCCGCGCTCGCGTTCCCCGCCCTCGTCGTCGCGGCAGCGGCGACCGGGATACCGCGGGATGCCGTGTACAGCCCGATCAAGGCGCTGATGTTCCTCGTAATTCCGCTGCTGGCTTTCCGTATCTTCCGTGGCGGTGTGCCGCAGGAGCCGAAGGCGCGGTGGACGGCCCGGCTGGACCGCACCCGCCTGCTGGCGCCCATCGTCCCGGTTGTCGCATGGATCGCGTTGGCTCGACTCGGCCCCCTCGCGCCGCCCGCCATCTCCCTGGCAAGTCTGCCCGATCCCGTCACCATCGCCGTAGCCTCGCTGATCACACTGCTGACAGCGGGCGTGCTCGAGGAAGTGTTCTACCGCGGGTACCTGCAGACCCGGCTGGAATCACTGGTTGGCCGTTGGCCGGCCATCGCTACGTCGTCAGTGCTCTTCGCCGCGATGCACATCGCTTCACACGTGCAGGCCACCACAGTGGCAGTGGACCTCGCGACGATCGTGGCCGTCCAGGGAACGTTCGGCGTGATGCAGGGCTACCTATGGAGCCGGTATCGAAACATCTGGGCTCCGATGGCCATTCACATCGCCGTCAACTTGATCTACCTCGACATGCTCATCAGCTGACGATCGTTCGCGTACCGAGAGGCACATCACCGCCGCGATGACGCAGAGCCCGGCGGCGAGCCGGAATGCGTTGTCGTAGTTGCCCTGCTGGTCGCGTAGCCATCCCGCACCCGCTGCCGCGATGGCCGCCCCGATCTGATGCGAGGCGAAGACCCATCCGAACACCACTGGTGTGCGTTCACCAAAATACTTACGGCACAGCGCGATGGTCGGCGGCACAGTGGCCACCCAATCCAATCCGTAGAAGATGATGAACACCCACGTAGAGGGCTCAGCGTGAGGAGAAAACAAGGCGGGCAACAGCATCAGCGAAAGGCCGCGCCCAAAGTAGTAGATACCCAACAGAACGCGCGCATCGATCCGGTCGGTGAGCCATCCGGAAGACACTGTCCCCGCGACGTCGAAGACGCCGATCAGTGCCAGCAGGCTTGCGGCTACCGTGGTCGGCATCCCATGGTCGTGTGCCGCGGGAATGAAGTGGGTGCCGATCAATCCGTTGGTGGTCATTCCGCAGATCGCGAAACTGCCTGCCAATAACCAGAAGACGGGTTGCCGCGCTCCGATGAGCAGCCCTTCGAGCGCCGCACCGAAACCCCCGGATGCAGCGCCCGACTCGTCGGTCTCTGCACCAAACGGGCCAACTCCCTTATCGGTAGGCCGGTTTCGCATGAACAGCACCACCAGCGGAACCACGGATACCGCCGAAGCAGCCACCATTACCGAGGCCCACCGCCAGCCGTGGGCATCACTCACCACCGCCACCAACGGTAGGAAAATGAGCTGGCCGGTGGCGCTGGCGGCCGTCAATACGCCCGTGACCAATCCTCGGCGCGCGGCGAACCACCTGGTCGCGACGGTGGCCACGAATCCCATCGAGATCGACCCGGTCCCGATACCCACCAACACACCCCACAGCAGTAACAGCTGCCAGGACGCGGTCATGAAAACGCCGAGGAAGGTGCCGGTCGCGATCAGCGTGAGCGCCCCCGCCAGCACCGGACGCACTCCGAACGTGTCCATCAGTGCGGCCGCGAACGGCGCCGTCAGCCCGAACAACGTCATGTTGATCGACATCGCCAGCCCAATGGTGCCGTGCGACCAACCGAACTCGGAGTGCAGCGGGTCCATCAGAACACCCGGGACGGATCGGAATCCTGCCGCGGCGAGTACCGCGACGAACGCCACCGCGGCGATGATCCAGGCCGGGTGAATCCGGCGGCGGCCAGGTATCTCGGGTGTCAGGGATTGCGTCACCTGCCCAGGCTGACCGATGAGGCCCCTTCCCACAATTGGCATAAATGCCAATAGGTGTAAAGATCATGCCATGGCACATACGGTGGCCGTCCTGCTGCTCGAACCACTGATCGGGTTCGACGCGACCATCCCGTCACTGATGTTCGGACAGACCGGCGCCGACCGCTACCGGGTCATAACCTGCGGGTTATCCCGTTCCCCCGTCATGACTACCTCGGGGTATGCGATCACCCCACAGGAGGGGACTGCCGCGCTGCACGGTGCGGACACCGTCATCGTCCCCGGCACCCAATACCCGCCGGCGCGGCTTCGCGGCGAGTTGGCCGAGGACCTCCGTGCCGCGTTTGACACCATCAGGCCGGGCACCCGCATCGTCTCCATCTGTACCGGAGCATTTGTGCTCGGTGCCGCCGGACTGCTCGACGGTCGTCGCGCCACCACCCATTGGCACAAGGCGGACGATTTTCGTGCGTTGTACCCACGCGTGGAGCTCGATGAGACGGTCTTGTTCGTCGACGACGGCGACGTTCTGACATCGGCGGGGCTGGCCTCGGGAATCGACTTGTGCTTGCACATTATTCGACAAGACCACGGCACTGCGGCGGCCAACGATGTGGCCCGGTATTGCGTGGTGCCGCCATGGCGGGAGGGCGGCCAGGCACAGTTCATCGACCGGCCACTCCCCGAATACACCGGGGATTCAACGGCATCCGCGCGCAGCTGGGCCCTGGAGAACCTCACCGAACCGTTGACGGTGCGGCAGTTGGCCGACCATTCCCGAATGAGCACGCGGACCTTCAATCGGCGTTTCCGCGACGAGACCGGGCTCTCCCCCGGTGATTGGGTGCGGCAGCAGCGTGTCGAATGCGCCCGGGCGCTCCTGGAATCACACGATCTTGCCGTGGACGAGGTGGCCCGGCGGTCGGGCCTCGGCTCGGCCGCGAATCTGCGGCATCACCTACGCCGTGGGTTTGGCATGAGTCCTACTCACTACCGAAAAACTTTCCGGGGCAGTTGATCGGCTAGACGATGCCCACACCGGTCAGCACTTGCCAGATCCCGACCACCGCGAAAAGGACGAGCAGCACCACTTGCCGGTGGGCGAGTGCCCAGTTGTGTATCGGCTCGAGTATCGCTTGGGTTCTCGCCGGCGCAATCACATAGCTGATGAGCGCTACCTCGAAAACGGCAAGCATCGCGAAGACGAAGACAACGGCGGCGAGAACCTGCGTGCCCAGCGCCGTTCCCGACCCGACGATAATGGTGTCGACCAGCAGAACCAGCGGAGGCGGAGGCATGTATCCGATGCCGAGCACCAGCGCGACCCACAGCGCACCGTTCTCCCAAGCACCCTTGCCATGATGGAAAAGGCGTCGAAACTTCGCCACCACCACGGCGACCGCACCCCTGATGCGACCAACCGAACGGGGTTCGGCCGTCGGAGTCTCCGGATCTAGTACCAAAACCGACGAATCCCCACCCGCGCCAGCGGCCACAGGCTGATTTTCTCGCTTACGCGACCGCAGACGCACCGCGATGACAACGGCCAGCACAATGCACAGCACGCCGGTTCCCAGTTGGAGCGGCTTGACGGACGAGCCCGGATCCGCCGTCGCAAGGTTCTTCGCAAAGGACGCGAAACTCGGCACCATATGCAAGGCGAATAGCGCGATCACAAAAGACGGCACATTCACCATCAGCGCGCCAACCCAGAAGGCCAGGAGGTTTTGCACCGGCCGAGGCCGTGAGATGACCACCAAAATCAGGCCGAGCAGCACCGGATTGAGTGACATCAAAAATGCCAACCCCAATAGTTCGCGCCACATATCGATAACCCTACTCTGTTTGCTCACGAATGGCAGCGCCAGCCAAAATGCGGCGAATTGCGCTGGCTACATTGGCGAGAAGGCTGATCATTCCGGCAGAAGGCAGCTCAAAAAACTTAGCCATCATGAAACAGCTTGCGTTGCGACCCCGACAATTCCTCGCACGCTAAAGCAATCCATGCAATCGCAAGTCGCTCGCGTATTTAGCGATGATCGGCGCCGAGACTTGCGGAATATCGTGACCGGAACCAATCTTGGCCTCACGCACCGCGGCCTGGAATCGGTCGGCCGGAGCCATCGAACCCCGCGAGGGTTCCGGCGGCTTCCCGTCCCAACCGTGATCCTGCAAGATCTTCAGCATCTGTAACACGGAGCCTTGGCGCTGATGATCCGGCAATTCGTGAAGGCCGGACTCGAAGCGCGTCACCCACTCGCTGAAATCGCTGATGCGTTCAATCGGGTGGCCAGCTTCGATCAGCCAATCGACGTACTCATCGATTCCAATGCCGTCGTCATGCGGATTCATCACGTGATAGGTCTCGAATCCCGTGAACGATCCGGCGGACGAGCCTGCCGCCTGGCCGCCGAGCCTGGTGATCGCCTCGGCAACGAATTCCACGGGGAGCCCGTCGAAGTGCGCGCGCTGACGGTTCCCGTCGTCGGTGAGTCGGTACACAGAATGGGGCGCGACTCCGGTGGCGACAATGCTCAGCACCATTCGGGCGACCGTGTCGGAGGCATTCACTTGGCCCGCATAGCTGGTGCCGACCATGATCATGCCCGAACGGAACACCGTGACTGGCAAACCAACCTGCTCGTGGGCCTCGCGGAGTAGCACCTCGCCGGCCCACTTGCTGTTGCCATAGCCGTTCGCATAACTCCCATCGGAAGGCCGAATCGCACTGATGAGCCGGATATCGGCATCCTCGACGAAGGTCGACTTCTCGATCTCTCGCCCGACGTCGGCCGTCGAGACGAACGTGTACGGCTTGAGTTTCGTGGTCAACGCGAACCGGATCAGCTCCGCCGTGCCAACCACATTGGGTCCAAACAGCTCGCTGTAGGGCAGAACGCTATTGACCAGCGCCGCGGAATCGACGATCAGGTCGACGGTGTCGGCCAGCCGCTGCCAGGTCTCGTCATCCAGACCGAGGCCGGGTTCAGCCTTGTCACCGGCGATCACCTGCAGCCGCTCAGCGGCGAGCGCTTCGTACACCCGGATCAATTCCGCATCGCCGCTGTCGAAGGTCCTGTCGAGACGGCGCCGGGCCTCTTCGTCGGACTTGGCACGCACCAGGCAGATCAGCGTGCCGTCGACCTGTTCCAGCTCCTTGAGCCATTGCAGCACGAGGTAGCGCCCCAGGAAACCGGTCGCTCCGGTCAACAGCACCGTTCGCGGACGCGCATGGGCGCGCGGCAGCGCCGGAGCCGCCTGCAGCGTTGCCTCATCAATGAACTTGTCCAGCTTGAGGTCACTGGCCCTTACCTCTGAGGCGCCGGGTCCATGCACGGATGCATAGGTCGGTCCGTTGGCCCAGGAGCCTGCCGCGCCGTCCAGGTACGCACTCAGACTTCGCACTGTCGGCGACTCGAAGAGGGTTCTCACCGCCAGCTGAGCATCGAGCGAGGTGTTGATCGCGGCAACCACCCGCATCGCGGAGATCGAGTCCCCACCCAGATCAAAGAACGAATCGTCGGTCCCGACCCGCTCGACGCCCAGTACCTGCGCGTAGATGCCGGCAAGTGTCTCCTCCACCGCATTGGCCGGAGCGCGGTAGCGGGCCGCGTCGTCGTACTCGGGCACGGGGAGGGCACGCTTATCGAGCTTGCCGTTGACCGTCAGCGGCAGCGCCTCCAGCTTTACCACCGCGGCCGGCACCATGTAGGGCGGCAGTCGCTTGGCCAAGGAACTGCGCAGTTCGGCGGGCTCACCGGCACCGATGAAGTACCCGACCAGGCGCTTGTCGCCGGGGCGGTCCTCGCGGGCGATCACCGCCGCCTGCGCCACCCCGTCCAGGTCGGCGAGGGCTGCCTGAATCTCACCAAGCTCGATGCGGAAGCCGCGAATCTTGACCTGCTCATCGGCGCGGCCCAGGTACTCGAGCTGACCGTTGGCGACCCAGCGCACCAAATCCCCGGTGCGATACATACGCGCTCCCGGCTCCCCGAACGGGCACGCGGTAAACCGTGAGGCGGTCAGCGCGGAGCGGCCCACATAACCGAGGCCGACACCAAGTCCAGCCACATACAACTCACCGACCACACCCGGTGGGACCGGTCGCATCCACCGGTCCAACACGAACAACGCGGCGTCGGGAACCGGAACGCCGATCGGTACCACACCCGATCCGGCGATCAATTCACCAAACGTGGCATAGATCGTCGTCTCCGTCGGACCGTAGCCGTTGATCATTACCCGTCCGGGCGCCCACTTGTCCACCACTTCGGTGGGGCAGGCTTCACCGGCGACGACCAACGTCATACCCTCCAGTCCCTCCGGCGACAGCATTCCCACCGCCGAGGGGGTCTGGAACAAAACGGTGACCTTTTCACGGATCAACAGATCGCGGAAATCATCCGGCGACCGAACGACCGAATCCGGAACGATGACCAGTCGGCCACCATGCAGCAGCGCCCCAAAGATCTCCCATACGGTGATGTCGAAGACCAGCGACCCCGCCTGCGTCCACACCTCACCAGGCCCCGTGGGCATGTGGGTGAGCGGGAACTTCAGTGCTTGTGTCACATTGCCGTGCGCGATGGCCACGCCCTTGGGGACACCGGTCGTTCCCGAGGTATAAATCGTGTACGCCACGTCATCAGGTGCCGGAGTGAGCAACGGCGCATGGCCGTAGATGGCACCTGTGGGGTCGTCTTCGGCATCGTCGAACTGGACGACCGAGACTCCGGACCCGTCGAACCGCGCGCGCAGCTCAGCGGTCGTGACGGCCGCGATGGGCACGGCATCGGACAGCATGAACTCCAGTCGCGTGTCCGGCACCGACGGATCAATCGGCAGGTACGACGCCCCGGTCTTGAGAATCGCGAGGATCGCCACAATCGCATCGTCGGAGCGGGGCATCAACAGCGCCACCGACTCACCCGGACCGGCGCCGTAGATCGCCAGTAGATTCGCCAGCCGCGTGGCGGCCTCATCGAGCTCGCCGTAGGTCGTGGAGCGGCCCTCGAATGTCAGCGCCACCGCCTCGGGGGCGCGGTTGACCTGCTCGGCGAACGATTCCGGAATGGACAACACCGGCTCCGGTCCCCGCGCCAGTACCTTGCGGTTGCCCCAGCCGTCGAGCTGCTTGTGCTCACTGGTCTTCAGCACGTCGAGCGACGAGAGTCGTTGCGAGGCATCGGCAACCATCGACGTCAGCACCCGCTCGAACCGCTCGAACACGGCGTCGATACCGGCCGTATCGAACTTGTCGGTATCGAATTCGACGCGAATGCCCAGCTCATGACCCGGCAGCGCCATCACCGACAGCGGATAGTGGTTGTACTCGCGGGTGACGAACTCGGTGATGGCCAGCTCCTGCACACCCGTGAATGCACTGGTGTCAATCGGGTAGCTCTCGTACAGGAAGAGCGTGTCGAACAGCTGCTCGTGGCCCACGATGTGGTGAATCTCGTTGAGTGCCAGATGTTCGTGCTCGATGGTGTCGTTATGGGCACTCTGCAGCTGCCCCAACAACTCCGCGACCGTGGTGGCCGCGGTGGCGCGTGCCCGCACCGGCACCGTGTTGATGAGCAGACCCACAATGGAATCGGACCCGGCAAGCTCTGCGGGCCGCCCCGAAACCGCGGTACCGAACGCGACATCGTCTTGTCCGGTCACCACCATGAGCAGCTGCGCCCACGCCGCCTGCAACACCGTGCTGATCGTGGTGTGCTGCGATCGTGCGAGATCGGCAAGGGCCTGCGTGGTCTTGGCCGACACCCGATAGGACTCGACGCCCCTGGCACCCGGGGGTGCCGGCGGAGCGACGAGAGTCGGGGTATCGAAACCGGCCAGCACCTCACGCCAGGCCGCCCGTGCGGCGTCTTGATCCTGTTCCGCCAGCCAGCCGACGAAGTTGCGGTATGCCGATGGCGCGGGAAGCCGCTGACCGAAGTAACTCGCGAAGATCTCCTGCAACAGGATCGGCAACGACCAGCCGTCAATCACGACGTGGTGGAACGTCAGCACGAACCGGTGTTTGTTTCCCTCGGTGCGAATCAACGCCGCGCGCAGCGTGGGTCGATCGGCGAGGTCGCAGACCGCGGCACGCTCGGCAGCGCAGAGCCGCTGAATCTCCTCGTCGGGAGTCAGATCGTCCCCACGAAGGTCGAGGTATCGCCATGCGATCACCGGTTCGGCGAGAATCACCTGTACCGGGTCGCCGAACTGCGTGCAGAATCGAGCGGCCAGATTGGGATGACGGCGGACGACTGCGTGAACCGCGTCGCGGAGCCTGAGCTGGTCGACAAGACCGGTCACCGTGATATCGAGCTGCACCGCGTAGAAGTCGATTCCCGCCGCGTCGTCGTCCAGCACCCCGGCCGCGCGTGCGAACGTGGTGTGGAAGAGCAGACCCTGCTGAATGGGTGTCAGCGGCAGCACATCAACGATGTTGTGCTGCTCGTGCAGCTCATCGATCTGCTCTTGACTCAACTGTGCGGGAGCGATATCGGACGGGGTCAACCCGCCGCCGCCGCCGCGGACATACGCGCAGATCCCGGCGAGGGCCTCGAACCACAGCTGACTCAGCCGCTGCACCTGCGGCTCGGTGACCGACGAGGGTGCCCACGTCCACCCGGCCCGCAGATGCGCGCCGGACTCGTCGCCGAGTCCACCCTCCACGATTCCGGCATTGAGATCCACCGTGTACATCAGCGGCATGGACACCGAAGACGCCACACTGGTTGAGGTCAGGCTATCCTCGTTGATCCGCCAGAGCTCGTCGGTGAGATCCGCCGCGCCGGCACCGAGGCGACCGAGGTAGTTGAATCCGATAACCGGTTCCGCCACCGCCAGGTCCACGTCACGGTTCAGGTAGCGCAGCAGTCCGTACGTCCACGGATCGGGAAGCGCGCGCAATTGTTCCTTGGCGCCCTTGATGATTGGCCCCAATTCGGCGGCCCCACCGGATACTTCCTGCCAGGACAGCCCACCGACACTCAGCGCCACCGGGTACTTCGTGGTGAACCAGCCGACGGTGCGCGACAAGTCGACATCGTCCGCCAGCTCCTCGTGGCGCCCATGGCCCTCGACACCAATGCCGACGGACTCCACGTTGGAATCCAGGAACTCGTTCCAGGCCAATCCGAACGCGATCAGCAGAATGTCTTGTACCCCAGCGTGAAAAGCCGCGGGGACCTCACTCAGTAGCTCCCGGGTGGTCTCGGCATCGAGAGACACGGACAGCGTCTTGGCCGTCGCATAGGTGTCCAGCCCGGGCAACACCGCGGGCAGTGCTGCGGGAACCGCTGTCACTTCTCGCCAGGCATCGGCCGTTGCGACCACTTCGGCGGAACGCGCGTGTTCGTCGAGTAGCGAGGCCCAACGAGCGAACGAGGTCCCTCCCGTCGGCAACTCCACCGGCTGCCCGCTATGGTGCTGCGCCCAGGCGATATTCAAGTCTTCCAAGAGAATTCGCCATGACACGCCGTCCACCGCCAGGTGATGGATCATCAGGGCCAACTGCCGGGTGTCGGGGACCCACACCGCGCTCAGCTCAGATCCCGCGGCCGGATTCAGCTGAGCACGGGCTGCCACCAACTCCGCGTCCGACAACGTCTCGGCGACACGCAAGCAATCGCGCGCGTTCACCGCACCCTTCTCCGGGACGGTCAGTGACCACACCCCGGTGTCGGAGGCGCCGTCGTTCTCGGCGCGCAGCCGCAGGGTGGCGTGCCGGTCCAGCAGCGCCTGCAGCACGACGACGACGTCGTCCTCCACCACCCCCGCGGGGGCCTGCAGGACGATTGTCTGGTTGAACTGGTCAGTGGGACCTTGGACGCCGTGCAGCCAGTGCATGATCGGGGTGGCCGACAGCGGGCCGATGCCCTCGTCGACAACACCGGCCTGACCGTCCGAGAGGGAGGCCACCGCCGCTACCCCACTGACGGTCTGCTCGACGAAGATGTCACGTGGCCGGCACAACACCCCAGCCGCCCGCGCACGCGACACCACCTGCATCGAGAGAATGCTGTCGCCGCCGAGATCGAAGAACGACTCGTCGACACCTACGCGATCCACGCCGAGAACCTGGGCGTAGATATCGGCCAAGATCTTCTCGACAGGTCCGGACGGTGCGCGGTAATCCGTACCGACACTGCGGTATTCAGGTGCGGGCAGCGCGCGCTTGTCCAGCTTGCCGTTCACCGTCAACGGCAGTGTCTCCAGCACCACCACTGCCGTCGGAACCATGTACGCCGGAAGCCTTTCCGCGAGCGCGGTGCGGGCCTCAACCGGATCGGCGCTTCCCATGATGTAGCCGACAAGGCGCTTGTCGCCGGGGCGGTCCTCGCGGGCGATGACCACCGCCTGCTCCACGCCGTCCAGGCGCGCCAGTGCAGCCTGAATCTCACCCAATTCGATGCGATACCCGCGAATCTTCACCTGCTCGTCGGCGCGGCCCAGGTACTGCAGCTGGCCGTCCTCACCCCACTGCACCAGATCGCCGGTGCGGTACATCCGCGAGCCGGGCCCACCGAAGGGGCAAGCCAGGAACCGCGATGCGGTCAATCCGGATCGGTGCGCATAGCCGGGTGCGACCCCGTTACCGGCGACATAAAGCTCGCCGACAACGCCTTCGGGTGCGGGCCGCAGCCACTTGTCCAAAACGAACAGCGCGGCCCCGGGAACCGGTGAACCGATAGGTGCCACATCTGAACCCGGCCTCAACGGTCCACTCATCGCCGCGTAGATCGTGGCCTCGGTCGGACCGTAGGCGTTGATCATCGTTCGTCCGCTGGTGGCCCACCGATCCACCAATTCGGTCGGGCAGGCCTCACCGGCGACGATCAGCGTCGTCGACTCCAGCCGTTCGGGCGACAACATGCCTGCCGCCGAGGGGGTTTGGCACAGGACGCTGACCTTCTCGCTGATCAACAGGTCGTGAAGTTCGTCCGGCGAAGACGCGATCGACTCGGGCACCACCACCAGGCGGCCACCGTGCAGCAGCGCGCCCCAGATCTCCCACACCGAAACGTCAAAGACCAGCGAATGCCATTGCGACCACACATGGCCGGGTCCGGCCGGCAGATCGGCGCGCACCGCGTCCACCAACTGCGTGACGTTGTGGTGCGTGACCGCGACCGCCTTGGGGACACCGGTCGTGCCCGAGGTATAGGTCATGTACGCGAGGTCATCGGGTTCCGGCGCGGAGAGCGCGGAACTGGGCTGGCCATCAATGAGGGGATCGTCGATTTCGGTCACCCGCACATCGAGTCCGTCGAATCGCGAGCTCAAGTCGGCCGTGGTGAGAATCGCTACCGGTCCCGCATCCGACACCATGAACTTGATGCGCTCGTCGGGATGGGCGGCGTCGATCGGCAGATAGGCAGCCCCGGTCTTGAGTACTGCCAAAAGCCCGATGATCGCCTCGCCCGAGCGCGGAACCAGCAGCCCCACAACCTCTCCCGGGCCGGCTCCATTACCCGCAAGCAGGTGGGCAATGCGGTTGGTGACCAGATCCAGTTCGCGATAAGTCCATGACCTGTCCCTGCACACCAGCGCGACGGTCTCCGGCGCGCGCTCCACCTGGACTGCGAACAACACCGGGATCGAGACGGGTGCGGCGGTCGGCTCGGTGAGTACCGCCCGGTTACCCCACTCGTCGAGCCGGTCGTGATCGTCGTCGTCGAGAAGATCCATCGACAACAAAGTCCGGGTGGGATCGGCGCTCATGAGGGCTCCTTCTTCTTCCCTTTGACATCGGATGTCATGGCCTCCAGCACACGCTGGAACCTCTTGACCAACTTTCCAATTCGGACAGCGTTGAAGACGTCGGTGTCAAATTCCACGCGAAGCCCCAGCTCGTGGCCCGGTGTGGCTTGCACCGCGAGCGGGTAATGGTTGTACTCACGATTACTGAACCCGGTGATAGCCAACTCGTGCACACGCGATAGCGCGGCCGTGTCGATCGGGTAGTTCTCGTAGACGAACATAGTGTCGAAGAGCTGATCATGCCCGACGGCATGATGAATCTCGTTGAGCGCCAGGTGCTGATGCTCCAGTGTGTCGCCGTAGGCACCCTGCAGCTGATTCAGCAGATCGGCGATGGTCGTGGCCGAGGTGATGGTCGCGCGAACCGGCACCGTGTTGATCAACAGACCCACCATCGATTCCGCCCCGACGAGGTCGGTGGGCCTGCCCGACACCGCGGTGCCGAAGGCGACATCGGTCTGGCCGGTCAGCCACATCAGCAGCTGAGCCCACGCGGCCTGCAGCACAGTACTGACCGTGGTGCGGCAGGAACGAGCGAGCTCGCCGAGTGCCTGCGTGGTCTCGGCAGACACCTCGAAGGACTCAACCCCTCTTCGGCCCAGCATCATTCGTCCCGGCGGTGCGACAAGGGTCGGGGTCTCGAAACCTTCGAAGACCTTGCCCCAGGCCGAGCGTGCGGCACTGTTGTCCTGTCCAGAAAGCCAGGTGACAAACCTGCGGTAGGCCACCGGCGCGGGCAGGCGTTCGCCGAAGTAGCTCGCGAAGATCTCCTGCAGCAGGATCGGCTTTGACCACCCGTCGAGCACGATGTGGTGATTGGTGACCAAGAACCGGTATTGGTCCTCACCGGTCCTGGCCAGCGCCGCCCGGAACGCGGGTTGCCCGGCCAAGTCGCAGACCGCGGCCCGCTCCGCGGCGGAGAGCCGCTCGACCCGCTGCTCGATATCAGCGCCACCGTCCACGTCGAGCTCGATGTACTGCCATGCCAGTTCGGGATCGGCCGGAATCAGCTGTACCGGCTCACCGAACTCCTCATAGAACGTGGCAACCACGTTCGGGCGACGTTTGATCGCGGTGTGCACCGCCTCCTCGAGCCGCTTCGGATCCAGCGGACCGCTCAAGGCCACATCGAGCTGCACCGCATACAGGTCGTCGCTGCCCTCCATGGCATCTGGTGCCAGATTGGAGTGGAAAAGCAGCCCCTGCTGCAGCGGAGTCAGCGGCAGAACGTCGGCGATCTGAAATTCCTCATGCAGCTCGTCGATCTGCCGCTGGCTCAGACGCGCCGGAACGATATCGGACGGAGTGAGCCCACCACCACCGGCGCGCACATGGGAGCAGATCCCGGCGAGCGCGTCGAACCAGAGCCGGCTGATCCTGTCGACCTGATCGTGGCTCAACACCGATAGCGCCCATGTCCATGTCGCATGCAACCGACCGGAGTCGGACCCGGCGCCTTCCATCACACCGGCATTGAGCTCGACGGTGTGCCCCAACGGTGTTGGTACCGATGTCGCCGCGGCCGTGATCGACACCCCATCCTGGTCGATCCGCCACAGGTCTTCGGAGAGATCGGCACCGCCGGCACCGAGCCGTCCGAGGTAGTTGAACCCGATCGCCGGGTCCGGTCCCGCGACGTCGACGTCAGGGTTCAGGTACCGCAACAGCCCGTACGAGAGTCCGTCGGGCAGGGCGCGCAGTTGTTCCTTGGCGCCCTTGATGATGGGAGCCAGGGCGGAATCACCGGCAACCACCTGCGCCCACGACAGTTCACCCACTGCCAACGACACTGGGTACTTACTGGTGAACCAGCCGACGGTACGAGAAAGGTCGATGTCTCGCTCGAGAGTCCCGCCGAGTTCTTCGTTGCGGCCGTGGCCTTCCACGTCGATTCCTATCGGCGCACCACGGGAACCGAGAAACTCGTTCCACGCCAGGGCGAAAGCAATCAGCAGGATGTCCTGGACCCCAGCGTGGTACGCGGCGGGGACCTCACCCAGCAACTCCCGGGTGAGGTCGGCGTCCAGCGATACCGACAATTGCCCCGCACTGACATAGGTGTCCATCGTGGGGTGTGCCGGCGGCAACGCGGCCGGGATCGCCGCTACCTCGCGCCACGTGTCGGCCAACGCCACCACGTCGGCAGAGCGTGCGTGCTGGTCCAGCAGCATCGCCCATCGGGCAAATGACGTCCCGCCCGACGGCAATTCCACCGGTTGTCCACCGTGGTGCTGCGCCCACGCAATATTGAAGTCTTCCAACAGAATTCGCCACGACACCGCATCCACCGCCAGATGGTGAATGATCAGCACCAGGCGACTGTTGCCGCGCTCCCAGAGCGCGCTCAGCATCGAACCGGTAGCGGGGTTCAGTCGCGAACGCGCCTGATACAGCGCCTCGTCCGTCAACGCATCCACGGCAAGCAGGCAATCGCGCGCGTCTACCGCCCCCGTCTCCGGAACCAGAAGCGACCACTCGCCGTCATTGTCCGTGGCGCGCAGCCGCAGCGTGGCGTGCCTATCCAACAAGGCCTGCAGCACGATGACCACATCGTCATCGGTGACTCCCGCGGGAGCTTGCAGCACCACGGTCTGATTGAACTCATCGACCTTGCCGCCCAGCCCATGCAGCCACCGGATGATTGGCGTGGCCACCACCGGACCTGTGCCCTCGTCCACGACTGCCGTCGCTCCGTCGGCGAACACCGCTACCTGCGCCAGTCGCGATACGGTCTGCTCGACGAAGATGTCGCGTGGCCGCAGTAACAGACCGGCGGCGCGCGCACGGGCCACCACCTGCATCGACGAAATGCTGTCCCCACCAAGGTCGAAGAAAGAATCGTCGACACCGATCTGTTCTACGCCGAGCACCTGAGCGTAGATACCGGCCAGGATTTCCTCGACGGCATCCTCGGGCGCCCGGTAATGATCGGCGTCCTGGTACTCGGGTGAGGGCAGCGCGCGTGTGTCGAGCTTGCCGTTGACCGTCAACGGCAAGGCAGCCAACACCACAACGGCCGCGGGGACCATATACGCGGGTAGCCGCTCGGCCAGCACGGAGCGCACCGCCGCGGGATCCAAAGTCCCCGCGATCGATTCGGTGACGTAACCCACCAACCGCTTATCGCCGGGCCGGTCCTCACGTGCGATCACCGCCGCTTGATCCACGCCGTCCACGCGGGCCAGTGCCGCGTGCACCTCACCGAGTTCGATGCGGTAGCCGCGGATTTTCACCTGCTTGTCGGCACGTCCCACATACCGCAGCTGGCCGTCTTCGCCCCACTGCACCAGGTCTCCGGTGCGGTACATCCGCGATCCGGGCGCCCCGAATGGGCATGCGACGAAACGTGTTGTCGTCAGGTCCGAACGTCCCAGGTACCCGCTCGCCTGGCCGGACCCCGCCACATACAACTCACCGACGACACCTACCGGCACCTGGCGCAGCCAACCGTCCAAGACGAAGAAGGCCAGATGCTCCAACGGCACACCAATCGGGCTGCTGTTGCTGACAACGTCACCGCTGCCGATCTCCCGGAAGGAGGCGTGCACCGTCGTCTCGGTGATGCCGTACATGTTGATCATCCGCGGCAGCCCCGGATGACTGTCGAACCATGGCGAAAGACGCTGCGGCTCCAGTGCCTCGCCACCGAAGACCACTGTCTGCAGCTTGAGCTGCTGCCCCACTTCGGGCTGCAGCGCATCCGCGGTTTGCAACGCGTAGAAGGCCGAAGGAGTCTGACTCAAGACGCTAACTTCTTCGCTGACCAGCATGGCGTGCAGCTCTTCGGGGGAGCGCACAACCGCGTCGGGCACGATGAGTAGCCGCCCGCCGTACAGCAGAGCACCCCAGATTTCCCACACGGAGTAGTCGAAGGCCAGGGAGTGGCATTGGGTCCAGACCTGGCCCAAATCCAGCTCTGCGTCCAGCGATTCCAACAACTGGGCAACGTTGCGGTGAGTGACCGCCACCCCCTTCGGAGCGCCGGTGGTTCCCGAGGTGTAGATGATGTAAGCGATGTCGTCCACCGCGGGGACGGGTAATGCGGTGTCGGACTGCCGATCTACGGCCGGATCGTTGATGTCGATCGCGGATACCCCGGATCCGCCGAGCCGCGGCAGCAGGTCCGCCGTGGTGACGGCGGCAACCGGTGCAGCGTCCCGCAGCACGAACTCCACCCGAGAGTCGGGGTGTGCGGGGTCGATCGGCAGGTACGCCGCGCCGGTCTTGAGCACGGCCAGAATTGCCGCGATCGCCTCACCGGTACGGGGAAGCAGCAGTGCCACCCGCTCACCCGGGCGTGCGCCACGGGTCACCAAGTGGTTCGCCAATCTGTTGGCGGTCGCATCCAATTCCCCATAGGTCCAGGAACGTTCACCACAGGTGATCGCGACTGCCTCCGGTGCGCGCGCGACCTGTGCGGCGAAGAGCGCCGGGATGGAGGTCAACGTCAGCTCCGGCCGGGTCAGCACCGCGCGGTTACCCCACGTGTCCAACCGATCGTGTTCGCCGGCATCGAGTAGGTCGATGGAAGACAACCGTGTGGCGGGGTCGGCGATCATGGCCGTCAACACCTGCCGCAACCTGTCGACGATAATCTCGATCGCCGCCAATTCGAAGACCTCGGTATCGAATTCGACACGCAGGCCCAGCTCGTGTCCAGGCATGGCCACGACCGAGAGCGGGTAATGGTTGTATTCGCGGCTACTGAACTCGGTGATGGCCAGCTCTTGCACACCCAGCTGCGCGCCGACGTCAATCGGGTAGTTCTCGTACACGAACAGCGTGTCGAAAAGTCTGTCGAGACCAACAGCGTGGTGAATCTCGTTGAGCGCCAAGTGCTCATGCTCGACGGTGTCGTTGTGGGTGCGCTGCAACTGGTCCAGCAGATCAGCGACGGTGGTGGCCGCGGTGATGTTCGCGCGCACCGGCACCGTGTTGATCAGCAGGCCGACCATCGCGTCGGCCCCGGCCAGGTCGACGGGGCGACCCGACACCGCGGTGCCGAATGCCACATCATGGTGGCCGGTCAGCCAGGTCAGCACCTGAGCCCACGCGGCCTGGAGCACCGTGTTGACGGTGGTGCGCTGCGCACGGGCCAGCTCGGAGAGCGAGCGGGTGATGTGCTCCGATATCCGATAGGACTCGACACCCCGGCGACCTGCCGTGGCGAGCGAACCGACCAGCGTAGGAGTCTCGAATCCGTCGAGAGCAGCACCCCATGCCGATTGCGCCGCAACGCGATCCTGCCTCGCCAACCAGGTGACGAAGTTACGGTACGGAGTGGCTGACGGCAGACGCTGCCCGTAGTAGGCACCGAAGATCTCTTGCAGCAAGATGGGCAGCGACCAACCATCGATCACGATGTGGTGAGCGGTCAGGACGAGCCGGTGCCGGTTCTCCGCAGGACCACCGAGCCCGGAGATGAGCGTCGCCCGGAAGACCGGCTCGGTGAAAATCCGGCAGGCCGCCGCGCGCTCTGCCGCACACAGCCGCTCAACCTGCTCATCGATGTCGCCGGCCAATTCAACATGCTGCCAAGCGATGACAGGATCTGCGGCAATGATCTGTACGGGCTCCCCGTACTCCTCGCTGAAGAGGGCGGCCAGATTCGGATGGCGCCGTACCACCGTGTACACGGCGGTACGCAAGCGAGCCGCGTCGAGAGGCCCCGTCACGGTGAGCCCCAATTGAACCGCGTACACGTCGTCGCCCACCGAATCCCCGGTGGCCTCGGCAAATCCGGCCTGGAACAGCAGCCCCTGCTGTAGCGGCGTAAGCGGGAGCACATCGGCGATCTCGTACCGCTGCACCAGCGCATCGATCTGGGGCTGGGTCAGGAGTGCGGGCGCCAGATCGGATGGCGTCAAACCGCCTCCACCCGAACGCACGTGAGCGCATATCCCGCCCAGAGCCTCAAACCACAACTGGCTCAACCGATCAGCCTGGGAACCATCCAAAGCTGAAGGCGCCCAAGCCCAGTTAGCCCGAAGCTCAGGACCCGACCCGGCCTCCGAATTTGTCTCGAGGATCCCGGCGTTGAGCTCTACCGAGTGCGCCAGCGGCATCGAAATCGCCGCAGCCACATCGGTCATCGACAAGCTTTCTTGGCTTATCCGCCAGAAATCCTCGGAGAGGTCCGCTCCCGCACCCAGGCGCCCGAGGTAGTTGAAGCCGATCGTAGGCTCGGGCCCCGCCAGGGCGACATCGGGGTTCAGGTAGCGCAGCAAACCATAGGTCAACCCGTCGGGCAGGGCGCGCAGCTGCTCCTTGGCTGCCTTGACCACCTGACCGAGGGCAGCCCCACCCGCTGTCACCTGCCCCCATGACAGTTCGCCTACCGCCAATGACGCTGGGTACTTGGTGGTGAACCACCCGACGGTGCGCGACAGGTCGATACGGCGATGGACGGCTTCGCCGATTTCCTCCTGCCGCCCGTGGCCCTCGATATCGAATGCGATCGGCGCTCCCCCGGTGCCCAGGAACTCGTTCCAGGCAAGGCCGAAGGCGATCAGCAGAATGTCTTGCACCCCAGCGTGAAACGCAGCAGGCACCTCGCCGAGCAGTTGCCTCGTGGTCTCGACGTCCAAGGACAGGGATAGCCGTCCGGCATTGGCGTACGTGTCGGTGGCAGGCTGGACCGCGGACACCCGGGCAGGTGTCGTCAGTACCTGCTTCCAGGCGTCGGTCTGCTCCACCACATCCGCAGACCGCGCGTGTTCGGCCAGCAGCGAGGACCAGCGGGCGAAGGATGTCCCACCGGTCGGCAGCTCCACATCCGCTCCACTGTGATGCTGCGCCCACGCGATATTCAAGTCTTCCAACAGAATTCGCCAGGACACCCCGTCGACGGCCAGGTGGTGAATCACCAGCGCCAACTGTTCAGCGCCGGGAATCCACAGCGCGCTCAACATCGATCCGGTCGCCACATTCAGCCGAGAACGGGCCGCCACCAACGCATCATCCGACAAGGCATCGACAACATGTAGGCAATCACGGGCAGTTACCGCCCCCGTTTCCGGGACGAGCAGGGACCACTCGCCGTCATTGTCCGTGGCGCGCAGCCGCAGCGTGGCATGCCGATCCAGCAAAGCTTGCAACACGACAAGCACGTCGTCCTCGGAGACGCCCGAGGGTGCCTGAACCACGAGAGTCTGATTGAACTCGTCGACCGCGCCCGCCGAACCCTGCACGCTGTGCAGCCAGCGCATGATGGGCGTGGCGTCCACAGGTCCGAGGCCTTCGTCCACCACATCGGCTTCGCCACCGGAGATTTCGACGACAGCGGCCAGCCGCGACACGGTCTGCTCGATGAAGACATCACGCGGCCGGCACAACACACCCGCTGCCCGGGCACGGGCGACCACCTGCATCGACAGGATGCTGTCGCCGCCCAGATCAAAGAAGGAGTCGTCGACTCCGACTCGATCAAGACCGAGCACCTGGGCATAGACACCGGCCAGGATTTCCTCGACGGCAGTGCCCGGCGCCCGATAGTCAGCACCCAGGCCGCCGTATTCGGGGGTCGGCAACGCGCGAGTGTCCAGTTTGTTGTTGGACGTCAGCGGTAACGCCTCAAGTACCACCACCGCCGCCGGAACCATGTAGGGCGGAAGACGTTTCGCCAAGGTGCTGCGCACTTCGGCGGGGTCAGCGGTCCCCGTGACATAGCCCACGAGACGTTTGTCTCCGGGCCTGTCCTCGCGGACGATCACTGCTGCCTGGTCCACCCCATCGAGTGCTCCCAGCGCGGCTTGGACTTCACCCAGTTCAATGCGGTACCCGCGGATCTTGACCTGCTCATCGGCTCTGCCCAGATACTGCAGCTGTCCGTCAGTTCCCCACGACACCAGGTCTCCGGTGCGGTACATGCGTGTACCGGGCTGCCCGAAGGGGCATGCCACGAAGCGCGAGGCCGTCAGGTCGGAGCGACCGACGTAGCCGCAGGCGACGCCTTCCCCTGCCACATATAGTTCCCCGACGACCCCGGCCGGCACCGGTTGCATCCAGGTGTCCAACACGAAAAGCGCCGCGCCGGATACCGGCGCGCCAATGGGAACCACAGAATCCGGCGACCCCGCTGCCAGCGGGGCACTGATCGCCACACACATCGTGGTCTCGGTCGGTCCGTAAGCATTGATCATCACCCGGCCGGAAGCCCACCGTTCGACGACCGCGGGAGGGCACGCCTCACCCACCACGGCAAGCGCCGTGGACTCCAGGCCTTCGGGGGACAACATCGCCACAGCCGACGGAGTCTGCGTCAGCACGGTGACCTGTTCGGCGACCAGCACATCGTGGAAGTCCGCAGGTGAGCCCGTTATCGATTCGGGTACCACCACCAGCCGGCCACCGCGGAGCAAGGCGCCCCAGATCTCCCACACCGAAACATCGAACGCCAGAGAATGGCATAGCGGCCATACCCCTGGGTTTGGCAGGCCGGCATCGAGCGTCGACATCAACTGAGTGACATTGTGGTGTGTGACGGCAACGCCTTTGGGGGCTCCAGTGGTCCCCGAGGTGTAGATGATGTAGGCGATGTCATCGGGGGTGGGGCCGGGCGATGAAGCCGCCGGCACGGTATCGAGTGGAGTATCGGCCACATCGAGATCGATGATGGTGAGATCGAAACCGTCTAGTCGCGCCCTGAGCCCGGCGGTCGTGATCGCGGCGACCGGCGCCGCATCATCGAGGATGAACTCCAGCCGCGAGGCCGGTACCGCCGGGTCGATCGGCAGGTATGCCGCCCCGACCTTCAATGCTGCCAATATTCCGATAACCGCCTGGGCGGACCGATCCGAAAGCAGGACGACACGGTCGCCCGGGCCCACTCCGTGCGATACAAGCCGACGCGCCAGACCGTCGGCGGCCGCGTCGAGCTCGCGGTACGTCAGGGTGCGCTCACCGAACGTCAGCGCCGCGGCATCATGATCGGCGGCCACCTGGGAGGCAAACAGTTCGGGAATCGATACGCGCTCAGCGAGCGGCCCGGCGAGAACCGCCGTGTTGCCGACGTCAACCAAACTCGCGAGCTCATCGTCGACCAAGGAATTCAGTGAAGAAAGACGCCGATCAGGGTCGGCCGCCATCTCCGATAGGAGCCGCTGCAACCGTTCCGCCAGATTCGGCACTCCGAATTTCGAGAACGGCAGTCCGTCGCCCGAGGTGCTCAGAAGTAGTTGGTCACTAGCTCCGATAAAGAAGAGTCCGAAGTGCCCCATCGGGCCGTGGTTGGTGTAGCTCGCCGTAGCGGGTACGCCGGCCAGGTCCAAGGTGAGTCGCATGGGAATGAAGTTGATGGCGACGCGATTTCCCGCCTGGCGGGGGCCCCGGAGGCCAAATTCGCCGCCGTCAAGAATATGCGCCGGGAACCGCTGGTGCTTCAGCAGTTCGCGAATGCGTACATCAACGTGCTGGCAGAATTCGGCGACCGTGGATTCCGGCGGAGCACTGAGCACCAGCGGCACCACGCCGGCCAGCATGCCCGGGAGCATCTTCGACTCGGGCCGAACACGTCGGCTCACCGGAAAGTCGAGCGCCACTTCCGACCCGCTCGTGGACCATCCGCGCACCAACAACGCGCAGGCCGCCGTGATCACCGAGTACCGGCGAACACGCAAAGCCTTTGTCAAGTCTTTGATTTCGCCGACTACCGCGTCATCGATCTGAACCGACGCGGACGGCGTGTAGCCCTCATGGCCCTCATGAGCATGCGGCGGCCGAGGATCGAGCCCACTGTCCGGCGGAAGGTTACGGCTCCAGTACTCGCGATCCTCTAGATAGTCCGCGGACGCTTCGTACTCTGCCTCCAGGTCGACCAGGTCCTGCAGGGTGCCGAAGTAGGCGTCGGGAATCGGATCTCCCGCGACCAGCGCCGAGTAGATCGACGCTATTCGGCGGCTCACGATCGCCATGCCCAAGCCGTCCAGGTTGATGTGATGGCACAGCCCGAACATGTAGTACTCATCGTCCGCAGTCCGGATCAACGCGAATTTCAGCAGTTGGTCGGTCAGCGGCATCAATGTGCGTTGGATCGATGAGGCGATCTCGCGAGCGTGCCCGACAGGATCTTCGGAATCACGCACGTCGTGGAAGGCCAAGACAAGCTCCGAATGGTCAATCGCCCTCTGAACGATCTGACCATTGACCTCAACGAAGGCGGCCCGCGCAGGCTCAGCCTCACAGATTGCCTGACGGACGGCCTGCTCAAGTAGAACTCGTTCTACTTTTCCTTCGATTCGAACCAAAAGGCCAAGCTGCCACTCCGCACCGACAAGACCGCTTTCCTGGGAAAGCCAGATATCCAATTGTCCGCGCGAAAGCGGTAATGCCCTGTCATCAGACTCCAACATTCGCCTACCCCCTCTCCGAAGGTTCAGCGCCCAAGACCCCCACCCTGCGCCAATCTCTCACGCAGGCTCTTCGGCCGGATATCAGTCCAGTTTTGTTCGATGTACTCCAGGCAGGCGGCACGATCCGCTTCGCCGAATACAACCCGCCAGCCATCAGGCACGTCGGCGAAAGCCGGCCATAGGCTGTGCTGCTCCTCGTCGTTGACCAAGACGAAAAAGCTTCCCTTGTCATCATCGAATGGATTGATGCTCACGCTTTCTCCAGGTTGCTTCGGTGGACATCGCAAACATACGGCTGAATTTATAGCGGCGTAGCGGGTTTCACAAAGTTCTAATCTTCGCAACTTTGACACATCACGGTTCGCTGCCGCAACTAATTAGCCACAATATCGGTATGAATGTATTTATCCAGGTCAAATACGGTTTCAGAACTATCTATCTGTTGCGAAGATCGCGCACATGAGTATACCAAGTCTGAGCATGCCACGTAAGTCGAGTGTACCGCCATGCGCGAGAGCAATCAGGTTTCCGCACCTAGCTACGCCCTGTAGCAAAGTATGCGGCCAACACTGGCTACACCTGTTACCTAATATCGAAACCAGCAGCAGGCCTTAGTCAAGCAGCTTGAAGAAGTAGCCGAGAATTCAACATCTAGAGGTTTATCGAGTTCAGGTAACAAATCGGTCCATTCCGTTACATTGCGCGCGGCACCGCCCGTGTTACACCCAAGTGCGCTCAGAATGAACTCATGGCGACCTGAATTAAGATTCAGCCCGAAATCGATGGCATCGCAGTCCCGCTAGCAACACAGGACGGGGGAACAGCGAAGGCCCGGAAGTAAATGTGGTGACAAACCACTACGAATTAAGTTCTCATCTATAAGAAATACCGTAGATATCCACGATCGTTTGGCCACCTCAGCGGATCCCGTCCACGCCGCAACGAATTCCGCGGAAAACATTGTTATGCACGCGCCGCCGATAATGTACCGACCCTCTCAGAGATCACCCGCACCACCCTCAATACATGGAGCACAGCATGCCCACAGCGTGCCTCGGCGCACATCGAGAGAAGTGTGCGGAGCACCCCGAAAGCCCTGCCTGGATGGAGGCGGGAAACCTCAAGAAGGCGATACTCAAAGGAACGCATCTGACGAATGATTCATACGTGTCGCAGCGTTACGAAACTAGATTAGTCATCCTGTGATTCGGGGCGAGCCTGAGTTCCCTCAATGGGAGATGTTCCGGCCGGCATCAGCATGACAAACACCGGGAGCCGCACCACGGCGCCATTGAGGATCGGCAGCCGAATCGCGACGGACACGACCTCAAGCTCCAGACGTCTGCCCCGTCGAGTCTCCATCTCCAGACGCCCGGGTAACTGCCTGGGCGTCGCGAGCCAATCCAGCCCGCGCTCTATCGACTCGACAACGTTCATGACTCGACTATACCCACACGATGGAACTCACAAACGATGAAATTCCTTGTCGGAAGAGGAATCTGCCGCACCGATTACGCCTTGGTGAAGCTGTACATCCGGTACTCCACCGCCCCTCCGCTGCGCAGGTCCTCGTAAGCTCGCTGGGCCGGCGCAAATCTACGGATCACACCGCGCAGGATCGTCGGCGTGGCGCGATCGATCACGTACCGCCAACGCTCCAAGTTCTTCGCCATCCCCCGCCGGACCTCCACATTGATCCCCCGCTCGGACACCATTCGCAACGGCGCGTTCGCGAGCGCCACCTTCCAGCCGGCGACATCCTGCGCGCTTCGGGCGTCCGCGTAGAGGAAATACCCTCCGGGGCGGAGCACACGTGCCACTTCCTCAAGAAATACCGAGAATTGGGGGTATAGGTGCGACGACTCGATGTTGATTACCGCATCAAAGGACTGATCCGTGAACGGCAGGTTTTGGGCGTCGCCGTGCGTGAACTCCAGACCCGGCAGATTGTGCCGCCTGCGACAGAACTCGATCCCGTCCGGGTTGAGGTCCAGCCCCGTATAGGAGGTCGGATGCAATGCGCGTACGAGGTACGAGGCCCCGCCGCCATGGCCACAACCGACCTCCAACACTCGTCTACCATCGAGCTCCGCCTGGGTAGCGGTGCTGTGATAGAGCTGAATGGAATACCGATCGGGCTCATCGGACGCCGACAACGGGATATCCATTGCCGGATCCTCTTCATAGCCGTAATTGAGGAACACGACGTTCTCTGTTTCGAGCTTACGGGTGGCATACCGGTAGATGAACTTCTGCACCCCCTGAGTGAACTGCGCGTTCAGCTTGAAGATGACCCAATCTCGCGACTTCCGAACCGGATGAGTGCGCACCATGGGCGAATTATGGCAGAGTTCTGAGTTTCAGACCGGCTTATCGAATTCCGAACTGCCTTGCGACAGTTGGAGAACCAGAGATAATGACTCAGTGTTCGGGTCCACCAACGCGACAACAACTGAAGGGCCAGGAACAGAATGAAGTTTGCGCTGGCGTGCTACGGAACTCGCGGCGACGTCGAACCGTCGGTCAGCATCGGATGCGAGTTGACCCGAAGAGGACACGACGTTTGTCTGGCTGTCCCTCCGGACCTTGTCGCCTTCGCGGAGTCCGCTGGGCTGACCGTGGTTCCTTATGGCCCGGAACTACAGGATTTCCTGCAGGACGAGTTCCTGCGAAACTTCTGGGCTCAGTTGGTACGCAATCCTGTCGGTACGCTGCGTGAGCTGTGGGCACCGATCGCCCGGTATTGGAGTGACACCAGCGCCACGCTCGCCTCCGTGGCGGAAGGGGCTGATCTGCTGTCGACGGGTCTCAATTTCGAACAATCGGCCGCCAACGTCGCCGAGTACTTCGACATCCCGCTGATGATGCTGCACCACTTCCCGATGCGACCCAATGGTCAACTGCTTCCCATGCTGCCGGCACCGCTCGTACGATCGGGCGGAATGCTGTCTGAATGGCTGCTCTGGCGCGCGACGAAAAGCGCGGAGGACGCGCAGCGGCGCGAACTGGGCCTGCCCAAGGCAACAGGTCCCGCACCGCGTCGAATCGCGCGCGGAGGAGCCGTCGAAATCCAGGCCTACGACGCGGTTTCGGTCCCCGGACTGGCCCATGAATGGGCGAAATGGAATGGCAAGCGGCCCTTCGTTGGGGCACTCACGATGGGCCTCTCCACCGAGGCCGACGACGACGTCGCGTCCTGGATCGCCGCGGGAACGCCGCCGATCTGCTTTGCCACCGGCAGCATTCCACTCGAGTCGCCGGCCGACACGATCGAGATGATCGGTTCTGCCTGTACGGAACTGAACGAGCGGGCGCTGGTCTGCGCCGGAGGCACAGATTTCGGTGATATCTCTCATCCCGACCATGTCAAGGTCGTCGGCGCCGTCAACTACTCGGCGGTCTTCGCGGCCAGCCGGGCAGTTGTTCACCACGGCGGCTCAGGCACCACGGCCGCGAGCCTGCGGGCCGGTATCCCTACCCTGATCCTGTGGAGCACGGCCGATCAGCCGTACTGGGGCAACCAGCTCGGCAGATTGAAAGTCGGTGCTGCCCGCCGCTTCTCGGCGACCAATAGGAAAACACTGGTCACCGACCTGCGCCGGATCCTGGCCCCGGAGTATGCAGTGGCGGCCCGCGAGCTTGCTACGGCGATGACCAGCCCTGAAGAGAGCGTCTCCAAGGCCGCCGACCTCTTCGAAGACGCCGTCCGGCGGAAAACCCAGTGAGGAATGGCCGCTACTGCGGTGGCTTGATGATCAGTCCCTGCCCGGTGGGCAGGGCGACGACACTTACACCCAATTCACTCGCCACCTCATCCATGGCGATGCGCTGCTCATCGCGGCCACGGTTCGCGTAGTCGTCCAAGAGCACAAACGCGCCCGGCGACAATCGCGGCCAAAAATACCGCAACGTCTCCACTTCTGGTGGAGCACAGTTCATATCGATATGCAGGAATGCGACAGCATCGGTGTCGACTTCGGCCAGCGTCTCGGGAACGGACCCGACGATGACGCGCTGATTCTTCCACTGCGCGAAGTTCGCCTTGACGCTGTCCACCGAGCTCACGTACATGCCATTTTTTACAAGTTTGTCGCTCTTTTCGAGCGCGCCGGCGCTGCGCTCACCCGCGCTGACGAAGCGCGGATCGAGGCCGGCGAAGGTGTCGAGCAGATAGAACGTCTTACCCAGCTGATCCCAATCGAGGTACTCCATGATGGCGCTGCTCAAGAATCCGTAGCTGACTCCGCACTCGACGAAATCGCCCTTCACCTTGTTGGCGCTGGCCGCAGCCCAGAGCCCGACATGCACCCGCCAGTGCCACTGGTACCAGTCCGTTCCGCCCAGGGCGCGAACACCGCGTTGATACGCGCGCTGAAAGTCCGGATCATCAAGGAACGCATGACTGTTGAAACAGATCAGCGCATCGTTCGAATAGACCTTAGGTAGAAGCGTGCGCGCAAGCCAATACTCCTTGCGAACCGCCCACAGCTGGATACGGGTACGGAGCGATAGCTCATCTGCCACAGCGAAAACGATAGCATCCGCCGTCAGCGTGGCGGGGAGAAAGGCTCGTCGCGAACCAATTCAATCTGATCGAATCGCTATGGCTCGCAAGCTGATCGATGGCAGTTCTGACCATCACACCGCATCGCGATCAACAGGTATCGGTGGTGAATCCTCTACCGCGGTGGACTTCTTCCGGGTCAGCCGAGACTTCAGGGAGATAGCGTGTTTTTCCACCACGAACCAGCTGAAGGCGGCTAGCGGCACGGTGGCTGCGGTCGCAATAGCGAAGAACAGCAAGAGATTCAGGCTACCCAGCCCCATGACCACCAAGAGCTGCTGTATGGGATAGGCGTAGATATACGTGCCGTACGACAGGTCGTTTCGTAGATTCAATCGTGGATTGTGAATGAGCGAACCCGACACGATGACCGCATAGGCCAAGGGCAGCGCCGCGATATCCCGATAGTTTTCAAGCAGTCCTGATGCCAGCACGATGCCGACGCTGAGCGCGACCAGCGACCACCGCGCAGGGATGACGTCCTTGTACTGATTCAGCAGTGCCCCGGCCGCGAACATCACGGCGAATCGGGCCACCATCTGCGCGATGGACGTCGCGGCGAAGACCGGATACGACAGATATGCCGTCGCACAGAGGAAAAAAACGAACGCCGCCGGAACAACCCACCGCCGCTTGAGCAACCCCGCCACACCCAGCACCGCCACCGCGATGTAACAGATCATCTCGAAGACAAGCGTCCAGATCGATCCGTTCCACACCCCCGGCCACGGGACACCTCGCGGCGTGCCGTCGACACCGGCGTAGTAGACGTTCAGCAGACCATTGTTGAGGACGTACTCGATCGGCTTGTGTGAGGAGAACAAATCCGAGACCGAGCCACCCTGGATGAGAACGCTGATGGGGGCGATCACGAACGCGATGATCAGGAGACAGACCCATAGGCCCGGGAAAATGCGGAGGCCGCGGGCAATGGCGAAGTCTCGAAGCTTCGGCTTGCGCAGCCAGCTCGCGGTGATGAGGAACCCCGATACCGCGAAAAAGCCGTCGACGCCGACCTGCTCGATGAGTTGCTCAAAAGGCCGGTAGCTGATCGTTCGACCGGTGAGCGGCCAGGAATGCCAGAAGATGACACTTACCGCCAGGATCAACCGCCACGCGTTCAACGCATTGTTTCGCGGGTCGAACACCTGGCCGAGCGTAGAACCCCTGGCCGGCCGGGCGCCGTCGCTCCCGCTCACGCGGAACACCGCGCGCGTGCGAACTGCTCCATGGCATCGGCCGCGGCCACGGCACTTTCACCGGGCTTGGTCATTCCGTCCGCGAGCTCACGAGCCCGGTCGACGTAGTCCGGAGCAAGAATCCTCCGCAGGTCCGCAACCAAAGTCCCGCGAGTAGTGGTCGAAAAGCGCCGGGTGGTACCCACTTTCAGCTTCTTGACCTGGCCACCCCAAAGCGTTTGATTGGCATCCATTGACAAGATCAACGTAGGAACCCCAGCACGCAGACTTGCCGCGGTGGTGCCCGAGCCTCCGTGATGCACGACCGCCCGGCAGGCCGGAAAGACCGTCGCGTAGTTAACCGCTCCCACAACCTTGACGTGGTCGGGAAGTTCCGCATCGCTAAAATCGGTCCATCCGGCGCCCACCAAGGCCCGCTCACCCAGCTCCGCACACGCCGAGCCGATCATTTCGAGTGCGGCAGTAGGAGATTCGACTGGCATGCTGCCGAAGCCGAAAAAGATCGGCGGCGTTCCCGACGCGATCCACGACGCGACATCCTCATCAGCCTCGGCGGTCAAGGCCATCGTCAGCGAGCCGACAAACGGCCGCAAAACGTTCCATTCCTTCCACTCCGCCGCCAGCCCGGGAAAGCAGACCTCGTCATAACCCTGGATCTCCAGCGATCCGCGCTCCGCGATCCGCTGTGGCGACGGTCCGGACGCCTTCGGCAGGCGGAGTTCACGCCGCTGCGCGTCCTCCACCTTCTTGTTCAGGCGCCACGCCAGCCAATCGAAGGCCGTCATGGCCGTGCGCCCCAATCGGGACGGCAGGATGGTGACGAGCTGACCATTGGGCCGCATCGGGATGTGATGCAGCGTGACCAACGGAATATCATGGTATTCAGCAACATTCGCGGCCGGCTCCTGATAGCTCTGCCCTGCGAACAACACATCGGCACCCTCGGCCGCGGACATCAGCGTGGTGTTCATCTGCGCCCA
Organism: Mycobacterium sp. D16Q16; assembly: GCF_002013745.1. Lineage (NCBI taxonomy): Bacteria > Bacillati > Actinomycetota > Actinomycetes > Mycobacteriales > Mycobacteriaceae > Mycobacterium > Mycobacterium sp. D16Q16. Next base: position 492,915 of record NZ_MAEY01000004.1, read on the forward strand.
GCACTCATCGCTGAGCTCCCACATCTGACGCCACATCCTCCGGATCTCCCGCACCTTCCAGAAGGTGTGGAAGAAGAACGTCCAGAAATTGCGATACACGTCCAGCCAGGTCTTGGTGTCCAACCCGTAGGAAACCGTCTCCAGCCCTGCCGACTCCGTAAAGCTCATCAGGTCGGGCGGCACGGCCATGACCACGTCGTGTCCCCTGCGCTGCAACTCACGGGCCACGACGACGGAGGGCTCAATATCACCCCGGGTTCCGTAGCTCGCCAGCACAAACTTCATCGCCTCTAACGCCTTTCGGGTATCGCGGTTCAGTGGAGTCGGGCCGCCCTCATTCCTTGCGCCAAAACACGCCAGTCCCGTCAATTTCCACGATCTCCGCGGTTATCCCGTGCTTCGTGCGGTAATCCGTGACGGCCTGTTTGCACGAGTCAAGTGCGTGGTAATCGTCGATGATGCAAAAACCTCCGGGAGACAAACGCGCATAAAGCCCGTCGAGCGCCTGGATTGTGGATTCATAGAGGTCGCCATCAAGCCGCAACACGGCGATTCGTTCTATCGGGGCATCATGCAGCGTGTCTTTGAACCAGCCGGGAACAAAACGGACCTGGTTGTCCAACAAACCATAGCGCTGGAAATTAGCCCTGACATTCTTTTCGGTCACCGCCAGGATGGGTGCCGCGAGGTGCAGCCTGTCTCCCTTGTCCGCCTTGTAATGCGCGGTATCCGGAGGAGGCACCCCCTCGAACGAATCGCAGAGCCAGACACTGCGCGTCGTATCCCCATACGCGGCGAGAACTCCTCGCATGAGGATGGATGCACCACCGCGCCATACTCCGCATTCGACCAGGTCGCCGGGCACGTGATCAGCAAGCGCCGTCTCAACGCACTGCTGCAGACTGGTGAGTCGCTGCATCCCGATCATCGTCAACGCATCCGCCGGCCAATCCAGACCCAAGTCACGTTTGTGCGCGTCGAACGGACGCTTGCGCACGAGCACGTAGTCGCCAAATTTGAAAAAGGGGCGGTGCAGCCAGTTCCAACCCACTGGCACAAGTTCGTCAACTCCGTATCTGGTGAGGTCCTTCCGAAGAAGGTCCAGATAAGCGGATCGAGTGTCGTAATCGGTCACGGTCAAGAACTGCCCCTATCTCGAAATGCTGGTGTCCCGTCCCAGCGCTAACAATAGCCGTCTGAACGACACCGTCGACACGTTTCGGACCGGGCCACTCCCCTTGTAGGCGCTGCATTTTCAGTGGAATCTGTCAAGAATTCTTATGCACGAATGTCACCAAATATCTGGCACTCGCTCCCGGCGCAGATCCCCTGGCCCTTCATTTAGTATTCGGCGTCATCGGAACACGGCACGGGGCAGCCGCTTGGGCTCTGCTGCCCGATGAATCACCACCACGGAGTCGAAAACCTCGATCCGGTCGATGATGGTGGCCGCGAACGGCACCTGGACTTCCTGAAGCCGCTTGGGATGGTCCTCCATGATCTGGTAGACCGACCTCATCTCCATATAATGAGCGTGCATCGCATCCATCAGCCATTTGGTGAAGTCGATGAAAGATTCACGCTGATCGCGATAAATCGTCCAGTAGTTGGCGCAGACGTCCTCGACGATGTAGACCCCGCCGGGCCGCAGACGCGGAAACAGATACCTGAACGACCCGATCATCTGTCGAGGAGTATGACCGCCGTCATCGAGAACGGTGTCGAACGGTCCGAACTCCTCGACCACGGTCCCGAGAAAGTGTGAATCGGTCTGATCACCGATCCGCACATGGATATCGCGCCCGGGGTCGTCGTGTTGCGCAGCCTCGGGGTTGATGTCGAGGCCCACGATCGTGGCTTGCGGCAGGTGCGCGCGCCACATGTGCAGAGATCCGCCCCGATCCACCCCGATCTCGAGCATTCGCTCGGTCCGCGTCAGAGCGTTCTGATAGATGGGCAGGTAATGACGCAGCTTGTGCACATTGTCGGTGTTCTCGAATATCCCCCCGATAGGGGTATCGGCGGGCGCTGAATGATCGGCCCGCATCGAGACCGTCCTGGCCAGGTCCGGGCCCAGCGCGTCGAGCATCCGGCGACGGCCCGCGTACGGATAACGTCGCGCAATGAACGGCGGTTTGGTCTGCAGTGCCAGACGGAAGAGCCGCATAATCACGAGATCCTTTGCTGTCCTTTGATGTTCGAAGAACATCGCCCATTCTCAGAATCCCGAAATGCCATGCAACTCAGCCTACCGACTCTTCATGGCGACACCGGTGCGCTAACTGTCCTCGCGCGGGGACAGAGCCCGTTCTCGCAGTCCCGGACTATCTGACTCCGCCGGGGTCGCCGTCGGGTCGATTTTCTTGCGTCTGAGGCGCGATTTGAGCGCCAGTGCGCGCTTCTCAACCAGGAACCAACTGAATGCGGCGGGCACCAGCGTCGCACCCGCCGAGACAACAAAGAAAACGAAGGGGTTCAGGCTGGCTAAACCCGCGACAGCCAAAAACTGCTGTGTCGGCGACGCGTAGATGTAGACGCCGTACGACAGGTCCGTCTGTATGTTCATGCGCTTGTTCTTGATCAGCACCCCCGAAACAACGACGGCATACGCGAGCGGAAGAGCGCCGATCACGCGGTAGTCGGGCAGCATGCCCGAGGCCAGCACAATCCCGGCGCTCGCCACCACAAGCGACCATCGGGCTGGTATCACGTCTCGCCACTGATACAGCAGCGCACCAGCAGAGAACATGATGGCGCTGCGCACGGCGAGCTGCGGGATGGTCCATAACCCGGGGAAGGTCAGCGGCGGCAGGAGAATTGCCGCAATCGTTGCCAGTACCAGTATCACCGGCGCTGTCCACCGGCGACTCGCAAGGCCGAGTAGCCCGAGCCCCGCGACGGCGATGTAGCACATCACCTCAAATACGAGTGACCACAGGGAGGCGTTCCAGATTCCGGGGTATGGGATATCGCGCGGCGTCCCACCCACATCGAACTGAAGCTGCACCAGTGCGCTGTTTTTCAGCATGTATTCGATCGGTGCGCTGGAGAACAGCAGCCTGGCGGCCGAGCCACCCTGGATCGCAACACTGAGCGGAGCGATGACAAAGGCCGTCACCGCCAGCACGACGTAGTACCCCGGCAAAATGCGAAGGGCTCGAGCGAGGAAGTAGTCGCGCGTGCTGGGATTACGGAGCCAACTCGCCGTGATCAGAAACCCGGAAAGGGCAAAGAATCCGTCAACTCCCACCGAGAACAGCAGTTGAAGTACTGCCTTCGATTCCACGACATGCCCGGTGAGTGGGAACGAGTGGAAAAGAATGACCTCGGTCGCCAAAGCGAGCCGACAGGCGTTCAGCGCGTTGTTTCGCGAATCGAATACAGAACCGAGCTTCATGCGCCTCCACCACTCTTCGCCGGAAGCGCCATCGTATCGTCATATCAGTTCGAGATCAGGCTTTCCGGTGTTTCCACATGTAGTTGGAAAACATTGTCACAACTGATGATTCACAATCATGCCGGGCCTTCTCGCCGCCAAATCTCCGTCGCGGCGCGATGTGCTCAAAAACGATTCGGGCAGCCCTTGTCGATCCATTCGAGAAGTGCATGCAGGCCGTCCTCAAGCGCCCACTTCGGACTCCACGCGAGCTGTTCGATTGCCGGCTCGATATCGCAACTCGCGGCGCGCACATCGCCGTCCCGGAACTTCCCGACAACAGTGGGCTCGGGCGCGGCACAGATGTCGGCGACCTTACGCGCCAACTCGTCAATGGTTGTCGCGGTGCCAGAACCGATATCAAGGGTGCGTCGCTCGACTGCGGGCGCGTGCACCGCGGCGAAGAGTGCGTCGACAACGTCGTCGATGAAAACAAAGTCGCGGACTATCCGCCCGTCCTCGTAAACCTCCAGCGACTGCTTCTCGCGTGCCAGACGCGCGAAGAGGGTGACGATTCCGGTGTAAGAGTTGGTGAGTGACTGGCCGGGCCCGTACACGTTCTGTAGTCGCAAGACGCTGAGGTTGGTGTCGCGCGCGGCCGCCCAGGACGCCAACAGATGTTCCTGGGCCAGTTTGGTGCCTGCGTAGATGTTCGTTGGGCGGGGCTCTGTCCGGCCGGCGCAGCTGGGAAGCGGCTCCGACGCCTCCCCCGTAGGTCCTTTCGGATCCCACTGGCCGGCAAGTAGTTGTGCATGACTGCGCGGGCGCGGATAGAAGACATCCGCACCGGACTGCCACGCACCTTCGCCATACACCGCACGCGACGATGCAAGCACCAGCTGATCCGGCACAAGTGCCGCACGACTCAGGGCGTCAAGGAGTTGGGTTGTGCCCACCACATTGACCGAACCGTGGCGCGTCGCTTCCGAAAGCGACTGCGCTGTACCCGTCTCCGCAGCCAAATGAACAACCTGCGAGGGTTCGAACAACCGAAGTACGGCATCCCAGTCAGGGGCATGGGTGACGTCTCCGGTGAAGAGCCGCACCGACGGTGGGAGGTCGATCTCTCGGCCTCTCGCGTGTACCTGCGGGTGTAGGACGTCCATCACCGCGACGTCGTATCCCGCTTGAACCAGACGGTTGGACAGCGCGGATCCGATAAATCCCGCTCCACCAGAAATGAGTACAGATTTCGACAAAGCCGACGCCTCCCGTTCTTTACAGAGCAGCTCGCTGACCCGCACGCATCGGTAATGCGTTCCGGGTCAATGATATCGATGGTCCATGTGTCATCACACGGGGTTCTTCCGGCATGGGCCGCCGCACGGTAACGCCTGACCTAAGCACGGGCGGCCCTCTCCTCCAACAGGTCGGCCGCCTTGTTGACGCTCTCGTACGGCTTGGACATGTGGGGAGCGATCGCCCGAGCCCGGACCGCACATTCCGGGCTGAGGATCTCACGCAGGTCCGCGACCAGCGTCTCGCGAGTCGTCGTCGAAAAGCGCCGGGAGGTACCCACTTTCATGCGCTTGAGCTGATTTCCCCAAAATGGCTGATCACCAACAGTCCAGAGGATCAAGGTAGGCACTCCGGCGCGCAGGCTCGCCGCCGTCGTGCCCGAACCGCCGTGGTGAACGATCGCCCGGCTCACCGGAAAGACCGCCGCATAATTCACCACTCCGACCACCTTGACGTGCGGGGCGGTGTGAACGTCGCTGAAGTCAGTCGCGCCGGCACACACCAATGCGCGCTCCCCCAATTCCGCGCATGCTGAACTGATCATCTCCACTGTCTCTGCCGGAGATTCAACCGGGATGCTCCCCGAGGCGAAACAGATAGGCGGTGGCCCCGCGGCGATCCATGACATGACCTCGTCATCGGCCGCCGTCGTCAACTCCATGGTGAGCGCACCCACAAACGGCCTTCGTCCGCCATACTTCGCCCATTCCTCCGCCAGTCCGCGAAAGCAAATACTGTCGTAAGCCTGGATTTCCAGCGACCCGCGCTGGCCGATCCGCCGCGGCGAAGGGCTCCCCGCCTTGGGCAAGCCGAGCTCACGCCGTTGCGCATCCTCTGCCTTCTTGGTCACGCGCCAGGTCAGCCAGTCATAGGCGGTCATCGCTGTGCGTGTCAACGGCGGAGGCAGGAGCGGAAAGAGCTGACCGTTGGGGCGCCACGGCATGGTGTGCAGGGCAACCAACGGGATCCCATAGAACTCGGCAACATTGGCGGCCGGTTCCTCATAACCCACGCTGGTTGACAGAAGATCCGATCCATCTGCCACCGACACAAGAGCCTTACTCATTTCCGACCACTGTTCGGTGACCAGTTTCAGGGCCTGCTGACACAACGCGACCAGATCCTGGACCCTCCAAAAATGACGAGTCCACGACATCCACAAGTCGCGGTATTCATCGAGCTGCGGCCCCACCTGAACGCCGTAGGACACCGCCGAGAGTCCGACCGACTCTGCGAAGCCGATCAAGTCAGGCGGAACCGCCATGCGCACTTCGTGTCCCCTGCGCTGCAGTTCCCGTCCGACAGCAACGGCAGGTTCGATATCGCCGCGCGTGCCATAGCTTGCCATGGCAAATTTCATGACGGTATCGACCTCCCCGATATGTTTACGTACTCGCAGAATGGCCGTCAGTGCTGCCGGTCATTATTACCGATCTTGTGCGTCACGGATAGCCTCAAGATGATGGGCACACATGTGTCTCCAAATTCCAAAACGCCAATGCAGCTACAGCCGAAAGAATTCCGTTCCATGGATTGCCACACGTAAAATCGCTATCCCGGATGAAGCGGCAATGCAATACAAGCCTGCCCGTATTGCGCAGGTCTCACGATATCCGTATGCGGCTGCGGCCCTGCCGGATCGATCGTGACAGACTTTGTCGTGACTCAGAGGTCGCCGAACGCCACTCGCACACCCCCTCCCCGCGATTGATTCCGTCGGCATTCCGTCTTCATACGCGATAGGGTGGCGTGTGGGTTGCGCCGCGACAGCGTAGAAAATGTCGCCGCCGCAACCGAACTCGGATTGTCGTCGAGTAGGAGCACACATGCGCGGCATCATTCTCGCGGGCGGGTCGGGCACTCGCCTGCATCCGATAACGACGGGTGTCAGCAAGCAGTTGCTGCCGGTGTATGACAAACCGCTGATCTATTACCCGTTATCCACCCTGATCATGGCCGGAGTCCGCGACATTCTGGTGATCACCACGCCTTTTGATGCCCCGGCATTCGAGCGACTTCTCGGGGACGGCTCGACATTCGGCATTAGCTTGACCTATGCGGTCCAGCCCAAACCGGAGGGGCTGGCGCAGGCGTTCGTCATCGGTGCCGAGCACATCGGCACCGACACTGCGATGCTGGCACTGGGTGACAACGTCTTCTACGGGCCCGGCCTGGGCACCAGTCTGCGCAGGTTCGAGAACATCAGCGGTGGAGCGATTTTCGCGTACTGGGTGGCTAACCCGTCGGCGTACGGTGTCGTGGAGTTCGATGCCGCCGGCGTCCCGTTGTCCCTGGAAGAAAAGCCCGCGAATCCGAAATCCCACTATGCGGTGCCCGGCCTGTACTTCTACGACAACGATGTCATCGAGATCGCGCGCTCGCTGCAGAAGTCTGCTCGGGGCGAGTACGAGATCACCGAGGTCAATCAGACCTATCTGGATCAGGGACGTCTTTCCGTCGAGGTGCTGCCGCGTGGAACCGCGTGGCTGGACACGGGCACGTTCGACTCACTGCTGGACGCGAGCGATTACGTACGCACCATCGAGCGTCGCCAGGGCCTGAAGATTGGCGTGCCGGAAGAAATTGCGTGGCGTGCGGGTTTCATCAATGACGACCAGCTCGCTGCACGTGCCCAACAGCTACTCAAATCTGGATACGGAAGTTACCTACTTGAGCTCTTGCAGCGGAAATAGACCGATGTTCTGGTCGGCGGTAACAGAATGGATTGTCGGACGTATAAATAGTCATGGGTCTGAGTGCACCCTGGGCCTTGGGTTTCGTTGAATACGTAAAGTTGATGTGGTCGGTACGAGGGAGGCAATTGAGAACATGAACAAACTGTCACTGACGAAGATTGTGGCGGCCGTTGGCGGTGCCACGCTGGCGTTGAGCGCGGGCGCCGGACTCGCATCCGCGGACCCTGTTACGGACGAGATGGTGAACAGCACCTGTACGTACGATCAGGCCAACGCGGCGCTGCACGCGGAGAACCCGATGGCCGCGGAGTATTTCGACCAATCACCCCCGAATCAGCAGTTCATGCAGGAATTCCTCAGTTCACCAAAGGCCAAGCGCGTGACCATGATCAACCAGGTCAGGGGCAATCAGGGCATCGAGTTCGTCATACCCGTCTTCCAGCAGATGGTGCGCAGCTGCCACAAGTACTGAGTCTTTTACGCACAAAGGCCGGGCCGAGGTGAACCCTCGCCCGGCCTTTTGCGTTGGCAACACCGCATCCAACACCAAAGCGATTGAGCCAAAGCGTGATTAGTTGTTGAACTTCGGCAGCTCGGTGGTCGGATCGCCATCGTCCTGTCGAGCCGGGACGGACGGTGCCGGGCGGGCGCCAACGGGCTCCAGCAGAGCACTCGGCGGTCGCGGCCGTACTCGCTGCGGCCACCAGAACCACCGGCCCAGGAGCGCCGCGATCGACGGAGTCATGAACGAGCGCACGATCAGCGTGTCGAACAACAGGCCCAGCCCGATGGTGGTGCCGATCTGACCGATGATCTGCAGATCGCTGACGACCATCGAAGCCATGGTGGCCGCGAACACCAATCCGGCTGATGTGACGACCTTTCCGGTACCGCCCATCGCGCGGATGATGCCCGTGTTCAGCCCCGCACCCAGCTCCTCTTTCATCCGGGAGACGAGCAGCAGGTTGTAGTCGGACCCCACCGCCAACAGGATGATCACGGACATCGCCAACACCATCCAGTGCAGATTGATGCCAAGGATGTACTGCCACAGCAGCACCGACATGCCAAAGGACGCGCCCAGCGAGAGCGCCACCGTGCCGACGATCACCAGAGCCGCGATGAAGCTCCGGGTGGTGACGAGCATGATGATGAACACCAGGCAGATCGCCGCGATGCCCGCGATCAGCAGGTCGTAGGTCGAGCCGTCCTTCCAGTCCTTCGCGGTTGACGCGGCACCGGCGAGGTAGATCTTGCCGCCCACCAGAGGCGTTCCCTTGAGCGCCTCCTCTGCCGCGTTACGGATCTGCTCAATCCGGGTAATGCCCTCCGGCGACATCGGATCACCATTATGAGAAATGATGAACCGCACCGTCTTTCCGTCCGGCGACAGGAACGAACTCATCGCGCGCTGGAAGTCGGGGTTTTTGAACACTTCTGGGGGCAGGAAGAACGAATCGTCATTCTTGGAGGCATCGAATGCCTGTCCCATGGCCATTACGTCATTGGTGGATTCGTCCATCGAAGCGAACTGCCCGGACATGGTGGCGTACATGGTGAGCACCGAAGTCCGCATGCTCTGCATGACCTCGATCATCTGAGGGAACTGGACAAGCAGCTGCGGCATGATCGCGTCCAGCTGATCCATGTCCCTGACGAGAACTAACAACCCGTCATCGAGCGCGTCGACTGCGTCCATCGCATCGAAGATCGATCTGATCGAGAAGCAGATGGGGATGTCGAAACAGTGCTTTTCCCAATAGAAATAGTTGCGGATCGGCCTAAGAAAGTCATCGAACAGCGCAATGCTGCCCCGTAAGTCGTCGGTGAGTTGCTGCACCTCATGGGTATGGGCCGTCATTCGGTGTGTGGTCTCGGACATCTGCTTCATCACGAGGTACGTGTGCTGCATCGTCGCGATCATCTTCGACATATCGTCGGCCTGCTTTTGCATGTCGGCGATGCGCTTCTTCTGGAATCGAGTCGCCTGTACCTGGCCGGCGCTTTGCAAACTGAGCAAGAACGGCACCGATGTGTTGGCGATCGGGGTTCCCTCGGGGCGGGTAATCCCCTGCACCCGCGAGACCCCACGCACCTTGAAAATGGCCTTGGCGACCTTGTTCAACACCAGGAAGTCGGCGGGGTTTCGAAGATCCCGGTCGGTTTCGATCAACAACACATCGGGCGTCAGACGCGACTCGGAGAAATGTCGTTGTGCGGCAGCGAATCCCTGATTGGCGGGGATATCGCCGGAGATGTACAGCCGATCGTTGTAGCTCGTCTTGTACCCCGGCAACGTGGACAGCCCCACCAATGCCACCGCCAACGAGGCGACCAGGATGGGTGCGGGCCAGCGGACGACTGCCGTACCCAGCCCGCGCCACCGCTGAACCCGCAGCTTACGTTTGGGTTCAAGCAACCCGAATCGGCTGGCCACCGCAATCCCCGCGGGAACCAGCGTGACCGCGACCGCGACGGCCGCCAGCATGCCGATGGCACACGGAATGCCCATAGTTTGGAAGTAGGGCAGCCGCGTGAAATGCAGACACAGAATGGCTCCGGCGATAGTCAGCCCGGAGGCCAGGACAACGGGGGCCACGCTGCGATATGTGGTGTAGTAGGCCGTTTCCCGGTCCTCACCGGCCTGGCGCGCCTCTTGATACCGGCCGAAGAAGAAGATCCCGTAATCGGTGCCGGCGGCGATGCTCAAGAAGACCAGCATGTTGACGGCGAACGTCGACAATACGAAAACGTCGTGGTACCCGAGGAATGCCACAATGCCACGGGCAGCGGCCAATTCGACGCCGACCATGATCAGCAGCAGGATCACCGTGACAACGGAGCGATAGAGGATCAACAGCAACGTGAAGATGATGACCACGGTGACCGCGGTGATCTTCAGAATCGACTTGTTGCCCGCATGCTGCATATCCGAGGCGAGCGGCGCCGCACCGGCCACATAGACCTTGACGTCGGTGGGAGCGGCGGGCAACGTCCGATTGACGATCTCGCGGATCGCGGCAACCGACTCGTCCCCCACCGCGGTGCCTTGATTACCAACGAGATTCAACTGCACGTATGCGGCCTTTTCGTCGGGACTCTGCACACTCGAGGACGTCAGCCGATCGCCCCACAGATCCTGCACGTGCTCAACGTGTTTGGGATCGTTACGCAGCTCGCGGATCAGTCCGGCGTAGTACGTATGCGCATCCTCGCCGAGCGGCTCCTTCCCCTCAAGCACGATCATCGCGGAGCTGTCCGAGTTCGATTCGTTGAAGTCCTTGCCCATGCGCATGATGGCCTTGACGGCCGGCGCATCCTGCGGCATCAGCGATACCGAACGCGCTTCCGCGACGTTTTCCAACGCGGGGATCGCCTTGGTCCAGTCCCAATTGACCGACGCCAGCGTCGTATACAGAATCAGCGCCAGCCAGCCCAGGATGATCAGAGGCGACAGGTTTCGTATTGTTCGCGCGATAAACGGCCGCGAGTGCGCTGAGTTTGTCTCAGCACTCATCCCCGGTCTCATCAGTTCCTCTGCAGCACGGATCGGACGAGGCGCGGTCCCTTCCACCCGTGCACCGCACCGACCGGCCGGGGAGACACCTGCAGCGGCCACCAGAACCACCGGCCCAGGAGCGCGGCGATGGCCGGCGTCATGAACGCTCGCACAATCAGGGTGTCGAACAGCAAGCCCAAACCGATCGTGGTCCCGACCTGCCCAAGCGTAAGCAGATCACTGACGATCATGGAGCCCATCGTGGCCGCGAACACCAATCCGGCGGCGGTCACCACCTTGCCGGTACCGCCCATCGCTCGGATGATGCCCGTATTGAGGCCGGCGCCCAACTCCTCTTTCATACGCGAGACAAGCAGCAGGTTGTAGTCGGACCCCACGGCGAGCAGCACGATGACCGACATGGCCAACACCACCCAGTTGATCTGTATGCCGCAAATGTGTTGCCAGACAAGGACGGACAGACCGAATGACGCACCCAGTGACAACGCCACGGTTCCGACGATCACCAGGGCGGCGACCAGGCTCCGCGTCATCAACAACATGATGATGAAAATGAGGCACAGCGCCGCAACGCCCGCGATCAACAGATCGTATTTTGATCCGTCGACGAGCTCACTGACACCTGCCGCCGTGCCGGCCAGCGAGAGCTTGGCGTGCTCCAGCGGGGTTCCCTTGAGCGCTTCCTCCGCGGCGGTCTTGATCGGCTCCACCCGCGAAATACCTTCGGGCGTCGCGGGATCTCCGCGCTGAGATATGAGCATGCGCGTGGACTTGCCGTCGGGCGACATGAAGATCTTCATGATCCTCTTGAAGTCCTTGTTGTTCAGAACATCCGGCGGCAGGTAGAAGGAGTCATCGTTCTTCGACGCGTCGAAGGCCTTACCCATGGCCGTCGAGTTCTCGGTGGATTCATCCATCTGGGCGAAGATGCCGGACATCGTGCTGTGCATCGTCAGCATCGATTCGCGGGTGCTCTTCATGGTGTCGATCATGATGGGGAACTGCTCGAGCAGCTGCGGCATCAGCCTGTCCAGCTCGTCAAGATCGCCCACCAGAGTCTGCATCTTGTCGGTCACCTGGTCGACGCCATCGAGCGCATCGAAGATCGACCTGATCGACCAGCAGATGGGAATGTCGAAGCAGTGCTTCTCCCAGTAGAAGTAGTTACGGATCGGCCGCCAGAAGTCTTCGAAATTTTCGATGTGGTCCCGCAGTGTGGACATATCTTTCTGAAGATCGTGCGTGGTACTGACCATCCGGTGAGTGGTCGCCACCATCTGTTTCATCAGATCGAACATGCGCTGCATCAGCGCGATCGTCGTTCCCATGTCATCGGCCTGCTTGAGCATGTCGTCCATACGCGCGCGCTGGAACGGCAGACTCAATCGCTGGCTCGCGTTCGACATGCTGAGCATGAAGGGCACCGACGAGTGCTCGATCTGCGTTCCCTCGGGACGCGTGATGGACTGCACGTTGGCGATGCCGGGTACCGCGAACACCGCCTTGGCCAGCCTGTTCAACACCAGGAGATCGGCCGAGTTGCGCATATCGTGATTGGCCTCGACCAACAGGATGTCGGGCGTAGACATCTTCGATTCCGGGAAATGCCGTGAAGCGGCGACGAGTCCCTGGACCGCGGGGATGTCCTGCGGAATGTACTTCGCGTCGGTGTAGCTCGGGTTGTATCCCGGCAGCGTCAAGAGCCCGATGAGCGAGATGGCCACCGTCCCGGCGAGAATCGGTCCGGGCCAGCGCACGATTGCGGTGCCCAGCCGCCGCCAGCGGCGCGTCGTCACCTGCCGCTTGGGATCGAACAGCCCGAAGCGACTACCTGCGGCGATGCATGCCGGTACGAGGGTGAGCGCCACCGCCACCGCCACCAGGATGCCGACCGCGCCCGGGATACCCAGCGGCTTGAAGTAAGGCAAGCGGGTGAAGTGCAGGCAGGCGATCGCACCCGCGATGGTCAGGCCGGATGCCAGGACGACCTTGGCCACACCCTTGTAGGCGGTGTAGTAGGCCCTCTCGCGATCCTCGCCTGCCTGACGCGCCTCCTGGTACCGCCCGGTGAAGAAGATTCCATAGTCCGTACCTGCGGCAATACCCACAGACACCAGCAGGTTGACGACGAAGGTGGTCAGACCCACGATCCCATGCATGCCGAGGAATGCGACAAGTCCTCGCGCGACCTGCAGCTCGATGCCGACGGTGAACAGCAAGATGATGACCGTGATGAAGGACCGGTAGAGCAGGAGCAGCATCAGGAAAATCACGCCGACACTCACCAGGGTGATGAGGACGACCGTCCGGTTTCCGCTCTCCGACATATCGGAGACGACAGCCGCGGGACCCGTGACATAGGTCTTGACCCCTGGCGGCAGCCCCGGGGTGTTCTTGACGATCTTCTGGACGGCTTCCACGGATTCGTTCGCATCGGCCTGACCGAAGCGTCCGGTGAGATTCAATTGCACATACGCGGCTTTTCCGTCAGCACTCTGGGCGGCACCCGCGGTTAGCGGGTCACCCCAAAAGTCCTGGATGTGCTGCACATGTTTCGGGTCGTCCTTCAATTGACGGACGACGGCGTCGTAATACTTGTGCGCGTCGTCACCGAGGGGGTTCTCGCCCTCGAGCACGATCACCGCGACACTCTCGGAATTAGATTCCTGGAAGACCTTCCCCATCTGCGTCATCGCTTTGACGGAGGGCGCATCCGGCGGGCTGAGGGAGACTGAATGTTCTCTTTCGACGATCTCCAGCGGCGGCACCTTGACGGTCAGCACGACAGTGATCGCAAGCCAGCCCAAGATAATGAATACCGCACCCTTACGGATAATGGTCGCCATTACCGGCCGGTGTGATTGGCCTTTGCCGCCGCCCTCGCTCATGCGGCCTTCAGCAGGCATGAGGTAAAGGCATTGGTCTGAGTACTCACCTTCTCGGACTTAACCTCATCGTCCACGATGATGCGGCAGCCGATACTGCCACCATCTCCCTGCGCCATGATGCTTCCCACGGCGGTCGTCTTGCCGATCTCGAATTTCACCGACCACGGCAGCGGGATTTTTTGAATGTACAGCGGATCGCCATTGACATCGAAATAGCTGATATCGGCGACATTCCCCGGTGAGCCAAAAACCTCATACGACATCTTCTTGGGATCAAACGATTTGGAGTCACTGACATTCGTGTCGGCATACGACGGACGGTTCTCGGAACCGAATACACCGTGGAGCCGCGACACCGTAAATCCGCCGACGCCAATTACCGCGAGCACCAGCAGCGGAATCCACAGACGCATCAAAAGCCGAAGAATCGTAACCCTCCTCGTCTATCGCCGCATCCGGCACCATGCTCGGACATGCACATCCCAAATTGCAAAACGCGGAACACCTCAGCGGTGCTCCCCGGCCGTTAAAGATTAGACCATGCATGAGAGTCGCGTATGTGCCCGTTGCACACCCGATATGGAATGAGTAGCACGCTATGTGGGATACATGCGTGTACAGATTTACTGCACGGCATCTTGGGCAACTCTAGTGACGTATTTACCATTCCGCACGAATGAGTGAACAGATAGCTAATCAGCAGCTGGAGCCCCTGTTTGTGACCTCGGCATCCAACCGCCAGGCACAGTGGCGCCGGTCATAGCGAGAAGCAGCTCAGCCAATCATGTTCGCCGGTGACCTTCACCCCGGTATGCCCAGAAAGCAAACCAGCTTGATTGCTCGGTGACCTCAGGCCCCCACTTCCCTCGCGGCGGACCAGATCCTGAACGGATCCGAACCTTGCCAAGACTGCCAAGTTGGAGTTGGCAAGGCGCGTAGGCTGGTCAACGTGTCCAAAACGTATGTTGGAGGGCGCCTTCGTCAACTCCGGAGCGAACGCGGGTTCAGCCAAGCCGCGCTGGCCCAGATGCTGGAGATCTCCCCGAGCTATCTCAATCAGATCGAGCACGACGTCCGCCCGCTCACCGTGGCGGTGCTGCTGCGTATCACCGAGGTGTTCGGTGTCGACGCGACGTTCTTCTCCTCCCAGGACGACAGCCGCCTCATCGCTGAGCTGCGCGAAGTGGTGCAGGACAAGGATCTTGACATCGACGTCGATCCCGCGGAGATCGCCGATGTGGTCGCCGGGCATCCCGCGCTGGCCCGCGCCATGGTCAACCTGCATCGGCGCTACCGGATCACCACCACGCAGTTGGCGGCCGCCACCGAGGACCGCTACACCGACGGCAGCGGCAGCGGTTCGATCACCATGCCGCACGAAGAAGTACGCGACTACTTCTATCAGCGGCACAACTATCTCCATGAGCTCGACACCGCGGCCGAAGACCTGACGGTTCGGATGCGCATGCACCGGGCGGACCTGGCCAGAGAGATCGCCGACCGTCTCACCGAGGTGCACGGCGTCCAGATCGCCCGGCGCATCGATCTCGGCGACAGCGTGCTGCACAAGTACGACCCGGGATCCAAGACGCTGGAGATCAGCAATCACCTCTCCGGTGGGCAACAGGTCTTCAAGCTGGCCACGGAGCTGGCCTACCTGGAGTACGGCGATCTCATCGACACCATGGTCGACGACGGCAAGTTCACCTCGGAGGAATCACGGAAGCTGGCGCGCCTGGGCCTGGCCAACTACTTCGCCGCCGCCACAGTCCTTCCCTACCGCCAGTTCCATGGGGTGGCCGAAGATTTCCAGTACGACATCGAACGGCTTTCCGCGTTCTACTCGGTGAGCTACGAGACCATCTGTCACCGGCTGTCCACTCTGCAGCGCCCCTCGATGCGTGGGGTGCCGTTCTCGTTCGTCCGGGTCGATCGTGCCGGAAACATGTCCAAACGGCAGTCAGCGACCGGCTTTCATTTCTCCTCCAGCGGTGGCACCTGTCCGCTGTGGAACGTCTACGAGACCTTCGGCAATCCGGGCAAGATCTTGGTCCAGGTGGCGCAGATGCCCGACGGGCGCAACTACCTGTGGGTGGCGCGCACCGTCGAACGGCGTGCGTCGCGATACGGCCAACCAGGTAAGACGTTCGCGATCGGGTTGGGTTGCGAGCTACGGCACGCACACCGGCTGGTCTATTCGGAGGGGCTGGATCTGTCCTCCGAAGGTGCGACGACGCCGATTGGTGTGGGCTGTCGCGTGTGCGAGCGCGACAACTGCCCCCAGCGCGCCTTTCCGGCACTCGGGCGGGCACTCGACCTTGACGAGCATCGCAGTACGGTGTCGCCATACCTTGTCCAGCAAGAAGGAGTCCGACAGTGAGTGATGAGCCGCTTGCGCGAAGAGCAGACCGTGCCGATGGCCGCATCCCATCAGGTGGTCTGCGTGAGCTCGGACCGGTCAACTGGGTGATTGCCAAGGGCATGGCACGCGCCATCAGCGTGCCGGAGATGCACCTGGCGACCACGCTCGGACAGACGGGCGTCCGGTTCTGGCCGTGGCTGGCGTACTCCGGTGCGATTCTGCGCGGCACCAAACTCTCTGCCCGCGATACCGAAGTAGTCATCCTGCGCGTGGCCCACGTACGTGAGTGCGAGTACGAACTGCAGCACCACACCCGCATCGCCAAGGGCGCCGGTATCGATCCCGCGTATCAAGAGCGGATCTTCACCGGGGCCAGCGCCGAGGGACTCTCCGACAAGGAACGCGCACTCATCACCGGTGTTGACGAGATCCTCACCACCAGAACACTTTCCGATGACGCGTGGGAGGGACTTGCCAAGTTCCTGGATCGCCGCCAGCTCATCGGCTTTTGCCTGCTCGTCACGCAATACGACGGCCTGGCCGCGACCATGTCCTCATTGCGCATTCCGCTGGATCACTGACGTACCCAGAGGCGTGGGCTACCGGTCCAGCAGCGCAGAGTGCTGCGCGGAGTAGCGCTCCCCGGACGCAGGTGCCAAACCATCCAGCCGGGCAAGCTGTTCCGCCGACAGCACCGCGTCCACCGCGCCCGCGTTCTCTTCAACACGCGCGGCCTTGGTGGTCCCGGGGATCGGCACAATGTCCTCACCACGCGCCAGCAGCCAGGCCAGTGCCACCTGCGCCGAAGTCAGGCCTGCCTCCACGGCGACCGTCCGCACCTGCTCGACCAGGGCCAAGTTGGCGTCGAGGTTGTCGGCGTTGAACCGCGGCAGGTTCTTGCGAAAGTCATCGTCCGAGAGCTGATTCGCCGACCGGATAGCACCCGTCAGGAAGCCTCGGCCCAGCGGCGAATAGGGCACCAGCCCGATACCCAACTCCCTCAGTGTCGGCAGCAGCTCCGACTCGACGTCGCGGGTCCACAGCGAGTACTCCGACTGCACCGCGGTGACCGGATGTACCGCATGTGCCCGGCGCACCGTGGCCGCAGAGGCCTCCGACAGTCCGATCCGGCGGACCTTGCCCTGGCCCACCAAATCTGCCAACACCCCGATCACCTCTTCAATGGGCACACTCGGGTCGACGCGATGCTGGTAGTACAGGTCGATGTAATCGGTATCAAGCCGTCGCAACGAACCCTCCACCGCGACAACGATATTCGCCGGTGAGCTGTCGGGGTTGAAGAGCGCGCCAGTGCTGTGCGAGACCAGCCCGAATTTGGTGGCCAGCACCACCTCATCCCTGCGGCCCGCGATGGCCTTGCCCACGAGCTCCTCGTTGGCATAGGGGCCGTATATCTCGGCGGTGTCGATGAGGTTGACCCCGAGGTCCAACGCCCGTCGCAGCGCCGCTATCGAAGCCTGCTCGTCGGGGCCCGCATCCGAACCAAGTGGCTGGTAACCGGAGGACATCGACATGGCACCCAAGCCGATTCGCGATACCGGCAGGCCGCCGATCTGTGTGTATTTCATGTCAACCCTTCTTCTGTCCCACTGCGGCAGTCGGGGCGCCGTTGACCGACTCGGTGTAGTACGCGACCTTGAAATCGACGACCTTGAGGTCCTCGGTGAGCCGCTCCATGGCGGCCATAATCCGCACACGCTGCGCGAACAGCAGCTCCAGGCGCTCGGCGTGGGTCTCCTCGCCACCCTCCAACAGCTGGATGAACCGGCGCATGTCGCGCACCGGCATGCCAGTGCGACGCAACCGCAGCATCAGCTGGACACGCTCGATGTCGTCGTCACTGAATCGGCGGCGGCCACCGCCATCTCGCGGTACCCGGGGGAACAGACCCTCGCGCTCGAACCAGCGCAGCGCGTCGATCGACAACCCGGTCCGTTGGGCAACGTGCGAGATGGGAAACCCTTCATGTTGCGGCTCACTTGTGCTCACACAGCCACGGTAGAACCTGGAGTCGACTCCAGGTCAAGTGGGACATACGCGCAGGGCGAGCCCTAAGTCATCGCAGGTACTGGACACGGCGTCGCGGGTGCCGTTGACACGTTCTTGATGCCACCGCACCATCGGAACATGCGCTTGGCCCCCGACTGTAGGTAGGCGTGCAATTTCGTTTGCGCGCTGCCTGTTTCAGTCCCTCTTCCGCCAAGCGAAGGTATTTCCGCATGTCCACTCCCGCCCACCAGCTCACCGTCAACGGCAGATCCCTTCAGAACAATGGGTCCCACGGACTCGAGCGCGACGCCATCGGCTCCTGGGGCGTCTTCGCTCAGGGATTGGCAGCGGCGGCACCCAGTGTCGCGGTCGCGACGGTGCCGTTTTCCCTGTTCGTGGCCGCCGGTAAAGGCGCCGCCTGGGCAGCGGTGATCGGCCTGGTGGCGGTGATTCTGATCGCCACGACCATCAGCTTCCAGGCCAAGAGGACGGTGTCGTCGGGCTCACTCGGGACATATGCCGGCAACGGGCTGGGCCCCGGTGCTGCGTATGCCGCCGGTTTCAGCCTGCTCATCGGCTACATCACTTTCGCCACCACGGGCACTCTCGGCGGTGTGCTGTACTTCGAATCCTTCCTGGAGGCGATCGGAATCCACTCGGAGGCAACCGCCTTCAAACTCGCGCTGGTGGCAGTGGTCGTCGCCGTCGCCGTCTATCTGCCCTATCGCGGTGTCTCGATCTCGGCCAAGTATGAGCTCGTCTTCGAAATCATTGCCACCGCACTTATTCTCATCATCATTGTGGCCTCGTATGTCAGTTACGGCTGGCGCATCGACACCGAGCAGTGGTCACCGTCCAACCTCGGGAACAGCACCACCTTCATCGCGGCGGTCACGGCGGTCGGTGCGTACGCGGGGTTCGAGAGCGTCGCGTCCCTGGGCGCTGAATCGCGGGACGCACACCGCACCATCGCCCGCTCACTGCTACGCGTCGTACTGATCATCGGAGTGCTGTACATCCTGGCCACCTACCCGCAGATCCTGCAGTTCCGGAACATCGACGGCGACAGCGCGATACTGCCTCAGGTCGCCACGAATTCCGGTGTGGCATGGGCGATCTACCCGATAAGTCTGGCGGTGGCCATCGCGTTCATCGTCTTCGTCACCGCGGTCATCAACTCGGCAGCACGAGGGCTGTTCACCCTGGCCCACGAGGGAGCGCTCCCGGCCGCCCTCGCGCGAGTGCACCCGGTCTACAAGACCCCCGTCGCCGGCATCTTCCTCATCGGGGTCATCGCGGTGGCATTTTCCGTGACCGCCACGCTCAGCTCGGTGGGCCGCCTGGTATTCGATGTGTACGGAAATTACGTGGCCAACTGGGGCTTCCTCACCAGTTACCTGCTCGTGGTGGTGGCCACCCCCATTTGGCTGTACCGCATCAAGGCACTTACCCCGGCCCGGCTGGCGGTATCGGTCGCAGCCACCCTGGCCATCGGGTACGTGATCGTCAGCAACTTCTATCCGGTGCCCACATTCCCATTCAACATCCTGCCGCTCATCTTCGGTGCGATCCTGCTCGCCGGCCTGCTGCGCTATTGGTATCTACGGGCACGACGGCCAGAGGTCGCCGCGCGGATCGGCTCCATCCAAACGCTTTCCGAATCTGAGAAAGAACGTTTGGCCGAGCTCGGCATCCTTGAGGTTCTCTACGACGAACCGGCCACCGAACCCGAACCCGCCAACGATTCAGGAGTTCTCGTCAAATGACCGCCGCCACCACGTCACCAGCCCTTGTCTACCAAGGGGTCAGCGATACCGACTTCACCGAGTGGACACGGATTGCCGCACGCGTTGCCGACGAGCTGGCGACCACCACGCTGGAACGAGACCGCGCCAACCAAAACCCCGCCGCCGAGATCGGACTGCTCCGCGAGCACGGACTGCTGTCTTTCGCCACCGCTCGCGAATTCGGCGGCGCCGGAGGCAGTCTGGCCCAGGCACTACAGCTCAGCCGGATCATCGCGGCAGCCGACGGCTCCATCGGCCAGCTGCTCGTCTATCACTTCTCCAACGGCGTATGGACCTACATACTCGGGTCGCCGACTCAGCGTGAACACATCGCGCGCGGCGTCGGCGAACAGGGCTGGTTCCAGGGCAGTGTCAGCAATCCGCGTGACCCGGGCATCACGGTTACCCGGACAGACGAAGGCTATCGGGTCAACGGCACGCGGACATTCGCCACCGGGGTCGCGCTCGCCGACCTGATCACCGTGCTGCTCTACGACGAGGAGCCGATCAACGCGATCATCCCCCGTGACAGGGAAGGTCTGCGGTTCAACGACGATTGGGACAACCTCGGACAACGGCTTACCGCAAGCGGCAGTGTCGAATTCGATAATGTGCTGCTCCGCCACGACGAGGTACTCACTGGCCTTGGCGAATACGGTGACGCCCGCGAGCACCGCGACGGACTGCGGGCGTTGTTCAGCCAGCTGATCTTCGTACATCTGTATCTCGGGATCGCCGAAGGCGCACTCGCCGCCGGCGTCACCTACGTCAGAGACAAGGGCCGCCCGTGGCCCGAGGCGCATTCCACAGAGGTGACCGAGGATCCCTACCACCAGCAGCTGCTCGGGCGGCTGTCGGCCGGGATCGCCGCGGGGATCGCCCTCGCCGACGCGGTGACCAAGGAATTCGAACAGACCCTGGCCGCGGATCGAGCACTCACCGCGGCCCAGTGGGGCGCACTGGCTATTCGGGTGGATCAGGCCAAGTCCATCGCGACCGAGGTGTCCCTGGATGTCACACACAACATCTTCCAAGCCACCGGCGCTCGGTCGACGGCTAATTCGGTGGGACTGGATATCTATTGGCGCAACGCACGCACACACACCACCCACGATCCACTGCCGTACCGCCAGCGTGAGATCGGGCGGTACCTGCTGACCGATGAGTGGCCGTCGCCACGCAGCCTCACTGGCCTCGGGCGGCTCTCCGCCACAACACAGGGCAAGGGATCGTGACGGATATTCGCTTCCTGCAGACCTCCGCGGAGCGGGAGCGCGCCTTCACGGTGTTCTGGAGGGCCATGGTGGGTTTGCCGCCCCTGGGCGATATCGCGGTGGACCAATTGCTCGAAACGGGAAGATATCTTGGCGCTTTCGACGATGCGGAGCTTGTCGGCGGAGCCGATTCATACACCAGCTGGCTCACCGTCCCGGGCGGGACACGGGTTCCGCACGCGGCTGTCACACATATCGGTGTGCTGCCCACCCACACCCGGCGCGGGATACTCACTTCTTTAGTCACCCGGCAGCTCACCGATATCGCGGGGCGTGGAGAGCTCGTCGCCAGCCTGCGCGCCTCCGAAGCGGTGATCTACCGCCGTTTCGGCTATGGGGTCGCGACCAGCAGCGCGAACTACCGCATCCAGCGGCGACGGGCACTGGCGCACAGTCTCGTTGACGCCGGACCCGTCACTCTGCTCGACGCATCATCCACACCGCAGCGACTCGCCGCGATCTATGAACGCGCGGCGTGGACCGGAGCAGTGGCACGTCCGCCGCACTGGTGGCGGCTGCACGAACTGTTTGACGCCGCCGATCCGGTGAAACCCTATGTGGTCACCCACGCCGATGGGTACGTCAGATATCGCCCACGGAACACCTCCGAATGGTTCGCCAGCGACACCCGGACTATATCTGTTGATGATCTTGTCGCCCATAGCGATAACGCCTACCGTGCGCTAGTCGGCCACCTGTTGGAGCTGGATCTTGTCGATGTCATCGAACTCGGCCAACGCCCGGTCGACGACCCCCTCCCCCACCTCGTCACCGATCCGCGCGCGGTGACGGTCACCGGTATCCGTGACGAGACCTGGCTACGGCTCGTCGATGTCGAGGCGGCACTAGCGGCACGCACGTACGTGGATACGGCACCGATAGTGATCGAGGTGCACGATGACCTGCTTCCCCATAACTCGGCACGGTTCGCCGTGGGCGCCGACAAGGTCCGGCGCACCCAGCACACTCCTGATGTGTCACTCGATGTCGCCGCCCTGGGGTCGGTCTATCTCGGCGGCACCTCGTGGACACAGCTGGCACGCGCTGGACTGGTATCGGCACAGTCGACGCAGGCGATCACGTCCGCGGATGCCCTGTTCTCGACCGGCGCACAGCCTTTCGCCGGTATCAACTTTTAGGAGAACCCTGTGCCCGATGATCTTCACGCAAGCGGCTCATCCGTCTCTGACCGCCAGCTACACCTCCTTGCCTTCGGCAACGTGCGCTCCGGTGGCGCGTGGCGGCTTCCCGGCGTACGAAACGGCCCGGCCAATCAGCTCGATACGTTGGTCGCCACCGCGAAAGCAGCGGAAGCGGCCAAGTTCGATGCCATCTTCTTCGCCGATGGCCTCAACTTCGGCCCGGAGGCCACCTGGGCCCACAAGTCCACCGAAGACTTCGAACCACTCACGGCCACCTCATACCTCGCCGCGGTCACCGATCGCCTGGGCCTGGTAGTCACCGGATCCTCCACCTTTCAGCCGCCGTATCACCTGGCACGCCAACTGTTGTCGCTCGATCATCTGAGTGCGGGACGTGCCGGATGGAACCTCGTGACCAGCTTCGCGCAGGCGGCCGCCGCCAACTTCGGCGAGCGGGGCTTCCTCCCGCACGACGAGCGCTACCGGCTGGCAGAAGAGACGCTTCACGTGGTGAAGGCCCTATGGCATTCCCTCGAATCGGATACCGTCATCGAGAACCGGGCGACGGGAATCTACAACGATGTCAACAAGATTCACGTCGCCAACCACGATGGCGAGTTTCACAAGGTCAAGGGGCCACTCGGCGTCACGCCCTCCCGCCAGGGACGACCGGTGATCTTTCAGGCCGGATCTTCCACCACCGGAAGGGCCTTCGCCGCCAAACATGCCGAGGTGGTCTTTACCGGGCAAACCGACATCGACCGCGCCAAGAGCTTCTACCGACAGCTCCACGACGAAGCCCGCGCGTCCGGACGGTCCTCTCTGCCCTTGGTCACCCCCTCCCTCGGTGTCGTTGTCGGCTCCACCGAGGCCGAGGCGCGTGCCGTGGAAAGCACCGTCTATGAGCACTTCATCCCGGAATACCAGGCGGGGTGGCTCCTCGAGGTGGATGTCAACGTCATCGGCGCCGACCTGGACGGCCCGGTGCCGGCGTCCGCATTCCCGGAGAGCACCGAAACCCATCAAACCGCGCTCGCCGGATACAAGCACCTTGCCACCGTGGGGAATCCAACCGTTCGGGAGTTCCTCTACCGTACGTTGAACGCGTTCGGTACGAGGTTTGTCGGTTCCGCCGAGCAGGTGGCCGATCAGATCGAGCTGTGGTTCACCGAGGGCGCCGCCGATGGATTCATTCTGAGCACATCGGGGCTACCGGGCCAATTCGAACTCTTCACCGAACACGTGGTGCCAATCCTGGTGCGTCGCGGTATCTTCCGCGCCGAATACACCGGGTCCACACTGCGCGACCACCTGGCCTTGCCCTGGCCGGCTCCGCAACGCGCGCCGGCCCTCCTTGCCCACTAGGCCTCGGCGGCGACCTCACGCAACGTGCCGTCCTTGACGTCGTAGACGAATCCGCGCACGCTGCCCTTCCGCGGAACAAATGGGTTGGCCTTGATCCTCGCCACCGACTGGCGGACGTCCTCGTCCAAATCGGTGAACGCCTCGGCCGACCACGGCGGTTTGATCCCCGTCTCGTCCTGAATCGAACGCTTGAAGGCATCGTCGGTGAATGTCAGCATGCCGCAGTCGGTGTGATGGATGAGAATGATCTCCTCGGTGCCCAGCAGCCGCTGCGAGATGGCCAACGACCGGATCTCATCCTCGGTGATCACTCCGCCCGCATTGCGAATGACGTGCGCGTCACCTTCGTGAAGGCCAAGCAGACCATACGGATTCAGGCGTGCATCCATGCACGCGACAATCGCGACCTTGCGCCCCGGGGGCAACGGCAGATCGCCCTTGTCGAAGCTGGCCGCATAAGCCTGTGCGTTGTTCAGCAGTTCGTCAGTGGTCGACATGGCGCGAAGGTACGCGTGAGCACATGCCAGGTCAACGGTTACGAGCCCGCTGATCCCAGATGTGATCGCACACCTTCAACAAATATTCGCGGACGCAGCCGTGCGGCGGATACCAGCCACCGCTCGACTCGGACTGTGCATCCCGAACCAGCCCACGAACCTCGCCCTCCGAGTCAACGGCAAGGAGCTCGCCGGGCGCCACGGCGAAGGGCACGGCAGAGCTCGAACCCACTACCTGGATCACCGATAGCGGCTCACGCGTTCGAGGTCCGAACATGGCCACACTCTTACGTTCGAGTTCGTCATGGAACTCTTGCGCACTGAGAATTCCTTCCCGCCAACGAGTCCCGTCAAGGATCTGTTCTATGGACAACACCTCACCGATGTAGCTACTGGTCAACCCGTTGGTGGCTGCCAGGAGTTCCCGATGTTCGGGATGTAATGCCGCACCGAGATGCGCTGTCAGCAAGTTCAATTCGGACTGACTGGCACCGGGACGACGCTGCGCAGGAGCCACGGACTTGACAAGCGACGTCAGCTCAGCGAGCTTAGCGACGATCTCGACCATCGTCGGTGGTGACGGACGGATATCGCGTCCCCAGGTTCGCGCGTGAGGGCCCATCTCCTGTTCGGCCAGGTACATGCCCTGCTCAAGATTCTCGTGATGCAGATAGGAGTACAGGTCCGGCCACATCGTGCGCGAATCGATGTCGAGCGGAAACACGCTTCCGGCTCGCGCTTCATCGGACTGCCCGGTGTACAGATAGAGGCAGCCGGCATAGCCGTTGCCGGTATCGGCGATCGGCGCGAATTGGGTCGAATCGTCGGCGACACCCAGGTCATCGGCGGTATCGGTCTCATCAAACCATTGCGCGATCGTGCGAACGGTCTCGTCCCAACGATCGCCGACACCAATATCGCTGGTGCCCAACAAGTTCGTGCTGAAGTGATAGCTCTCCCAGCCATTAGCGACACCGAGGAACTCACGGTACTGCGGATCCAACGGACGGCCGAGCCGTTCCTCGGTAGCGAGAAGTTGTTCCTCGGTGGCACCAGGATTGGGGTGGGTCACCGGGTACAGGCCGTCATCCAGCGAGGCATGCCGTCGCTTGTTGTCGATCATTGCGTCGAGTAGTTGACGCCAAGCGTGAAGTCCAACTGGTTCCGCCACGTTTCCCCCCTTTACCTCCCAGCGGATTACGGCGGGCCCCCCGGCCCCGCGACAGCTCAGAAGTTGATCATGTGCCCCGCGAGTCCGTGGAACGCCTCCTGCAGCGCCTCGGACAACGTCGGGTGCGTGTGCACGTTGCGGGTCAGTTCGTTGACCGTGAGGTCCCACTTCTGCGCGAGCGTCAGCTCGGGCAGCAGCTCGGAAACATCGGGGCCGATGAGGTGTCCGCCGATCAACTCGCCGTACTTGGCATCGGCGATCAGCTTGACGAAACCAGTCGGATCCGCGAGCCCGTGCGCCTTGCCGTTCGCGGTGAACGGGAACTTGGCCACCTTGACGTCGTATCCCTCGGCACGAGCCTGCTCCTCGGTGAGCCCGAAGCTGGCAACCTGCGGCTGGCAGAACGTCGCCCTGGGCATCATCCGGTAGTCGCCGAGCTCCAGCGTCTCGGCGCCGGCGATGGTCTCGGCGGCAACGACGGCCTGCGCCTCCGCGACGTGCGCCAGCTGCAGCTTGGAGGTGACGTCACCAATGGCGTAGATGTGCGGCACGTTGGTGCGCATCCGCTCGTCAATGGCGATGGCGCCGCGATCGGTGAGCGCGACACCCGTCTTGTCCAAGCCGAAGCCCTCGACGTTCGGGGCAAAACCGATGGCCTGCAACACCTTGTCGGCGACGAGCTCGCTCTCCTGCCCGTCCTTACTTACCTTGACGCGAACGGGACCGCTGCCCCCTTCATCCTGGATCGACTCGACCTTGGTGCCCGTCAGAATCTTGACGCCCAGCTTCTTGTACTGCTTCTCGATCTCCTTGGACACCTCGGCGTCCTCATTGGGCAGCGCGCGTGGCAGGAACTCGACGATGGTGACGTCCACGCCGTAGTTCTTGAGGACGTAGGCGAACTCCATACCGATGGCGCCGGCGCCCGCGATGATGATCGACCCGGGCAGCTCGCGGGTCATGATCTGCTTCTCGTAGGTGACCACGTTCTCCGACAGTGCGGTCCCGGGTACCAGCCGCACGCTGCTACCGGTGGCGATGATCACATTGGCGAAGGTCAGGGTCTCTGTCGAGCCGTCGGCCTTCTTCACGGCCAGCGTGTTGGCATCGGTAAAGGTGCCCACGCCCTCGTACTCGGTGATCTTGTTCTTCTTCATCAAGAAGTGCACACCGGCCACGCGCCCCTCGGCGACCTTGCGACTGCGATCGAACGCGGCACCGAAATCGAAGGTGGCCTCACCACTGATGCCGAATGTCTTGGCTTCCTTGGTAAAGATGTGGGCCAGCTCCGCGTTACGCAGCAGCGCCTTGGACGGGATACACCCGACATTGAGGCAAACCCCGCCCCAATACTTCTCCTCGACGATGGCTGTGGTCAGACCCAACTGGGCTGCGCGAATGGCCGCGACATAGCCACCGGGACCTGCTCCGAGAACGACGACGTCATAGTGTGCAGTCACGTACTCCACCCTAGTAGGACGACGTCAGGCGGGGAGCGTCAAGCCCGGTCTCGGTACTGAATACCCCAACTGCGCAGCGGTTCCGGGCACAGTGACTGAACCCCGGGCACCGAGGGTGCGGTGCACGCCACATAGCCATATTTGACTCCGGCGGCCGCCACCGAGATCGCGGGCGCCGTCAACACGGCAAAAGCGAGGGCGACAACTATCGGGCGCGGTTCCACCATGGCCAGCAGTAGCGCGACCACCACACAGACAAACACCCAGATCAGCACGTAGGTGACCGCGAGCGTCCGGTCGTTCGGCAAGAGGGTCTCGAACCAGTGCTGGTAAAGCAGCAGCCCGACCGCCCCGGCCGGAATCCACACCGCCAGCAGCAGCAACAGCAGCACCCAGCGCTTCAGGAAGGCGGGTTCCCGCTCAGCGGGTACCCGTACCGGCTTCGCCGGCTCGTCGGCGACCACCGGCACCGCGCCGGTATAGGGGTCGGGCGTCATCGATTCGGCCGACGTGACCGGCATCGCGCCGGTGTAGTCGCTGCCCACGTCAAACGCCGCGGTGAGCGGCAACGCATCGGTGTCGATGCGGCCGGTGGTTACCAGGTCTTCGTCATCCTTGAACGCCGAGAACGCGGTGAAGGTGGCGGTATCCAAACCGTCTCTACTTCTGCCGTCGTCGATCGGCACGGCCAGGGGATCGGCAAGGTCGCCCTCGACGATGCTCGGCCTCTCTGTGCCGTCCACGAGCTCGGTCTCGGCGCTCGTCTTCTCGACTGTGTTTTCCGCATTTTTGTCAGACACTGTGAATCACCTGTATCGCCGCAAGAATCCCGAACCATCCGGGAGAAACCGCCAGCACGAATGCCGCCAGCGCCGTCATCCATTTACGCGTGGACGCGATCAAGATAAAGAACCCGATCAGGCTGGGTACCGCGACAACAACGCCAATGAATAGGTCGGGCCGCACTGGTTCGTGCGCGATCAGCACGCTAGACATTCCAGCGACAAGTCCAACTGCTATCCCCAGCAGCATCGCGCTAGCTACAACCTGCGCGCGTGGCAGTGGTATCACGAGAAAACTCCTGCTCGGTGTTCTGTCCGCCCCCGGGCCATCTTCGACCATACTGCGATCACTGGCACACTGGCTCAAATGACGTCGGCGCGCCGCTCCCCGGACCCACATCTCTGGCTCGAAGACATTGGCGGAGACGAACCGCTGAACTGGGTACGGGAACGCAACTCGATAACAACCGGCGAGTTTTCCGGTGAGCGTTTTGAGGATATGCGGGCCGAAGCGCTGGCCATTCTCAACACAGACGCACAGATCCCCTACGTGCGGCGGCGGGGCGAATACCTCTATAACTTCTGGCGCGATGCCAACAACGCCCGCGGCCTTTGGCGCCGAACCACTTTGGACCAGTACCGCCGGGAAGATCCCCAATGGGACGTCATCATCGACGTCGACGCACTGGCGGACACCGAAGAAGAAAACTGGGTCTGGGCGGGCGCGACCGCGTTGCGGCCCGAGTTCCGCCGGGCGCTGGTCAGTCTGTCGCGCGGCGGGTCAGATGCCGTGGTGGTGCGCGAATTCGATCTGGAAACAAGACAGTTCGTGACGGACGGTTTTGCGCTACCCGAGGCCAAGACGCAGATCGGGTGGATCGACGCCGACACCGTTTTCGTGGGCACAGATTTTGGGCCCGACAGTCTCACGGACTCGGGGTATCCCCGTCTGGTGAAACGCTGGAAACGCGGGCAATCTCCCGACGAAGCGGAGCTGGTGTTCAGCGGCGAATCCTCAGACGTGATGGTGGGCGCGAGCTTTGACGACACTCCGGGATTCGAACGCACCCTGATCAGCCGGGCCACCGACTTCTTCAACTCCGAAGTACACCAGCTGGGCGTCGACGGAGAGCTGCTGCGCATAGACGTCCCCACCGATGCGTCGGTATCGGTGCACCGTGAATGGCTCCTCGTCGAGCTCAAGTCGCCGTGGCAACTCGATGGCACCGAATATTCGGCCGGGACGCTGCTGGCCGCTCGCTATGCGGACTTCCTCGCCGGCGATCGCACCGTCACCCCGGTATTCGTTCCCGATGAACACGCGAGTCTGCATCACTACGCGTGGACGCGGGAACGGCTTACCGTCGCGATCCTGCGCGATGTGGTTAGCGAGATCCTGGTCTTCACCCCGGGCACCTGGGACTCAGAACCACTAACAGGTGTGCCGGTCAACACCACGACGCAGATCGTCGCGGTCGATGACCTGGGTGATGAGATTCTCCTCGACACATCAGGTTTCACCCAGCCATCGACGCTGCTGCACGGAGAGGTGAGCGCAGCGGCGGCCTCTGTATCCCCCGTCAAGGCGGCGCCATCGTTCTTCGACGATGCCGACTTTGAGGTAACCCAATACTTCACCCAGTCCGACGACGGGACATCGATTCCGTACTTCGTGGTTCGCCCCAAGGGATCCGATGGTGCGGGACCAACTCTGCTCGGCGGCTATGGGGGCTTTGAGGTCGCCCGGACTCCCGGGTACGACGGTGTGCTGGGCAAGCTGTGGCTGTCCCGCGGCGGCACCTACGTGCTGGCCAATATCCGCGGAGGTGGCGAGTACGGCCCGGTGTGGCACACCCAGGCGATGCGTGAGGGCCGCCATCTGGTGTACGAGGACTTCGCTGCTGTCGCGCGCGACCTGGTGACTCGGGGCATCACCACCGCCGCACAGCTGGGCGCACAGGGCGGAAGCAACGGCGGCCTGCTGATGGGGGTGATGCTCACGGCATACCCGGAGCTGTTCGGCGCCTTGGTGTGCCAAGTTCCACTGCTGGATATGCGGCGCTACCACCTGCTGCTGGCCGGTGCCTCGTGGGTTGCGGAGTATGGCGACCCCGACAATCCCGATGATTGGGAGTTCATCTCCAAATACTCTCCTTACCAAAACATTTCGCCCGAGAAGCGTTATCCACCGGTTCTGGTGACCACCTCGACCCGCGATGACCGCGTTCACCCGGGGCACGCGCGCAAGATGACCGCCGCATTGCAAGAGGCCGGGCAACCGGTCTGGTACTACGAGAACATCGAGGGCGGCCATGGCGGCGCGGCCAACAACGAACAGTCGGCATTCAAGGCGGCGCTGGCCATCGAGTTTCTCTGGCGCCAGCTCGCACCCTGACCCGAAATCTCAGGGCAATCCCCGATGCCGTGACACCATCCGCGACGGACAATGGCCGCATGAGCGAATCCAACACCGTTCCACCGTGGATTAACAAGATGGTCAAGGGCCTGCTCCGCAGCCCGCTGCACCCCGTACTCAGCGGCAACATCGCGCTGTTCACCTTCACCGGCCGCAAGAGCGGCAAGGAATACAACGTCGCCGCCACCTACGTTCGTGACGGCGACGTGTTGACCGTCTTCACCGACAGAGCGTGGGCCAAGAATCTGCGCGACGGCCGGCCCGTCACCGCGTTGGTGCGCGGCAAGCGGCTCGATGGCACCGCCGAGCTGTCCACGGGACCGCAGATCGCTGAGCCGTTAGCCGAGCTGCTGCAGAGGGTGCCGCGAGATGCCAAGTATCACAACGTGCGCCGCAACCCGGACGGCAGCTTCAACCAATCCGATATCGACCGGGCGGCGGCCAGTGAGAGCATGGTGACAGTACGTCTGTCATGACGTACGTCACTCCCGATGGAAACAGTCTCGCAAATCACTTCTCCAGGTCAGCCCATCACGCGGTAACGGCATAGTCACACACATGCAGTTTGCTCGACATGTTTTCAGGCCCGCAAATCGCCATTAACTACCCACCACAAAACCGCAGCTCACAGGTGCTAACTGCTGCAAGCACTGTCTGATCCAAATCTTAATATCCCAGTTCAGGGGCACGTCCATATCGCGGGGTGGCCGCGCTGACAACGGGCTCTGTTACCGAAATCGAGACCGATCCGTAACCGTCGCGGGTTGTTGCCATCGGGTGAGCTCGACTACCTTGGTAGTTAGCTGAATTACTGGCCTTGGCAAAGTTGCCTGGCGGGCCGCAGTTATTGACCGACCGTGACGTGAGCGCATTGATGGGCTTCCGGATAGTCGGTAGTTGGAGCCAGATTGCCGTGAGGTGCACGATGAGAAACGACCTGTTTATCGGGTTGAGCGAGAACGGGTGGGACCGTGCTCCGTGGGATACCGAACCGGAGTTTTCACCCACCGAGCTGGACATCCTGTTGGATCGTCGGCTGTCCGTCAGTGACGCCGCTGAACGTGTCGGATGTGTCGAGCATGACGTGCAGCGCATCCGCGATGCACACGCGGCCTAGCGTTCACGTCAGCGCCGCAGCAGGCCGCCCACCAACCCCGCGGCCACTCCGATCACGATCACCAGGCCCCCGGCGGCCATAGTCAGATTCAGCCAGTGGTGGGCATTGCTCACCGCCTGGGTGACCAGTCCGTCGGCCACATCGCGGAGATTGTCGGCGACGCGGTTCAACGGCCGGTCCAGATAGCGTCGACCGATCTCCAGCCCAGCCCACCCGGCCGCGCCTACCAGTAGTGCCGAAATACCCAGCCCGGCAAGGCCCTTGGCGCGGCTGCGGACCGCCAACTGAGTCAAGCCCGCGAGGATGAGGGTGAGACCGAAGGATATCCAGACCGCAAGTTGGCCGAAGCGTGCCACTGGCACTAAGCGTCCCGGTGTCAATCCCGCCAGATTGTCGTCGGTAACCGAGACCTTCAACGTCTCCGGCGCCTTGATGGAAAGGCCCTGCGGCACCAAGCTCTTGACCATGGGAGCCACGTCGATCTGCCAGCTGCCCTGCGAATCACGCTGCGCTGAGCTCGAATTCGTGAACAACCACTGATGTGTCATCCGATTCACCGCCGCGAAGTCCGCGCGGAACTGCGGCCCACTGGTGTACGCGGCGGTCAACTCCGCGACCTGAGTCTCGTTGACCCGCGAACCCTGCTTCTTACCCAGCGACACGATCTGGGTGGTGAGTTCCTCGGCGATCGCGTGCTGGACCCTCGGATCGGCCGCCGCCGGCCCCGTCAATGCCACGTAGCCGTCCTCATTGACGATCCTGGACTGTGTCCAGGCCGCCGTCACTGTGACGGCCAGCACGGCGGTGGTCAGCAGCCACAACAGGACCGCGAACAAGAATCGCATCCCGCCCAGGTTAGTCGGTGAGCGCGCGTCCCAGGATCAGCGGATCGGCCTGACCGACAACGTCGACATCCTTGTCGTCGTAGTCGAACTTGCCCAGGACATGCCGCATCGCGCTGACGCGGGCCCGCTTCTTGTCGTTGCTCTTCACCACGATCCACGGCGCGTGATCGGTATCGGTCAGCGAGAACATCTCTTCCTTGGCGCGGGTGTAAGCGTCCCACTTGTCCAGCGAGGCCACGTCCATCGGCGAGAGCTTCCACTGCCGTACCGGGTCAACCTGCCGGATCGCGAAACGCGTGCGCTGCTCGGCGGACGACACCGAGAACCACAGCTTGGTCAGACTGATGCCGTCATTGACCAGCATCTGCTCGAAAAGTGGTGCCTGGTGGATGAATTCCGAATGCTGCTCGTCGGAACAGAATCCCATGACGCGCTCGACCCCGGCGCGGTTGTACCAGGAGCGGTCGAAGAACACCATCTCCCCGGCCGCCGGCAGATGCGGAACATACCGCTGGAAGTACCACTGGGTGCGTTCCCGTTCGGTCGGCTTCTCCAGCGCGACGACCCGGGCACCACGTGGGTTGAGGTGTTCCATGAACCGCTTGATGGTGCCACCCTTACCCGCGGCGTCGCGCCCCTCGAAGAGGATGACGTGCCGGGCACCGGTGCGCTTGCTCCAGTTCTGAAGCTTCAGAAGCTCGATCTGCAGCAACCGCTTCTCCAGCTCGTACTGCTGACGGCTCATCCGCTCGTCGTACGGGTAGTTTTCCCGCCAGGTATCCACCGCGACGCCGTCAGGCGCAATGAGCACCGGATCGTCGTCGTCATCATCGTCGACGGTGTAGCCCTGCGCGGCGGCGGTAATGGTCTCGGTCACCAGCGGAAACTATCGCCGGTAACCGTCGCCACCATGGACGGCGGGTGAACGGCGGGTGTCAGCGACGGAAGGGGCGCAAGGCCTTATTCGAGAGCTTGGTGAGGCTCTTGAGAGCGACCGGGGCCAGCCAGCTCGGTCCGCTATACCAAAGCGGCTCACTGGGCAGCGTCACCCGGGTATCGACAATGGCTTCGGTGCGGCAGTACTTGAGCAGACCGCTGGCGCCCCCGAAACGCGAGCCCATCCCGGAGCCCTTCCAGCCACCATGCGGCGCGGTGAGACAGGACAGGTTCATGATCACGTCGTTGATGTTGACCGTGCCGCAATCAAGTTGCAGGGCAATGCGTTCAGCGCGCTTTCGGTCTTTGGACCACACGCTGGCGGAGAGCCCGTACTCGCTGTCATTCGCCAGGGCGATCGCCTTGGACTCCTCGGAGAATCGCATGATCGGCAGTGTCGGGCCAAAGGTCTCCTCCCGCATGCAGTCCATCGAGTGGTCCACGTCGACCAGCACGGTCGGAGCGTAGAAGGTGCCGCCACCGGGGACCCGTGCCCCGCCGGTGAGCGCCCGCGCACCCGCCGAGACCGCCTGGCGCACATGCCGGTCCACAATTTCGAGCTGATTTTCGTCGATCATGGCGCCGACGCTGTGGTCCATCCCGGCGCCGATCTCCAAACTCCGCACCTCGTCGACCACCAGATCGACGAACTGCTCGTAGATCGAGTCGTGCACATATACCCGCTCGACGGATACGCAGGTCTGCCCGGCGTTGAACATGGCGCCCCACACCGCCGCGTGCGCGGCGCGTTTGACGTCGGCGTCCGACAGCACCAGCATCGGGTCTTTGCCGCCGAGTTCCAGGCTGACGGGGGTGAGCCGGCGCGCGGCGCGCTCCATGATCTTCTTGCCGGTCGCCGTCGATCCGGTGAACTGGATGAAGTCCACGTTGTCGATCAGCGCCTCGCCTACTTCGCGGGCGCCATGGACGATCTCGAACACCGGCGGCGCCCCGATTTCCTCCCAGCCACGTGCGATGAGTTCGTCGGAGAGCGGCGTCCGCTCCGAGGGCTTGAGCAGCACCGAGCAACCCGCCAACAGTGCCGGAACTACATCCCAATATCCAAGTGCCACAGGGTAATTCCAGGGGGAGATGACACCCACGACCTTGCGGGGCCGCTGATGCAGCGTGATCTTCTTGGTATTCATGGCGATCGACGACGCCGGACGTGACTCAGGTGCCAAGAACTCGGCGGCACGCGGCGCGTAGTACGCGATGATCGCCAGAATCGACGGAATTTCGATGCCCGCGTCGATTTTCGACTTGCCGGTCTCGGCGATCAGTTGGGCCTCGATACGGGGCGTGTTGTCGGTCAGCCACTGCGCGAAGCGGGCCAGTACCTTGCCACGCCCCTCGGGGCCGAGACGTTCCCACGACGGCTGCGCCTTCGCCAGTTGCGCGGTGATTACGGGGATATCCGAGGGATCGGTCCAGTTCACCTGCCCAACGACCTGCCCGTTCGCGGGATTGCGCACGTCGCGGGCGGCGCTGTGGGCGGCAGTGGCGAGATTTTCAGACGTCGTTGTCATTAGAGGAGTCTAGGCACGAGGTGACCCACGTCGCACCCCTACCAGTTGGTTGGGACGATCCCGCGCAGGTAGGCAGCTTGGCCCAGGTGCTGGGCACAGTCGTCGACGATGCTGACCAACCGGGCACTCGCGGTGACCGGCGGGTCCCAATGCCTGTCGACGACGCGTGCGAGTTCGGAATCGGTAAGACTCTCGACATAGCGCAGCGTCATCTCGTGCACGTCCTGGTAGTAGCCGCTGAGTAGATCGACCGTCGCGACGACCTTGGCCACGTCCGCCGGTGTGTGCCCGTAACCGTTGGAATCGGCGGGCAGGTCGAGGCCGAATCGCGGCTCCCAGCCCCGGGCCGTCCACAGCGGCTCGTCCCCCGTGATGGCACAGATCTGCACATCCTGGCATCGGGCCGAATGCCAGATCAGCCAGGCGATGCTGTTCGCATCCGTGGTGGGGCGATACGCCAATGCGGAATGGGGAAGACCGTCGGTCACCTCGCCGACATGTTCGATGATCCGAGTAAAGCTGTCACGCAACAGTTCCCGCGCCGACGCAGCCGCCAGAGTGTCCGTCATGGTTTGACAGTACGCCCGGGCTTGGGCACCGCCTTCGCGGCAGGTGGGCTCATCGTCAACACGCCCGCAGCACAGCCACAGACAAGCACCGCGAAGATCGGCAGCACCAATGCGGTGTTCAGCGAGAGGGCATCGGCCACCCAGCCGATGAGCGCGGGTCCGCCTAGCACTGCGACGTAACCGGTGCCGACAACCCGCGATAGCACCCGGCCCTCGTGTTGTTCATCGATATTGCCGGCGACGGTGAACACCTGCGGGACGCCACCGGCGAGCCCGAGACCCACCGCAGCCCACCCCGCCAACGTCAGCGGCAGCACCGGCGAAGCGATGACGATCAGCATCCCGACGGCCGCCAGGGCGCAACCCCACCGCAGCACCAGAACCCGCCCGATGCGCTCCACGAGTTTGTCGACGGTGAACCGGCCCACCGTCATCGCGAGCATGAACACCCCGAAGGCGAACGCACCCTGGGAATGAGAGGCGCCCAAATGCTCCTGTGCGTGCAGACTGCTCCAGTCTGTTGCCGACCCCTCGGAAAGCATGAGCAGGAACGCCAATAGGCCGAGCATCACCACCTGGCCCCGTCGGCACGTCATGGGTGGCGGCAGGGTGTACGGCACCGTGTCCGGCGCCTCGACCTCGCCCGCCCGCAGCTTGTCGCGCAGCAGCACGGTGGCCGAGCATGTCAGCAGCGCCAGGCACAGCACCGTGACCCCGAGCACCGTCTCCCAGACCTTGATGTGCAGTGCGAATGCGGCCGAACCGATTCCCGCACCCACCACGTTGCCCACGGAGAACACCCCGTGGAACGAGGCCATGATGGGGCGGCCGTGGAAACGTTCGACATCGACCGCCGCGGCGTTCATCGCGACATCGGTGACACCCACGGCGACGCCGCACAGGACGGCACCGAGTCCGGCGACCCATACGGCGTGGGCTGCCAGCGGGATGTTCACGCCGAGGGCCATCGCCGCACCACCCGCGACCGCGATCGGACCACTTCCGAACCGGTCGACGAGCACACCACTGAGCTGCATGCCCAGCAGCGCGCCGACGCCGAGCCCCAACACCACGAAGCCCAGCACCGTAGACGACATGCCCGTGGCCTGCTTCATGGTCGGCAGGTGCACGGCCCAGGTGGCCACCACGAGCCCGAACGATGCGAATACACCGATTACGGCAATCCGCATACGCAGCGGCTTCGTCAAGAAAAAGTCCTCACCTAGGGCATTGAGCCAACGGTCGCGCGCGCCCACCACGACCTCGGCGAGCAGCACTCACCGGTACCTCTTGACCACAGTACTGATCAGCGCTACGCAAGGCCGAGCCGCCACGTGACGGGTGCATACATTCCTTGACATTCATATGATCGTATGGTGATATTAATTCATGGACGCCTTCATGGTGATCGCCGATCCCACCCGCCGCCGGATCATCGACACCCTGCGCGAGGGCTCAGCCGATGTCACGACATTGATCGAACGGCTCGATCTTTCCCAGTCCCTGGTGTCCAAACATCTCGGCGTCCTGCGCGACGCCGGCACGGTTCGGGTGGAAGTCGCCGGAAAACGGCGGGTCTATCACCTAGCCGACGACCCCCTACCCGCCGTGCTGGCCTGGGTGACCCCGTATCACCGCACGTGGGCAAGCGCGTTCGATCGCCTGACATTCCTCATCGACAACGACTCCGGCACCCAGGACAACAAGAAAGAGGACAACCGTGACTAATCCCCTGGCCGCAACCCTCGCACCGTGTGATGACCACGAGGGCAGATGGGTCCTCACCATGTCCCGCGACGTGAGCCACTCCCCCGAGACTGTGTGGCAATGGCTTATCGACCCCGACAAATTGCGCCAGTGGTCGCCCGCCATACCGGATCGCCGCCTCGATTCCGTGGGAGCGGCCCGGGTTCAGGAGACCGCCGCTGATCCCGTGCTCGACGGCGAGGTGCTCGCCGTCGACCCACCCCGCGAGCTGATCCATCGCTGGGGTCCAGATGACACCCTGCGTTGGCGAATCGAACCCACCGAGAATGGATGCCGGTTGACCCTCGAGCATTCGATGTCCGATCGCGGCAACGCCTCGGGAAATGCCGGCGGTTGGCACATCTGCCTCGACACCCTCACCCTCGCGGTCGAGGGGACTCCACGGGGCCGAGTCGTCGGCCTTGATGCCATGACGCATGACTGGCAAAGCCTCAATGACGGGTACGCGACGATGCTCGGCTGAAGTCTCACAGAATTTGCGGGAACCCTCTCTGCCGCCCTGGGGCCCTCCAGTTAATTTGGGTATGAATCCGCGCCAAAATTGGCCGCTGAACAGGGACTACATATGCAGTAGTCAATGTTCGGACATCGGCCGATTTGGCCGGTTCAGCCATTGGCAGAATTGCTTTGCCCAAATTACTCTCATGCCACTGCATTCGGCATCGGCGCCGAACGCACGGGAGGGGTCCTGATGGCTGCGCAGCATTCGGTTTTGGGGAAACGTCGCTCGCTCAAGCGCTCGATAGCCACCGCTGCCGCGGTAGCGGCAACATGCACAGTCCTGGCACCGGTCGCGATGGAGTCACGAACCATCGCCTCAACGCTCGTGTCTTATGTCATCGGAGTCGGCGGCAACAACGACGGCGCCAGTGCCAATATCCCCGCCAAGATCGGCCATAAGTTCGTCACAGGGTCTGACATCTACAAACCAGTGTCGTATCCGGGCGCCGTCTGGCCGGTCAGCGGTATCACCGCACCCACCTTCAAGACATCAGTAACCGAAGGCAGCGCCAACCTCAACGCGGCGATCGATCAAGCCCCTGCCGGACATGTCACCGTCGTCGCCTACTCGCTGGGTGCGGTGGCGGCCAACAAGTCGTATCGACAGCTCGCAGCGAGCAACCCCGACGCCGACATAGATTTTGTGTTCCTGGGCAGCGCCAATACCCCGAATGGCGGAATCTTCGCCCGATTCCCTTGGCTCAAGGTTCCGCTTGTCGACATCGAGTCCGACGGCGCCCTGGAACCCGGACCATTCGCGTCGACGGTGATCAACACCGAGTACGACACCTACGGAGACTTCCCCGCCTACTTCAATCCACTCGCACTCGCGAATTCGATTGCAGCGCTTCAGTATGCGCATCCCGACAAGTACTACGACGAAGTCGATCCCGCTTCGCTCGACGATCCCGACAAAGTGATCAAGACACAGGTCGGCAGCACCACCTACTACCTGGTTCGTGCCGAACATCTCCCGCTGCTGCAACCGCTGCGCGACCTCACTAACCCGATAGGAGCGTCCTTCGTACTCGATGCGATCGAACCCACGCTTCGGCTCTTCATCGACATGGCCTATGACCGCGAAACCAGCCCGGGCACTGTAAAACCGTTCAGCTTCTTCACCCCGCCGAAGAACATCATCGAGGCATTCAAAAAGCTCCCCGGCGCCATCGAGGAAGGCGCCGAGAACGTCCAGAGCGGACTGCCCGGTGCGACGCCGAAGCAACCCGCACCGGCCGACAAACCCGCCAATTCCCCCGCCTCCCAGGCCGATCCCACGAAGGCCACACCGCCAGCACCGGAGGCTCCCAAGGAAGCAGTCCTCACCCTCACCACACCCGGGCCGACCACTCCGCCGGCACCCGCCAGGATCCCCGATCCCACCGCCATCGCGGTCAGCGCCACAAATCCAGCGACACCGGAAATCGTGAGCTCCGCCCCCGCCCAGGTGACCGAAGCAAAGCCGGCGGCCAAACCCCAGCTCACGCCGGAAGCAAAGCCGGACGAGAAGCCCACATTGACCTCCGTCAAGGACACCACGAAGCCCACCCTGCGGCTACCCAAACTTCCCGCGCCACAGCCCGGGACGACACCGAAGACCGCGAAACTTCCGTCGATCAGAGACAGCCTCAAATCGATTCCCGGTCTGGGCATCAGCAAGGCACCCCGCACCACCACCGGTGGCGGCACCGACACTAGTACCACCAAGGGAACGGGCGACGCCGGAAACACCAGTGGCGCTGGATCCGCCAACCCCAGTGACCACTCCACGTCGGCTGACCACTCGAATTCCGACGGCGGCCACGCAGGGAGCAATGCGGCGTGACAGCGCCTGCAGGCATTACCGCCCCGGCGGCTGTGCCCTGCCCTGCACTGTGGTGGGACGTCCCCTAAAGCAGCTCACCGAGTACGGGTAGTCCTGAGTCATCACGTAGTGATAAGTGTCAACGTCCCTGCCGTCCAGATTCACGGTGCTCGTGATGCCATGACATTCGTCGAGATCGTTGGTGGCGAGGCTGTTTCCGTCTCCCACGCCTGCCCCGGTGATGGGAAATCCGTCAAGCGCGTAGCCGACGACCTCAGCGACATGCGCCTTCGCCAGACACGGGCTGGGCGTGTGGTAGTGGTAGCTGCCCGTCACCTCCGGATGCCCTGAACAGTCGTCCTGCACCTCCCACGCCCCCGCATCGCGCCCCGCCGCGTCAAGGGCGCTGAACAACACCACACCCGACAGCATCACGCCCACCTCGTGGCCGATGCACTGCGGCGGGCCATAGGTGGGCTCAGAGGCCAGCACATACGTCAGCTCTTGCGCGGCGATGGCGTTCGGGTTGCGGTCGTACTGATACGCGGTGTCATCGGTCGCGATCGGGAATCGCCCGGTGGTGTGGTTTCGGGGCAGGTCGTTGGTCTTGATCACCCGGGCGGCCCCGGATGTCGTTTCGGCGAACGCGCCGTCGTGTTGCACATGCCCCTGGACATGCGCCTTCCTCGCCGGGTAGTACCACCTGCCGTCTTCGGAGAACCACGGGCCACGGACTTGTGCACCGACGGCCGGCCCGAAGCTGTGCGCGTACCGCGGGCACGCGAACACGTACCCGGGACGTGGGCCAGCTGTCACGATCTTTCCGTCCCCGACGGGCAGCCTGCCATCAGCGAAAGCGTCACCATAGTTATGGGCGATATCGAGCGTCACGGGCTTAGGGTGCACCCCCGGCGGCGCGGAGCAGGCTCCGGGGATCGCCAGACAAATCAGCCAGATCAAAACCCCCGGGTTCCGCACGGCTCCAAGTCAAACATCAGCCCTCGGGATAGAACAGAAAAAGCACGCAACCCTGCTCGGACTGGGGAATGTGCCAGGACTGCGCAGGTGCATGCAGGAAGGTGCCCGCCGGATAGTCATTGACTCCGTCATTGAGCACCCCGGAAACGACGTACACCTCCTCTGGCCCGGGCCGGTGGTGATCTTCGCCAGCCCACACCGCTCCCGGCGCAATGGTCGTAATCAGGGCTTTCGCGCCGTTCTCACCCTCCCAGAGCGGTTGAATCGTCACCCCGGGGAAGAGTTCGATCGGCGCGACGTCGGCGGCGGCCTTCCACGCGTACCCGGGAGCATGAGGACCGAACTGACCCGGATCTCCTGGGGTGCTCGCCATGCGTGGAGCAACCCCACCCGGGGGTGTGGGCATTCCTCATGTGAGCACTCGGCACCGCGTCGCCTAGAATGGGTGAATGCCAGCCAAGACCGAACCAGCCGCGATCGACGACATCGAGCCGCTGGCCGACGAGACTGCCCACCAGGCGCAGCGCGTCGTCGCCGCCTACGCGAACGATGCCGACGAGTGCCGCATGCTGCTCGCGATGCTGGGTATCGGGCCAACCAAGGTCGACGCGTAACTCGATACGTCTCCTCGCGATTGGTCCTGAGAAACACACATGGTGCCTCCATCGGATGACCGATCACCGGTAGAGGCTGTCGCCGGCAGGTCCGACTTCGTCGTCGTCGCCAACCGCCTCCCAATCGACCTGGTGAAGCTGCCCGACGGCTCCACGACGTGGAAACGCAGCCCTGGCGGGCTCGTCACCGCGATGGAGCCGCTGCTGCGTAAGCGTCGCGGCGCCTGGGTGGGCTGGCCCGGAGTTCCCGATGTCGACGTCGCCCCGGTCTCCGAGGATGACATGGTGCTGTACTCGGTCCGCCTCTCTACCGAGGAGGTCGCCGAGTACTACGAGGGCTTCTCCAACGCCACCTTGTGGCCGCTGTATCACGATGTGATCGTCAAGCCGGAATACCACCGCGAGTGGTGGCAGGCATATGTCGACGTGAATCGTAAGTTCGCAGAGGCAACGGCAGCGGTCGCCGCCGAAGGCGCGACGGTATGGGTCCAGGACTACCAACTGCAGTTGGTACCCAAGATGCTGCGCATGCTGCGGCCGGATCTCACGATCGGCTTCTTCCTGCACATTCCGTTCCCGCCTGTGGAGCTGTTCATGCAGATGCCGTGGCGTACCGAAATCGTGGACGGCCTGCTGGGCGCCGACCTCATCGGATTCCACCTGGCCGGCGGCGCACAGAACTTCATGTACCTGGCGCGAAGGTTGGTGGGTGCCAGTACATCTCGGGCATCGATCGGCGTGCGCTCACGGTTCGGTGAGATCCGGGTGGGCTTCCGCACCGTGAAGGTGGGCGCCTTCCCCATCTCCATCGATTCAACACAGCTCGACAGTGTGTCCCGCAGCAAGCAGATTCGCCAGCGCGCCAAGGAGATTCGCGCCGAGCTCGGCGGACCACGCAAGATCCTGCTGGGCGTCGACAGGCTCGACTACACCAAGGGCATCGACATCCGGCTGCGCGCGTACGAGGAACTACTCGCCGAGGGCCGCGCCAGCAGCAGCGACACCGTCTTCATCCAGCTCGCTACGCCCAGTCGCGAACGCGTCGACAGCTACAAGAAGATGCGTGGCGACGTGGAACAGCAGGTGGGCCACATCAACGGCGAATTCGGCGAGGTCGGACACGCGGTGGTGCATTACCTACACCGCCCGGTGCCCCGCGAGGACCTCATCGCCTTCTTCGTCGCCGCCGATGTCATGTTGGTGACACCGTTGCGCGACGGCATGAACCTGGTGGCCAAGGAGTACGTCGCGTGCCGCAGCGATCTGGGCGGTTCGCTGGTGCTCTCCGAATTCACCGGAGCCGCAGCAGAATTGCGTCAATCTTATCTGGTCAATCCGCACGATATCGATGGCGTGAAGGACGGTATCGAGTCGGCGCTCAACCAGACTCCCGAGGAAGGGCGGCGCCGGATGCGGGCACTGCGCCGTCAGGTGCTCGTTCATGACGTGGATCGGTGGGCGCGCGCCTTCCTGGAAGCGCTAGCGACACCAGCCACCGGTGATTCGATCGCACCGGAGCAGCCCGCGGTGTTGGGCGGCGAACCCCTCTAAAGCGGCGTGATGTAGGAGATCAACCATTTGTCGCCGGAGCGCGTGTAGTCCACCTGAATCGATGATGAGTCGTACACCGGGGTGCGCGACTGGTCGGTGATGGTGCGATTCATGTACACCACCACTTGTGCCGAATCTCTATGCGCGGCAATGATCCCGGTGCCCACGACACTGGTCTGGCTGACGATCTTGCGCTGCTTGGCCTGCGGGACGATCTCCCTGTTCGCCTTGTCTTCGAACTCACGGCGGTACTCGGGGGTCAACCCCGCGTACTGCTCGTCGAGGCTGCGCTCGACGGTCTGGTAGTCGTATCCGAAGATGCTTCCCACCTGCTTACCGGCCTGCTTGATCAGTGTCTCACCCGCGGCCCTACTGGCAACCGTGTCAACCCTGTGCCAGTACATGCCGCCGGCCACGGCGGACAAACCGATCACTGCCAGCACCACAGCCGCAACGAAAGTTCTTGTCAACCAGCGCATCAGCTCTGCCCGTCCGGCCAACGCAGGTCATACGCTGTCATGTTTCCTTGCTGATCCTCGGCGACGATCATCCGCATGCGGTACGACTTGGAGGGCTCGTTGACC
Organism: Mycobacterium sp. D16Q16; assembly: GCF_002013745.1. Taxonomy (NCBI): domain Bacteria; kingdom Bacillati; phylum Actinomycetota; class Actinomycetes; order Mycobacteriales; family Mycobacteriaceae; genus Mycobacterium; species Mycobacterium sp. D16Q16. The sequence goes on from NZ_MAEY01000004.1 coordinate 535,755, forward strand.
CCGGAGTCGGCGTTGGTCAGCGTCACACGCGCGGAGATGAGTATCGATGCCTTCTTACTTACTTCGTCGACGCTCTCCAGGCTCGCCTTCTTGATCACCACCTCGGAGCTGGTCCCGGTTTGGTGGTACAGCGCTTTGAGATTGGCGGTGTTGTCCGGGTTGAACGTGCCCCGCAGCGGTCCGCTGGTGCTGTTGACGAACTGGTCGACGTTCTTGTCGATGCTGTCCTGGCTATAGGTCATCATGTTCGTCACCGTCTGCACGGCGGTGTCGACGAAGCGCTGATCGCGCGCGGCCCGCAGGTCGTCCTGGTGTTGCGCACGCCCCATGAGCGCCAGCGCCAACCCCAGCGCGCCGATGAGCACTACCGCCAGTACGGCCGCCGCCCACGCCACAGCGCGCGTGTTTCCTAGTCGGCGAGAGTCCGCAACGGAAGGCTCGGGCTTCGACCGAACCTCGGTGCGGCCCAAGGACACACTGATGGTCTCGGCACCGATCTCACTGGTCGGCCCGGCCGGCCGGGCCGCCCGGCGCCGCGTTGTCTGTGCCGAGCCGCCCGCGCGAACAGCCTCGGGCTGCGATGACGGGGTCGTCGTGTCTTCTTCTGTCATACCGGCTTCGGCCCCAACATCAGATCCGCCCATGTCTCCGCCTCGCTACCACGATCCAACGCGGGCGCATAGATGCTCGGCTGATTGTTGGCATCAAGAAACACACCATTCTTCGGATCGTAGGCACGTGCCGCCATCGGCTCCGATTTCGCCGCCACCGGCATCACATCCCCACCGGCCGGGGGCGCTTCCGGCGCCGGTGGAGGAGGCGGGGGCAGCGTCGGAGTACCCGGATCCGGCTCGACGCCCGGCGGTATGTTCGGGAATTTGTTGGGCGGCAGAATGTTCCGCGGGTCCTCCACCGGGGTGCCGTACGGAGCAGGCGGGCCGCGCCACGGGTTGCTGCCAATCGGTACATATCCGCGCGGATCGCGGCACAGCTGAATGGTCGGCGCCCGCTTACCGGGGAACTCCTGGCACGGGTAGTTGCGCGCACCGCGCACCGCGCTCGGATCGTTCTGAGCCGTCTTGCAGTACATGTCGCTGGGTAGCTCGCGCAGGGTCTCGTCGGCAGGGGTGCGCATCAGCGGCGCCGGCACGAAACCGGTCAGGCACGGCGGCGGGTCGCCCAGGTTAAGCCGGAAGTCCAACTTCGCGCCCTCGTCCATCGGCGCACCACCGGCGACCGTCAACAACGCCGAGAACAGCGCCGGCAGAATCACCAACGACTGCTCAATCGACTTGTTGTAGATGACGCCGACACGACCCAGATTGGCCAGGCTCGCGGCGAGCACCGGGAACGACGGGCGGATGCCCGCGAACAGTTCGGAGGCTTCCCCAGCGGCGCCCGGAGCCACCGTGAGGAACTGGCGCAGCTGCGGATCGGCCTTGGCGAAATGTTCCGTCAGTGCCGCCAGACTGGAGACGGATCCGCGGATGTTGTCGCCACTGCGAATCTGGGCGTCCAGCAGCGGCCCCACCTGATCGATCAGCTTGGTGGTGCTGTCGTAATTGGCGTTGGCCTCTTGGATCAGCAGCCGCGACGAGTCGATCAGCCGGGAAAGTTCCTGACCGGATCCGTTGAATGCCTTGAACGCCTCGGCCAGCACCTCCCGCAGCCGGGTGTCGGCAATGGTGTTCACGAGGCTGTCTGCCTGGCGCAGCAGAGTGGAGACGTCGGTGGGGATCGAGGTGCGATCGGTACCGATGACATCGCCTTGCCGCAGGCTCCCGGCGGCCCCCGTCGGTGGCGGCACCAGATCTACGTACTGCTCGCCGATGGCGGACACACTCTTGACGACGGCCCGCACATTGCCCGGCACCTTCACGTTGTCGTTGAGCCGCATTCTGGCGGTGACGCCCTCGGGAGTCAGCTCGACATCGGTGACACGGCCGATCTGCACACCGCGATAGGTGACGTTCGCGTTCTGGTACAGACCACCCGTGGCAACGAACTGTGCTTTCACATCATGGTTTCCGATGCCGAGCGCCGTGGGCACCCGCAGGTAGAAGATCGCCATCAGCGCCACGCTGATCACCGTGACTGCCGCGAAGATCGCCAGCTGTATCTTGATCAGCTTTTCCATCAGCGACCACCTCCCTGCGGGGCGGCCGGTGCGGCCGACGCGGGCAGACTGAACGGGCTGGTCTCCTTGCCGTTCAGGTTGGCCATGGAACCGATGAGCCATTCCGGCGGATTCACCACGTCGTTGAAGTGCTGCATGTTCGGATCGAAGAACGATGTGGTGAAGAGCGTTTCACCTATGCGCCGCGCGGTCAGATCAAACGTCACGAAGACGTTCAGGTAGTCCCCACGCACCGCGTTCCGCAGGTACTTGGTGCTGAACGGGAATGTCGGCAGGAGATCAAGGCTGTCGATCAAAACGTCACGGTTTTCTGCCAGTGCCCGAACCACCGGGTACAACCCCTTGAGATCGGCGACGATGTCTTCCTTGGTGGTCCGCAGCACCCGGTCGGTGATCTTCGCGAGGTTCCCCACCGATCGGAACGCCTCGATGATGTTGGCGCGATTCTCGTTGAGCACCTTCAGCGCAGGTTCGATCGAATCGATGGCGCGCCCAAGGCTTTCCTTGTGCTCGGCCAGAACCCGCGAAAACTTGTCGATGCCCTCGATGGCCGAGATGATGTCGTTCCGCTGAGAGTTCAGCGACGAGATCAGCGTGGCGAGCTTGGGCAACACCTGGGTCAGGTTTCCGGTGCGTCCCTTGAACAAGTTGTAGGTCTCGTCGGTAATGTCTTGTATCGCACCGAGATTGCCCTTGTTGACCACCACAGATAGCGCAGACAACACCTCTTCGGTGCTGGGGTATTTTCCGGTCCGGCTCAGCGGGATGGTGTCTCCGCCGGCCAACCGGCCCACCGCGGGTTCCCCGGTGGGTGCGGCCAGCTCGATGTGCTGTGAGCCGAGCAGGCTGGTCTGGGCGACCTTCGCGACGGCGTTAGCCGGCAGCCGCACCTCCGGACCCAGCGACACCTTGACTCCGGCATACCAAGAACCATCTGGCTTTTGGAACGCGTCGATACCCGACACACTGCCCACGGTCACATCGTCCACCATGACCGGAGAGTTTTGCGGCAGCGTGGTGACATCGGGCAGCTCGACGGTGATCGTGTAGGACCGTGAGCCATGGCCCGCCGTCCCCGGCAGGTTCAGCGAGTTGAGCCCATTGAACTGACATCCACTCGTCACGACGGCGACACCGACACCGATCGCCATCCCGCGCAGTATGTTCCGACTCATCGCGGTCCTCCCGCAGTAGCGGGGGGCGCTGGCTCGTCCGCAGCGGCGGGGAAGCCCGGCGGCACCGGACCCGGCTCGGCAGGGCGCAGCTCCGTGCCCGGGGGTGGCGGGGCGTTGATCTCCTCGGGCCCGAGCATCAACGCACTGAGGTCCTGCGGCGACGGCTTCGGCGGCGGCGGTGCGCCATTGGGCCGGACCCACACCAGGTCCTCGCGAGGTGCCTCGGATTTCGCCTCCGTCTCGGGAGTGTCGTAGATGATCTGTCCCTTGTACGCCGAAATCTGGTTGATCGGGTGTAGCAGTATCGGGGCGTAGTTGAAGGTCGCGCGGCGCAACACGGGCCCCATGCGTTCGCGGCAGATCTCAGCCCGCTTCAAATACTCGGTCTTGGTACCGGTTTCGAACACACCACCACAGATGAACTGCACCGGGTTGGCCAAGTTCGGAATCGAGAGCATGCCGTTCAACGTGCCTGCCGCCGGGTTGTAGATGTTGTAAAAGTTGGCCAGACCGTTGGGTGCGACATGCAGGATCTGTTCGACGTCGTCGCTCTGGTCGGAGAAGATCTTCACAAAGTCGCTCAGCTTGTTCACCGAATCAATGAGCGCAGAGTTGGTGTCTCCCAGGAAACTTCGCACATCGGTGAGTGCCTGATTGAGTGCTCCCAGGGTGGCGCCGAGGTTCTCGGTGCTAGCTGCCAGGACCTTCGACACCGAGGCCAAATGGGTGCTGAACTGCACTATCTGCTCGTTGGAGTTCGCCAACGCGTCCACCAGCACCTGCAGGTTCTTGATGGTGCCGAATAGGTCCGTGCGCGAGTCGCCGAGCCGCCCGGCCGCCTGTGAAAGCTCTCGCACCGCGTTCCGGAACGAATCACCGTTACCGTCGAAAGTACTTGCCGCCTGGTTGATGAAATCGCTTACCGGGCCCTTGGATTCACCCTGTGGACCCAGGCTGTCGCTGAGCTTGGCGAGCTCGGTCTTGACCTCATCCCATTCGATCGGGACGGCGGTCTTGTCCAGACCCAACGAGGCACCGTCGGCGAGAGCTTGTCCCTCGGTGTAGGCCGGGGTCAGCTGAACAAACCTGGCGGTCACCAGATTTGGGGCCATGATGATCGCTTGCGCGCCCTCGGGCACTTTGAACTTGTCCGGGAGCTCCATGGTGACCTTCACGTCACCCTCGCGCGGCTCGACGGCGCTGATATGGCCGGCCTTCACACCGAGAATCCGAACGTCATCACCCGGATACAACCCGACGGCCGACGCGAAATGCCCGACGATCTTGTAGGTTCCGCGGCTGGGCCACACCCAATACAGCAAGCCACCCACGAGTGTCACGGCGAGCATCGCGTAGGCGCTCTTCCGGATCCAGGGTGTAAAACGGTTCGGCTGTGTTGTCATGGCGATTTCGGCCTCATGACTTGGCGTTCGCCGATCAGACCATTCAGGTAGTCCGAGAGGCTGGCGGGCAGCTTGCCGGGCTGGAAGTAGGTGTCGAACATGACGGCGGTCAGTGTCGCGGGCGGGAAGCCGTAGACGTTGACGTGGAAGCCCGGCCCCGAGGACACAACCTCGCCGAGAGCGGTGCCGTATCCGGGCAGACGCTTGAGCGCCTCACTGATATGCGCCTTACGGTCCAAGAGGTCATCGAGCACGACATTCAGTTTCTCCATGGTGGGCCGGAACTCTTGGCGGTTGTCGGCCACGAATCCACTGAGCTGCTGTGAGAGTCCCTGCACACGATTGATCAGCTCGCTGATGGCCAGACGCCGCTCGTCGAGCGCGGCGAATAGCTGATTGCCATCGGTGACAAGCTTGTTCACCTGCCCGGCACGCTCGGAGAGAATCCCACTCACCGACTTGGCACGGTTCAACAGCTGCTCGAGGGCGGCATCACGGTCATTCAGCGTGCGTGAGAGCGAGGCGACTCCGTCTAGGGCACCGCGCAGCTGCGGGGTGGCGTCACGCATCGCATCCGTGATGACTTGCAGCGACTGGTCGAGTTGCGCCTTGTCGATCCCGCCCGCCGACGCGCCCAGGTCGCTCAGCGCACTGTTGAGCGTGTACGGAGTTCTGGTGCGGCCCAACGGAATCTCGGTGATGCGGCCAGCTCCCGCCGGTGTCACCGATAGCGATTTCTCACCCAACACGGTAGTGGTCCTGATGGCGGCCAGCGACTGGTCACCCAGACGGATCGAGCGATCCACGGTGAAGTCCACGCGAACCGTGTTGCCCGCCAAGGACACATCCTTGACCTGACCCACCTTGATACCCGAGACGAAGACGTTACCGCCCGGCTCCAGGCCACCGGAGTCCGCGAAGAATCCGGTGTACTGCCTGCCCTGCGGCCAGAACGGAAGACCCGTATAGCCGAACGCGACCAGCACCAGCATCGCCACCACGGCGATGCCGAAGATTCCGGTGCGTACCGGATCTTTCTCCTGTAAGTCACTCATTTTTGAAGGCACACCTGCCCTTCGATGGGTCGGGTGGTCCACCAAACGGGATCAGCCAGTCGGTTCCGACGGGTCCATTGACCTTGATCCGGATGGAGCAGTAATAGATGTTGAAGAACGATCCGTAGGCGCCAAGAGCGTTGAGCCGCAGGTAGTTCTCCGCCAGGTTCTCCACGACGACGTTGATATCGGCCTTACGCTCATCCATCCGGGTTGCCAGTTGGCGCGTCTGTTCGATGGTGCCCTTGATGTACGGGCGAGTGTCCTTGAGCACGGGCTCCAGCGATGAGGCCGTTGAGGCGAGTGGCGGCAGCGCTCCGGCGACCACATCGCGCTGTTGCGCCAGCCCCGAGACGAGCTGCTGTAGCTGATCGACGCTCGATGAGAATTGGCTGCTCTTCGAGTCAACGGTGCCGAGCACGTCGTTGAGGTGATTGATCACATCGCCGATCAGCTGATCGCGTTCGGCCAATCCCGAGGTGAACGAGGATGTATCGCCGAGCAATTGGGAGAGCGTTCCCCCTTGCCCCTGCAGAATCTGAATGAACGCGTTGCTGATCTCGTTGACCTTCGCGGCGTCGAATCCCTTGAGCACGGGCCGAAGTCCGCCAAGCAGTGCATCCAGATCGAGAGCGGGCTGGGTGTGCTCCTTATCCAGCGTTCCTCCGTCGGGCAGCTTACGCAGCTCTCCGGGGCCCGACGAGATCTCCAGATACCGGTCACCGACCAGGTTCTCGTACCTGACAATCGCCCGGCTGGAGCTGTAGAGCTGGTACTTGGAGTCGACGTCGAAGGTGACCTCGACCGTGTTGTCCGGATTGAGCGAGACGTCCTTGACGCGACCGACCGGCACGCCGGCGATGCGGACCTTCTGACCGGACCGCAAGTCGGATGCCGTGGTGAAGATCGCGTGGTACCGCTTGCCGGAACCGAATCGGAACTCACCGAAGGTGATGATCAGTCCCGCCGCCACCAGCAGCATCACCACGGTGAAGACGATGACCTTGATCTGTGTACCGCGCAGCATCAGAACTCACTTCGCTTCGCGAAGGCACCGTTGTAGAGGTACTGCAGAGTGTCAGGAGCGTTGACTTGCAGCTCCTCCAACGGCTTGTACGGGATATACGCGTTATCGGTCACCAGGAAGGGCGATCGGTACCACGACCCGTTTTGCGCCTTGGTGGGAATATTCGGGAGGCCACGGCAATTGGGGCCACCGGAGCCGTTCACGATGGGCAGGCTATCCGGATAGGTATAGACCGGTGCGCCGAGCGGAAAGCTGTTGCTCAGGAATAGACCGGGCCGCACACCGCCGATGAGCGGGGTGAAGGTCACCAATGCCTTGGAGATCGCCTGCAGCGTGCAGGGAATCTCCGGCGAGTATCTACCGAGCAGCGTGATGGGGGCGCGCAGTCGTTGCAGCGCCGCGGTGAGGTCCTTCTCGGCCGGAGCCAGGGTTTCGTATCCGTTGTTACCCAGTCCAATTGCCGCAAGCAGTGTGGCCTTGAGATCCTGCTGTTGATCCACGATAGTGCGGCTCAGTGTCGGCAGATTGTCGAGGATGCGCACGATATCCGGAGCGGCATCGCCATAGATCTGCCCTACCTGACCAGCCTTCTGAAAATCCTGTTGCAGGGCAGGAAGTTTGGGATTCAGTTGATCCAGGTATTGATCGAGCTCGACGAGACCCTGCCCGAAATTGTCTCCGTTGCCGCGCAACCCTTCACCGACGGCGGTCAGGGTGGCGTTGAGATTGACCGGATCGATCTTTCCGAGCAGTCGCGTCAGGTTCTCGAACACCGTGTTGACTTCCAGGGCCACCGCCTCGGCGGTTACCGTCGCCCCCGCTCGCAGCGGCGAGCTCGACGGCTGTTGCGGGGCAAGAAATTCCACCGACTTCGCACCAAAGATGGTGGTACCCGCGATACGCACCGTGGCATTGGACGGAATCAGCCGCAGATCTTTGGCATTGACCGCGAGCTCCAACTTGGCCTGTTCGTTGGCATAGGAGATCGACTTGACCTTGCCAATCTGCAGTCCGTGGAACTTGACCTTGCCGCCCTCTTCCATCACCAGGCCCGCGCGGGGCGAGACGACAGTGATGGGCTTGGTGTCGGAGAAGGCGTCGTTGTACGCCAGGTAGGTCAACACAGTCAGCGCCACCAACACGGCGGCGAGCACCGTGCCGGCTAGCCGGACGGACCGGCGCGACGAGTCTCCTGACATGTGGTTCCTAGCCCGAGAGATTGAAGTTGCCGGACCCGCCGTAGACGGCAAGTGAGATGAACAGGGTGACAAGCACAACCACGATGAGGGAGGTGCGTACGGCCTGACCGACCGCGACACCCACACCCACCGGGCCGCCGGAGGCATTGAATCCGTAACTGGTGTGCACCAGCATCACGACCACCGACATGACGATCGCCTGCAGAAACGACCACAGCAGATCGGTGGGCACCAAGAAGGTGTTGAAGTAGTGGTCGTACACACCCGGGGACTGGCCGTTGATCATCACTGTCGTGGCGCGCGATGCGAAGAACGCCGCCAGCACCGACAGCGAATACAGCGGGACGATGGCGATAAGCCCGGCCACCAAACGGGTGGATACCAGATACGAAACCGCGTGGACCGCCATCGTTTCCAGGGCGTCGATCTCCTCCGAGACGCGCATGGCGCCGAGCTGGGCGGTCGTTCCGGCACCGATCGTCGCCGCCATCGCGATGCCCGCCACCACCGGAGCGATGATGCGCACGTTCAGGAACGCAGACAGGAAGCCGGTGAGCGCCTCGATGCCGATATTGCCCAGCGAGGAGTAGCCCTGTACCGCGATGACGCCACCGGACGCCAGGGTAAGGAACACGGCGACGCCGACCGTGCCCCCGATCATCACCAGCGCACCGGTGCCCATGGTGATCTCTGCGAGCACCCGGATGGTTTCCTTGCGGTATTTCGTCAGCGCCGCGGGGATGTAGCTCAGCGACTGCGCGTAGAAAAGTGCCTGCTCGCCGAATTTGTCGAACGAGCGTCCCAGACCACGCATATACCGAACGGTATAGGAGGTCACGGTGTGCGTCGAAAGATACGGTCCGGTCACTAGTGCTTCACCAGGACCCGCACGCCAATGGCCGTCATGACCACGTTGATGACGAACAAACAAATGAAGGCGTAGACGACGGTCTCGTTGACCGCATCGCCGACGCCCTTGGGTCCGCCCTTGACGGTGAGCCCGCGATAACAGCCAACAAGGCCGGCGAAGATGCCGAACAGGAAGGCCTTGATCTCCGAGATCATCAGCTCGCCCAGGCCGGTCAGCACCGTCAGGCCGTTGATGAAGGCGCCCGGGTTAACTCCCTGCAGGAACACCGAGAACACGTAGCCGCCGACCATGCCAATGGCGCATACGAGGCCGTTCAGCAGCAGCGCGACGAAGGTCGACGCCAGCACCCGCGGTACCACGAGCCGCTGGATCGGATCGATGCCCAGCACCTGCATCGCGTCGATCTCCTCGCGGATGGTGCGGGCACCCAGGTCGGCGCAGATCGCCGTGGCGCCGGCGCCCGCGACAACGAGCACCGTCACCACCGGACCGAGCTGTGTCACGGTGCCGAAGGCGGTGGCTGCACCGGAGAGGTCGGCCGCACCGATCTCGCGCAGCAGGATGTTGAGCGTGAAGGCGACCAGGACCGTGAACGGGACGGCGACCAAGAGCGTCGGCAACAACGAGACCCGCGCGATGAACCACGTCTGATCCAGGAATTCCTGACCCTGGAACGGGCGGCGGAACATGTTACGGAACGTGGCCAACGACATGGAGACGAAGCCGCCGACGGCGCGCGCCGGCGCCGCGAGCTGCTGCTTCAACCTTTGCTCCTGTCTCACACATCCCGGTACTGCCGAAGACTCGCCCCTATGATCCGGTTAACGATCGACGTGTACCTACCACGCTGTGAGGCGCATCATATTAACGAGAAAAAATTCTTAGTGTCAATTCATGTCCGGGCAGGCAAATCGCACGCCACGTCCACTTTATGCTGGGATTTTGGTGCGATAAATAGAACCGGTTCTAATCTTGGCCGTGCCCCGTACCGTAACGCTTGTTAACCTTCAGACATCAGCGCGGTCGCCGAGAACGTTCGCTTGGGGTCATGTCCAGCAAAGAAATCGGCCAGCGCCGAATTCAGTGCCGGCGGATCCCACGCATCCAACTCCGCAGTGAACTTCGCTTCCACTGTAGGCGCTGCCAACAACGTCACGGTGGGTCCGTACACGATGAACAGCTGACCGTTCACCGCCTCGGCCGCGGGCGAGGCCAGGTAGCGCACCAAAGTCACGACGTGTTCGGGGGAAAGTGGATCGATCGAGTCCTCGGGTGCGTCACCAAAGACATCGGCGGTCATCGCCGTACGGGCGCGTGGGGCGATGGCATTGGCCCGCACCCCGTAGCGTCCGAGGGCACGCGCGGCCGACAGCGTCAGCGCGGTGATACCGGCCTTGGCGGCGCCGTAGTTGGCCTGCCCTTCCGGCCCCAGCAGGCCGGCTTCAGACGACGTGTTGATGAGGCGGCCGTACACCGGGGCTCCCGCGACCTTCGACGCTCCACGCCAGTAGGTGGCGGCGTTGCGAGTCAGCAGGAAGTGTCCGCGCAAGTGCACGTGGATAACGGCGTCGAACTCCTCATCCGACATGTTGAAGAGCATCCGGTCGCGCGTGATGCCCGCGTTGTTGACCACGACATGCAGGCCACCGAGCGATTCGGCGGTGGAGATCAGCTCGTCGGCGGTCGCGCGCTCACCGATGTCACCGGCGACCGTCACACCCTTGGATCCCACAGCGGCGATCTCGTCGAGCACATCGCTGCGCTCCAGAGCGGGCGCGATGTCGTTGACGATGACTGTCGCTCCGGATCGGGCCAGACCGATCGCCTCGGCGCGGCCGAGTCCCGCCGCGGCTCCGGTGACAATGGCGACGCGGCCACTCAGGTCGGCATCAGCAATCGCGCTCATACAAATTTCCCTTCAGTCCCATGCTTGCGACGCACCCCCATCCCGCCGGCCCCGCGCCGCCGAGTGCGGACGGGCCGGTGATTTACGAATGCCTCTAGTCTTTGCGAATCAAAGCGGCGCGCGGGCACTCCGCAATCGCCTGCTCGACCAGATCTTCCTGATCGGCCGGTACTTCCTCTTGCAGAATGACGACATAGTCGTCGTCATCGACGTCGAACACCTCTGGAGCGATCCCGAGACATACCAAGTTGCCTTCACAACGGTCAGGAACTACACCGACACGCATTGGAAACCTCTTTCCGGCGCTGTATGACTCGGCGAGCCGACGTCATCGTCTATTTGGGCTGTATCGCCAGACTACGACACGTGACCCACGACACAACCCTGGTAACACCAGGATCTCTGGGCTGAGTTTGTGCCGTGGCGCCGCATCTGGACTCCCTAGACTAGAACGTGTTACAACTCTTGTGTCAACGTGGGTCACACCTGAGGGCTCACGACAGCCGACGGGCAGCAGAAGGAACACACATGCATATCGCCTACACGCCCGAGCAGGAAGAGCTGCGCCGCGAACTACGCGCGTACTTCGACAAACTGCTGACCCCGGAGCGACGCGAGGCCTTGGCCTCGAATCAGGGTGAATACGGCACCGGCAACGTCTACCGCGAGACCGTCGAGCAGATGGGTGCCGATGGCTGGCTGGCCCTGGGCTGGCCCAAGGAGTTCGGGGGCCAGGACCGTTCGGTGATGGATCAGCTGATCTTCACCGACGAGGCAGCGATCGCCGGTGCTCCGGTGCCGTTCCTGACCATCAACAGCGTCGCGCCGACGATCATGCACTACGGCTCCGACGAGCAGAAGAAGTTCTTCCTGCCCAAGATCGCCGCGGGCAAGCTGCACTTCTCCATTGGCTACTCCGAGCCGGGCGCCGGTACCGACCTCGCTTCGCTGCGTACTTCGGCCGTCCGTGACGGCGATGACTACGTCATCAATGGCCAGAAGATGTGGACCAGCCTCATCGAGTACGCCGACTACATCTGGCTGGCGGTGCGTACCAACACCGAGGTGAAGAAGCACCGCGGCATTTCCATGCTCATCGTGCCCACCATCGCCGAGGGCTTCTCGTACACCAAGGTCCGCACCATGGCCGGGCCCGGCACCAGCGCCACCTATTACCAGGATGTGCGTGTTCCGGTGTCGAGCCGAGTCGGTGAGGAGAACGCGGGCTGGAAGCTGGTGACCAACCAGCTGAATCATGAGCGAGTGGCCCTGGTTTCCTCGGCGCCGATCATCACGGCGCTGCGCGAGGTACGCGAGTGGGCACAGAACACCAAGGGCCCGGGCGGCCGGATCATCGATTCCGAATGGGTTCAGCTGAACCTGGCCCGCGTGCACGCCAAGGTCGAGTACCTCAAGCTCATCAACTGGGAGCTGGCCTCCAACACCGATGCCGCTCCCTCCCCCGCCGACGCCTCCGCCACGAAGGTCTTCGGCACCGAGTTGGCCACCGAGGCCTACCGTCTTCTCATGGAGGTTCTGGGGACGGCGGCAACGCTGCGTCAGGGCTCCCCCGGCGCGCAGCTGCGCGGCCGCGTCGAGCGGATGCACCGGGCCTGCTTGATCCTCACATTCGGCGGCGGCACCAACGAGGTTCAACGCGACATCATCGCGATGACCGCCCTCGGCCAGCCTGCCGCGACACGCTAGAAGGGACTGCACTGCAATGGATTTCTCCCTTACCGAGGCACAGACCGATCTCGCCGGTCTGACCCGCACCATCGCGTCGGCGATCAGCACGCCGGAACGTCAGAAGGAACTCGACAAGCAGGACAGCCGGTTCGACTGGCAGCTGTGGACCAAGCTCGTCGAGGCCGACATCCTGTCCACCGCGGCACCCGAGTCGGTGGGCGGTGGGGGGTTCGGCGTCCTCGAGCAGTCCTCTATCCTCGTCGAGCTGGGCCGTGAATTGGGCGCCGTCCCGTACCTGGAGTCGGTGGTGCTCGCGGCGGGTGCACTTGCGGCGTTCGGTTCCGAGGCGCTGCAGAATGATTGGGCCGCACCGGCTGTCGCCGGCAAGAAGGTCCTCACCATTGCGCTCGAGGGTGAGCCGGGCGAGGGACCGGTGGCCGCCCGTACCGAAGGCGCCGGCTATGTCCTGACCGGTAATCGTGTCCTGGTGCCGTTCGGCGTCGAGGCCGATGCCTACCTGGTGTCTGCCGAGACCGAGACCGGCACCGCGGTATTTCTGGTGGCGGCCGACGACGCCGGCGTCACCCAGGAAACGTTGCACACCACCGGTAAGGACAGCTCCGCTGAGCTGATCCTCTCCGAGGTTCCCGTTCCGGCCGACCGCAAGGTCGGCGGCGTGGAGGTTGTGGAGTGGCTGCGGCTGCGGGAGTCCTTGGGCCACAGTGCCTATCAACTCGGAGTGCTGGAGCGGGCGCTGGAGCTGACTGCCGACTACGCACGCACCCGTGAGCAGTTCGGCAAGCCGATCGGCGGCTTCCAGGCGGTCGCTCAGCGGCTGGCCGACGGGTACATCGACGTCAAGGGCTTGCGCCTCACCTTGTGGCAGGCCGCATGGCGGGTCTCGGAAGATCTACCCGCCGATGTCGATGTCGCGACGGCCAAGTTCTGGGCCTCAGATGCCGGTCACCGTGTCGCGCACACCGCGGTTCACGTGCACGGCGGCGTGGGCATCGACGAAGACCACCCGGTGCATCGCTACTTCCTGGCCGCCAAGCGGGGCGAGTTCGCCTCCGGCAGCGCGACGGAGCAGCTGCGCCGTATCGGGCGCGAGCTCGCCAACACGCCTGCCTAGTATCTGGTTGTGAGCACCCCGGAAGACGCAACGGTCACTCAGCTGCTGATGAACCTGGCCGATGTCGAGGACCGGGGGCTGCACTTCGAAGGTTCATTCACGTCATGGCGAGATCATGTGGCTGAAAGTCGCCGCCTGGCATCAGTATTGCGCGCACGTCTGGATCTCTCGAAGCCCCCTCATATCGGAGTTCTGCTGGAAAACACCCCGGCCTTCTCCCATCTGTTGGGCGCCGCCGCGCTCGGCGGCCTGGTCTTGGTGGGCCTCAACCCCACTCGGCGGGGTACGGCGCTGCAGCGAGATATCGACTTGGCCGACTGCCAGTTGATACTCACCGACTCCGCGAGCGCATCCCTGCTGGATGGGGTCGACTACGTCGATATCGATTCTCTCGCTGGACAGTCCGCGGCTGCGGTGGATGTTCCCGAGGTGCGGCCGGATGACCTGTTCATGCTCATCTTCACCTCGGGTACCAGCGGCGACCCCAAGGCCGTCCAGATCACCCACGCCAAGGTTGCCTCTGCGGGAATCATGCTGTCCACACGCTTCGGCCTCGGCACCGCGGATGTCTGCTACCTCTCGATGCCGATGTTCCATTCCAATGCGGTGCTCGCGGGCTGGTCGGTTGCCCTCGCCGCGGGAGCGTCGATTGCACTGCGGCGCAAATTCTCCGCGTCGGGCTTCATCGAGGACGTCCGCACGTACGGAGCGACATACGCCAACTACGTGGGCAAACCCATGTCGTACGTGCTGGCGACACCCGAGCAGCCCGATGATGCCGAGAACCCGCTGAAGATCATGTACGGCAATGAAGCCGCTGCCGGGGACACCGATCGATTCGCGCAACGATTCGGCGCATTTGTCATTGACGGATTTGGATCGACCGAGGGCGGCGTCGCACTGGGGTGGGCACCCGGCACTCCCCCGGGTGCCATCGGGCCACTCACGCCGGAGGTCCGCATCCTGGACATCGAGACCGGAGAGCCCTGTCCCCCGGCAATTTTCGACGGCAGCGGCAAGTTGGTGAATGCCGCACAGGCCACCGGTGAGCTGGTGAACATCACCGGGCCCGGGCGATTCACCGGCTACTACAAGAACCCCGAGGCCGATGCCGAACGCATGGTCGAGGGCAAGTACCGTAGCGGCGATCTCGCCTACGCCGACGAAGACGGATACGTGTACTTCGCCGGGCGCCTGGGCGATTGGCTGCGCGTCGACGGCGAGAACCTGGGCACCGCCCCCATTGAGCGGGTACTACTGCGTCATCCGGATATCACCGAGGTGGCGGTCTACGGCATCCCCGACCCCACCGTGGGTGACCGGGTGATGGCGGCGCTGGTGGTACGCAACGGATTCAAGGCATCCGAACTCGGCGGATTCCTTGCCGCCCAAGAGGATCTCGGCCCCAAACAATGGCCCTCATTTGTGAGGGTGAGTCAGACTCTGCCACGTACCGCGACGTTCAAGGTGATCAAGCGACAGTTGTCCGCCGAGGCGTTGGAGACCAGCGACCCGCTGTGGCGGTTCGCTGGGGGCACCTACGTGCAACCCTGACGCCGAGTGAGTGGCAGGTAAAAGCTAGCCGCGGATCTGGTTCAGCCTGTCGACCGTGCTCTCGAAACCTGCCACCAGATCGGCCACGATCGCCGCGGTGGGCCGAATCTCATTCATCCGCCCGACAATCTGTCCCGCCGGGAAGCAGACCGTCTCCGGGTCGTGCGCACGATTCATCCGCTCATGGGCCCCGCTGACGAGAATGTTCTGCAGCGGCATGGGCAGCGGTGTCGGTGCGTCCTCGGCGTCCCAGGCCTGCGTCCACTTGGTCTTCAGCAGCCGCGCGGGTTTCCCGGTGTAGATGCGGGTGCGCACGGTGTCGCTGGAGGTCGCCTTCAACAGCGCCTGCTGCACCACCGAATCGCCACCGGCGGTGACGGTTCCCAGGTCGTACTCGGCAGCCGTCAGCCAGATCGAGCCGGTCCACACGCCCGAGGCGCCCAGCGCCAGGGCCGCAGCGGCCTGCCTGCCGCTTCCGATGCCGCCGGCCGCCAGCACCGGGGCGCTGCCGTCAAGCGCGTCCACGATCTCCGGCCACAGCACCATGGATGCCACATCACCGGTGTGTCCTCCGGCCTCATAGCCCTGGGCGACCACGATATCGACGCCGTTTTCGACATGGCGCCTGGCATGTTCGGCCTTACCTGCCAACGCTGCCACCGGCACGCCATGCTCATGCGCCTGGTCGATCACGTCCTTCGGCGGAGACCCGAGTGCATTGGCGATCAGTTTGATCGGATGCTTGAGCGCCACCTCCACATGCGAGCGTGCCACCGAATGCAGCCAGCCCAGCACACCGGCCGACTCGCGTTCACCCGGCAGTGGGGGCACGCCTAGGTCGGCAAGCGTCTTTTCCACGAAGTCCTTGTGCGCCTGCGGAATCAGCTTGTCGATATCCACCGCGGTGCCCTCGGTGGGCACCTTGGCAGGCATCACGATGTCGACACCGTATGGCTTGCCGTCGGTGTTCTCGTCCATCCAGTTCAGGATCGCGTCCAACTCATCGGGATCGTTGAAGCGGACACAACCGAGCACACCCATGCCGCCCGCGCGAGTGATGGCCGCGGCGACCTTTTCCGATGGTGTGAAACCGAATATCGGGTAACGGATTCCAAACCGCTCGCAGAGATCGGTATGCATGGCTCAGGCCCCCGTGTTGACGTGCTTGGTGTTCACGAGGTCTACCTTCTCGGTTTCCGAGACCTCCTTGGCCCAGCGGTAATCGGCCTTGCCCGCCGGGTTGCGCTTGACCGTGTCGACGATCCAGACGCTGCGCGGCACCTTGTATCCGGCGATCTCCTTGCGCGCGTGGCTGTCCAGATCCTCGAAGGTAAGCGGCACGCCGTCGCGCACCGCGATCACGGCTCCCACATGCTGGCCCCACTTTTCGTCGGGCACCCCGACCACAACCGCGTCGAACACCGCGGGGTGGCCCTTCAGAACGCTCTCCACCTCTTCGGGGAACACCTTCTCGCCGCCGGTGTTGATGGACACCGATCCGCGTCCGAGCATCGTGACGGTGCCGTCGGCTTCGACAGTGGCCCAGTCGCCCGGGATCGCATATCGCACACCGTTGAACGTTTTGAACGTCTCGGCGGTCTTCTTCTCGTCCTTGAAGTATCCGACCGGAATGTGGCCACTCTTGGCGATCAGGCCGCGCACCCCGGAACCGGGCTCGATCGGATTGCCATCCTCATCGAGAACCGTTGTGGTGGAACTGATTTTGACAGTCGGACCACCGGGGTGCATCTGCCCCTTGGTGACGGTGGACAGGCCGCCGGTGCCGGTCTCGGAGGCGCCGATCGCATCGGTGATCACCCGGTTGGGCAGCAGCTCCAGGTAGCGCTCCTTGACCGTCTGTGAGAACAGTGCGGCACTACTGGCCAGCACCCACAGTGAGGACAGATCGCGTGCGCGGCCCGTCTCGGTATCCAGAGCGTCGATGAGCGGTCGGCCAATGGCATCGCCCGCGAAGAACAGCATGTTGATCTTGTGCTTTTCGATGAGTTCCCACACCTCTTCGGGGTTGAACTCAGGTGCGAGCACCGTGGTCCGGCCCTGGAACAGGGCCATGAAGGTCGCCGCCTGGGTGGCACCGTGGATCATCGGCGGGATCGGGAAACCGATGAACGGTGCCGCCTCAGCACCCTGCTTGGCCAGATCCCATTCGCCTTCGATGTACTCGCCGGTGACGTAGTTGATGCCGCCGAACAGCGAGCGGTAGATGTCCTCGTGCCGCCACATCACGCCCTTGGGGAAGCCCGTGGTTCCTCCGGTGTAAATCAGGAAGATGTCATCGGGGCTGCGCTCTTCGAAATCGCGTTCCGGGGCCCCCTGGGCGAGAGCGTCCGCGAACGCGACGCCGCCGTACGACGAGTAATCCAGGTCTGTTCCGTCCTCCACCACGATCGCGGTCTTGACGTTCGGCGTGCTCGGCAGGACGTTGGCGACCTTGTCGCTGTAGCGGCGCTCGTGCACGAGGGCCGCCATATCGGAGTTCTCGAACAGGTAGTGCAACTCGGCTTCGACGTACCGGTAGTTCACGTTGACCGAGATCGCGCGGATCTTGACGATGGCGGTAAGCGCAACGACGATCTCGATACCGTTCCGGCAGTACAGGCCCACCTTGTCGCCAGGGCCCACGCCCTGGCTCTGCAGGTAGTGCCCCAACCGATTGGACTGCTCTTCAAGCTCGGCATATGTCAGCTTTCGATCGCCAGAAATGATGGCAACACGATCGGGCATAGTGTCGACTGAATGCTCAATGAGGTCGGCAATGTTAAGGGCCATGTCCATAAATTAGAACGTGTTACATTTTTAGACAAGCCCCGGCCCCGCTGAAGGGGTTCCTCTTGGACGGAAACACGGAGGAAAGACCATGACTGAGACAGTGACCGAGCAAGACGCACCCCACGCTCTGGTGGAGTTACGCGACCATGTGTTGATCGTGACGATGAACCGCCCGCACGCGCGTAACGCCCTCTCCGGGGAAATGCTGGAGATCATGACGCAGGCCTGGGACCGCGTCGACAACGATCCCGAGGTTCGCGTCTGCATCCTGACCGGCGCCGGCGGCTACTTCTGCGCGGGGGCCGACCTCAAGGCCATGAACAAGCGCGCCCCAGGTGATCAGTTCTCGGACGGCAGCTACGACCCCTCGGTCATCCCCGGGCTTCTCAAGGGCCGCCGCCTGACCAAGCCGCTGATCGCCGCGGTGGAGGGACCCGCGATCGCCGGCGGCACCGAGATTCTGCAGGCCACGGACATCCGCGTCGCCGGAGAGAGCGCCAAATTCGGTGTCTCCGAGGTGAAGTGGAGCCTGTACCCGATGGGTGGATCGGCAGTGCGCCTCCCCCGCCAGATCCCGTACACCGTTGCCGCCGACATTCTGCTGACCGGACGGCACATCAAGGCTCCCGAGGCCAAGGAAATCGGACTCATCGGGCATGTGGTGCCCGATGGGCAGGCACTGGAGAAGGCCCTGGAGCTGGCAGCGATGATCGCGGCGAACGGACCCGTCGCCGTGCAGGCCGTGCTCAAGACCATCCGCGATTCGGAGGGCCTGCACGAGAACGAGGCGTTCAAGGCCGATACCAAGGTGGGCATCGGCGTCTTCACCAGTAACGACGCCAAAGAGGGCCCACGCGCCTTCGCCGAGAAGCGCGCCCCCAACTTCACCGGGACGTAAGACACCACGCATAGTGTGGGCGGGTGACGCCCATGTTCCCGCTGCAGTCGGTACTGCTGCCCGGCGAGCCGCTGCCGCTGCGCATCTTCGAGCCGCGCTATGTCGCCCTGGTCCGCGACGTCATGGCTGCCGACCACACCTTCGGTGTCGTTCTGATCGCCCGCGGCCGGGAGGTCGGTGGTGGAGACATCCGGCATGACATAGGAACCGCCGCCCGGGTCCTCGACTGCGAGTCACTCGGGGCAGAGCGCTTCGCGTTGCGCTGCGAGGGCGCACATCGGATACGAATCACCCAGTGGCTCGATGACGATCCGTATCCGCGCGCCGAAACCGAACCCTGGCCCGATGAACTCGATGAACGGGTACTGCCGTTGAGCGCCATCAATGAGGTGCAGGCACGTATCGAGAACCTGCTGCGCCGGGTCGCAACCGCACAGCAGGTCCGGCTCCCCCGCCGCTGGTCAATCGCCACTGGACTACCGAGTGGTGCTGAAAAGCGGTTGTACGCATTAGCATCTCGCGTGCCGATGGGTCAGGCCGACCGGCATGCCGTACTGGCCGCACCGACTCTGGCGACGCGGGTCACCGCGCTGAACGAGGCCGTCGACACCGTCAACGCGATGCTCGACTTCCGCGAGGTTCAGCGCTAGAGCTGTTACGTCAGCGCCGACAGTTGCTTGACGTGCTCGACGCTGCGGCAGCCGACCACCAGCATGGTGACCCCTGCGGCCTCCCACGCCCTGATCTGCTCACGCACCTCCGCCTCCGTTCCGACGATCGTGGTGTCGAGCACCAGCTCGTCCGGAATCGCTTCGGCCGCTTTGTCCTTGCGATTGGTGCGGAACAGCTCGGTGACCTCATCGACCACCTCGCCGTAACCCATGCGCCGATACACCTCGGCGTGGAAGTTCAGTTCGACCGCGCCCATGCCGCCGATGTACAAGGCGGAAAACGGCTTCAGCTGATCAAGCACCGAACGGCGATCGTCGGTGACGATGACCTGCGCGGTGGCCGCAATCTCGAAATCCGCACGGCTGCGCCGGGCGCCGGGACGCGCGAAACCCTCGTCGAGCCATTCGTTGTACATGTCGGCGAGCCGCGGAGCGTAGAACATGGGCAGCCAGCCGTCGGCGATCTCAGCGGTCAGCGCGACGTTCTTCGGCCCCTCGGCCCCGAGGAAGATCGGGATGTCGGAGCGCAGCGGGTGCACGATCGGCTTGAGAGGCTTGCCAAGCCCGGTGGCCTTGTCCCCGGTCAGCGGCAGCGGATAGTGCGGGCCGGCGCTGCGCACGGGCGCCTCACGGGCCAGCACCTGCCTGATGATGTCGATGTACTCACGAGTGCGAGCCAGGGGTTTGGGGAATGGCTGCCCGTACCAGCCCTCGACCACCTGGGGTCCCGATACGCCCAGCCCAAGGATGTGGCGGCCACCGGAGAGGTGATCCAGAGTCAGGGCCGCCATGGCGCACGCCGTCGGCGTTCGTGCCGAAAGCTGAATGACCGAGGTGCCCAACCGGATACGGCTGGTGTCCGATCCCCACCAGGCCAGCGGGGTGTACGCGTCGGAACCCCAGGCCTCGGCCGTGAAGACGGCATCGAATCCACCCTCTTCGGCGGCGGCCACCAGTTCAGCCGCATTGTCCGGCGGGGAGGCCGACCAGTACCCCAGCTGCAATCCGAATTTCATGGCCCGACTGTAACCGGCCGGATATGCCGCGACCACCACCCTTGCGAAAAAAACTAGAACTTGTTCTACTCGGAGGTGTGACAGTCAGCCAAAGCAGCACAACCGGGCTTACCTCCCCACTGCCGCTCCTCTCAGCCCCCCTCGAACTGTCTTTTGATTACACCCGTTCGGTGGGACCGACCCTCTCCAAGTTCTTCACCGCCCTGCGCGATCGGCAGATTGTCGGCACCCGCGGCAGCGACGGCCGGGTTCACGTACCCGCGGCCGAATACGACCCGGTGACGTACGCGCCACTGACTGAGGTGGTGCCGGTGTCGAGCGTGGGCACGGTTCAGTCCTGGTCGTGGCAGCCCGAACCACTGGAGGGCCAGCCGCTGGCCAAGCCGTTCGCCTGGGCTCTCATCACACTGGACGGTGCGGACACCGCACTGCTGCACGCCGTGGATACCGGGGCGGCGGGTTCCGCCGGAATCGAGACGGGTGCCCGCGTACACGCGGTGTGGGCGGACGAAACCGTCGGCGCGATCACCGATATCGCCTACTTCGCACTCGGAGATCGGCCGGTTGACGTTCCGGCCCCCGCATCGGACCAGGAGCCGGTGACCATGCAGGTCACTCCCATCCGGCTGGAAGTTCAGCACATCACCTCCCCCGAAGAAAGCGCCTACCTGCGCGCGCTGGCCGAGGGCAAGCTCCTCGGCGGCCGCACCGGCGCGGGTGGACGGGTCTACTTCCCGGCTCGTGGTGCCGACCCCCTGACCGGTGAGCCCACCTCCGATCTGGTGCAGGTGGCCGACAAGGGCGTCGTGACCACCTTCGCGATTATCAACATCCCGTTCCCCGGCCAGCGCATCAAGCCGCCGTATGTGGCCGCGTATGTGCTGCTCGACGGTGCCGATATTCCGTTCCTGCACCTCGTCTACGACATCGACCCGGCGGACGTCCGCATGGGCATGCGGGTCGAGGCCGTGTGGAAACCCAAGGAGGAGTGGGGATACGGGATCGACAACATCCAGTACTTCCGCCCCACCGGTGAACCCGACGCCGACTACGAGACCTACAAGGATCGGATCTGATGAGTTCCGCTGCCCCCGCAGTAGCAGTTGTGGGCTTCGCCCATTCCCCACACGTGCGCAGCACCGAGGGCACCACCAACGGTGTCGAGATGCTGGTGCCCTGTTTCCGTCAGATCTACGCCGATCTCGGAATCACCAAGTCAGATATCGGTTTCTGGTGCTCCGGGTCGTCCGACTATCTGGCCGGGCGCGCCTTCTCGTTCATCTCCGCGATCGATTCGATCGGTGCGGTGCCGCCCATCAACGAGTCCCATGTGGAAATGGACGCGGCATGGGCGCTGTACGAGGCCTACATCAAGATCCTCACCGGACAGGTCGAGACCGCGCTCGTCTACGGATTCGGAAAGTCCTCTGCCGGCACTCTGCGCAGAGCCCTGGCCTTGCAAACTGATCCATACACCGTCGCGCCGCTGTGGCCCGATTCGGTGTCCATGGCAGCACTGCAGGCGCGACTCGGCCTGGATTCGGGCAAGTGGACCAAGGAGCAGATGGCACAGGTTGCCCTCGACGCCTTCGGCCACGCGACGCGCGTGGACTTCGAGGCCCCGGCATCGAGCGTCGACGAGCTGCTGGCACGCGATTACTTTGCCGATCCACTGCACAAACATGACATCGCGCCCATCTCTGATGGCGCCTCGATCATGGTGTTGGCCTCGGCTGACCGTGCCCGCGAGCTGCGCGAAAACCCCGCCTGGATCACCGGATTCGAGCATCGCATCGAGACACCGATACTCGGCGCCCGTGACCTGACGGCTTCTCCGTCGACAGCCGCGTCAGCGGCCGCCGCGACCGGCGGCGATACCGGCTCCATCGAGGTGGCCGAGTTGTATGCGCCGTTCAGCCACCAGCAGCTGATCCTCGCCGAGGCCATCGGCCTCAAGGACTCCACGACCATCAACCCTTCGGGTGGCGCGCTGGTGGCCAACCCGATGTTCTCAGCCGGGTTGGAGCGGATCGGCTTTGCCGCACAACATATCTGGAATGGTTCGGCACAGCGGGTGCTAGCTCACGCGACCAGCGGGCCCGTACTTCAGCAGAACCTCGTCGCCGTGCTGGAGGGTAAGTAATCGTGGGTGCATCCAAGAACCTCGCTGCCGTCATCGGCACCGGGCAGACCAAGTACGTCGCCAAGCGCCACGATGTCTCGATGAATGGCCTTGTCCGCGAGGCGATTGATCGGGCGATGGCCGATGCTGGTGTCGGCTGGGACGATATCGACGCTGTTGTCGTAGGTAAGGCCCCCGACTTCTTCGAGGGCGTGATGATGCCCGAGCTGTTCATGGCGGACGCGATTGGCGCGACCGGAAAGCCCATGATCCGGGTGCACACCGCCGGTTCGGTCGGTGGATCCACCGGTGTGGTCGCGGCCAGCCTGGTGCAGTCGGGCAAGTACCGCAGAGTCCTCGCGCTGGCGTGGGAGAAGCAGTCCGAATCGAATGCCATGTGGGCGTTGTCGATTCCGGTGCCATTCTCCGTGCCGGTGGGTGCTGGTGCAGGCGGCTACTTCGCCCCGCATGTGCGCGCATACATCGAGCGTTCCAAGGCCCCACTGGACACCGGAGCCATCGTGGCGGTCAAGGACCGGCTCAACGCGGCGAAGAACCCGCTGGCGCACCTGCAGCAGCCCGATATCACCGTCGAGAAGGTGATGGCCTCCCCGATGCTGTGGGACCCGATCCGCTTCGACGAGACCTGCCCGTCCTCGGACGGCGCATGCGCAATCGTCGTGGGAGACGAAGCGACTGCCGATCGCCGTATCACCGACGGCCATACGGTCGCCTGGGTGCACGCCACCGCGCTGCGCACCGAGCCGCTCGACTACACCGGGCGCGACCGGGTGAACCCCCAAGCCGGGCGGGATGCTGCGGCAGCGCTGTGGCGCGACGCCGGAATCACCAGCCCGATCGACGAGATTGACGCCGCGGAGATCTATGTGCCGTTCTCATGGTTCGAGCCGATGTGGCTGGAGAACCTGGGATTCGCGGCCGAGGGTGAGGGTTGGAAGCTGACCCAAGCCGGTGAGACCGCCATCGGCGGCAAGATCCCCGTCAACGCCTCCGGCGGCGTGCTCTCCTCCAACCCGATTGGCGCCTCCGGACTTATCCGGTTCGCCGAGGCCGCCATCCAGGTGATGGGCAAGGCCGGTGACCATCAGGTGTCGAACGCCAAGAAGGCATTGGGTCACGCGTACGGCGGTGGCTCGCAGTACTACTCGATGTGGGTCGTAGGGGCAGAGAAGCCCGTAGTGAATGGGAGCAAGGCATGAGCCTCGCAGACGAAGCGGGCAAGCGGTCCCGCGCGGCCGTCGAAGCCCGCGACAAGCAGGCCTGGGTCGACAACTTCGCCGAGGACGGCGTGGTGCAGGATCCGGTGGGTCCGTCGCCATTCGATCCAGAGGGCAAGGGACATCGCGGCAAGGAGGCCATTTCGGCCTTCTGGGACAACATCATCGCCCCCACCGAGAATCTCGACTTCATCTTTGATGCCACCTACGATTGCGGCACCCATCAGGCCAACGTGGGCCGGATCGTCACCACGATGAACGGTTACCAGATGACGGCCGAGGGTGTTTTCACCTACGAGGCCAATGACGAGGGCAAGCTCGTCGTGTTGCGCGCCTATTGGGAATTCGACAAGGTCGCCGGGACCGCGCGCAAGATCTAAGTCCGCAGATCCACATAAAGACCCCCGCGCTCGTAGCGACGGGGGCCTTTATGTCTTCGCGCTAAGAGGCCTGGCGCCCGGCGCTGATCATCTCCTCGCGCGGTACCACTTTGATGCGTTCGCGGCCCTGTTCCTCGCCGAGGGCTACCTCGTGAGCATCGAGCCGTTCCCACTCCTCCCAGGTGGTGTAGTCAATCCCGCTGCCCCGTAGATGCGCGAAAATCGCATCAGGGTCGGAGATTTCGGCGGGTTGAATACCCGGGAGGTCTGCGAGGAGGCTGGCAATCGTCTCGGCGGCATCGGATTTGGTGTGTCCGATCAACCCCACGGGTCCGCGCTTGACCCAGCCCGTGACGTAGGTCGATTCGACCGGAATTCCGTCGATATCGAGCACCCGCCCGGCATCGTGCGGGACAACCCCGGCGTGGTGGTCGAACGGCAGATCCGCCAGATGCGAGGAGATGTACCCGACGGCCCGGTAGACCGCCTGCACCGGCCAATCGGTGTATTCGCCTGTTCCCCTGACCGTTCCGTCGCCGATGAGCTCAGTGCGCTCGGTGCGCAGGGCTTCCACCCTGTCGATTCCCAGCACCGCCGCGGGCGACTGGCACAGGTGAATGTGAATGCGATGCGGAGCGCCGGTGGGCTCCTGATCGAGGTACTTCATCATGGTGTCGACGACAAGCTTGGTGGCCTTACTGGAATTGATGGCCTGCTGGCTGCCCTCGTCAATCTCAAACCCCTCCGGGTGCACGATGACGTCCACACTCGGCGAGTGGGACAGCTCGCGAAACTCCATGGGGCTGAACTTGATCTGAGCCGGACCGCGCCGCACGAAGACGTGCACATCGGTCGCCTGGTTGAGCGCCAGACCCTGATAGACGTTGGCGGGGATCTCGGTGCCGAGCTGTTCATCGGCGGGCTTGGCCAGCATGCGCGCGATATCCAGGGCCACGTTTCCGGCACCCAGCACGGCGACGCTCTTGGCGGTCAGCGGCCAGTCCCGTGGGACATCGGGATGACCGTCGTACCAGGAGACGAAGTCGGCGGCCCCGTAGCTTTCCGGAAGGTCGATGCCGGGGATCTCGAGCTCACGGTCCGCACGCGCACCGGTCGAGAAGATCACCGCGTCATAGAAGCGCCGCAGATCCGAGAGCTTGATGTCGGTGCCGTAGTGGACATTGCCGATGAACCGAATCTCGTCACGGGAGAGCACCCGGCGCAGCGCCTTGATGATCTCCTTGATCCGGGGATGGTCAGGAGCCACGCCATAGCGCACCAGGCCATAGGGCGCGGGCAGCCGGTCGAACACATCGACCTGGGCCTGCTCGTACTCCTTGGTGAGGATGTCGGCGGCGTAGATACCGGCCGGACCTGCGCCGATAACCGCGACTCGGATCTTCCTCATGCCATCCCCTTTTGATTCGGACATCGATTAGGTAAGGCAAGCCTAAAAATAATGGGAGAGAAAGTGGGACGCACGTCCAGAGATCCCGGTCACACCCCGGTCGGATCTCAGTAACCTGGCCATGTGGTCATCGCGCTGATCGTCGCCGGTGCCGTCCTCGCGGTGCCCCTCGCCCTGTTCGCCCTGCTCGTCGCGGGCATCCGCCTGCAGATCCGCCCGATTCTCAACGCAATCCGGCGATTCAACCGCGCCGTGACCAACCCGAAGGTCATGTCCGCCGCCGGAACCGATGCCACCTCCACGGCCGTCATCCGGCACAACGGCAGGCGCAGCGGCCAGGCCTACGAAACGCCAGTGGAGGCCTTCGACGCCGCGGACAGCACGGTGCTGATCCTTCTGCCCTATGGACAGTCGGCCGACTGGGTGCGCAATGTGACCGCCCAGGGCGGCGCTGAATTACTCCGCGCAGGCGAGCGACTCACGCTGGCCAACCCTCGGGTGGTCCCCACCGCGCAGGTGCGGTCGCAGCTCCCGGCCAAGGAGCTACGGATGATGCGCGTGTTCAACGTGCCCGAATGCCTGCAGCTGACCAAGACACCGGGGCGGGCGTAACGCCGCTACGTGTCCAAACCGGCCAAATAACGCGTTCCCAGCGCCTGGTAAGCGGCCGGAACGCCCTTAGTCAGGAACTCTGCCGCAGTGCCCGCGACAGGCCCCTTGACCTTCGCGGGTGAACCCATGACCAGCACATCCTCAGGGATCTGAGTGCCGCCGAGCACCAACGAACCCGCGGCCACCATGCTGCGCGAGCCGATGGAGGCGCCGTCGAGCACCGTCGCGTGATTTCCGATCAGGGCGCCGTCACCCACGGTGCAGCTGTGCACCAGACACATATGCGCCACTGTCGCGCCCTCACCGATGTCTACCGGCATCCCGGGATCGCTGTGCAGCACCGACCCGTCCTGAATGTTGGCTCCCGCCCGGATCACAATCGGGGCGTAATCGGCGCGGATGACCGTGTTGAACCAGATCGAAGCGCCGGCTTCCACTGTGACGTCTCCGATAAGACAGGCGGTCGGCGCGACGAACGCCTCCGGGTGGACGCTCGGGCTTTTTCCGTCGAGTGAGTACAAAGGCATCGAAATACCCTAGCGACCCTTCCTAAAGGACCTTATTTCCGCTTGTGGCAGGCATATTTCTTGCGCTCCGGGGGGCCAAAACTGTAACCTGTTCTAGTTGAAGATGGTCGCCACAGCGGCCAGCATCGAAACACTGGAGGCAGCCCCGCCATGAGCACAGATACCGCAGGAATCGGCGTTCGCGAGATCGACGTCGGCGAGCTTCCGACGCGCTATGCCCGTGGTTGGCACTGCCTCGGCGTCGCAGAGTCGTTCAGGGACGGGGAGCCGCACGCCATCGACGCGTTCGGCACCAAGCTGGTCGTATTCGCCGATACCCAGGGCGATATCAAGGTGCTCGACGGCTACTGCCGCCACATGGGCGGCGACCTGTCCCAGGGAACCGTCAAGGGCGACAACGTCGCCTGCCCGTTCCATGATTGGCGGTGGGGCGGAGACGGCAAGTGCAAGCTCGTCCCTTACGCCAAGCGCACGCCCAAGCTGGCCCGCACCCGCAGCTGGACCACCGACGTGAAAAGCGGTCTGCTGTTCGTTTGGCATGACGCCGAGGGCAACGGTCCGACGGATGACGTTGAGATTCCGGAGGTTCCGGAGTTCGCGGACGACGGCTGGACCACCTGGGACTGGAACACCATCGTTATCGAGGGTTCCAACTGCCGCGAAATCGTGGACAACGTCACCGATATGGCGCACTTTTATTACATCCACTTCGGATTCCCGACGTTCTTCAAGAACGTCTTCGAGGGTCACATCGCCTCGCAGTATCTGCGTACCGTCGGCCGTCCCGACGTGCAGTTGGGCGGTTCCTCGCAGTACACCGGTGAACAGATCCTTGATTCGGAGGCCTCGTACTTCGGGCCGTCCTTCATGATCAACTGGCTGCACAACAACTATGGCGGCTACAAGGCAGAGTCGATCCTGATCAACTGCCACTACCCGATCGACCAGAATTCGTTTGTCCTGCAGTACGGCGTCATCGTCCAGAAGCCCGAGGGCATGGACGAGAAGATGACCGGCAAGCTCTCGCGCGCGATGACCAAGGGTGTGGGACAAGGCTTCCTGCAAGACGTCGAGATCTGGAAGAACAAGACCCGCATCGACAACCCGCTGCTGGTCGAGGAGGACGGCGCCGTCTACCAGATGCGCCGCTGGTACTCGCAGTTCTACGTCAACAAGGCCGACGTCACTCCGGAGATGACGGACCGCTTCGAGCTCGAGATCGACACCACCAAGGCCAACGAGTTCTGGCATGGTGAGGTCGACGAGAACCTGAAGCGCCAAGCGGACGAAAAGGCCGCGGCCGAGGCCGAAGCTCCCGCCGAGGCGACGCAAAGCTAGTGCGATGACCGAAGTTTCAGCAGGGTCTTCCTTGACTGAGAAAAATACCAGCCCTCCGAGCGTGGAGGAGCTGGCTCAGTCGATGCTGGCACTGCATGGCGCCCATGGGGAAGACGAGGCTCATGAATCCGCTGGATCGGGGCGCTCGAATGGCCACTGGTCGAAGGCGCCGGCATTCGACCACGATCCGGAGCGGGCCGCGCAGCTGCATGAGGCCACCGAGGGCGACAAGCAGCGGTACCTGACCTCCGGCCTTCAGGAAGTCGACTGCCGGTTCTGCCATGGCTCGGTGATGGTGAAGAAGCTCAGTCTCAATCACACTGCTGTGCAATGGAATACCGCGGCGGCCGGGCGGTGCGCCTTCTTCGCGCAGATGCGTGAGGAGGGCACCAACACGGCGCGGGTGCGCGGGTGCCCCCGCCTGTCCGACAGCATTGCGCATGCAGTCGCCGAGGGCTGCCTCGACCAGATCTGCACGGCAGCACCGCCCGGGGACGGCTGATCTACAGCTCCAACAGCACGGTCACCGGACCGTCGTTGATCAGTTCAACCTGCATGTGCGCGCCGAAGACCCCCACCTCCACGTGTGCACCGAAGTTCCGCAGGGCGTCCGCGAACGCCGCCACGACAGGTTCGGCGACATTTCCGGGCGCAGCCGCGTTCCACGCCGGACGACGCCCCTTCTTCGTGTTGGCATACAGCGTGAATTGACTGACCACCAGTATCGGAGCACCGAGGTCGGCAGCGGACTTCTCATCGTCGAGAATGCGCAGTTGCCACAGTTTTTCTGCGAGTTGCGCGGCCATGCCGGCGTCGTCATCGTGGGTGACGCCCACGAGCGCCAGCAGTCCTTGACCTTCGGGGCGGATCGCGCCGACCACCGCCCCGTCCACGGACACTGACGCCGAGACAACTCGCTGCACCAGAACACGCACGTTACGACCCTATCAGCGCCGCCAATCGCTCCGCCTGCGCCCTGATCTCCGCGAATGCCGTTGTTTCCCAGAGATTTCCGCGCCGCAGCGGACCGAGTGTCCACATCGGCACCACCGCAGGAAGAAGCCGTCCTTCGGCGTCGGTGTCCAACCCCAGGTTCAGTGGCCCGGGTCTCACCAAGCCGTCGGCAAGGAGTTGGCTCCACAGCGGATCGGCGGCGGCGGTGATGTCGTATTGCGGGCCGGTGCAATTGATCACCGCACCTATGTCGAGGACCCGGCCCGTCGACAACGTCGCCCGGACTCCGGTGCCTGCGGCAACGGTATTCACCAACTCCGCACAATAGAGCCGCAACCCCCCGTCGCCGAGGTACCGATCGACCTGAGCGGCGGTCCGCGGCGCCATCCGGTGGCGGTGAATATCCCACAGCCTGCGGTACTTTCGCAGGAAATGAGACCGCTCCTCGTCGGTCATGGCCATCCAGAGCGCACCGGCATGCGGGCGCAGCGCGTCCACCGCAACACACGCGTCGCCACCCTGGGCGATCACGTCCTGGACATAGCGCACAGAACGCTCCAGCACCTGCCCACGATCGATAGTGAAGGCAGGTGCGGGCACCCGCGACGACGGATCCTGACGATGCGCTCGTGGCAGCAGCCCGCTGCGGGAGATCGCGTGCACGACACGATCCGGCCGCCGCAGTGTGCAGGTGAGGTCGGCCATCGTCAGACCTGTTCCGATGAGCAGTAAATCGCCGTCCTCCGGAAGGCCGTCGAGTGCACCCGGGCGCCAGGGGTCGCTCACGAAGAGTGCACTATCACGCAACCATTTTGGCGCCCAAGACGTTCCGGGAGTATTAGGCCCGGCCGCGAGAATCACGGCGTCAGCGCGCACCCTTTCGCCATTGCACAGGGTGATCGCGAGTCCGTGGCCGTGCGTGGCTACCGCAACAGCGTGGCGATGAACACGGGTCACCCGATCGCCGCGCGCCCCGTCGAAGGCGCTGGAGAGATAACGTCCGAACAGCCCCCGGGGAACGAAATCCTCGGGACCCGCGCCCGATAGACCATTGCCGCCCAACCAGGCCACGAAATCCAGGGGCTCGCTGGCGTCGGCGCTGAGCTTGCCAGCAGGAACATTCAGGAGATGACGCGGATCGGTGGTGCGATAGGGAACTCCTGGCCCGGTACTCGCGTCGGGGTCGATCACGGTCAGACGCAGCGCCCTGGAGTCCCTGCGCCGCAGTAGATGTAGGGCAGCCATTGTTCCCGCCGCGCCGGCACCGACGACGGCGACATGTGTCATGGACAAGCCACGGGCGCGAAGACCAACATCACAGCCCCGCGAAGCGCTCCACCACCGCTTCCTTGCTCAGCCCATAGTCAGCCAGCGAGTAGACGTGCTTGGGTGCGCGCGGGCCCTTTTGGCTCTCATCGTTCATCTTCTGCATCTCGACCAGCGCGGACGCCGACAGCTCCAGTCCGAAGTGTCGGTAGATGGATTCGACAGTGCCAATCGGGTCTGAGATGAAGTCGAAGTAGTCGACATCGCAGAACTGTGCCTCGTCATACTTGGTACGCGCGGACTTGAACGACTCCAGGCCGCGGGCCCACGTGTCCAGCTGATCAGCGCCGAGAGTGGCACCCACGAAGGTCTCCGACCAGCCCGCCGTCGCATGCTCGTTGAGCGAGCAGACCGAGGCAATGATGGTCTCGGCCGGGCGATGTGTCTGGATAACCAATGCGTCCGGGTATACCTCCATGAGCGCATCGAGAGCGAAAAGATGACTCGGATTCTTGAGTACCCAACGCTTTTCGATGTCGTTGAGACCGATCAGCTGCAAGTTGGCCTTGTAACGCCGGTACGCCGGTGTCCAGTCCTGTTGAGACAGCCACTGGGCGTAGGTGGGCACGTGCGCAAGACATTCATAGGACACCGAATGCACCGACTGCCGCAACAGCTGCCAGCATTCCTCGACCTCGCTGGCCGACATGTAATGCAGGCCCATGAATTCCGGGTTCTCCACATGGTGCTTGGAGAACTGCGCCTCCAGCTGCTGGTACACGGGGTTGGTGTCCCAGGTGTCGCGGGCCGGCCGGGGCTGCGGGAAGTCGGCCAGCCACATCTCCAGCCCCTGATGCATCGGGTCGGCGTTGAGGAGGCGATGCAGCGCGGTGGTGCCGGTACGAGGCAGGCCGGTGACGAAGATGGGCCGATCGATCGCTACCTGTGCATGATCGGGATGTGCCTTGAACGCAGCCTCGCTGAGCAGCCGTGCCCCCAATGCGCCGCGCAGGAAGACCCGAGACATCTTGGAGCCCAACGGAGTCAGCCCGGCCTCGCTGTGATAGGAGTCCAGTAGCACCCCTAGCGCTTCGCGATAGTTGTCGACAGACTCGTCCCCGAAGTCATCCAGACCGATGAGCCGGGTGGCCGATTCGTGTAGGTCGTCCACGGTGCCGACGCTGGTGCGCTGCGCGTTCGATTCAGAGTTCTCGTCAAAACTCATACTGATCTCCTTGAGGCTAGGCGTGGAATTCGCCGCAGTTGACATCGAGGGCCTGGCCGGTAATGCCGCTCGCCAGGTCGGACGCGAGGAACAGCACGGCGTTTGCCACCTCGTCAGTGGTCGGCAGCCGCTTGAGATCGGAGTTCGCCGCTGTGTACTCGTAGATCTGTTCGACGGTGCCGCCGTACTTCTTGGCCTGATGTTCGAAGTAGCCCTTGAGGTTTTCACCCCACATGTAACCGGGCACAACTGAATTGACCCGAACTCCCTGCGGCCCAAGCTCTGTAGCCAGCGATTGGGACATGGCCAGCAGCGCTGCCTTGGCGATCTTGTAACTGCCATAGCGGATCTGCGAGTGCCGGATGACCATCGAATTGATGTTGACCACCGCACCGTTCGATTGGGCGAGCACTGCGGCCAATTTCTGCGTCAGCCGCAGCGTACCGACCACGGTGAGTTCGACGCTATCGCGAATATGCTGGTAGTCCGTCTTCTCCAGGGATTTCATCGACGGGATGCTGAAGGCGTTGTTGACGAGAACATCAACGCCGCCGAAGGTCTCGGTCGCGCGTTCGACAAGATTGGCGACGCTGGCCTCGTCGGTGATGTCCGTGGCCACGGTGAGGGCCCTGCGTCCGGTAGCGGTGATCTGTTCGGCCACCTCGTCGAGGCGTGATTGCGTACGTGCCGCGAGAACGACATCCGCGCCGGCCGCCGCGAACTTGGTGGCCAATGTGGCGCCGAGACCGGGGCCGATGCCGGACACGACGACAACCTTGCCGGCGAAATCAAGGAGACTCATCAGCCCAACATCCTTGCGCCGATCGCGGTCTGGCGCTCGGCGATACGGCTGCGCCAGCCCTCCGCGCTGATCTGATTCAGTGCGTAGTGCGGCAGTTTCGCGGGGACATCGCCAATCGCGACCACCTCGACCGTCGGGCCGTCGTCAGCCGTGAGCTGCCGGTCGGCGCGCTGCCACCGGAACTGAAGGTACGCACGGCGGTGCCCCAGGGTCTCAATCCAGTTGGTCACACCGGGATTGGCACTACTCACCACCATCCGGATGTTGCCGTCCGGGTCGACCTGAGCCTGGCTCGAGTTCAGCGAGGTCTGATGGTTGATGTAATCGAGCGAGATGTACCAGAGGCTTCCGAGCTGGAAACCTTGGTACGGCGCATCTGATTTGGGAACGGTGATGATCATCGCCTGATCGTCGGCCAGGTCATAGTGACCCACCGAGGAGAATTGAGTGGCCAAACCACCGGGAGTGAGCCGCGGCTCCGTCATGGTGTTGACAGGCAAGTTGTCGTAGAACCATTTGGGGAACTGCAGCCACGTCTTGACTCGGTTGACCAGCTGCTTACCCGCACTCGCATAACGCTTTTCGATCTGTTCCTTCGTCAGCGGGGCCGGCGCTGTGCCTGCCGTATCCACCCGCGCGATGGCAAGACTGCCGCGTTGCTCACGCCAGTCGCTGTACACCTCGCGCATGACCAGTTGCGCCGGCCCCGGCCCGAGGGTGAAGTAGTTGGGCCGCGACTCGCTGACCGGCCCTGGCCCAAAACGAACCTCGAAGCTACCGTCACTCTCGATGTGGATTTGGCGATCATCGAAGGCGACGGCGCTGCCGGGCACATTCTTGTCGGTGTAGTCGCCGCCGCCAAGCACCTGGAAGCTCAAATCGGTAGTGGTACCACGCTTTCCGGTGACCACGTATTCGTGTTCACCGTTGACACGAGCACCGAAGTAGAGGGTGTCGGGGTTATCCAATCCCATCTTCGTGAACGGCCCGGTGCCGGAAAGCAGGAACGGATGATCACGGTCGGTGTGAAACGCCATATGGGTGCAGGCCGCAATCCCCTGCGCCAGATACTGGAGCCCCTCAAGCAGATCGGCTTCGGTGTCGATGTGGGGTGCCGCGACGATCAGCTCCTCGGCTTCCGCAATCGCGGACGTGAATGCCTCGCTGTACATGGCGCTCCTGACTGGTACAAATTTGTACCGCAGTGGTAGAATGCCCTCCGACAGTAGAGCGCTGCGCCCGGGTACGTCAAGAATGCCAGGAACCGCACAGCGGCACAGGAGGTTTCACGTTGGCCGAAGATCGAGGCAGGACGTCCCCACCCACCGAACGCGTCATGGCCGTACTCAACTTCATGGCGCAGCACCGCACCGAACGCTTCGGGCTCTCCGAATTGGCACGTCGCCTCGACCTCAGTAAGCCCACCTGCCTGGGCATCGTGGCCACCCTTACCGACGCCGGGTACCTCATCAGGGACGACCGCGATAAGACGTACAGCCTGGGTCCCGCGCTTATCCGCGTCGGTAGAGCGGCGCAAGAGTCGCTGCGCGCGAAACCGGCGAGCCGGGATCAATTGCTCACGCTTACGCGAGAATTCGGACATACCGCGGCCTTGTCCGCGGTAGTCAGCGATCGGGTGACCGTGCTGGAAGTAGTCAGCGACCCCGATCACCCCGTGCGGGTCGAGGTCGGCCAGAGCTATCCGTTCACTCCGCCGGTCGGCCTGATGTTCGTGCTCTGGGATACCGATGACACCATCACCTCCTGGCTGGCCAAGGACCCGACCGCGCCCGGCCGCGCGGCGGATGACCGGCTACGCAAGGTCATCGAAGAATGCCGCGCCGACGGCTATCTCGTCGAACTACTGACACCCGCCGGCCGACAGCTGTATTCACTCATGGCCGGAGTGCCCGGTGACATCCCCAACGAGTTGCGCGCCCTGCTCGGGGAGATCGTGTCGGGCATCGGCGAGCGGGTGTACCTGCGCAGCGAGAATTACACCGTCGGGTCGGGGGCAAAGGTGCGCCACCGGGTGAATGTCATGTCGGCGCCGGTCTACGACCACAACGGCAAGCAGGCAATGGTCGCGAGCCTTTACATCGGCGACGACCTCACCGACGCGGAGATCACCGCCCGGGCCAGGGCGCTCGTGCGCACCGCGGACGGAATCACCGAACACATCGGCGGCATCAAACCCGCCTGACGTCGGCCCTCTCGCCGTCCCTCACCTCCCGCCGAGTGTGCGCACCACTGCCCACACTCGGCGGTTTTGTATGTGCATCCCATTGACACCCAACGAGAACACGTTCTACTCTGGGCTGGACCGAATACGAACCGATACGGTACATATTTGGACCGAATGGAGTTGTGGAAATGCCGACATCGCCAGGTGTTCTTCGCCCAAGAGGCTCATCACCAGCCAAGTCATACGAGTTATCGCACGTGAACGCCCTGGAAGCCGAGGCGGTCTATATATTCCGCGAAGTTGCGGCAACCTTTGAAAGACCCGTCCTGCTGTTCTCCGGCGGCAAGGATTCGGTAGTCATGCTGCACGTCGCAGCCAAGGCATTCTGGCCATCCCCGCTGCCCTTCCCCGTCATGCACATCGACACCGGGCACAATTTCGACGAGGTCATCGCCTTCCGCGATGAAACCGTCAGCCGCTACAGCCTGCGTCTGGAGGTCGGCAGCGTGCAGGACGACATCGACTCCGGCGCCGTCGTCGAGGAGACCGGACCAGGCGCCACTCGTAACCGTCTGCAGACCGCGACCCTGTTGCGCAGCATCAACGAGCACCGCTTCGATGCCGTGTTCGGCGGCGCGCGCCGCGACGAGGAGAAGGCCCGCGCCAAGGAGCGGGTGTTCAGCTTCCGCGATGAATTCGGCCAGTGGGACCCCCGCGCCCAGCGCCCAGAACTCTGGAACATCTACAACGGCCGCCACCGCAAGGGTGAACACATCCGGGTGTTCCCGCTGTCGAACTGGACCGAGCTAGACATCTGGCAGTACATCGAACTCGAGAACATCACGCTACCGCCGCTGTATTACGCGCACAGGCGCAACGTGGTGGAGCGCGACGGAATGCTGTTGGCAGACACCAAGTTCCTTACTCTGCAACCAGGCGAGGAGCTTATCGAGAAGTCGGTTCGGTTCCGGACCATCGGCGATGCCACCTGCACGGGAGCCGTCGAATCCATCGCGACGACCGCCAGCGCGGTAGTGGAAGAGGTTGCCGCCACCCGCATCACCGAGCGGGGAGCCACCCGTGCCGACGATCGGATCTCCGAGGCCGGTATGGAAGACCGCAAGAAAGAAGGCTACTTCTGATGTCCGTGCATGCCATCGAAACCACCGAGCCGGCCCAGGAGCTCATCCGCATCGCCACCGCGGGCAGCGTCGACGACGGCAAGTCCACCCTCATCGGCCGCCTGCTGTACGACTCGAAGTCGATCTTCGCCGATCAGCTTGCCGCCGTGGAGGCCAGCAGCAAAGCCAAGGGCGAAACACACACCAACCTGGCACTGCTGACCGACGGCCTGCGCGCCGAACGTGAGCAGGGCATCACGATCGATGTCGCACACCGCTATTTCTCCACGCCCGTGCGTAAATTCATCATCGCCGACACACCCGGGCACGAGCAGTACACCCGCAACATGGTGACCGGCGCGTCGACCGCTGACCTGGCCATCATTCTTGTCGATGCCCGTAACGGCCTCACCCAGCAGACCCGCCGGCACGCGTTCATCACCTCACTACTCGGTGTGGAGCACGTGGTGTTGTGCATCAACAAGATGGATCTGGTCGACTGGTCACCCCAGCGATTCGACGAAATCAAAGAGGAGTTCCGCAGATTCGCCACCAAACTGGAGCTGCATGACCTCACGGTCATTCCCGTGTCGGCGTTGCTCGGCGACAACATCGTCACCCGGTCTACCAACACACCGTGGTACGAGGGCCCGTCGTTGTTGCATCATATTGAGCAGGTACATATTTCGTCGGACCGCAACCTCATCGACGCACGATTCCCCATCCAATACGTCATCCGCCCTCAGGGCGGTGCGGCGGCACGCGGTGCCGATCAGATCACCGATCTGCACGACTTCCGGGCCGTGGCCGGAACGGTCGCCAGCGGTGTGTTCAAACCCGGCGATGAGATCGTCGCGCTGCCATCTGGTTTCACCTCAACGGTGTCGGCGATCTGGGGTCCTGGCGGATCCGTTGTAGACGAGGCATTCGCCGGCAGCGCGGTGAGCGTGCAACTGGCGGACCAGCTGGACCTGGGCCGCGGCGACATGCTCTGCCGTCCCAACAACCGGCCGCTGGTCGGCGCGCAGATCGATGCCATGGTGTGCTGGTTCACGGATGTGTCCACGCTGTCCGAGGGATCGCGCTTTGTGCTGCAGCATGCCAATTCGACCGTGAAGGCGACTATCGCCGGGCTTGACTACCGGCTCGATGTGAACAGCCTGCATCGCGACCAGGAGGCAAAGGAGCTGAAACTCAACGAGATCGGACGCGTGCAGCTACGGCTGCAACGGCCGATCATGTTCGACCCCTACCGGCGCAACCGGACCACGGGCAGCTTCATCCTGGTCGACGAGGCCACCAACAACACGGTGGCGGCGGGCATGATCTCCGGCCCGACACTGCACCAATCCAAGGTGGTCTGGCACTCGTCCGCGGTTTCACGCGACGAACGCTCCACCAAGGGCGGGACGATATGGATCACCGGACTCTCCGCTTCCGGGAAGTCCACCGTAGCAGTCGAATTGGAGCGACGGCTGGTGGCGATGGGCATCCCTGCCTACCGACTCGACGGTGACAATCTGCGACACGGTCTCAACGCCGACCTCGGGTTCTCCGCCGCCGACCGCGCAGAGAACGTACGCCGTGTCGGTGCCGTCGCCCAGATTCTTGCCGACTCCGGCGTTGTCGCCGTGGCCGCGCTCATCAGTCCGTATCGGGCCGATCGGGACAAGATCCGGGCCCAGCATGAAGTGGCCGGGTTGCCGTTCGTCGAGGTGTTCGTCGACACCCCGGTCGAGATCTGCGAGCAGCGCGACCCGAAGGGCATGTACGCCAAGGCGCGCGCGGGTGAAATCAGCGATTTCACCGGCGTCAACGCACCCTACGAGGCTCCCGAGGAGGCCGAACTGGTGCTGCGCCCCGACGATCACGCGGAGGGGAACCCGGAGGAGCAGGCTGCGGCGATCCTGGACTACTGGCTGTCGGTGTAGCGCTCGGGCTCCAACTCGTTGACCACCGAGTCCACCACCGCACCCAGATCGCCGTCATGCTCTTCGGCCACACGCCGCTGGCGCTGATAGGAGCCTCCGTGGCGGTAGATCTCCTCCACGGCGGCCAGTTCCGTCTCGCATTCCAGCAGCCGTGCGATGGGTTGCAGCCGCGTCAGCAGATCGTCGAGGTCTTCGGTCACCAATCTTTCGTTACTGTCCTCGTCCAGGATGATGACCGCGTCGAGGCCATAACGCGCACTGCGCCATTTGTTTTCCTGCACATGCCAGGGCGGCATGGTGGGCAGGGATTCCCCCGCCTCCAGCTTTCGATCCAGGTCCACCACCAGGCAATGAGTCAGCGCCACCAGCGCCTCGAGTTCGGCGACATTGGAAATCCCGTCGAAGATCCGAACCTCGACCGTGCCCAGCGCCGGTGAAGGCCTGATATCCCAACGAATTTCGTTGAGCTGGTCGATAATTCCGGTCTTCATCTGATCATCGACGAAGCCCTCAAACTGCTCCCAGGTCTGAAAGTGGAACGGCAGACCGGCGGTGGGCAGCTGCTGGAACATCATGGCCCGGTTACTCGCGTACCCGGTGTCTTGCCCCTCCCACATCGGGGAGGACGCCGACAGCGCCAAAAGGTGCGGGTAGTAGTTGAGCATCGATGTGACGATGGGCATCACCTTGTGCTTGGAGGAGACACCGACATGCACGTGCACGCCCCAGATCAGCATCTGCCGCCCCCACCATTGCGTGCGGGCGATCAGCTCGTCGTACCGCGGCGCATCGGTGAGCTGTTGCGCCGACCAACGGGCGAAGGGATGTGTACCGGCGCAGAACAACTCCATACCCATCGAGCGCACGGTCGGTCGCACCGTCGCAAGGGTCGCCTGCAGGTCCTGCATCGCTTCGGCGACGGACCCGCAGATACCCGTCACCACCTCGATGGTGTTACGCAGCAGCTCCTTGTGAACGTGCGGGTTCTCACCGATCGCCGCCAGCACCGC
This sequence comes from Mycobacterium sp. D16Q16, assembly GCF_002013745.1. NCBI lineage: Bacteria > Bacillati > Actinomycetota > Actinomycetes > Mycobacteriales > Mycobacteriaceae > Mycobacterium > Mycobacterium sp. D16Q16. The sequence goes on from NZ_MAEY01000004.1 coordinate 574,397, forward strand.
GGAGGCTTCGTTGGTGAGGTCCCTGGTCTGGGCGTCGACGAGCGCGAACTCCCACTCCACCCCCAGCGTGGGCCGCGGTGACCCGCGAAATTCAATCGGACGGGCCACCCTACCGGCTAGCCCGCGTCGATGAGACCGCAGGCCACACGCTTGCCTGCGTCACCGGTCGACTTCGTGGTGTCATCGGGGCCCGCTGTGCCGTTGGCCTGGGTGTACCGCTCCGGCGGAATGTTGGCGAAGTTGTCCGCCTTCTCGTGAATGATGATCGCGGTGCCGTTGCCGGCGGTCAGATCGTCCTTGGTGAACGAGTCCGCCGTGGTAACCAGCTCACCGGAGCCGTCCTTGAGGATGTTCAGCGACACCAGGTCGCCGCTGGACGGATGACCGGTGTAACCGGGCACGTTGAAATGTCCGCCCGCGGACAAGAAGTCACCCGGGGTGCCGCCGGTCGGTGCGGTGGAGTTCGGGTCGCACTTCTTGAAGGAGTGAATGTGCAGTCCGTGGAACCCGGGGGTGAGCTTGCCGTTCTCCGTGGTCTTCACCGTGATGGTGGCGAAACCGTCCTGGAAAACGAACTCCGCCGTCGCCACCGGCGTGCCGTCGGCGAGCTTGAGCGTGGCATTGAGCTTTTCGCCCGACGGGATCGGCCGCTCGCCGCCTCCATGACCACCGTGCTCACCCGCGCTCGACGGCGCGGTGGAACCTGTCCACACCGGAGGCGTGGTGCCCGGCGTGGTGCTGGCCGGCTGGTCCGGGGAGCATCCACTCAGGGACAAGGCAACGGCAGCAAGGGTTCCGGCGGCGAGAACGGCGGGCTTAACCATGGGCCTCATCATGCCATCTCTCCTACAGCGCGTAGCACCCAGTGGTAGACCTGAAGTGCTGATCCGTCAGATCATTCAGATGGCGACAGCGACCACGACACCCGGCGGCTGTTCGACGAGCTCAGGTGCACGCGGTGCGGCCTGAACGCCGAGCACCTTGGCGATTTCATGGGCGGCTTCTTCTTCTCCGGCAGTCTTGCCGAAGAAGACGGTCGTCACGTTCACCTCAGGCATGGGCAGGTTGCCTACTTCGGCGACCTTCCAGCCGGCAGCCGCGACCTGATCGGCGGCACCCCGCGCCAAGTCGGGCACTGAGGTGGTGTTGTAGACACGAACCTCGGGCTTCGGGGCGGGAGGCGGTGTCGTCGACTTGGGGGCTGCGGCGGCGCTGACCGACGTGGACGTCGAGTCGGACGACGCGGACTTATCGGATCCGAGGGCGTTGAAGCCGACGAGCAGGAAGATCACGCCGAGAAACAGCAGCACCATCACCATGGCACGTAGCGGCAGGCCATGAGAATCGGGTACGCGTTCGTTCATCGTGAATCCACAATACGGTCCATGGGCGCCAGCACCTATTCAGCCGGCTACGCCGAGACCTCTATGTGACCTCAAACCCCAGGCGGCGTGCCGCGCGGGCCTTCTGACGGCTTGCGCGCAGTCGGCGGAGCCGTTTGACCAGCATCGGATCCGCTGCCAGGGCCTCTTGACGATCCACCAGGGCATTCAACACCTGGTAGTAGCGGGTGGCCGACATGCCGAACAGCTCCTTGATGGCGTCTTCCTTGGAACCCGCGTACTTCCACCACTGCCGTTCGAAGGCCAGAATGTCATGCTCGCGCCGACTCAGACCGGCCGCAATCTCGACTCCGTCCGAGCCGACGACAGGCGAGTCCTGACCAGCGTCTGCAGCCTTTGACTGCTCAGCTCGCGCCTGGGCGCCGTCCATAAAAGCTCCTGACCCAACCGGGGCGTTCGTTGTCTTGTCTGTCGATCGATCGCGTTCACTGCAACACCAAAAATTACAACACTGTGGTTCGGCGATATTTAACCACGCTCAAACCGCAACGGCGGCTAGCCAACCCCGCGCGTCGGCCGCGAATACCAAGCCGATAGCTTGCCTTCCGTGGCTATTGTTCCTATTCGCATCGTCGGCGACCCGGTGCTGCACACGCCTACCGAGCCCGTCCCGGTAGGTCCCGACGGTTCGCTGCCCGCCGATCTGCCCGAGCTGATCGCGAACATGTACGAGACCATGGACGCCGCCAATGGCGTCGGGCTCGCCGCCAACCAGATCGGGGTACCGCTGCGCCTGTTCGTCTACGACTGCGCGGACACCCGCGGTGGCGGCACCCGCCATCGCGGCGTGGTGATCAACCCCGTCCTGGAAACCTCCGCGATCCCCGAGACCATGCCCGACCCGGACGACGACGAGGAGGGCTGCCTCTCGGTGCCCGGCGAATCCTTCCCGACCGGGCGCGCGGACTGGGCACGGGTCACCGGTTTGGATGCCGACGGCAAAGAGGTCACCCTGGAGGGCAACGACCTGTTCGCCCGCATGCTGCAGCATGAGACCGGGCATCTGGACGGCTTCCTCTATATAGACACGCTGATCGGGCGGAATGCCAGGGCGGCCAAGCGCGCGGTCAAGTCCAACGGTTGGGGTGTGCCCGGATTGAGTTGGACGCCAGGACAAGTCGCCGATCCGTTCGGGCATTAGGACGGCACTGCACCGTGTCCCTGCCCGAACTCGGAGCACGGGTAGCGATCCGCAGCCGGCGCCCGGCTGGTTCGGTACCCCCCTTCACCGACACCGTCGGTGAGCTGGTGGCGACCGATCCCGCGGTGCGGATACTTCATAAATCCGGTGCGGTGGTGGATATTTCACTCGCCGACATCGTCTCGGTACGCGTGCTGCCACCGGTTCCGGTGCTGAATCGGGACATCAGGTCGGTGCAGCGGGCCGCGGCCTTAGCGTGGCCGGGGATCGAGCATGATTGGGTGGACGGGTGGTTCGTCAGAGCCTCGAGCGGGCACACACATCGCGGTAACTCCGCTGTACCACTGGAGCATTCGGCTTCACCGCGCTCGCTCGGCGAGGTGGCCGCGTGGTACTCCGAACACCGGCTGCCCACCCTGTTGTGCCTGCCCGACCGGTTGATCCACCCGCCAGGCGAGCTGGCCACAAGCGGCGAGACCGTGGTGATGGTGCGCGATCTCGGCGAGGCCCGTGCGGCACCCCTTCCCCCGGAGCCATCCTCGAGTTGGCTTGCCCTGCATGGAGATAACCATCCCAAGGCGATGCAGGTGCTGACAGCGGTGGTCGACGGGATACTGGGCTTCGCGTCCGTCGCCGATAACGGTCCCGCGGTCGCCATCGCACGGGGCGCCGTCACCGAGGGCTGGCTCGGCATCTCCGCGGTGCGGGTGGCCGAGACCCATCGACGTCGCGGACTGGCTCGGCAGGTGTGTGACATCCTGCTGGGCTGGGGCGCCGCACAGGGAGCCCGTCGTGCGTACGTCCAGGTCCGCGCGGAGAATGCCGCGGCGTTGGCGCTGTATCCAACCCTGGGCTTTACCGAGCAGCATCGGTACCGGTATGCGCATATCGAGCCTGTCAGCATCGAAAAGTAGGGTGACGTCATGCGATTGGCCACCTGGAATGTGAACTCGATCCGTGCCCGTGCCGACAGGGTGATCTCCTGGCTGGAACGCTCCGGCACCGACGTGCTCGCCATGCAGGAGACCAAGTGCTCCGACAAGCAGTTCCCCATGCAGGCGTTCACCGACGCCGGGTACGAGGTGGCACACGTGGGGCTCAGCCAGTGGAATGGCGTCGCCATCGCCTCCCGGGTTGGGCTGGAGGACGTGACCGTTGGGTTCGAGGGGCAGCCCGGGTGGGCGTCTGGTGAGGATGTCGAGGAGGCCGCCGAGGCCCGCGCACTCGGCGCCACCTGTAACGGGGTGCGGGTGTGGAGCCTGTACGTCCCGAACGGCCGGACGCTGGAGGATCCGCACTACCAGTACAAGCTGCGGTGGCTCTCGGCTCTGCGCGACGAGGCCGCCGGCTGGCTCGCCGCCGATCCCGCGGCACAGGTCGCGCTGGTCGGCGACTGGAACATCGCGCCCACCGACGACGACATCTGGAGCGTCGAGGCCTACCAGGGCAGCACCCATGTGTCCGAACCCGAACGCACCGCGTTCACCGCGATGAACGACGCCGGATACGCCGATGTGGTGCGGCCGTTCACCCCCGGTCCGGGCGTCTACACGTACTGGGATTACACGCAGCTGAGCTTCCCCAAGAAGCGCGGAATGCGCATCGACTTCGTCCTCGGCTCACCGGAGTTCGCCAAGCGAGTGGGTGATGCTCACATCGACCGCGAGGAACGTAAGGGCAAGGGCGCGAGCGACCACGCACCCGTCGTCGTCGACCTGGACTGACACCGGCGGCCAACGAGGCGAGCGCCGCGACCGTCCCCGCTCATTCAGCGCATCCGTACCTGTTGCTGCACAACATCTTCCCTGAGGCCATCTACACACGCGCGACGCTGGCGAGCTAGCGATAATGATGGTGTTACTGTCGTTCCGCGGGGCCCCGGAGTCGGCCGAAATCCTCTGAAACCGACGCCGCTAGATCGAGGTAGGCGTCCATAGTCTGCTGTCGGAGCAGCCCGAAATCGATATCGGCGCCCTCGGAGAGATGCGGATCGAATGGAATCGTGTGCACCGATCGGCACCGCGACTCGAAGTGCTCGTAAAGCTTGTCGATCTTCAAGTTCGCCGACCCTGGACGCGATGTGCTGAGCACCACGCGCGCGCCCCGCACCAACCCCGAATAGCCATGCTGCATCAGCCAGTCCAACGTTGCCGATGCGCTCCGGGCAGCATCCATCGCGGGCGCACTGACTAACACGATGGTGTGCGCCAGGTCGAGGACTCCCGCCATCGCCGAATGCATGATGCCGGTGCCGCAATCGGTCAGGATGATGTTGTAGTAGTGCCGCAGAATATCGACGGTGCGCCGATAGTCGCCCTCACTGAACACCTCCGATACCGCTGGCTCCTGTTCGCTTGCCAGAATTTCCAGCCGACTGGTTGCCATCAGCGTGTGGTTGCGAACATCGGCGTAACTGTGAAGATTGGGGTCCGACAACAGGTCGCGCACAGTTGATTGTGTCGACTCGTCGCGGACTCGTTCTGCCAGAGTGCCGCGGTCGGGGTTGGCGTCGACAGCGATAACACGATCATGTCGCACCATGGCGAGTGCCGACCCCAGCCCAAGCGTGGTCGTGGTCTTGCCAACCCCGCCCTTGATGGACAGCACGGCGATACGGAAGTCGCCGACGATCGGCTGCCGGATCTGCTCCTCGAGTTCCTGCCGTAGACGATCCCTACGGGACAGACCAGGGTTGACGTGGCCACCTGTCGCCATACGCACCCTGCGTCGCCAGCCGGATTGGGGTGCGTTCGGATGCTGCCCCGTCAGCTCAGCTTCCTCTAGTGGCGTGGGCACTCGAAAGGCTTGCGGGGGGCGATAATTCGCCGGAGGCGCCGTCCGGTGTGCCTGCGGCGGCGGTCCAGGCGGCCCGGGATGACCGGCATCCGGACTCGGTTGATTGGCCACCCAACCCGGCGGAGGAGGTGGAGGCTGCGGGGGACGCCATCCCGGTGGCGGAGGCTGCGGGGGACGCCATCCCGGCGGAGGGGGTGGTAGGCGTTGCTTCCATCCCGGCGGTAATGGGGGTCGAGACAATCGCGGGTCCTGTATCGGCGGCTGCGGTGCATCGCGCACTACCGCGTCCGGGGATTCGTTCGACGGCTCCGCGGGCGGCTTTTGCGGTGCAAGCTTATCCGCGTGGTCGCGCTTCTCGTGGTCACGGCGCAACCGAGGGAATGGGCCATCGTCATCGTACGAAGACGGTTTATGGGGCCCGAAACGCTCGAACTCCACTGATGTGGCCGCTCCCGGCAATTGCCAGGGCGGCAGCGCCAGCCTCCGGGTAGGCGGGCGCCGCGACTGAACGTCCTCGTCGTGAGGCTCGACGTCAGGAGTGTCATCGTCAACATGTTCCGCGTGGTCCTGGGCAATATCGTGGGGCTCGTAGGGGTCCTGAGCAGCCCCGTCTGGCCCTGTCGTGTGGTCGGCCTCGCCCTCGAATGGGTGGTCCGACTCGACATCGCCGCTGTCGGAGTCGACAGTCTCCGGGAGGTCGCGGGCCTCGCCCAACTCCGTTGGGCTATCGAGAGATAGATCCGGTGCCTGTTCGTCGTCCTGGTCGGGCTCTGGGCGCAGAGCTGGATCCTGATCAGTCGGGTCGGTCGAGTCCGGTTCAGAGGCAGCAGACTGAGACCGCTTCGCGTCCATCGCCGCAAGGAGCGCAGCCGCGCGTTGATCGACTTCATCGATAGCAGGAACGTCGCTGAACGGTTCCGCCTCAGGCACATCGGAATCGACCGCCTCGACCGGCCACTCATCTGCCTGGCCCAAACCCTCAGCCTCGGCTTCGGACTCCACTGCAGGCTCCGCAGCGCTGTCTGCAGTGCGCTCCCGGGCCCTGGCGACATTGGCGAGGAGCGCTGCCGCACGCATTTCGATCTCATCGAGTTCGGGGGCATCGCTCGATGAGA